>JAAELQ010000027.1 GCA_024226515.1 bacterium
CCCGCTGTTCGCCGGCCTGGAGGAGGCTCGCCCCGGCGACACCTTCGTAGACCTCTTGTGGTCGACGGCGCTCGATTCCTCACAGCCCGTGGTCTATGACGTCTACGTTCGCACCACGGTGGAGTCGCACGACTTCAACCTTCCCGACTTCACCACGTCCGACATGTTCTTCCGGGTCGACGGCCTGACCAACGGCGAGACCTACTTCTTCGTGGTCAAGGCGCGGGACGCGCTGGGCCAGCGCGACGGCAACCTGGTCGAACTTTCGGCGACACCACAGGTCAATGCGCTGACCGGCGTGTTCGTCGACGTCACGTTCGGCTCCGACGTCACAGGCGACGGCAGCTTCGCCAACCCGTGGCGGCATATCACCTACGCCCTGACCCAGGTCAGCGCTCCGGAAACGATCTGGGTCCGACCGGGCATCTACGACACCACGGTCGACGGGGACGGTTTCTCCGAGGTGTTCCCGATCCATCTCGAGGACGGCGTGTCGGTCCTTTCTACCGGCGGCACGGCGGTGACCGCGGTCGATGCGGAGCAGACAGCCGGCGTGTTCCGCGTCGAGGGTGTCGGGGCCGGCACCCGGCTCGAGGGCTTCACGATCACCGGCGGGCTGACGTCGACCCACGGCGGAGGCATCCATGTCCTCAACTCGTCTCTGGAGATCCGGGACAACGTGATCACG
>JAAELQ010000028.1 GCA_024226515.1 bacterium
AATCCAGGCAACGGTCGTGTGACACGCCTCGCAGTCCTGCGGAATCGCCGCCGCGATGTGATCCGGATCCAGCGTCATCGTGAAGTCGTCGATGTGACACGTGCTGCACTGCGCACCGGGGCCGAGCAGATCGTGATCGAACGTGGCCGGCACCCAGGCATTCGTCGCGTGGCACGACTCGCAATCCTGCGGGATCGCCGCCGCGACGTGATCCGGGTCCACCGCGGAAGTGAAGTCGTCGAGGTGACAGACGGCGCACTCGGCCCCCGGGCCGAGCAGGTCGTGGTCGAAGGCCGCCGGCCGCCATGCGTTTGTCGAGTGACACGACTCGCAATCCTGCGCGATGCCGAGCTGCCGATGATCGGGTTCGTCCGTCGCGTCGTAATCGTCGAGGTGGCAGTCGGCACACATCGCTCCGGGAGGGATCTGCGCGTGATCGAATCCTGCGGGGTTCCAGGCTTGGACCGAGTGGCACGACTCGCACTCCAGCGAGAAGCCGTCGGCCTGGTGATCGGGATCCGTCGTCGCGACGTACTCCGCGAGGTGACACGCCTGGCAATCGAGCGGCGTGTTGACGAATTGCAGACCGTACGATCCGGCGGGAGTGTGGCAATCCTCGCAATCGGTCGCGGCGTGCGAGCCACGCAGCGGGAACCGCGTCGCCAGGTGCTGCCGGATCATCCCGCTGCGATCGATGAAGCTGCGCGACGTGTGGCACGCGGAGCAATCCCGTCCCAGCTCGGACTGGTGCACGTCGAGGTGGCACGAGACGCACGACGTATCCACGGCTCCGAAGTCCAGGCTCTCGTGGCACCAGCGACACGGTGTCTGGGCGTGCCGGCCGGTCAGCGCGAAGCCGTGTTGCGCGTGATCGAAGTCGGGAGCGATCTCTGCCGGCGACCAACCCTGCGGGCTGTGGCACCGGCTGCAGTCTCCGGAGAAATCGCCGTGCGGATAGTCGGCGTCGCGCTCGGGCGCGTTGTCCTGCGAATCGGTCGCCAGGGACAGAACCAGCCCACTGCACAGCCCCACGGCCAGCAGAGTTAGTACGATCGTGCGCTTCATCCAGCACCTCGATCGACCGGTCCCGTGTGGCAGTCGCGACAGTCCTGCGGCAGCGGCCGGTAGACGACCGCGCCGACGGAGGAGCCGTCCCGCGGCCGATGGCAACTGGCGCACGGAACGGCCTCGTGACCACCGGTGAGGGCAAAGCTCGCGTCGCGGTCGTGGTCGAAACGCGACGCGGGCCGGAACGCCTCGAGATCGTGGCATCGCACGCACGCCGCCGCCCCGGAGTCGCCGGAGAACTGATCTCCGTGCGGCGACGCGTGACAGTCCAGGCAGCCCTCGTGTTCCGCCTCGAACGTCATCGGCCTCGTGTCCTGCGCGAGCAACAGCGTCGAGGCCGCGGGGGGATGCGACAGCTCGTCGTGACAGTCGCTGCAGGGCGTGGCCCGGTGGGCGCCCGCAAGCTCGTAGTCGAAGGTCTCGTGGGTCGAACTATCGACCAGAGACGGGCGGAACGAATCCACGACATGGCACGACACGCAGCCCGTGTCGAGACGAGCATCGTGCGGATCGAAGTGGCAGGACCGGCACTCGCTCGCGAGCGACAGCGCGATCCGCGCCGATCCTAACCGGTCGACGTCCGCGTGCTCGGGCAAGCCGGGGCGATTCGTGCCGTGACAGTTCAGGCACTCGACGCGCGAATGCGCGCCGTGCAATGCGAAGTCGAGCTCGGCATGCCGCGCCGCGTCGTACGTGCTCGGACTCCAGCCGGCGGCCGAATGGCACGACTCGCAGCTCTCCTCGGCCACCTGTGCGGCGTGGACGTTCTCGTGACAGTCCGTACACGCCGCGTGCGCGGGGCGCAGCTGCACGCGCGCGTCACCGAGCGACGATAGATCGTGTCGGGTATGGCACGAGCGGCAGGCGACCGTGGCGTGTTTCCCATCGAGCGGGAACGACGATGCGCGATGCCGCTCGGGCGTGTAGGTCGACTTCTCGAAGCCGGTCTCGTCGTGACACGCCCCGCAATCGGCGGGACGCGCCGCGATCGTCGCCGTGCCGGCGTGCGCGTCGGAGTGACACGCATCGCAGGAGTCGAACCGCGGCCGCTTGCCCCAGGCACGAACGGAATCGTGGCACGACTCGCACGAGACGGATGTGTGCCGGCCCACGAGCGGATAGCGCGTGCGGGCGTGGTCGAAGCGCTCCTGCCGAATCTGCCGGAAGCCGGCGGTGACGTGGCAACCGGTGCAGCCTGCGCCCAGCCGGTTCTCGTGAGGGTCCGCGTGGCAGTCCGAGCACTCGGCGTGGGCCAGCGGCGCGAAGCGGGCGCGGCCAGCGGGGGCCGGCTGCGGGTGACAGGCCGCGCACTCGACCTCCGCATGCGCGCCGGTCAGCGGGTAACGCGACCGCTCGTGGTCGAAGCGCGAGGCCGGCCGCCATCCGTTCGGGTCGTGACAGGCCGAGCAGTCGTCTTCGAGCTCGTCGCGGTGGTAATCCTCGTGACACGCGACGCAGTCACGCTCGAGTCCGAGCCAGCTCCGGTCCTCGCGCTTGACGAGCCCCGCGACACGAGCGGTCTGGTGCTCCGCGCGGTGGCAGTCGCGGCACGTGACGTTCGCGTGCTTGCCTGCGAGCCGCCACCCCGTCCGGATGTGGTCGAAGCCCTGCAGTCCCGGTTTGCCCCAGTCGATCAGCTCGAAATCGAGACCGGCGTGCTCGGGATGACAGCTCGCGCAATCGCCGCCGGTCTCCGTTCCGTGAAGGCCGAGTCGGTGCCTCTGCTGAAAGGCGATCTCCGTGTGACAGGCGGCGCAGCGCTCCTCGATCGAGTCGTCTCCGCGGCCGTGGCACTCGAGACAGTTGGAGTTCCCCTCGAGCGACGTGTGCGGCCGCGACAGCGGCCCCGGAGAGACCTGTGCCGACAGCCGCGTCGTGCCGGACACGATCATGACGAACACCAGATAGACGCTCGCATATCGCGCTCCTACCAAAACCAGGTCATCCCGACGCCGATCGCGACGCCGACGTGGATCGTCACGGCCAGGAAGGCCGTGACGGCGAAGGGCAGATGAGCCACGTGCCAGAAGCGGAAGATCCGGTGCGTGGCGTCGAGCATCGTCATCTGCTGGGTCAACGCGATCTGCTTTCGGGCCAGGCGCGCGACGCGCTTCAGAGTTCGTCGATCGAGCGGACGGGTCGACGATCGTCGCGCGAGCCGCAGGCGCAGTCGCCTTGCGGCGCGCCAGCGCGCCACGTCCTGCGACAGGAGGGACACGAGGATGCCGGCCAGGCTCTTCGAGCCACGAACCGAGACTGCGTCGGACAGCTCGGCATCGACGACCGAGGCCTCGAGACCGGAGAGTGCAGCGACGTCCTGCGCGAGCCGTCGGCGCTGCGTCTCGACCTCGTTCAGGCTCAGCTCGATCCCCGATCGCCCGCGCGGGATGTGCGTGTAGAGATAACGCCCGACGATGCCGCTGAGGCTGACCAGCAGCATCGCGGCGTAGCCGACTCCGATCAGGCCGTTGAAACGCCACGCCGCATGCACGGCGCCCAGTACGGGGAGGATCAGGCCCACCGCGATGTGCACGTCGAGCCAGCGACTGAGACGACCTGCGGACGCCAGAACGCGCACGCGCTTGCGCAACGGGTAGAGCCACATGAAGAGGAACAGCAGCAGGGTCAGGATGCCGGCGCTCTGGCCGACGTAGCCCGAAGGCTTGAGCCAGGCGTGCAGCGGATCGCGCACGCGCTCGGCGATCGGCTCGGCGTAGTAGCGCGCCCCGGCGAGGGACAGGAGCAGCAGACAGCCGAGGACGATCGGCCCCGGCAGGAGCCTACGGCGGGATTCGCTCTGAGTCGTCATACCGACGCCCGGCGCGCCGCAGACTGTTTCGTCCGTCATTCTCGCAATCGTGTCTTGCGAACTTCGTACCCGCCGGAGTACACAGTCCACGGTTGAGGCAGCCGCTCTCGGCTGACGATTCGTACCGTACAGATTACAGGATTGTCCTCGAAGCCGGTTCGTGCAAGCCGGCGGCTGCCGGCTAGTCGGTGGCGGACGGATCCGCCCCTTCCTTGTCGGGCTCGATCTCCTGCAGCAGCGCCCGCGCCTCGTCGGCGCGCGACGGCTCGACGATCACGACCGGCGGCGCCGTCGCGACGTTGTAGCCCGAGCCGATGCGGCCCCAGCCGACCAGTTCCTGCGCCCGTTCGTTCTTGATGAAGAAGTGGATCCCGGCGCCCTCGAGCAGTCCCTGCACGATCGGCACCAGCGTGCCCTCCTCGATCGTCATCACCGGCACGAACTCTTCGTAGTCCGGCATGTCGGGGCGTTCGGCGATCAGGCCCGTCCCGCACTTGGGACAGACGATGACATCCGGCCGGAACTCGGGCGCTGCACCGGTGGCCTTGAAGTCGGGACACTCTGGATTGGGGCAGAACATCGCGCACCTCCGATATGCGGATTATATACCCGGTGCCACGCGCTCGACTCGGCTATCTCTCGTCGACGACCGGAGTGTTGACCTCGATCTCGTCGAACGACAGGACGAAGTCTCCACTACCGTCCGTGGCCATGATCTTCGACGGTAGGCGGACGCCGCCCACGTCGCGCCATTCGAGCGCCCGCATCGTGACCTGCTCTCCCGGTCGCATGGGGTTGGCGATGCGCCAGCCGGCCAGCAGATGCGTGTCGGCGTGGAAGAACGCCTCGGCGGGCTCGCCGAGATCGTCGGTGTACGTCAACCGCCGGCACGCACTGCCCGCAAACTCCTCGATACCCGTGACCTCACCGACCGCGTAGCGCTCGGCGAACACGATCGGCATCAGCTGGAAGTCGTGGCCCTGCACCATCGACCGCGCGGCGGGGGCGAGGTCCGACTCGGTACCGTCCTCGCCCACGCTCCACGCCCGGTCTCCGTCGACGATCGAGTGGAACCGGCCGCCGCCGTCCATCTCCTGGATGAACTCCAACCGGTCGGGGCGCGTCGAGCGCAGCTCGGTCGTGTACGGACCGCGCGGCGACACACAGTCCGCCACGGAACGGATCGTCCGCACGCGGTCCAGCGTCTCTGAACCGCCCATCGCCTCGGCGCTGCGCTCGAGCAACGTAGCCGCGTCGATCTCCGCGGACGGCGAGGTCAGGGCCAGCGGCGCGGCGTACAGCGTTCCGCCCAGCAGAAACACGAGAAAGAACAGGACGGAGAGCGTGCTCTTCATGCTGAAGAACACGATCTGCTCGACGGCGCGCAGGAACCACAGGGCCGCGATCAGCAACACCAGCGATCGCCCCATGGACGTCGAGAGCAGCTCCGCGGGATACACCAGCGACAGGTAGGCGAAGATCACGAAGCAGAACATCAACGCGAGATTCAGCACCTGCACGACGGCGCGATTCAGCGACGTCAGCTTGGCCAGTTCCGTCTTCCAGCGGAACAGCTTCCAGAACATCACGTGGAACGCGAAGAACCCGACGGCGAACACGCCGCCGGCGACGATCATGGACTCGGGTCGCATCGCTAGGACTCCAGCTTGAAGTAGATCAGGCAATAGACGCTCACGACGACCTGCAGCAGCAGCGAGGCGAGGGACGTCCAGCGGCCCGGGTAGACACGATCCAGGACCAGCGAACCCAGAACCGTGACGGCAACCGCGACCTTGGTCCAGCGCCGGGCGTCGGTCCACAGCACGAACGCGCATCCGGCGCCGACGGCGACGAACTTCGGCAACCACAGCGGCACGATCGTCAGCAGCATGAAGTCAGTCTAGCGTGATACAACGAAGGTCGTGCGACGCGAGCGTTTTCACAACCCGGATCCGGCGCACCGGCCCCACGGCTCGCGTGAGGTCTTCCGCTGGGGCGTTCTCGATCGGATTCGCGGAGTCCGGAAGATCGGTCCGGCCGGACCTCCGGCGCCCCGCGTCGATCCCGACCTGACCAGGATTCACGCCGGCGACGGCGTTGCGCGAGCGACGTGGATCGGTCACGCATCGTTCCTGATCACGCTGGACGGCGCCTCGGTGCTGATCGATCCTGTGTTCTCGGATCGCATCGGCACGGTCGTACCGCGCTACGGACGACCGGGGATGAGGTTCGCGGACGTGCCGCCGATTCACGCGCTGATGATCAGCCACTGTCACTACGACCACCTTGACCTGCCCTCGATCCGCGTCGTGCCACGCAGCACTCCCGTGTTCGTGCCATCGCGACTCGGCGAGTGGTTCCGTAGAACGGGGTTCGAGGACGTGACCGAGCTCGGCTGGTGGCAGACGGCGGAGACCGACGCTC
Organism: bacterium; assembly: GCA_024226515.1. Lineage (GTDB taxonomy): Bacteria > Acidobacteriota > Polarisedimenticolia > Polarisedimenticolales > Polarisedimenticolaceae > JAAELQ01. The sequence continues at coordinate 6,302 of JAAELQ010000028.1, forward strand.
TGCGCATCACGCTGGTACCGGCCAGGCACTGGTCGCGGCGCTTCCTGTTCGACACGAACCGCACGCTGTGGGGCGGATTCGTGATCCAGTCGGCGACTCGCTCGGTGTACCACGCCGGGGACAGCGCCTGGTTCGACGGCTTCCGCGAGATCGGGCGACGCTTCCCCGGACTGGACGCGGCGCTGCTGCCCATCGGGTCGTACGACCCACCGTGGTTCATGGAGGCCATGCACATGAACCCCGAGCAGGCGGGGGCGGCGTTCCTCGATTCGGGGGCGCGGCGGATGATCGCGATGCATTGGGGCACCTTCCGCCTGACCGACGAGCGGCTGGCCGAGCCCGCCGAGCGCGCCCACGCCTGGTGGCTCGACCATGACCCTGGCGACGGCCGCGAGATGCTGGTGCCCTCCGTGGGGCAGACGATCGAGCTGCATGACTGAACCGAACTCGCGAAGCGCCTACGAACCGGACGGCGAGCGGATGCGCGCCGAGGCGGCCGAGATCGCGTTTCCACGGTACCCCGGCACGCCGGGGGACCCGAGAGCCCGGGCGATCCTCCGCCGGCGATTCGACGACGCCGGCCTCGAGGTCGGCGAGGAGTTCTTCTCCTACGACATCCGCCACGCGTTTCGCGCGATCCGGCTGACGCTGACCGCGAGCGCGGCACTCGTTGTCGCGGCGAGCGTTCTGTCCGCGTGGTCGCCGTGGGGCGCGTTCGGTGTGCTGCTGATCGGGATCGCGCTCGGCGGCACACTGGTGCTCTGGGCGCCGGGCGCCGAGAAGCTCTACGCTCGACCGGGGCCGACGAGGACGGCCAACGTGAGCGGGACGCGACGCGCGCGCGGGACGCCGCGGCTGACGTTGATCGTCCTGGCGCATCACGACAGCAAGTCGCAGAGCCTGACCTACCCGTTTCGCATCGGGTTCACGCTGATCGCGCTGCTGAGCTCGTTCGCGCTACTGCTGTTGCTTGTGGTCGGGCTCGCGCTGGGGCGCTTTCCGGGCGGACCGGTGCTGGCCGGTGTCGTGGGCGGCCTGGCGGCGGTCGCGATGCTCGCACTGTCGACGATGACCAGCGGCAACGAGTCCCCCGGTGGGGTGGACAACGCGGGGTCGGTCGCGATCGTCTGCGAGCTGGCGCGCTCGCTGCCCCCGGCGATCGACGACGACATCGAGCTGATCTTCCTCTCGCCGGGCGCCGAGGAGGATCACATGGTCGGGGCCATGCGCTGGCTCGACGAGCACCGCGCGAACTTCCGCGATCGACCGGTCTACGCGATCAACTTCGACGCCGCCGGGGCTCCGGGGCTGCTCGTGATGCTCGAGCGCTACGGCTTCGGCAAGCGGTTCTCGCCGGAGCTGAGCCGCGGAGCTCGAGCCGCGGCAAGACGGCTGGGGTTGCCGCTGCGCGGAATCTGGCTGCCACCGGGGGTCGGCATCGACGCGATCCCGTTCGATCACCGGGGCGTGCCCTGCCTGACGTTCGCCAGCGGCTCTCCGGGCCCGGTCATCGCGGCGATCCACTCCGCCGGGGACGTGGCCGACAATCTCGACCCCGGCAACCTGGCCCGCATCGCTCGGCTGGCGCACGAGCTCGCGCGGGACGTTTGCCTTCGCGCGCCCGCGGAATGATGATGACGATGGAGGCGGCACGCATGGACCTGAAACGTCGACTGGCGATCGCGCGGGGGGATGAGCCCGCGGACCGCGTGCTGCGCGGCGGGCGGCTGATCAACGTGTTCAGCGGTGAGGTCTTACCCACCGACGTCGTCATCGCGGGCTCGGTCGTCGTCGGCCTCGGCCCGGGCTACGAGGCACGCGAATCGGTCGACGTCGGCGGGCGCTACATCGCGCCGGGACTGATCGACGCGCACGTCCACATCGAGAGCGCGATGGTGCCGCCCGGCGAGTTCGGCGGGGTCGTCGTGCCGCGCGGCGTGACTTCGGTCGTCACCGATCCGCACGAGATCGCCAACGTGGACGGGATGGACGGCATCCGCTTCATGCTGGAGGACGCGGAGCGCACGCCGCTGAACGTCTACACCAGCGTTCCGTCGTGCGTGCCCGCCACCTCGCTGGCCACCGCGGGAGCGACGCTGGCCGCCGACGACCTGAGTCCGCTGATCGAGAGCGGCGAGATCCTCGGGTTGTCCGAGATGATGAACTACCCCGGCGTGGTCGAGGGCGACCCCGACGTGCTGGACAAGCTAGCCGCCTTCCGCGGGCGGCCGATCGACGGCCACTGCCCGGGGCTGCGCGGCAAACTGCTGAACGCCTACGTGGCTGCGGGGATCTGGTCCGACCACGAGTGCACCGACGCCGACGAGGCGCTGGCCAAACTGCGACGCGGCATGCGCATCTTCGTGCGCGAGAGCAGCGTGGCACAGGACCTGGACGCGCTGCTGCCGCTGGTGCGGCCCGAGAACGAGCGGCAGTTCTGTTTCTGCACGGACGACCGGCACGTGCCGGACCTCACCGGAGAGGGGTCGGTCGATCACATGGTACGCACGGCCATCGCCCGCGGCATCGAACCGGTCACGGCGATCCGCATGGCGACGCTGAACACTGCCGAGCATTTCGGCCTGCTCAACCGCGGGGCGCTGGCCCCCGGTCGCGCCGCGGACCTGTTCGTCTTCGACGATCTACGGGAGCCGCGCGCCGACCTGGTCTACATCGACGGCCGGCTCGTGGCCCGCGCGGGACGGCTGATCGACCGAACCCCGCCGCTCGAGGCCTCTGCGGGGTCGCCCATGAGCATCAGTCCGGATGCGTCGGACCTGGCGCTCGAGGCGCGCGGGCGCGAGCTGCGTGTCATCGGGGCGATCTCCGGGCAACTGATCACCGAGGCACGAACCGAGACCGCCACCATCGAGGACGGCCTCGTCGTCGCCGACCCCGCTCGCGACCTGCTGAAGCTCGCGGTGCTGGAACGACACACGGGATCGGGCAACGTGGGGCTCGGCTTCGTGCATGGACTGGGCCTGCAAAGCGGTGCGATCGCGGGGACGGTGGCGCACGATCACCACAACCTGATCGTCGCCGGGGCCGACGATACGTCCATGCTGCGCGCGGCGCGCGCCGTCGCCGAGATGCGCGGCGGACTGGTCGTGGCGGACGGCGACACCGTGATCGAGAGCCTACCGCTGCCGATCGCCGGCCTGATGTCCGACCTGCCGTACGCCGAAGTCGGCAACCGGCTCGAACGAGTTGTCCATGCGGCGCGCGGGCTCGGTTCGCCGCTCGACGATCCGTTCATGTTGCTCAGTTTTCTGGGACTCGAGGTCATTCCCGTGCTGAAACTGACGGACCGCGGGCTGGTCGACGTCGAGCGGATGCAGTTCGTCGACCTGTTCGTCGAGGGTTCGTGATGGCCGGGCAACGTCGAATCCTGTACTCCGAACAGCAGATCGCCGAGCGCGTCGACGAGCTCGCGCGACAGATCTCGCGCGACTACCGCGACGCCGACGAGCTCGTGCTGGTCGGCATCCTCAAGGGCGCGTTCATTTTTCTAGCCGACCTCACGCGCAAGCTGACGATCCCGCGCAGCGTGGACTTCGTCGCGCTGGCCAGTTACGACGGGTCGGTATCGACCGGGGACGTGCGGCTGATCATGGACCTGCGTGCGCAGATCCGCGACAAGCACGTGCTGATCGTCGACGACATCCTGGACACCGGAACGACGCTGGCCTTTCTCAGGGATCTGCTGTCGGCGCACCGTCCCGCGTCGGTGCGCACTTGCGTACTGATTCGCAAGCGGAAGCCCGAGCAGGAGACGATCGAACCCGACTACGCGGGCTTCGACATCGACGATGTCTGGGTCGTGGGCTACGGCCTGGATTACGCCGACCGCGACCGAACCCTGCCCTACATCGCAACCAGATAAGGTAAGGGGTCAGACTGTGCATTGTGCATTCGGTCGAATCTCGCCTTGAAAGCGAGAATGCACAATGCACAGTCTGACCCCTCTCATCTTGGTCCCAGAACCTCGTGGGCCAGGATCGCGCCGTACTTGTTCAGCGTGACCTCGAGCGGCTTGACCGGGACCTTGAAGCGGAACGGCGTCTCCGCCCCCTCGACCCAGACCTTGGCCGGGTACTCTCTGTTGTCCTTGCCGAGGACGGTGATCGGCACGACGCCCTGGAAGAACACACCGTCCAGCTCGCGCTTCTTGCGCCCCAGCACGACGCGCTGCGTGATCTTGCCCTCGACCATGAAATTCCCGTCCTCGGTCTTCGACCAGTCGTAGGTGAAGCGGTACTCGGGTAGGCCGACCCCACGGATCCACTGGTCGAAGAACCAGTCGAGATCGACCTTGAACGGTGTCCCATCGGGCTGGACGCCGCCCAGCGCGACTTCAGCCACGCGCTGGATGTCGCGCGTGACGATCTCGCGGCCGGCCAGCTCGCGCGCCAGTTGACGCAGAAAGTCGAAGAACCGTTCGTCGCCGAACGTAGAGCGCAAGATATGAAACGCGTACGGCCCCTTGGCGTAGACCGCGGCCCGGTAGCTGCCGCCGGTCCACTGCGTTCTTGCATCCTGTACGCTGCCGGTCAGCTCGGAGCCCAGAATCTCCGAGCGCCACATCTCCACATGATCCAGGTATGCCTTGCGCCCCTTCGCCGGACGCTTGTAGCCGTCGCTGTGCGCCACCTCGATGAACAGCGCGGCCGAGTACTCGGCGAGGCTCTCGACGAACCAGTAGTTGCCCATGTTGCGCGTGCCGACCAGCGAGCCCCACCACTGGTGCGCGACCTCGTGCGGGATCAACGACTCCTTGAAGCGAGAAATGTACTGCGGATTGAGCAAGAATCCGGCGATGCTACCCGTTGCACGGAACGAGAACCCGCTCAGGTAGACGATGGACGCCGGCGCCTGCCCACCGATGAAGCCGAACGGCTGGTTGACCAGGTCGAGCTTGCCGTACGGGTAGTCGACGCCGTACAACTCGCGATACACGTTGAGCGCGTTGACCGCCTGGTCGGCCATCGGCTGCAGCTGACTCGGCCGGATACCCCAGTCGCTCATGCCGTGCCGGTCGACGTGCACGCCGACCTCGATCTCGGTTCCGTCGAACTTCTCGGCTTTGATCCGCGGCCGGTCCTCGACGTACTCGCCGAAGATGATCGTCGGGAAGTGGACCGGGCTCGACGCCACCCAGCGCGTCGTGGTCAGGCCGTCGCGTGTCTCCTCCGACGTCTTGGTCCCGATGCCCAACGTCTTGTAGCGCTCGGGTGTGACGATCTCCAGGCTGAACTGTTCGATCTTGTCCGTGTAGCGTACGAACGGCAGCCAGCCGCCGCGGTCCAGGTACGAGTACGACGGTGACAGCTTGAGAATGCTGCCCCGGTTGCGATAGCGCATCTTCAGTCCGACGTGCGTCCCCGCCGACAGTTGCTCGGGGAAGATCACCAGCCCGCCGGAGCTGCCGCGACGGACCCAGGTCAAATCCTGCTCGTCTTCGGTCTCGAGCAGGTCGATGACGATCGACGGGTTGCGATCGCTCGAGCGGCGTCCGCCCAGAATACCGTTGAGATCGGTGAACGAGAACGGGATCGCGCGCAGCGGTCGCTTCGTAACCAGTGAGAACATCAGCTCGGCCCGCAACGACTCCGAGTCCTCGACGGCCAGTTCCACGCGGCCCTCGAGCCCCTGCAGTTCGAAGTCGAGTCCATTGGCGTCGTCGCGCAACTCGATCTCGTAGGGCGCCACGCCGCTCTCGCGCGTCTCGCGCGACGGATAGCCGAGCAACACGCCGTAGCCCGAAACGCGCAGCCGCACCTCCGAGGGATGCGTGCTGTCGTAGTCGACGATCAGTCGGTGGTCCTTGCCGCGTTTCTTGAGCGACGCCGTCAGGTTTCTTCGCTCGGGTCGAGGTGGAAGATGAAAGCCGGAGAACGCATTCTCGCGCCGCCCTTTCCGGACAGCGTCACGCAGCTTGTCGTCGTGCTTCTCCAGCACCGGCAGCAGAGCGTCGCGCTCGACCGGCTGCAGGCCGTCGAATCCGGACTGCAGAATCTCCGCGCAGGTCTCGGGATCGCAGGTCAGCGTGACGACGTCCGGCTCGAAGACCAGGTCCTGGTCGTGCTCGCTCAGAACGTACTGCCAGCGCGAGTGCTCGTAAAACGGCAGATCCACGGGAGGCGCGTACTCGTAGCGCAGCGTGTCCGCCGAGATGCGCATGCGAAACACGTTGCCCAGCAGTCGGTCGGCAACCAGCGTCCCGTCGGTCGCGCTGAGCCGCAGACCCTCGTGATCCAGCCGCAACGTGTCGAAGCGGTGGAACCGTACGTCAGACGGCGAGTAGCGGACGAGGCCGTCGTAGGTGTCCTGCAGCTCGCGCTCGGCAATCTCGAACTCGCCGGACGCCCCGCGGCTCAGCGTGAGCAGGTAGCGCTCGGTCGTCATCCGCGTGGGTGCCGCCGTCTGTTCCGTGAACGCGACTCGATACGCGTCGCCCTCCAGCGGGCGGAAGTGCTTCGAGTAACTGCCGCGCTTCGCGCGCACGCCCGCGTCGTTTTTCTGTTTGTGCAGCTCGGCGGCGTGCTGCTCGACGACAGCCTCGAGCTGTTTGCGGACGTCGTCCGACAGCTCGGCCGCTGCGATGGAGGTCACGGCGATCAGGATCGCGAGCGGGCCACATAGGATTCTGCGTTTCGACATTGCTAACTTCCGCCTTCGGAACCGGTGTCGGGTTTCAGACTCGGGTCGCCACCCACGCGCCGGGCGAGGTCTCGCAGGTAAGCGTCCGCGGGAGCGTCCACTTCGAGAGATACGAGCTGCGGCCGGGGCAGGTTTCGTGGTACGCCGCCCTCCGCGCGACCCGGCAGGGTCGTGTCGAGCACGAACCCGGCCCGCAGGTCCGCGCGGCGACTCGCGGCCTCGCTGCCGCTGCCTCCCGTCTCGAGCGCCAGGACGACGCGCGCCTCGCGGAAGGCGTCCCGTGTGCCCCGTGCGGTGCGGTCGCCGAGCAGGTCGTACGTCAGCTCGGTGACACGAAAGCCGTGTCGATTCAGATAGCCCAGCAGCTCCGCATCGCGTTCGAACAGCTGCTCGAGCAGCCAGAAACCGGCCGGCACGTCGGGAATCAGGTCCAGCGGGACGCGTTCGGGGCTGTCCCCGTCGTTCGTGTCGACAGCCCGCGGCCAGAGCCAGCTCGGCCGCGGAAGCACTGCGCGGTAGAAGCCGATGCAGTCGCACCCTGCGTCTCTCACCGGGATGAGTACGGCCAGCGTGCGTGCGTACGACGGCACGAAGAACACGCGGCGCAGCTCCCACCAGCGGTCGAAGAAGCGCTGCGTATCGACCACGGACTGCGGCCGGGCCAGGTGCCGGTTCAGCATCTGGGCCTCCCAGCTGCGAAACAGATCGTACGCCGTTACGTCGCCGAGCCACGCGGCGAGATACGGCTGCAGGTCGATCGGTGCCGGGCTCTCGACGCGGGTCAGGATCCGGCGCCCGTCCTCGGACTGGCGCGCGGCGACGCGGACCGCCTCGTCGGAGTTGCCCGGCGCGCGTCGTCGGTAGCTGTCGGCGAGCAAGTCCAGCTCGCGCTGCGTGGAGCGGCTCAGCTTCTCCAGCGCCCACTCGCGGTACTCGGGGTACAGGAACGCAGCGCGGGCGATCATCGGCCGCATCTCGAGAAACGTCATCCCGTGCGTCAGGTACGGATGGTCGTTGTAGGGCCGCGAGTGCTGTGCGGCGGGTTGGCGCCAGAGCAGCGAGTCGGGTTCAACGTCGGCGACGGTCAGGGCGAAGTCGGCCAGCGTGTCCATCGCGCCGACCGGCGAGATCGGCAGCTCGGCGAACGGCGGCAGCGGGATCTCGTACGGGCGCGCGCGAATGTGGATGCGGTCGTTGTCTACGACCCAGCCCTCGCGAGCCTCGTCGTACAGGTACCCCGGCTCCATCGTGACGTCGAGGCCGCAGCCCGTGACCCCGCCCTGCCCGGCATGGAACAACCACTTCGGATCGACCGCCTCGCCGATCACCTGGCGGAAGAAGCCGCCCGCGCTGCACGCGTCGTCGATCTGACGCGAGCTGGCCCGGCGAAACAGCTTCCGGTGGCCGAACGAGACGGGCGCGGAGTAGGCCTGCGGTGGCTCGGGGAACGGCGGCGAGATGCGCGCGTGCTCGGCCTCGGCCGCCACGACACGCGCGGCGCGTTTGAACACCTTGACCTTGCACGCCTTCTTCGTCGAGTCGACCGAGACCTGATCCTCGCGCGCCTCGGCGCTCGGCGCCTCGACCGCCAGCAACGCCTCGTTCTCCAGCAGTTCGCGGACGCTGCTGAACACTTTGCGCAGGCTGCTCCCGGCCGCGACGTCGAAGAAGGCTCCGTGCGTGCCCTCGGCCAGCCGTGTCAGTAGCTGGCGCGTCGGCTTGTCTCCCTGGTCTTGCAGTCCGACGCCGATGGCGAAGATCGTCAGGTCCTCACGCATCAGCGCCTGATGCACGACATCGTCCATGTCGAAGAAACTGGCCGTGTCGGCCCCGTCGCTCAGCAACACCATCACCGGCCGGTCGCGGTGCGCGGCCAGCTCTCGCATCACGTAGTACATCGCGTCGTGCATGCTGGTACGACCGCCGAGCTGGACGCTGTCGATCGCGCCCAGCAGCCGTTCCTTGTCCGCGGTCACTCCCTGGCGCAGGGCGACGCTCTCGTCGAACGTCGCGACCAACGCGCGCTCGAGCTGTGGGTCGAGCTGCTTGACGTACTCCTTGGCCGCATGCCTCGCGTAGGCGATGTCGCCGACCATGCTGGCGCTGGTGTCGATGACCAGCGCATGAATCGTGGGTCGCCACTTCCAGTCCAGGTCGAGCTTCCCCGGGTCGACGACCTTCTTGCCCTTGATCGTGACCGTCAGATCGTCGAGCCCCAGGCCGCGGCACTCGAACGGCTGCGCGCGGTTCGTCGACCGGACGCGGATGCGCGACACCAGCAACCGCGCGGTCGCGCGCTCGTCGAGATCGGTGCGGATCGGCTCCGCGACGAGCATCAGGGGAATCAGCATGAGCGCGGTGAGACCCGCGCCGGTGAGCCGCCTACTCATCGCCTTCGCGAAGCGGCTCGAAGCACAGGTACTTCATGGCGAAGAACGAGATCACCTGTCCGGTGATCAGGGCCAGCGCGTTGACGGTCCGGTTCTCGAGCACGGAATAAGGATAGAACTCCTCGCGCTGCGAGAACTTCGCGACCTCGATCAACAGCCAGTGCGCGGTGGCCAGCGTGGTCAGGATCAGGCGCAGCCACGGCGAGCGGAAGTCGAGCCGCGGCTTGGGCAGCGCACCCTCGTAGGACGGCACCTTCGCGTGCCGCTGGTTCAGGAAGTAGAAAATGAAGTACATCATGCCGACGATCGAGGGCGTCGCCAGCACCTTGAAGAACTGCGCGTTGACGTAGATCGTCGGCTGATAGGCCAGAAACCAGAAGATCGAGTCGCGCACGCGATCGCCGATGACGGGATCCTGCAGGTACGACAGGCCGCGCACCGCGCCGATGAAGATCAGCAGCGCCGACACGATCATCGAGATCAACGTCGGCCGGTGGAACCTCGACTCAGCCATCGGAGCGGGCGAAGCATTTGCGCACCAGAAGCCACATCACGCCGACGAAGCCCAGCAGCGAAACCACGCTGATCACCCCGTCGGGCGCCCAGTCGCCGAGCAGCGGCTGGTCGACCCCGACCACGACCAGGATCGCGATCAGGATGCCCAGGATCGCCTCGCCGGCGACCAGACCTGAGGAGAACAGCAGCCCGCGGTGGATCACCGCCTGCTTGGCCTCGCCCTCGATCCCACGCGCGGCTGCGCGGCGATCGACGTAGCGGTACACGATCCCGCCGAACAGGATCGGGAACGTCACGGTCCACGGCAGGTACATGCCGACCGCCAGCGGCATCGGGTGCAAGCGGAACGTCGTGCCCCTGGGCTGCAGGAAGATACGATCGACGAGAATCGCCACCACGCCGACGGCGGCGCCGTAGCCCACCAGGTGCCACGGCACGTCGGCCTCCGCGCCGAAGATCCCGCCGACCAGCTTCTGGAACATCACGCCCTGCGGCGCGGGCAACGCGTCGACCCCCTCGCGCGCCGGCACGCCGATGCCGTACGCCTTGTGCAACAGCTGCATCACCGGCGCAATGATGAACGCGGGGATCATCGTACCCAGGACCTCACCGGCTTGAAGTCGCTTCGGCGTGGCGCCGACGATCTGACCGATCTTCAGGTCCTGGCAGATGTCGCCGGACGTGCAGGCGGCACAGCAGACCACGCCGGCGACACCCAGCGTCGCGATCATCCCCGAAGGGCCGGAGTAACCGAGAATCAGCAACAGGCCGGCGGTGACGATCACCGTGCAGATCGTCATTCCCGACACGGGACTGTTCGAGGCGCCGACGAGTCCCACGATGTAGGCCGCCACCGCGACGAAGAAGAACGCAAGGACGAACATCGCGATCGACGTGATACCGGTGACCGCCAGGCTGTCCGTCATCATGTAGTAGACGACCGCCGTCAGGATCAGACTCATCAACATCAACGCGCCGAGTGCGCGACCGTTGATGCCCTGCTCGGTTCTGGGCAGCGAATCCGTGTCTTCCTGACCACGGATGCCGTGGATTGCGGTCTTGATCGCCGCACCCATGCTGCCCGCGATCTTGACGATCGAGTACACACCGGCGACGACCATCGCGCCGATGCCGAAGAAACGGATCTGTTCGTCCCAGATCGTGTCGATCACCGCCACGGCCGACTGCCCGGCGAAGTCCCCGCCCCAGGCCAACACCGGGATCGCTCCGAGATAGGACAGCGCGCCGCCGAGAAACACCAGCAGCGACACCTCCCAGCCGACGATGAAACCGACCGCCATCAGCATCGGCGAGACGTTGGTGCCGAAGTACAGCCCCGTGGGCCCGGCGCGGAACGCCGCCTCGACGTTGGCCTTGAACAGCCCCACGACGTCGATCAGCACCTTGAACAGGCCGCCGAGGCCGAGCGCGACGAAGATGCCCATCATCTCCGCGCCGCCGCGGTCGCCGGCCTTCAACACCTCGGCGCAGGCCACTCCCTCCGGGAAGCGCAGCTCCTTCTGCTCGATGATCATCGGCTTGCGCAGCGGGATCATCATCACGACGCCCATCACGCCGCCGGCCATCGCGATCAGCGTCGTCTCGATGTAGTTGAACTCGCTCCACAGGTTGAGCAGCACGAGCGCCGGCACGGTGAAGATGATGCCCGCGGCCAGACTCTCGCCCGAGCTGGCGATCGTGTGCACGACGTTGTTCTCGAGGATGTTCCCGCGGCGCAGGAGGCCACGCAACACGCCCATCGAGATCACCGACGCGGGAATCGCCGCGCTGACGGTCATCCCGGCGAACAGGCCGACGTAGATGTTGGCCGAGCACATGATCAGGCTCAGCACCAAACCCAGCAGGACGGCCTGCAGGGTGAACTCCGGCAACGTCTTCTCTGCCGGAATGTACGGCTTGATCTCGTCGGCCATCTGCGTCCTCCTCGTCGGGTCGAAGCTTAACAGATGAACCACGGCCGAAGCGGGCTGGTATGCTCGCTTCATGAGCGTCGAGATCCGCAACGAGATCGCCGACCGTGTGCGGCTGACCTGGTTCGTGCTGGACGGCATCGTCGTGCGCGAGGACTCCGCAACGCTGCAGGCCGCGATCGACGAGCGATCGAGCGAGCTGCGCTCGCGCTTCGACTCACCGAAGCAGGCGCTGGAGGTGCTGACGCCCGCGCGCCGCGTCTACAAGAGCCTCGGCATCGACCCGTCCCGGCGCCGACCGTCCTCCGAGGCGTTGCTGCGTCGCGTGCTGCAGGGCAAGGGCCTGTACCGCGTCAACACCGCCGTCGACGCGGCGAACCTCGCGTCGCTGTCCTACCTGTTGCCCGTCGGCCTGTACGACGCCGACTCCATCGAGTCCGCCACCGGAGAAGTCGATCTTCGCCTCGGGCGCGCGGGCGAGGAGTACGACGGAATCGGGAAGGGAACGATCCACGTCCACGATCGGCCGACGCTGGTCGACGACTGCGGGCCGTTCGGCAACCCGTCGTCGGACTCGTTCCGTACGCGCGTGACGCTCGAGACCGCGCGCCTGCTGTTCGTCGTGTTCGCGCCGGCGGATGATCCGGATTGCCGAGTGGAGTCGTACCGCGCTGCCTCGATCGAGACGCTGCAACGCTTCGTCGGAGGACGAGTCTGAGGCGTTGCATCAGCCGAAGAAGTAGGGCCGCAATTCGTCGGTGGCGATAAAACGACCCGCCTGGCGGAAGATCGCGCGCAGCGTGCCCGGCGCCAGCTCTCGATGGAGCGGAACCGTCAGCACTTGCCGCGTGCCGTCGCCGAGCACACGGCACAGCTTGGCGTGACTCCCGCGGGTCGCAACGACCTCGAAGTCGAACTTCTTCAGCGCAGCCAGCACCTCACGCGCCGTGAGCCGCCGAAGCCGGGGGGTCATCGACGAGGGCGGGCGGGAAGCTCGTAGGTCACGGCGAGCCGGGGCGCAGGGACCAGACCGAGGTCAGCAGGATCTTCGTCCTCCATGTGCAGCGACACCGCGTCGCGCAGACCGTCAACCAGCTCGTCGAGCGTTCGTCCCTGGCTGACGACGCTGACCTCGAGGCACTCACCGACGTACCAGCCTCGGCTGTGTCGCACGACCGCGTGGACGGTCTCGCGCGGTGCCATGTCCTCGCGGGAGGCGTAGCTCGCCCTGGGCTCGGCGACGACGCGCTGCGTCGGCTCGAGCTTCGTTCGGCGATAGGGCCTGCGAATCTCATACACGCCGCGCGAGACGCGCCGGAAGTAGTCCAGGCGATGCGCGTGGTGGGCCGGCGCGTTGACGCAGCAACGGCTGACGACGTGCGTGAGGACCGTCCGCGAGTTGAGGTGCGGAAGGGCGACGACGATTTCGCTCGGCTTGAACTTCCAGCCGCCGCGCTTGCGGCAGATCCTGAGAGCTGCGCGGAGGATCTCATCATGAATCGCCATGATCTTAATTTACAAGTGTAGCTATAGAATATCAAGTGTAGATTCGAACGCAACCGACAACGGTCGCGTGGCCAGCGTGGCGGACAATGGCGGTCTATTTTCGCCGGGCAAGACAACCCGCGCTCGACTGGTCGGATCAAGATGGGATTCGTAGGTTCGTCTCGGGCGCCCCACACCCTCGGCCGTGCACATCTTCCGACGAGCGCCCGCTATCAGTGAGAATCGACCTGTTGTGACCGGCGAAACGCGTCAAAGATGCAACAGGCGTCGTTGGGCGATGACGCCGAGTCTGAGTCCCCAACCCGACGACTGCCCGCGCCGCCACCGCGGCGCGCGCCGGAGGTCGTAACCATGAAGCCCCCCCGCCCGCAGCGAGCACGACCGTTTGTCACGATCGCGATCGCACTTGCCTCGAGTGGAATCGTCTTCGCCGATGCCCTGCCGGTCGAATTCGATCCGGATCGCATCCTCGAAGGCACCTCTCCCGTAACGGCCGGCTTCACGCCCTGCACGGTTGCCCTGCGCGCCGGTCCGGGGTTCGGCGAGCCCGGGTCGGAGGGCCGCAGCGTACCGCTGGATCTGACGTTCAGCGACCTGCCGGTGACGGCGATCTCGCTGGATATCGTCGACATCCCCGACATGCTCGACGCGACCTCATGCTCCTCCGTCGTATCGGGGTTCGACTGCGCGGTGGGGCAGATCGCGAACGGGATCTCCCTGTCGCTGACGTCGAACGCGGGGGAGACGATTCCGGAGCACCCCTGGCCCGCCCCGGTCGCCGAGCTGCTGTACTCCGTCGACGGCGACGCGCCTCCCGGTCCGGTCGCCCTCGTGCCGCGCAACGTCGTCGTGTCGAACTCGGAGGGGCTCGATTGCGTGCTCAACGTGGGCCCGCGCGTGTTCCGGGTCACGCGTTGCGCTGACGGTTCGCAGGACGGGGACACCGACGGAGACGGCACGTGGAACTGCGTGGACGGCTGTCCGGACGATCCGCTGAAGGTCGAGCCGGGCGAGTGCGGCTGCGGCGTCCCCGACGCCGACGGAGACGGCGACGGAGTGTTCGACTGCCTGGACCTCTGCCCCGAGGATCCGGACAAGGTCGAACCGGGGCTGTGCGGCTGCAACGAACCGGACGACCCGACCGACACCGACTATGACGGGTACGCCGACTGCATCGATCAGTGCCCCGAGGATCCGAGCAAGACCGAGCCGGGAATATGCGGCTGCGGCGAGCCGGACCACGACAGCGACAGCGACGGTACGCCGAACTGTAACGACGAGTGTCCGTACGACGCGGACCGGGTCGAGCCGGGCGTTTGCGGTTGCGGCGTGTCCGACGTGGACACCGACGGAGACGGTACACCGGATTGCGTGGACCTCTGCCCGGACGATCCGGACAAGACCGAACCGGGCATCTGCGGCTGCGTCGCACCCGACGTCGACAGCGACGGCGACGGCCCGCTCGACTGCGACGACGGCTGCCCCCACGATCCGGACAAGTTCCTGCCGGGAGAGTGCGGTTGCGGTGTCCCGGAGACGGACTCGGACGTCGACGGCGCCCCTGACTGTGTGGACGATTGTCCCGACAATCCGCTGATCATCGTCGCCGGTTCGTGCGGATGCGACGCACCCGACTCGGACGGCGACGGCGCCAGCGACTGCGACGACGGCTGTCCCGACGACCCGCAGAAGGTCGAGCCCGGCCTCTGCGGCTGCGGTGCTCCGGAGACCGATTCGGACGGCGACGTTACGCCGGATTGCGTCGACGGCTGCCCGAGCGACCCCACGAAGACGGAACCGGGCGCGTGTGGCTGTGGCGAGCCCGACACGGACGCCGACGGGGACGACATCCCGGACTGCTTCGACCCGTGCATCACCGGCGAAGCGCAGGACCCGGACGAGGACGGCGTCTGCGGCGACGACGACAACTGCCCGGAGGACTACAACCCGGACCAGGCGGACGAAGACGACGATGGCCTCGGGAACGCCTGCGACTTCGTCGGCGGATCATCGTCGAGCATCCTCTCGGTGGTCCCGCAGGGAAGTACGGTGCAGATGTTCAATGTGGCGAGGTCCTGGGAAGCTCAGTCGGTCCCGGCGCTCGCCGCAACGCAGCCGGACGACTGGCGTATCGGTGGGCCGATCGTCTTCCCCGAAGTACCGATCGACCTCTTCGACGTCTTGTACGTCGAGCAGGTGGGCCAGGCGGCGGGCGACCACGACCCGATCACCGGTGAGATGACGCTGTCGCTTCCGATCAACATGTACGACAGCGACGGGGACGAATGGCCGGCGACGCTCGAGCTGACCACGGGCGCCACGAATGCCAACCAGAACGGCACCCTGATCTGCAATACCCCACCTGCGCCTGGCGACCCGTCCGTCTGTCAGGGGTCGCCCAGGGATGCAGCCGGCAACCTGCGCATGGTCTCGCTGCTCGAGGTTCCTCCGGGGACCGGGCTGCTCGTGGACGGTAGCACTTACCGCGTCGAGGTGAATCTGACGCTGCCGCGCGTCGACAGCGACGGCGACGGAATCGAGGACTTCGACGACAACTGCCCGACGCTGGCAAACGCCGGCCAGGCGGACGAGGACAACGATGGCCTGGGGAACGTCTGCGAGGCCATCCCGCCTTCCGGGGGATTGGATTGCTACCCCTCGAGCCGATACGGATGGTCCGTTTCGTATGTGGACAGCCAGCAGTTGGTCGGGGAGGACGGACGCGCCACGAACGCGATCGACGGCGACCAGCAGACCAGCTGGGTCACGCAATGGGCCCCGACGAGCCCGGATCACCCCCACGAGATCGTGATCGACACCGGAGGGCTCGGGATGCGCTGCGGGTTCTCGTACCTCCCACGCCAGGACGGCGGGATCAACGGGACGATCCGCGGATACGAGTTCGCGCTGAGCCCCGACGGCGAGAACTGGAACACCGTCTCGAGCGGCGTCCTGCTCGAACCGGGGATGTCCCTGGTCGAACAGCACATCGGCTTCCCGCCGGCCCCGGGTCGTTTCCTCCGCCTGCGCTCGCTGGGCGAGATCAACGGGGGCCCGTGGGCCGTCGTTGCGGAGTTGAACACCAGGTACATCCCACCCGAGCTCCTGGGACCGCCGGAGGCGGCGATCGACGCACCGGTCGAGGACCTGGCGATCGACCGGGGAGCCGTGGTCGAGTTCGCGGGAACGGGAATCGCCGAAGAAGACGGGCAACCACTGACGTTCTGGTGGAGCTTCCCGGACTGCGCCGCTCCCGCACTGGCCTTCGAAGAGGACGCCGGCCGGGTGGCCTTTGACTGTCCACCGGGTGACTACCTCGCCAGCTTCGTGGTCTGCAGTCCCTGGGGGTGCAGCCTCGCGCAACGCAGCATTCGTGTGCTCGGCGTCGGCTGCGCTCCGCTCTCCCCGGACGACTGGATCGTGATCGACGTCGACAGCGAGCAAATCGCATTCGAGTACGGCGCAGCCGGCAACGCCATCGACGGCGATCCGTTGACCAACTGGGTCACCGAGTGGCTCCCGGCCAGTCCCGGACACCCACACGAGATCCGCATCGACACCGGCAACGTGCAAACGCTGTGCGGCTTCTCCTACTTGCCGCGGCAGGACGGCGGCGTCAACGGCAACATCCAGCAGTTCGAGTTCGCGGTAAGCCCCGACGGATTGCAGTGGTCGCAAGTCGCCGGCGGTGCGTTCTTCGATGTGTTGGCCCCTCCCAACGCGCAGGTCGTGGAGTTCCAGCCGGTCCTGGGACGCTACGTCCAGCTGCGGTCCCTCAGCGCGCTGTATGGCGGCCCCTGGGCCGTCGTAGCCGAACTGGGCCTTTCCGGCCCGACGCAGACGAGCTCCCTCCCGCCCTCGGTCGCCATCGATCTTCCGGCAGACGATGTGCTGGTCGACCCGGGGAGCTCCGTGTCGTTCGCGTCCACGGCCAACGCCCCCGACGACGAGCTGCCGCTGAGTCTCTGGTGGCGCTTCCCGGACTGCGCCGTCCCATCGACCTCCGAGGTCGAGGACCCCGGCGCTGTCGTATTCGATTGTCCTCCCGGCGACTACCTCGCGGAGCTCTCCGTTTGCGACGCGGCCGGTGCCTGCACAGAAGTCGAACGCGGCGTGACCGTCAGTGGGCCGCCCTGTGCCGAGCTACCGAAGGACGGCTGGAGCGTGGTCTACGTCGACAGCGAGGAAACCATCGCGGAGGACGGACGTGCGGTCAACGCGATCGACGGCGATCCGAGCACGCTGTGGGTGACGCGGTGGACTCCGTACGACGATCCGATGCCGCACGAGATTCGCATCGATCTGGGGTCGACCGAGCTGCTCTGCGGGTTCTCTGTACTGCCTCGGCAAGACGGCGGCGTGAACGGGACGATCCGAGCATACGAGCTCGAGATCAGCGAAGACGAAGTCAACTGGACCACCGTCGCCAACGGAGAGTTGTCCGACGGAGTCGACCCCATCGCGAGACGGCAGATCCTGTTTGGGCCGGCTTCGGGCCGTTTCGTCCGGCTGCGTGCTTTGAGCGATATCGGCGGCGGACCGTGGGCCGTGGTCTCGGAACTAGGCGTGCTGGCCAACCGAGACGGCACGGATGACTAGAATGGTACGAAACAGGGACGTATCCATGGCAGGAGTTTCGGAATGGACGACTCACTAGCCAGTCTTCGCAAGTTGCTCGACGCCGGGATTCCGGAGCATCCGGTTGCCGACCTCGAGAGTCGACTCGAGCAACTGACGCAAGTCGCGATCACCGCCCATGAAGAGAAAAAGAAAGAGGACGCCGACCTAGTCAGGGAGGCCGCGGACTACCTCGAACAACTCGAGATCGAGATCGACACGGTCGGGCGGCAGATCCGGCGGCTTACCGAACTGCAAGAGGAATTCGAGAGTCTCGGACCATACGGAGTGGAAGGGACAAACACGGCGCGCGGTCTCATCGACGAGTTGCAACGACACGAGAACCAATTGAAGCGGCATCTGGACCAACCGGCTTTTCACGAGGCAAACAACCGGCGCGAGCGCTGGAAACAGCAACGGGTGGAAGAATTGCGGGCGATGCTGCAAGGCGAGATATCCGAGCGCGACCTGGAGGAAATCTCCTCGGATCTCCTGCGTCTCTCATTCAAAGACGATTGGCACGTCCCGATGGAGTTTGCCGAAACGCTCGAACAGGCCATACGCACGTCATTCGGGGTGCCGAAACTCGGTCCAGTGCAGCGATTCTGGAATCAGCTACGCAAGCAAGTCACGAATGGACCGGTACTGGATCAGGCGACGGCGAAAGCAAGGGCGCTCCGCGAAGAGATCAACTCCTGCGAACAGTCCACTCAGGCCAACCGCACTGTGCGGGTGCTCTGTGAGGAGATTCACAACGGGATCAAGTACATCGCTCGGCTCGGTTATGAGGAGCGGATCGTGCAAATGCACATCTGGCTCGGGAAGATGCGGCGCTTTCAGGACGAGTTCGATCTCGACCGTGAGTCCGAGAACCGTCTGTACATGACATTCGGCGCCATCGGGCACGTCCAGAGGGGCCTCGAACCGAGCCACTACTTCGACGCGCTGAAGCGAACATTCAGCACGGAGTGGAGCACCTACGTTGAGCAGTGGCAGCAGAAACTGGATCACGCGCGGTTGAGAGACAAGATGGCGGCGGAGGAACGCACCGAAAGAGCGGCGCGCCAGGCCGAGCTTGCTCAGCGCGCGGAAGTCTCCGAGCGGGAGAAGTCCGCGCAGCTAATGCAAGTCATCGAGGAGCTCGGAGAGCCGACGGACGACACGGAGATTCGCGACCTACTTGCTCTCGGCGTCGACTGCGGAGGCTGCCAGAGCGATGACTTCTTGAAGCTAGCCGCTCGATATCCGCGACTGGCCTACGGAAACCAGTTTCGAGGGCTGCGCCGTTCGCTGAAACGGCTGGGTGTACCCGAGAATGAGCTAGGGGCGGATGAGTCACCAATCGGCGATCCGTATCGCTCTGAGTTCGCTCGCCTGAAACCCCACTACTCGGGCAAGAACGTCGTCGTGATCGGTGGGATGCCGTTGGAGGAGCGGCGGCGCCAGATCGAAGAAGGGCTTGGGCTCAAGGAGCTACGCTGGTACGAGCACTACCGCGGCACCACGCAGCATCGCGAAGCCGAGACCGCACTTCGATCCGGTCGATACGCTCTCGCACTGTTTCTCGTTCGATTCTCCAGTCACAACGTCAACGACCTCTGCGAATTGTGCCGTCAGACCGAGACCGCCGCCGTCAAGATCGATCGGGGCTGTGGAGTAACTGCCCTGCTGCGCGGATTCGAGACCGCCGCAGAGAAGAACCGGGTCGCCCACTCTGCGGACAGTGCCTCGTGAGCCTTGCGGTCATCGGATGGCAACTCTTGATTCTGGTAACGACGTGTACCGCTGCTGCGGTAAAGGGCCTCAAGGGCCTCGCGGCGCTCGTGGTCTTCTGGGCCGCGTGGACAATATTGATGGTGTTCATGCCCTGGCTCGTTGTTGTTCAACTCGTGATGATTGCGATTTCAACCGTCGTGGCGCTGCCAATCGCGCTCATTCATGAAGGCGTGGCGAGTGTCGCAAGACGTACGACATCAGGTCGTCCCAACGGAGACGCACTCTCTATGTCGCGGAGGCGAAACGCGACGGACAGTGCGCCTCACCCCCAAGGCCCAGTACTGCCCTATCACCCACGACCCTACGGGCGAACAGTCATGACCATCACACACGGTGGGCGTCAGGTGGCACTTGATGATGGCTCGACGTGGCGTATCGCGGCACGATATCGCACGCCAGAGACTCGGGATCGTCTCCTTTACAACGAACTCTTCTTGGAATGGTCGCACTCAGACGATGGAAAACACCACTACAAGATGACCTATGGAGCCAGCGAGGGGATCGAGGTTGTGTTTCTTGGTTCGAACCGCAGAGAGATCTCCCCGCGATACGTTTTGCCGTGCGTCACGAGGACAGCGCGAGGGCAGAGCCCCCTTCCAACGCTCGAGTCGAATGGGCCAACGCGGGCGTTGGCAACGCCTCCACCGAACGATGCAGAGTGCGAGGCCTTCTACAGAATCAACCGGTGGACCTATGTAGCGAACCTACTTGCTGCAGGCCATGAGTTGACGAACGCAGGAGAACGCGTCGCCGACGACTATCAACGAAGCAAGACAAACGGCACATACGGGGTGATCGCCATGCAGGCCACTATCTACTCCACTTCCCACCCCGACGTAGCAGAAGTGGTACAGAGCCTCGTCCAGACACCGCTGTTTGGCTTCGAGCAACGGACGGATGCGGATTCTATCTATTCGAGCAAGTTCAGCGGCCTGTGTCGGAGTGATTGACCCGTCACGGACCACTAGCTCGAAGATAGTGATACTACAGGCAGTATCATCCTGTTGATCTAGGCCAAGTGCCGACGTAGCTTGGACCCAGGAGGTGCCCATTGAGACCGTCGCCGCTTCCGACACAACAACCAGCCCGTGGGGCTTCTCGCGTTCTTCTGAGCCGCCACGCAATGCAACGCACCGCTTGTCGAGCGATCGACCGCAAGACCGTCGACATGGTCGTGGCCCATGGCAGGACCGTGTACGCCCGGGGCGCAACGATACACGTAATCGGTCGCAAGGAGGTTCAGCAAGCGAAACTCCTCGGGATCGACATAGCGCACTGCCAAGCCGTGCACGTAGTCTGCAGTAGCGTGGGGGGGCCAGTCACCACGGTCTATCGCAACCCGAACTTGAGAGGATTGCGGCCTCTTCGGCACCGATGCACGAGTCAATCGCATC
>JAAELQ010000029.1 GCA_024226515.1 bacterium
AACCGTCGCGGCGGTGTGCACCCGTCCGCCGAGCATCGCCACGGTGGCGTCACGCGACGCCACCTCGACGGGATTCATGGCGACACGGGTCAGGGCGGAACTGAGCCCCGAAGTCTTGCGGAGCTGCTGGTACTCGTCGGACGCGGTGAACCGCTTAGCGATCGACCAGAACTCGCGGTCGGTCTTCGGGTCCGGTCCGTCGTTACCGGCGGAGTGGATCTCCTGTCCGCTCTGGGACAGGACCGAGTTGAGACGGTCTTTCAGCTCGGCGACCTCGTCGCGCAGAGAATCGGCGGCCTTGTACGCCTCGTCTACCCGGTCGAACGAGTCCTGATCGAAGTTGTCGACCATGTCGAACCCGTCGGCGCGGTACTTGTCGCGGAGATCATCCGCGGCCTTCCGCTTGCCGGCCTCGTCCTTTCCTGCGGCATCGATCCGCGAACGCAGATCCTTGACGTCGCTCTCTAGAGCCTCTGTAGTCATGATGGCTTGTCCTTCCCTAATTGGGTGTGTTGCTGTCTGGCTACGACGAGAGCGATTCGCGCCGTAGATCTCGGACCCAGCCGCGATCGAGCAGCGCCGGGTCAATACCGGCCCCATCGTCGTCGTCCGAGTCCTCAGATTGGGTGCCCGGAAAACCGGACTGTTTCGTGTTCGTGTATGTCGTGGTCATCGACCACCCGTCTCCCGTCGCAGCGGACAACGTCCCTGGGTCGGGAGACGGGTACCAGGGGGACGACGCGACCTCCAAGGTCTTGGTTTGCGGGTTCGCTCCACGCAGAACGACCGACGCCTCCAGCAGCTCGGCCTCTTCGATGAACCGGTGAAGGTCGTCGTCAGGGTCGGCCCGCTCGACGAGAATCCGGTAGCCGATCGACCATTCGCGCAGAGCACCGGCGACCAGCGCACGATGGATAGCGGGCACACCCGACTGGTCGAGGTACATTTCGCCGTCGATCTCGAGCCCGTCGGCGGTTTCGGACGCGTCTGCGTGGCCGATGGGTGGCTGTTCGGACCAGTCCCAGGCGTGTTGCCAGAACAGCGGTATCGACGCCTGAGCCTTGATCGACTCCGCGAACGCATCCGCCTCGATGGTGTGATATCGGGCGAAGCCGATCTGATAGCGGGTGCCGTACGCGGACACGAGGGCCCGCACCTTCCCGGTCTTCTCGTCGTCGGAATCGGCCGCGGTGAGCGTCGACGCGGTGAGCGTCGCCCGGCAAATGTCGTTCATGGTTCAGGTCCCTTCCCGGGATGGAGGTTCGGGTTCGTCGTCAGGGTCGCCGCCTTCTCCTGTGTCGTCACCTGCGTTCGGCAACCACAGCTCGTCGGCGCCAGCCACATCGAGTGGCGGCAGGTTCTGGGTGCGGCGCAGCTCGTTCGGCGTGCGAATCCTGAGCTGATTGGGGATCGTCTGAGCGAACGCTTCCGGATCAGGTTTCAGTGCCGCCGCCATCTCCGACTCGACGAACACGCCATCGAGCGCCGGCCGCTTGTGAACCAACTGTGCGACGAGGTCGCCGTCCATCAGTTCTATGTGCGGTCCCGTGGTGTCGCGGGTGGTGTGGGACCGCAGCTCGCGAACGTTCGACATGATCGCCCGATCGAGAATCCCGACCAGCGGTGGGGCGACACCGTACGCGCCACAAATCTCTTCTCTGGACTGCTTGGCGAGATCGATCACCCGCGAATGCTCAGGGGTGTCTGACATCGACTCCCACGAAGCGGAGGTGACCATCGTCCTCCCGGCGTTCTCAGGGCCACCGAAAAACTCCTTGATGACCTCGCCCACCTTGGCGATGACTTCCGGTGAAGCGTCCTTGTCGAGCTTGAAATGGCCTCCGACGTGGGCGCCGTTGGCGAAATAGGCGACCAGATGACGGTAGACCGCGTCGAACATCGCCAGCGTGGCGTGAAGACTCGAAATGGTCGACGGGTTGACCGCGTGCTCTGCGTCGGCCCAGAACCCGAAATGGATCACCTCGTCCTCGAGCATCACGACATCGTCTCCGCCGGCGACCCGTCGCGTGTACTGGTAGACCCCGGAGTCGTGCTTCACGCTGATCTCACGCCACGGGAACCGGTCGAACCCGACGACCCCGGTGCGGTCGTCGCGGATGCGCCACAAAGCGTTTCCTCTGACGAGCCTGTCGACGGTCGTCGCATATTTCAGTGCTTGCCACGCCACGCCACCACCAGGCCGGCGGAGAGACAACGCTAGCCGCGGCGCCTGAGCGGATCGCCCAGGGTAGACCCGCTCCCGCACCCCACCCGGTTCGGGGTCGCTATACACCTTCGATGGCATCCTGGCCGCCGACCTGGCAATCAGGTTGACGACAGCCCACAGCCACGGGTTGGACCGGTAGATGACCCCGTAATCGACCCATGACCTTCGGAACGTTTCGCCGGTCTCGATGATCGGAACCGAGCTGCCTCCCGTCGAGATCGTGATCGGCGCCGAGGGGACGTCCCCGGTCAGAGAGAACCCTGCC
>JAAELQ010000030.1 GCA_024226515.1 bacterium
GCTTGCCGCGTGACCTCAACCTTCCGAACCGCCGGATGCGGACCCGCTTGTCCGGTGGTGTGGGAGGGGATCGGCCGGGGAATCCCGGCCGCCCCTATCCCGATCGCTTGACATATGATTTCAAAGTGATATCATTTACATATCACGGGTTACAGGAAGAAATGGAGGGTCCCGACCATGACCCAGGAAAAAAGAATCAATCCGATGTCCGGCTGGCTGCCTCTGATCGTCTGCCTGGGGCTCTTCGCCGGCGGCCCTCTGTTCGCGGCATTCGCCGGCGCCATCGACATCGACGTCGAGGGCCGGATCGCCGTCTGGGTGGTCTGCTACGTGACGCTGTTCATCAGCCTGTTCGGCTTCCAGGCCGTGGCTCCGAACCAGGCGCGCGTGCTGCTGCTGTTCGGCAACTACAAGGGCTCGATCTGCGAGTCGGGCTTCTACTGGGTCAATCCGTTCTACTCGAAGAAGAAGATCTCGCTGCGCATCCGAAATTTCGAGACGGGCTCGATAACGCGCCCGGAGAAGAAGGACGCGACGACCGGCAAGGTGCTGGAGAAGAAGTCGCGCACCGCCGGCAAGCCGTCCAAGGTCAACGACCGCGACGGCAACCCGATCGAGATCTCGTCGGTCGTCGTGTGGCGCGTGGTCGAGACGGCCGAGGCGCTGTTCGAGGTCGACGACTACGAGGACTTCGTCGCGGTACAGAGTGAAGCGGCGTTGCGCAACCTCGCGACGCGGCACCCGTACGACAGCGCCGACGGCGAGATGTCCCTGCGCGGCAACACGGTCGAGGTCTGCACGCAGCTGCAGCACGACATCCAGGAGCGGCTGGAAAAGGCGGGAGTCGAGGTGATCGAGGCGCGGATCAGCCACCTGGCGTACGCCGCCGAGATCGCCGCAGCGATGCTGCGACGACAGCAGGCCCAGGCGGTCGTCGCCGCGCGGACCAAGATCGTCGAGGGCGCCGTCGGCATGGTGCGCATGGCGCTGGATCAGTTGAAGGCGGACGGCATCGTCGACCTCGACGAAGAGCGCAAGGCGGCGATGGTCAGCAACCTGCTGGTCGTGCTGTGCAGCGACCGCGAAACGCAACCGGTCGTCAACACCGGAACGCTGTACCACTAACCGGAATCGAGGTCTCCGTTGGCTTCCAGAGAGTCGTTCCTGCTGCGGACCGATCCGGAAGTGCTGAAGGCGCTGAGGCGCTGGGCAGCCGACGAGCTGCGCAGCGCCAACGCGCAGCTCGATTTCCTGCTGCGCCGGGCGCTGAAGGATGCGGGCCGCTTACCTCCCTCAAACACGCCCCCCGGGGAAGACGCGTGACGGCGGGATCACATGTAGAATCTCCGTGACCACGGAGACTGCATGAGACGAACTCGAATCGCGATCGCGCTGGCCCTGTTGCTCGCCGCCCTGCCCGCCGGTGCGGCCGCCGACAAGCCGCCACGGTTGCCAAAGACCAAGGGCTGGATCGAGTGCAAGAGCCCGCACTTCACGCTGGTTTCCAGCGTCAGCCGGTCCAGCACGACGCGCCTCGCGTCCCGGCTGGAGAAGTTTCGCGCGGCCCTGGCGCAGATCACGAAGGGCTTCGAGCTGGACACGCGCGTTCCGACCCACACCTTCGTCTTCCGCAACGCGTCGAGCTATCGGCCGTACCGGCTGAACGCCGACGGCAGCGAGATGAACGTCAGCGGCTACTTCCTGCCTCGCCCGTACCGCAACTACATCACGATCGACTCGTCGACCCCCGGTCGTCCGATGCACGTCGTGTATCACGAGTATTTCCACGCGGTGATCGAGGCCAGCATCGGCGACCTGCCGCTGTGGCTCAACGAGGGTCTGGCCGAGTACTTCAGCACGTTCAAGAGCTATCCGGGATCGACGACCGTCGAGGCGGGCCACCCGATCGCGCAGCACCTCGCGCATCTCAGCGAGCAGGGCGGCATGCCGTGGTTCGACGTGTTCAATCTCGACAAGCGATCCCCGGCCTACAACGAAGGGTCGCGGCAGGGCTCGTTCTACGCGCAGTCGTGGCTGATCGTGCATTACCTGCACTCGACCGACGAGGGTGTGAAGGCCCTCGGCCGCTACCTGACCCAGCTGCGCTCCGGCAGCGAAGAGCCGGAGGCGTTCGCGGCCGCTTTCGGCAAGAGTCCCGCGAAGCTCGGTGCGGACGCGGAGAAGTACCTCGAGACCGGCAGCCGCTTCATCGAGTGGAAGCTGGGCGAGGAGGCTGCCTCCCCCGCCGTCGAGGTGCGCGAGCTGGAACCGAGCGAGGTGCTGTACCGTCTGGGCGAGCTGCTGGCGCAGCGCGGCCAGCGCCCGGCGGCAAGGCGGCACCTCGACGCGGCGGAGGCAGCGGGCTGGAACGGCCCGACGCTGGACACGGCGCGCGCCGCGGCGGCGTTCTATGCCGAGGACCCCGACGCCGCGGAAGCGCTGCTGCGCGCGGCGATCGAGGCCGAGTCGGCCAGCCCCGAGCCGTACGCGATCCTGGGCGAGGTGCTGCTGACCCGCTTCGTGGAGTCGGCCGACGCCATGCGATACCACGAACAGACCCCGGCCCCCATCCTCGAGTCCCGAGCGCTGTTCGGGCGCGCGCTGGAGCTGGACTCCGAGGACTACTCGTCGCTGGTCGGGATCGCGCAGACGTACCTGTTCGAGGGCGGAGACACCGCCCCCGGCGCCGCCGCGCTGGGACGCGCGCGCAGCCTGCGCCCGCTCGACCTCGACCTGCTGCAGATCCAGGCGTCGCTGCTGGCGCGATCGGGCAACATCGAGGCGGCGTGGGCGCTGGTCACACGCGAGCTGGCGCCGCGCGACCCCGACCTGGCGCAGGTGGCGGCGCAGTTCGTCGTCGACGGCGTCCTCATGACGGCGATGCGAAGCGTCGAGCGGGACCGCGACGCGGCGCTGGCGCTGATCGACCGCGCGCTGGCCACCGTGGACGACGCGCGCCTGCGCCCGGAGCTGACCGAGGTCCGCGAGGTGATCGCCAGTGGCGGCTCGGTGTACGTCGCCGAGACGCCGGAGTCCGAGGCGGCCGGCGCGAAGTCGATCGAGATCTTCAACCGGGCCGCGACCGCCGCGCAGCAAGGCAACCTCGACGAGGCCGTGTCGCTCCTGGACGAGTTGATTCCGATCTGCAGCGAGCCGAAGCAACTGTGCGAGACGGCCGTCAAGCAACGCAACGAGATGGCACGGGTCGCCGAGCACAATCGCATCGTCGACTCGGTCAATCGGGCGGTCGAGCTGGCCAACGCGGGCGAGGTCAAGAAGGCGATCACGCGACTGAACGAGCTGGAGCAAACCGTGGAGAACCCGCAGATGCTGGCCCGGGTCCGGGAACTGTTGAAATCGATGGGCGCCCGGGTCGACGAATGAACGCTCCACGCACCAGACGACGTTGGCCCTGGATCGTCATCGGCGCGGTCGTGGTGATCGCGGTCGTGGCCGCGGTCGCATTGCCGCTGTTGCTCGACGTCGAGCGTCACCGCGAGCGGATCGCGGACGCGCTGCGCGACGCGACGGGCTGGGAGCCCGAGCTGGGCGCGATGCAGTTCTCGGTGTTCGGCGGACTGGTGCTGAAGGTCTCCCCCGCCTCGCTGATCGCGCCGGACGGCGACGCGCGCGTCGACATCGACGCGCTGGCCGTGCGAGCGGGTCTCGTTCCGCTGCTACGCGGCGAGCTGGCCGTGCGTCGCGTCGAGATCGTGAGACCTTCGATCGATCTGGTGCGCGAGGACGCCGAGAGCGGCTGGTTGCTTCCGATCCCGGTCGCCGACGGAGTCGAGCCGAACCTCGGCGTCGAACCGGAGGCCGGGGTCAGCGTCTCGGTGGATCTGATCGAGATCAGCGACGGCACGCTGCGGCTGCGCGACGCGACGACCGACCCGCCGCTCGACGTGACGTTGAACGACGTCGCCGCGACGATCCGGCCGACGCAGGCGCAGGCGAAGGGTAGCGCTCGACTCGAGAGCGGAGGCAAGACGGGTCGCTTGGCCTGGAGCGGCAACCTCGATCGCGGCCTGCTGCTCGAGCTGAACGACGTCCCGACCGAGCTGCTCGCTCCGCTGGTCGGGCCCGACCTGATCCACGACGGGGGCACCGTCGGCGGCGAGCTCACGCTGCGTATGCCGCTGGCGGTCGAGGGCCGGCTCACGCTGCGCGATTTGAAGCTGCTGGCCGGCGAGCGGAGGCTCTCCGAGGCGCAGCTCGAGTTGCGCGCGGCCGAGAACGCCGACGGCATCTCGACGGAGTTCGAGCTGCGCGCAGGCGACGCCGCGGTCGAGGGTCGTGGATCGCTGACGCCGGAGCTGCATCTTCAGCTCGAGATCCCCAGCGCGCCGCTCGAGCCCGCGATGCATCTGGCGCGCGCCGTGCTGCCGGTGCCGCTCGATCTCCAACCTCCCGGCACGGTGCAGGCGACCGCCATCGTCGACGCGCTGCCCGGCGAGGAGCCGACGTACGAGGCGACGGGCACGATCTCGGCGGCGTCGATCGCGCTCTCGGAGATGCTGCCGCCGGTCGAGGCGATCGAGACCACGTTCGAGCTCTCGCGTGAGGGAGAGCTGACGCTGGATCTCGGCGGCGGCTCGGTCGCGGGCGGAGCGCTGAGTGGCCGCGTCGGCGTGGCGTCGATCGAACCGCTCGCCCCGGTCGTGTTCGACGGAGGACTGGCCGATGCGTCGGTGGGACCGCTGCTCGCGGGGTTCGTCAGCGATGCCGTCGAATCGATCGTCGGCAACGCGGAGTTCAACGGACGTGTCGCGCTCGATCTCGACCGCGAGGTGATCGACGCCAGCGCGATTCGCGGCCGACTCGAGCTCGGCGCGCGCGAGCTCTCGCTTCCCGGCTGGGACCTCGAGCGGGCGATCGAGAACCAGCTCCGTCAACGCGCCGGCGCGCTGGC
Organism: bacterium; assembly: GCA_024226515.1. Taxonomy (GTDB): domain Bacteria; phylum Acidobacteriota; class Polarisedimenticolia; order Polarisedimenticolales; family Polarisedimenticolaceae; genus JAAELQ01. The sequence goes on from JAAELQ010000030.1 coordinate 4,913, forward strand.
GAGCCTGCTGGACCGGGACTCGGACAGCAGTGAAGATTCCGGACCGGACGAGGTGCGCGCGTTCGACGACCTGGCCCTGGTCGTCGACCTCGACGAGCGACCGTGGAAGCTCGAGCGCTTTCGGCTGGTCGTGGGCGATGTCTCCGCCAACGGGCGCGGCACGCTCGATCCCGTCACCGGCAACGTCGCCGCCGACTTCTCCGCCACGCTCAATGTGGAGAAGACGGCCGAGCTGATGGAGCGCTACCCGGAGGTTCGCCTGCTGGTCGCGCGCGACAACCGGTTGACCCTGCCGCTCAGCGTCGCCGGCCCGCTCGTCGGTCCGCAGATCGGCATCGACCTGAGCGAGCTGGGCAAGATGCAGCTGGGCGAAGATCCCGAGGACACGGTCAAGGGCCTGCTGCGCAACCTGCTGGACAAGAAAGACAAGAAGAAGAACAAGAAGTAGACGCTACTCGACGACCTTCGCGCCCTCGATGCGTCCCTGAACCCGGCTACCGCCCGACAGGATCACCTCGACATCGATGTTCTTCGGGTCCTCGACGATGATGTCGCCGGCGACCGTCGAGCCGTCGTTCAGCTCGATCGTCAGCCGGCGCCGCTTGCCCCAGTTGCCGTCGACCTCTTCCACGACGATGCTGCCGCCGACGCGCGCACCGTCGACCAGCGTCACGTCGCCGTTGATCACGCTCACGTCGTTGCGCACCGCCGCCCCGACCAGCCGGATCGAACCGTTCACCGAGGAGACCTCGCCGGCCTCGGAGCCGTACTGCAGCTCGATGTCGCCGTTGACCGTCTCGACCTCGTCCGCGATCACCGCACGCTCGCCGACGCGAATCCTGCCGTTGACGGAGTTCAGCCCCTCGGCTCGGGCGTCGGCGCCGACCGTGATGCTGCCGTTGACCGAGTCGCAGTCGCCCTTGACCGTCGCCCCGTCCCCGACCGAGATGCGGCCGTTCAGCGAGGACAGATCCCTGTCCGCAACCTCTCCGTCGCGCACTCGCACGGACTCGTTGAACGGCCCGTCGGCCAACGCCGGCAGGGCCGCAATCGTCAGAACCAAGACCAGGATCCATCGTCGATTCATCTTCCGCTCCTCCGTCCCATCAGGCCCCTCGACAGGCGCAACGGCGCCTGCCCTTTAGAACGCTCGGGGGCGGAAAACGGTTGCGAAATTTCTGGGTGGGGCGGGATCGCCCGTCAGATCAGGGCGCCGGCCAGGTCCTGCACGATGGCCAGGATGCGGTCGGGCGCCAGCCCCAGCACCAGCACTCCGGCCGCGGCGACGGTCATCACGACCGCCGTGGCCGGCGAGACCGGCAGCGGCAGCTCGTCGGTCTCGGACTCGCGCATGTACATCGCGACGATCACGCGCAGGTAGTAGTAGACCGAGACGGCGGCGTTGAGCACGCCGATGACGGCCAGCAGGTACTGCTTGGAGTGGATCGCCGCCTGGAAGATGACGTACTTGCCGATGAAGCCGCCCGTCGGCGGGATACCGGCCAGCGACAGCAGGAAGAACATCAGCGCCAGGCCCAGCATCGGACGCTTCCAGCCCATGCCGGCCCAGTCGTGCAGCGTGTAGCCGCGCTCGCCCTCGGTGTCGCCGCGGCCTGCGGCGGCCAGCACGGCGAAGGCTCCGACGGTCATGAAGGCGTAGACCGTCAGGTAGAACAGGATGGCGGACACGCCCTCGTCGGGGCGGCAGACGACCGCGATCAGCAGGTATCCCGCGTGCGCCACCGACGAGAACGCCAGCAGGCGCTTCAGGTTGGTCTGCGTCAGCGCGATGATGTTGGCCACCGTCATCGTCAGCACGGCCAGCCACTGGATCAGCGGCTCCCAGATCTCGCTGTGGTCGCCGAAGGCGCCGAGCAGGAAGCGCAGCAGCACGGCGAATGCCGCGGTCTTGGTCGCCGCGGCCATGAAGCCGGTGACGTTGGTCGGCGCGCCCTCGTAGACGTCGGGCACCCACTGGTGGAACGGGACGACCGCGATCTTGAACGCCAGGCCGACGAGCACGAGGCCCATGCCGATCCACAGCATGCTGCCGCCGTCCGCCGCGGCGGCCGAGGCGATACGCTGCATGTCGAGCGACCCGGCCGCGCCGTACAGCAGCGCCATGCCGTAGACGATGAAACCGGAGGAGAACGCGCCGAGCAGGAAGTACTTCAACGCGGACTCGATGGACTTCTTGCGGTTGCGGGTGAGGCCGGTCAATACGTAGAGCGACAGCGAGAAGACCTCGAGCCCGATCAACACCATCATCAGGTGCGAGGTGTGCAGCATGAGGAACATGCCGGCCAGGCAGAACAGGACGAGCGGATAGAACTCGCCGTGGTCCGCCTCTTCGCGCTCGATGAACGTCATCGAAGCCAGCACCGTCAGGAAGCCGACGATCAACAGCACGAACGACAGGTACAGGCCGAAGCTGTCGATGCGCACCATGCCGAAGGCGGACTCGAGCGCGTCCGAGCGGCTGTGCATCCACAACGTACGCAGCAGCACACCCGTCGTGCCCAGGCCGACCAGCGACATCACGCCCAGGATGCGGGTGTTGCCGCGGAAGAACGGGACGGTCAGCAACGTCAACAGCCCGAAGGCCGTGAGGCTGATCACGGGATAGACGTGCAGGATCTGGAAGTCGCCCATGTCCGCTTCCTCAGGCCATCATCAGGTAGGCCAGAATCGAAACGACGCCGATCAGAATCACCAGCGCGTAGTTTCGGACGAGGCCGGTCTGGAACAGCTTGATGATGTGTCCGGTGATCTCGGCGGTCACACCGGTCGCGTTGACCAGGCCGTCGACGACCCAGCGGTCGAACGCGGCCGAGGCGCGGCTGAGCCGGTAGAACGGACGGATGACGAACGCGTCGTAGAACTCGTCCACCCAGTACAGGTTGCGCAGCAGGTTGTAGACCGGACCCGCCGTGCGCGCGAAGCGCTGCGCCGTGCCCTCGCCGCGACGGTAGATCATCCAGGCCATGCCGATTCCGAGCGCCGCAACGACGACGGCGAGCAGGATCAGCATGCTTTCCATCGTGGCGCTGGTGGCGTGCGCGGCGCCGTGCGCCGCCTCGCCGTGACCGCCGTGTCCGCCGGGCAGCGTCATCGCCGGCTCGAGCCAGTGGTGGAAGACGTTGATGTCCCCCATCTTGAACCAGTCCGACGACATCACCTTCGGAATGCCGATCCAGCCGCCGACGACCGAGAGCGCCGCGAGGATCATCAGCGGGATGGTCATCGACTTCGGCGACTCGTGCACGTGGCCCCACGTCTCGTCGTCGCCGCGGAACTTGCCCCAGAAGGTCAGGTAGACGAGGCGCGTCATGTAGAACGCGGTGCAGAGAGCGCCGGCGACCAGCACGCCCCAGACGACCTTGTGGTTGCCGGCCCAGGCCCCGGCGAGGATCTCGTCCTTGGAGAAGAAGCCGGCGAACGGCGGGATGCCGGCGATGGCCAGCCACGCGAGGAAGAACGTCCAGTACGTCGCGGGCATCTTGGCCTTCAGGCCGCCCATCTTGCGGATGTCCTGCTCGCCGCCCATGCCGTGGATCACGCTGCCGGCGCCGAGGAACAACAGCGCCTTGAAGAACGCGTGCGTCATCAGGTGGAACACGGCGGCGATGTACGCCCCCACGCCCGCGGCGGCGAACATGAAGCCGAGCTGGCTGACGGTGGAATAGGCCAGGACCTTCTTGATGTCGGTCGCGGTAATGCCCATCGTCGCCGCGAACAGCGCGGTGGCCGCGCCGACCGTGGCGACGATCGCCATCGCCTCGGGCGCCGAGCTGAACAGCGCCGACATGCGGCACACCATGTAGACGCCTGCCGTCACCATCGTCGCGGCGTGGATCAGGGCCGAGACCGGGGTGGGGCCGGCCATGGCGTCGGGCAGCCAGACGTACAGCGGGATCTGCGCCGACTTGCCGCACGCGCCGAAGAACAGCAGCAGTCCGATGCCCGACAGCAGCCAGGGTGCCGCGCCGTGGTGCGCCAGCGCCTCGTTCAGCTCCGAGAAGCGCAGCGTGCCGAACTCCAGCGCCAGGTAGAGGATGCCGATCAGGAAGGCGAAGTCGCCGATGCGGTTGACGATGAACGCCTTGCGCCCCGCATCCGCGCAGGAGAGACCGGTGCGCTTGTCGAACGGCTGATCGTAGAAGAAGCCGATCAGCAGGTACGAACAGAGGCCCACGCCCTCCCAGCCGACGAACAACACCAATAAGTTGTCCGCCAGCACCAGCGTCAGCATCATCGCCATGAACAGGTTCATGTAGACGAAGAAGCGAGCCACGTCCTTCTCGTGGGACATGTAGCCGGTGCTGTAGATGTGGATCAGGAAACCGACGCCGGTCACGACCAGCAGCATCACGGCGGACAGCGCGTCCAGCCGGAAGCCCCACGGTATGTTCATCGCCGATTCGGGGCCGACCGTCCCTGCCGGGATCCAGGTGGCGACCTCGACCTCGTAGACGCGTTCGTCGTGCGGCAGCTGCGCCAGCTCCCACACGGCGCCGGCGGCGACGACGAAGGCCACGGCGATCACCGCGCACGCGATCAGGCCGACGGCCTTGCGCGGCAGGCGCCGGCCGAAGAAACCGTTGATGGTCACGCCGACGATCGGCAGCAGCGGGATGAGGGGGATCAGCTTCAGCATGGCTCGCCTACCACTTCATCAGGTTCAGCTCGTCCACGTCGGTGGACTCGCGCAAGCGGAACAGGGCGATGACGATGGCCAGGCCCACGGCGGCCTCGGCGGCCGCCAGGGTCATGATGAAGAACGCGTAGATCTGTCCGTCGGCCTGGTCGAACTGCCGGGCGAACGAGATGAACGCCAGGTTGGCGGCGTTCAGCATCAGCTCGACGCACATCAGGATCGTGATCGCGCCGCGGTTCCACAGCACGCCGAAGACGCCCATGGCGAACAGCACGGCCGATAGAATCAACAGGTGATGAGGGGCCATCGAACTAGAGCCTCTTCTTCGCCAGCAGCACGGCGCCGATCATGGCCACCACGAGCAGCAAAGAGATCGCCTCGAAGGCGTAGAAAAACGTCGTGAACAGATCGGTGCCCAGGGCGGCGATCGTGCCGAAGCCCTCGGAGGTCGCGGGATACTCGCCGCCGCCGACGCTGGAGTAGATCGCCTTGGCGGCGAGACCGGCGAACGCGGCCGCCAGCAACAGGCCGCCCCACTTCTGGACGAAACCCGCGCCATGCGAGTGTTCTTCGTCCTGTAGGTTCAGCAGCATGATGACGAACAGCACCAGCACCATGATCGCGCCGGCGTAGACGATGATCTGCAGCAGCGCCAGGAACTGCGCGTTGAGCAGCATGTAGAACCCGGCAATGATGGCCAGGTTGAATGCCAGCGCGAGGGCGCAGATCACCGGACTCTTGTGGAACACGACCACGGCCGCGGAGGCCACGGCGAGCACGGCGAGAATGAGGAAGCCTGCGAACTCCACGTGCCTACCTCGGAATCTTGTCGTACGCCACGAGCAGCGCGCTGATGAAGATGTTGAGCAAGGCCAGCGGGAACAGCCGCTTCCAGCCCAGCGTCATCAACTGATCGTAGCGAAAACGCGGCAAGGTCCAACGGACCCAGACGAACAGGAACATGAAGAAGCCGACCTTGGCCGCGAAGGCCAGGATCTGCAATGTCCACAGCGACCAGCCCTCGAGCGCCACCGGGAAACCCAGGTGATATCCGCCGAGGAACAGCGTCACCGCCATCGCCGACATGGTGATCATCGCGATGTACTCGGCCATGAAGAACATCGAGAACTTCATCGACGAGTACTCGGTGTGATAGCCGGCGACCAACTCGCTCTCGGCCTCGGGCAGGTCGAACGGCAGTCGGTTCGTCTCGGCGTAGCCGGCGATCATGAAGATGATGAAACCGAGGAGTTGTCCTCCGCCGAGGGCGTTCCAGTTCCAGAACCAGCCCGCCTGCTGCTCGACGATCAGCGTGGGCCGCAGCGTCCCGCTGACCAGCAGCACGCCGATCAGCGACAGTCCCAGCGACAGCTCGTAGGAGATCATCTGCGCCGACGAGCGCAGGCCGCCTATCAGCGCATACTTGCTGCGCGAGGCCCAGCCGGCGCAGACGATGCCGTAGACGCCCAGCGACGTCGCGGCCAGCGCGTACAGCAGGCCGCCGTCGAGGTCCAGAATCACGAGGTCGATCGTGATCTCGCCGATCTGCACCGTGGGCCCGAACGGGATCACGGCGAAGGCGCACATCGAGGTGATCATCGCGATCGCCGGGGCCAGCACGAACACCGGCTTGTTGGCGTCGGCCGGGATGACCTCTTCCTTGAAGATGAACTTGATGCCGTCGGCGATCGGCTGCAGCAGCCCGGCCGGACCCACACGGTTGGGACCCACGCGGAACTGGATGATCGCCGACCCGCGGCGCTCGACCCAGGTCATCGCGGCCACCGAGACCATCAGCACCTGCGTCACGATGAAGACTTCGAGGAACTGCAAGACGAACGGCTTGGTGAGCAGGGCCAGCAGTTTTTCCGTCATTTCGCCGTCCCCGCCGCTGCGCCGCTCGCCGCGCCCAGCAATCCGATGCTCTCCTCGGTCATGCCCTCGAAGTGCGGCACTCCGGAGGCCAGCGCGGCCAGCACGTCGATCTCCGACGACCAGCCCTCGGACTCGAAGCCGGCAGCCTCGATGATCTCGGCCACGACGCGCCACGCCGGACGGCCCTCGCCGCGACTTCGATGCGCGCGGCGGACACGCTGCACGCGACCCTCGAAGTTGACGATCGTGCCGTTCTCTTCGGCCCAGGCGCACGCCGGCAGCACCACCGAGGCGCCCTTCGCCGCTTCGTCGCGGAACGAGCCGATGTACAGCACCTGCTTCAGCATCGAGGTCAGCGACTCGTCGACGCCGGGCGTGTCATCGGCGTCGAGCGGGTCACCGACGACCAGCAGCACGTCGATCTCACCGCCCGCGATGGCGTCACGAACGCCTTGTTCCCAGGCGTTGCCCAGGATCCACTGGGCGCCCTGCGAGTTCGCGCCCTTGTCGGCCAGCACCAGCAGCTCGTCGTCCGCGCCCTCGATCAGGCTGCGGATACCGACGCGCACTCCGCCGAGCGCGCCGAACAGCTGACTCAGTGCATAGTACGTCTCGTTGGTCAGGCGCGGCGAGAGGATCGCCGCCGCGCGGCCGGCCTCGGCCGACGAGTGCAACGCCTCGGCCGCCTGCTTCACCGCGTCGTCCCACTCGACCTCGGTGCCTTCCGGAACCTCGGCGGCGGTCAGCCGCTCGCCGGCCTGCAGACGCAGGTACGACAGGCGGCCCGCGTCGCACATCCAGTGGCCGTTGACCTCTTCGTTGACCCGCGGAACGAGGCGCTTGATCCGATCGTCGAGCTGGCCGGTCGTCGTCATCAGCTCTTGCTGCTTACCGACGGCGACGACGACATTGCAGCCGCGCGAACAGCCGGCGCAGATCGACGGCGTGTTCTTGAGGTACCACACGCGGTTGGTGAAGCGGAGTTCTTTCAGTGTCAGCGCACCCACCGGACAGATGTCGACGACGTTGCCCGAGTACTCGTTGGCCAGCGGACGGCCCGGCGAGATGCCGATCATCGAGCGCTCGCCGCGCTGGAAGAACGCCAGCTCGCTCGTCTGCGTCACCTCGTCGCAGAAGCGCACGCAACGGCTGCACTGGATGCAGCGCTCCTGGTCCAGCATCACGTGCGGTCCGATGTCGACGGCCTTGTTCAACGCCAGCTTCTTCTCGGTGAAGCGGCTGACGCCCGAGCCGTAGGACACCGCGTAGTCCTGCAGCTTGCACTCGCCGGCCTGATCGCAGATCGGGCAGTCCAGCGGGTGGTTGATCAGCAGGAACTCCATCACCGACGTCTGCGCTTCCTTCACACGGTCGTTCTTCGTATTGACGACCATGCCGTCGGTCACGGGTGTCTGGCAACCGATGACGAGCTTCGGCGCCTTCTCGACCTCGACGAGGCACATGCGGCAGTTGCCCGCGATGGACAGACCGGGGTGGTAGCAGTAGTGCGGGATCTCGCGGCCGACGGACATCGCGGCCTGCAGGATCGTCTGCCCCTCCGGGACCTCGATCTCGTGTCCGTCTATGGTGACTTTCGGCATTCGGTTCTACCTACCCCGTCACGTGCACGACTCGGCCACGCCGAGAATCGTGCACGCGCCCGCGTCCACGTGCGCCTGGAACTCCGGACGGAACTTCTTGACGAACGACTGCACCGGCCACGCGGCGGCGTCGCCGAGGGCACAGATCGTGTTGCCCTCGATGTTGTCCGCGATCGAGACCAGTAGATCGACATCCTCGTTGCGACCCGCGCCGCTCTCGACGCGCGCCAGGATGCTCGCGAGCCAGCCCGTGCCCTGACGGCACGGAGTGCACTGGCCACAGGACTCGTGCGAATAGAAATGCGAGATGCGGTGCAACGCCTTGACCATGCAGGTCGAGCTGTCCAGCACCATGCACCCGGCCGAGCCGAGGCCCGTGCCGGCCGTCTGCAGCGAGTCGAAGTCGAGGTTGACGTTGCACTGCTCGGCGGTCAACACGGGCACCGACGAACCGCCGGGGATGCACGCCTTCAGCGGCCGGTCGTCGTGCAGCATGCCGCCGCCCAGATCGTTGATCAGGTCCATCAGCGGCAGGCCCATCGCGGCCTCGTAGACGCCGGGCCGCTTCACGTGGCCGCTGAGGCAGAACAGTTTCGGGCCCGTGTTGCGCTCGTCCGGTCCGATGCCGGCGAACCACTCGGGGCCACGTTCGAGGATGAACGGCACGCAGGCCAGCGTCTCGACGTTGTTGATCGTCGTGGGCATGCCCCACGCGCCCGACTGCGCGGGAAACGGCGGTTTGACACGGGGCCAGCCGCGCTCGCCCTCGAGCGAGGTCATCAGCGCCGTCTCCTCGCCGCAGATGTAGGCGCCGGCGCCCATGTGGACCACGACGTCGCAATCCCAGCCGCTGCCGAGGATGTTCTTGCCGGCGTAGCCCTTGTCGTAGGCCTCGGCGACGGCGCGTTGCATCACCTTGCCGGGGTAGACGAACTCGCCACGGATGTAGATGTAGCAAGCGTCGGCCCGCATGGCGTACGCGCCGAGCAGGCAACCCTCGATGACGAGGTGCGGATCGCGCTCCATCAACAGACGATCCTTGAACGTCCCGGGCTCGGACTCGTCGGCGTTGCACAGCAGGTAGTGCGGCTTGTTCTTTTCCTTGGGCATGAAGGACCACTTCAGGCCCGTCGGAAAGCCCGCGCCGCCGCGGCCGCGCAGACCGGACTTCTTCACCGCCTCGATGACGTCGGCCGGCGCGGTGCCTCCGAGCGTCTTGCGCAGGGCCTGGTATCCACCGCCCTGCTCGTAGACGGCGAGCGTCTCGCAGCCTTCCTTGTGGATGTTGCGCGTGAGGATCTTCTCGTCCATCAGGGGAGACCGTCCAGCAGTTGATCCACGGCGTCGTGGGTCAGATCTTCGTGAAAGTCGTCGTTGAGCTGCAGCATCGGCGCCGTGCCGCACGAGCCGAGACACTCGACGCGCACCAGCGAGAATCTGCCGTCCTCGCTAACCTCGCCCGGCTTGATCCCCAGCTTGCTCTGGAGGTGATCCACCAGCTCGTCCGATCCACGCAGCATGCAGGAGAGCGTGGTGCAGACCTGGACGTGGTACTTCCCCATCGGCCGCTGCTTGTACATCGTGTAGAAGCTGACGACACCGTGAACCTGCGACGCGCTCGTGCCCAGTCGCTCGGCGATCCACACTTCGACCTCGGTGTCGATCCAGCCCTTCGCGCGCTGGGCTTCCCACAGCACGGGCAGCAACGCACCGCGCGGCTCGGGGTACTTCGCGACCAGCTCGTCGACCCGCTTTTCGAACTCTGGACCAAACATCGATCTGCGTCCTTAACTTATCGGTCGACCTCGCCCATAACGGGATCGAGGCTGGCGATGTTGGCGATGACATCGGCGATCAGGCCACCCTCGACCAGATGCGGCAGGGTGGCGATGTTGTTGAAGCTCGGCGAGCGGATGCGCAGGCGGTACGGCGATTTCCCCCCCTGCGAGATGATGTAGAAACCGAGCTCGCCCTTGGGCACCTCGGTCGCGTGGTACACCTCGCCGGCCGGACAATCGAAGCCCTCGGTGACGATCATGAACTGATGGATCAGCTCTTCCATGCTCGTCAGGACTTTCTTCTTCGGCGGCAGGAAGATCTTCGGGTCGTCGACGCTGACCGGACCGTCGGGCAGATTGTCCAGCGCTTGCTGGAGAATTCGCGCCGACTGGCGCATCTCTTCCAGGCGCACGAGGTAGCGGTCGTAGATATCCCCCTCGGTACCGGTCGGGATCTCGAACTCGTAGTTCTCGTAGCCCGAATACGGCCGCGCCTTGCGTATGTCGTATTCCTTGCCCGCCGCGCGCAGCGCCGGACCGGTCATGCCGTACGAGACCGCGTCCGCCTCCGAGATCGCGCCGACGCCCTGCGTGCGCTGCATCCAGATCGTGTTGCCGGTCAGCAGCGACTCGTACGCGTCGATGCGGCCGGGCATCGCGTCGGCGAACTCACGCAGCCGGCCGAGCCACTCGGGAGTGACGTCGTGCATCACGCCGCCGACGCGGCTGAACGAGGTGGTCAACCGCGCGCCCGTCAGGTCCTCGACGAGGTCGTAGTGCCACTCGCGATCCTTGAACGTGTGGAAGAAGACGGTAGCCGCGCCCAGATCCAGTGCGTGGGTCCCCAGCCACAGCATGTGCGAGCCCAGTCGCGCCAGCTCGCAACAGATGACGCGGATCATCGCGCAGCGCGCAGGGACCTCGACGTCCAGCAGGCTCTCGACCGCGAGCGCGAAGCCCATGTTGGCGGCCAGCGGGCTGAGGTAGTCCATCCGATCGGTGTAGGGGATGAACTGCAGATACGTCCGGTTCTCGGCGATCTTCTCCATGCCGCGGTGCAGGTAGCCCAGGTGCGGCACGCACTTCTCGACCGTCTCGCCCTCGAGCTTCAGCACCAGCCGCAACACGCCGTGCGTCGCGGGGTGCGAGGGCCCCATGTTGACGGTGACGATGTCGGGGTTTTCCGCCGATCGCTCGAACGTGTGGTCCATCGCCTTCTTCTATCCGCGGTACAGCGGGAATTCTTTGCGCAACGGGAAGTCGGTGTAGTCGTCGGGCATCAGGATGCGGCGCAGGTCGGGATGCCCTTCGAAGCGGATGCCGAACATGTCGTACGTCTCGCGCTCGTTCCACGCGGCCGAGAGCCACAGTCCGGTCAACGAGGGGACGGGTCCCTTGTCGGCCGCCGGCGTCTTGACCCGCAGCCGGTCGTTTCGCGCGTAGCTGCACAGGTGGTAGACGACCTGCATCGGCGACTCTTGTTCCGGCCAGTGCACGGCGGTGACGTCGACGAGGTAGTCGAACTGCGTCGACTCGTCGTCGCGCAACCACGCGCAGACCTCGAGCACGTGATCCGTCTCGAGCTCGACCCAGTGCTGCCCGCACTCCGATCCGTGCGAGCGCACGGCATCGGGGAACTTCTCCCGGACCAGCTCCGCCGCCCTGGCGCCGTCCTCCACGGTGCTACTCCCAGTCCAGCGCGCCGCGCTTCCACACGTACGCGAAGCCGGCGACCAGGATGCCGAGGAACACCGCCATCTCGCCCAGCACGAACAGCTTGTTCGCAGCGAACGTCTTGAACGTTACGGCCCATGGAAAGAGGAAGGCCGCCTCGATGTCGAACAGGATGAACAGCATGGCGACGAGGTAGAAGTGGATCGAGAAACGGTGCTTCTCGACGCGCTCGTAGGGCGCCATCCCGCATTCGTACGGCGACCTGTCGACTGGAGAGCGGCGTACGCGGCCGAAGATGTGCGTGATCACCAGCAACCCGCCGGCCATGCCGCTGGCGGTCAGAATGGTCATCAGCACAGTGAGTCGGCTGTCGGACACGCGCCCCTCCTAACCCGTCCGGAAGGGGGTTACGATAGCAAAAAAGGGAGGCCGAGGCCTCCCTTTCGGACGTTTTCGAGGGGGATCGCGGGGTCGGCCCGCTAGTCGTCACGCTCGCGCTTTTTCTTCCACTCTTCCGTCTTGGCCAGCTCTTCCTGGTACTCCTGCTCGGCCTTCTTGATCGCGGCGTCCTCGGCCACCCGCTCGGCCTCGATCTCGGCGTTCTCGGCCTCGATCTCCAGGTTCTGGTTGCACGTGTCGATCAGCTTCTGCACCGAGTTGGAGGGCTTGATCTCCATCGCCTTCTGGTAGGCCGCGACGGCCTCGGGCAAGCGCTTCTGCTTCTGCAGGGCGAAGCCCAGGCTCTCGTGCATCACCGCCATCCGCGGGGCGCAGTTGGTGCCGTCCCGCAGGGCCCTTTCTGCGTCGGTCCACTTCTTCTGCGCGATGTAGACCTTGCCCAGGTTGGCCATGGAATAGCAGTAGTCGGGCTTCTGCTCGAGCACCCGGGTGAAGGCCTGCTCGGCCTTGGGGTAGTTCTTGCCGCCCAGGGCCGCCCGGCCGACGAGGTTGCTCGACTCGAAGTTGGTGGGCTTGAGTTTCTGGTACTTCTCGGCGTAACCCAGCGCCTGACCGTACAGATCGACCTTGCCCGGGCCCTTCGGCGCCTCGGCGCCGCGGTCCATCAGGGCGTTGGTCAGCATGCGCAGCGTCGCGTCGTTATTGGGCGCGGACGCGAGCGATTCCTTCAGCAGCGGGATCGCCTTGTCGTGATGACCCAGGTTGAAGTACGACACCGCGAGGCGATCGACCACGTCGGCGGTCTTGCGCACCGCCTTGGCCTTCTCGAGATCCTCGATCGCGTCGCCCCATTTCTCGAGTGCGGCGTAGGAAACGCCACGCAGCTTGAACAGGTTGTACTTGTGAGCGTCCGCGGCCAGCGGCTCGGCCGTGCGTAGAGCGCCCACGGCCTGCGAGTACTTTTTCATCTTGTAGTACGTCGTGGCCAGTCCGTAGTGGTACTCGAAGCGCTCGCCGTTCAGCTCGATCGCCTTCTGGAAATTCGACTCGGAGTCCTGCAGCTTCCCCATCTGGAGGAAACACTGCGCGAGCATGAAGTAGCCCGAGTCGTATTCGGGCGCCTGGTCGACGAGGGCCTGGAACTCGGCCGCGGCCTCGACGTACTTGCCCGCCTTGAAGTTGCTCATCGCTTCCTGAAAATCGGCCGACGCGGCCGTCGCCGCGAGCAACGCGACGATCAGGACAGCGAAGACATGCTTGGGCTTCATGTCCGGCTCTCCTCTTCTCGATACATCAATGCAGCTTGAACTCGACAAAGACCGTGAAGTAGACCTCGACCGGCTTGCCGTTCTGCAGCGCCGGCTTGTAGGCCCACTGCTTCACCGCGTGGATCGCGGACTCTTCGAACCCCATCCCCGGCCGGTTGGTGCGCAGCACCTCGACGTCTCCCACGCTGCCGTCGGCGTGGATGATCGCCTGCAAGATCACGCTGCCCTCGAGTCGGGCGACGCGCGCCAGCTCGGGGTATTCGGGGTCGATCTTGCTCTCCGGGATCAGAATCGGGTTGGTCACGTCACCCACGCCGGCCAGCAGCGGACCGCTGGGCGGCGGCGGCTCGGGTACACCGATCATGATCTCGACGTCCGGCGGAATCGGCTCCGGCTCGATCTCCGGCTCCGGCTCACGGATCGGTTCCGGCTCTTCCGGCGTCGGATCGGGGATCGGAACTTTCTTGGTCAGCTTCTTGCGCACGACCTTCTTGCGCTGGACCTTGGGTGGCGGCGGGACGTACTTCTTGACGATGATCACGTCCTGTCGCTTCTTCTCGGCCTGCGCCTTCTTCATCTCGGGGAAGTTGACCAGCAGCACGACTGCGTGCAGAACGAGTGCCCCGAGAAAGGCGTAGAAGAAGAAGCCGCCGTCCTTGTGTTCGAGAAGCTGCGCAAAGGCGGTATCTTCCGCCCTTACCCTCTCATCGAGTCGAAGCGTGGATTCTTGAGCCATATCGAAATCTCCGGGCATGCCGCCGGTCAGCCTTCACACCGAGTTTCGAACGGATTGACTCCGAACAACTCGATGTACTCGGCGACCTCGGTCTGCGTGGGGACCGAGATGTTCTTGACCTTGAAGCCGTGTTCCTCGACCGTCGCCACCGCCAGCGCGTCGTAGACGGTGATCATCGCCTGGTACGGCGCGTAGGCGTCGGTGTACAGGATCACCGGCTTCTCGGCGTCGCGGGTCAGCTTCGGCTGGAGGTAACCGAGAATATCTTCCGGATACATCGGCTTGCAGTCGACGAGCACCGAGCTGTCCGGGTTGACCTTGATGAAGACCGCTTCTTCCTGCTCCGGGGCCTTGTTGTCCTCGTCCTGGGGCAGCTTGAAGTCCAGACCCTTGGTCGCCGAGAACACGGCCGTGACCATGAAGAAGATGATCAGCAGGAACGCGATGTCGGCCATCGACGAGGTCGGGATCTCGGGTTCGTGCTCCGGTTTCTTGAGTCTCATCAGCCGTCCTCGGTCTGCTGCGCTGTGAGCAGCAGCACCTTCTGCACGCCACCGCGTCGCATCGCGTCGAGCAACTCGTCGACTTTCTCGAAGCGCACGGAGCCGTCCGCCTTCAAGATGAACTGGTGCGTCTTGTCGCGGTACGTGATGCGCGAGGCCTCGAGGTAAATGTCCTCGGGCGATTGAACCAGCGTACTCTGCGTCTCACCGTTGGAGAACTTGTACTGCAGGATCTCCTCGCCCGACATCTCGACCTTCTTGCCCAGCACGACGATCGCGGCGCCCTTCTCGGCCTCTACACGGATCTTGCCCAGCGGCAGGTTGACGCTCGTGCGATCCAGCTCGTGCACGGTCGTCACCATGAAGAAGATAATCAGCAAGAAGGCGATGTCCGCCATCGAGGCGGTCGGGATGATCGCTTTCTCCTTGGCTGCACGTCTGAAGCGCATGCCCTAGAACCCCCTATGCGCCGCTGGAAGCGGCCTTGGACGGCGCCGCCTTCGCGCCACCCATGCGCTCCATCTCGTCGAACGTCTCGAACAGGATGTTCGAGGCCGTCTCGATCTCACGCGTGTAGGCGGCGACCTTGCTGACGAAGAAGCTGTAGAACGGCTGCGTGACGAAGGCCACGATCAGACCGTAGGCCGTCGTCAACAGGGCGACCGAGATTCCCTTGGCCACCATGCCCGGGTTGTTCAGGCCCTGCTCCGCGATGACCTCGAACGACAGGATCATGCCGACGACGGTACCGAGGAAGCCGAGCAGCGGGGCGATGTTGGTCACGGTCGACAGCACCGTCAGGTACTTCTCGAGGTACGCCACCTCGTGAATCGCCGCGTTCTCCATCGTCTTCTCGATCTCCGCGCGCGGCGAGCCGCCGTCGCGCTTGAGCAAGCCCAGCTTGATGATCGAGGCCAACGGACCGCGAGCCTCTTCACAAGCCTGCGTCGCACCCTTCATGTTGCCTTTCAGCAGGGAGCCGCGCACCTTGGAGATCAACTCGTTGATGTTGGTCTTGACCTTCTGGAAGACGATGATCTTGTAGATGATCGCCGTCACCGAGAAGAGGGACAGCACCGAGATCATGTGCATGACCGCGCCACCCTGCAGGTAATAGCGCAGCAGATCCCCAGGAAGATTCGATAGGTTCTCCAAGGCCGTCCCCTCCAAATGGTCAAGCCGTATTCGCGCTCGACACCATTGTCACTCCACGTCACAGCGCGGAGCGATTCAAGTTTTGCGGCTGCGAGTTTAGCGTAACGCCCGCGCTCGCGGTCAATCGCGCGCCCTAAACCTATACGACACAGTGTATTACGAGGCTATGAACGTGCCCTTGACCGCTTCCGATGGTACGACGGGCCCAAAAAGGTGTCAAGGAAACCGGGGGTCGGTTGCGGGCCGATCACAGCAGCGGCCGCATCGAATTCCCGTCAACCGGCGGAGGCCGTGGCGCTGGTGCGCTCGTCGGAGACGATCTTCCCGTCCTTCAGCCGAACGATCCGGGCGGACCGCTCGGCGAGGAATTCCTCGTGCGTCACCAGGACGATCGTGTTGCCGTCCCCGTGCAGGCGATCCAGCAACCCCATGATCTCGTCCCCGGTCCTGGAGTCCAGGTTTCCGGTCGGCTCGTCGGCCAGGATGATCGACGGGTCGTTGACCAGGGCCCGGGCCACGGCGACGCGCTGGCGCTGGCCGCCGGACATCTCGTTCGGCTTGTGGTGCATGCGGTCACCGAGACCCACGGCCTGTAAGGCCTTCTCGGCCCGATCCCGCCGCTCTTTCTTGGTCAGCCCCGAGTAGACCAGCGGCAATTCGACGTTCTGCATCGCGTCGGTGCGCGGCAACAGGTTGAACGTCTGGAAGATGAAACCGATCTCGCGGTTGCGGATCTCGGCCAGCTCGTCGTCTTCCATGCTGGCCACCTCGTGGGTGTTGAGCTGGTACGAACCGCCGCTGGGCGAATCGAGGCAGCCGACGATGTTCATCAGCGTCGACTTGCCCGAGCCCGAGGGGCCCATGACGGCCACGTAGTCGCCCTTGTCGATCTTCAGCGACACGCCGTCCAGGGCGCGGACCTTCTCCGCGCCCATGTCGTAGACCTTCTCGATGTTGTTGAGGTCGATCATCGTCGCTCCCCTCGCCCCTGTCCTATGTACGTCGGAACGAGGGTTTTCGTTGGGTCGAATCTACTGGCGGCCAACGGTGAGCCCGCGGGCCTCGAGCAGCGTGCCCTTGGACAGCTCCAGGGCCGACACGGACTTCAGGTAATCGAGCGCCGCCTGGATCTGGCTCAACTCGGCGTCGGCGAGATCGTTCTGGAACTGGAGCACCTCGAACGAAGTGCTCATTCCGTTGTCGAATTTCTTCTGCTCGGCCTCGAGCTTCTTTTCCTGCAGCTCGACGTTCTTGCTCGCGGCCTCGATCCGCTGGTGGCCCGATTCGAGGCCTCGGGCCGAGCTGCGCACCTCGACGCGGATGTCCTGCTCGACGCTACGCAGCGCGACCGCGCTCTTCTGCGTGTTGAGCTGGGCGATCGCGTAGTTTGCCTTCGCGGCGCGGTTGCGGATCGGGTATCTGTAGGTGAGGCCCAGCGTCCAATCGTCTCGATCGGATTCGCGGGTCTCGTCGGCCACGGCGAAGGTGGCGGGCGCGAGCTCGCGGATGGTCAGCGTGTCCGCATCGTCCGTGCGGCCGGGGGTCACCGACGCATTGAAGTCCAGCTGGTGGCGCTTGCCCTTCTTGGCCACGCGCTCGGACAGCTCGTCGTTTGCCAGGCTCTGCCGCGCGTTGACGATCTCGACCCTTCGCTCGAGAGCGGTCGCGATCGCGTTGTCGAGATCGACCTCGACCTTGCTGAACGACGGCCGGTCGGCCGTCAGGATGGACTGATTCCACTTCGCGTCGTCCGCCGGCACGGCGAGCAGCTTCAGCAACGCGTCCTCGGAGTCCTCGAGTTCGGTCTCGCGGACGATGACGAGCTCCACGTTCGTGGCGACACCGGCCTCGGCCTCGGTGATCTCGATCGGCGCCAGCGTGCCGACCTCGACCTTCTTGCGGTTCAGGTCGAGCAGGTCCTCGGCGCGCGTCAGCGCGAGGCGCGAGATCCTCAGCGCCTCTCGCGCGGCCAGCAGATCCCAGTACGCATCCTCGACCGCCTTGATCGTGTTCATCGCAGTCAGCCGGAGATCCTCGTACGAGCTCGTCAGCGCGTTCTGCGCAAGCAGCACGTCGATCCGGTTGACCTCGGCGCCGAAGCCCTTCAACAGCGGCATCGTGTACTCGAGACTGAAGTAGTTCTGCTCCGTCGCCGAGTCCGCACTCGTCAGGAACGTCGTGGATCCGTCGATACCGAGCTGACTCTGGTCGTCGTCCGAGTAGTTGTACTGGATCTTGTAGCTGCCACCGAAGTTCATCAGGTTCTCGAAGAACAGGTTGG
This sequence comes from bacterium, assembly GCA_024226515.1. Lineage (GTDB taxonomy): Bacteria > Acidobacteriota > Polarisedimenticolia > Polarisedimenticolales > Polarisedimenticolaceae > JAAELQ01. The sequence continues at coordinate 22,840 of JAAELQ010000030.1, forward strand.
CGTTCAGATCCTCCAGGTCGAACGAGGATTCCGGGAACTCGGTAGAAAGCGTAGGTGGCGGAGGCAGGGGATCGATACGATCCACCCGGCTATCACCGGAGGAGTCCACTTCCGTGTAGTTCGCGCCGGATCCGAGGACCGAATCGAACGGCGCCTCGCTGACGCCGATCTGCAGCTCGGCGATCGCCGGGTTGTTCCGGGCGGAAACGAGGTCCAGGTTGTTGGCCAGCGCCGTTCGCAGGCACTCGTCCAACGACAGGCTCACCGAATCCCCGTCCTGGCCCAGCGCGGCCGGAGCGGACAGCAGGCTGATCAGCGCGACAAACAACAGAACCGAACCTGGTCGCCTTGGCATGCTCGATCTCCTCAGAGGGTCCCCACGCGGCGGGCGTCGCCCCGCCCCGGACGTCTTTCTCTGACGACGCAGGAGCCCGATAGTTCGCCAATACTACGCACGGCGCGCCTCGATGGTTTCACCCGTGCCGGGGTTCGACGAGGCGGCAAGCCACTTTATGCCTGCCCTGGACCGGAATCAACCGTGGAGCGTCTCGCGAGCATTCTTCTTCCGCCACGGGGCAGCGCGGGTGGAACGGGCACCCCGGCGGAGGCTCGGTCGGCGAGGGCGGCTCTCCGGCCAGCGCGGGGGCGGGCTCGCTCCCCGGGTCCAGCGTCGGCGTCGACGCCAGGAGGGCCCTCGTGTAGGGGTGTTTCGGGTCGTCGTAGACCTCGCGGGCCGGCCCCTCCTCGACGATCTGCCCGAGATACATCACCGCCACACGGTCGCAGATGTGCTCGACCAGGCGCAGGTCGTGGGCGATGAACAGGTAGGCCAGCCCGAGGCGCTCCTGCAGGTCCATCATCAGATTGATGATCTGGGCCTGCACCGGAGGATCCAGCGCCGAGACCGGCTCGTCGGCCACGATGAAGCGCGGCGAGCAGGCGATGGCGCGGGCGATGCCGATGCGCTGGCGCTGCCCGCCGGAGAACTCGTGCGGGAAGCGTGAGGCGACCGACGGGTCGAGGCCGACCTGCTCCAGCAGCTCCGCGACCTTCTCGCCGCGCTCCTGCCGGCTCGACACCAGCCTGTGCACGGTCAGCGGCTCGCCGATCGTCGTGCCCACGCGCATCCGCGGATTCAGCGAGCCGTAGGGATCCTGGAAGATGATCTGGAACTCGCGGCGCAGGCGGCGCAGCTCGCTCGAGCTCTGCTGCAGCAGGTCGTGACCGTCGAAGCGGATCGTCCCGGCATCGGGCTCGATCAGGCGGATGATCATGCGCCCCAGGGTCGACTTGCCCGAGCCGGACTCGCCGACCAGGCCCAGCGTCTCGCCGGGGCGGATGTCCAGATCGACTCCTGCCACCGCGTGCACCGGCGGACCGGCGGAGCCCCAGAACGCGCCGCGCGAGGCGAATGCCTTGCGCAGCCCGCGCACCTCGACGAGAGGCCGGGAGTCGTCCTTCACGGCGCCTCCTCCCCGAAGAGAAAGCAGGCCACCTCACGATCGCCGCCGGGAGCGGTGACCGGCGGCTCGGCGGCGTCGCAGGGCGCGAAACGTTTTGGACAGCGCGGATGAAAGCGACACCCGGGCGGCGGCGAGGCCGGATCGGGCACGCCACCCGGCAGCGTCGGCAACCTGCGCCCCGCGGCACGCGCGCCGGGGCGTCCCGGCATCGACTCCAGCAGCCCGCGCGTGTAGGGATGCCTCGGATCCTCGAACAGCGCCGCGACCGGGGCCGTCTCGACGATGCGGCCGGCGTACATCACGCCGACGCGGTCGGCGTTCTCGGCGACCACGCCCAGGTCGTGCGTGATCAGCAGGATCGTCAGCTCCAGCTCCTGCTTCAGCCGGCGCAGCAGCGCCAGGATCTGTGCCTGGATCGTCACGTCGAGCGCGGTGGTCGGTTCGTCGGCGATCAGCAGCGCCGGCGAGGCCGACAATGCGATCGCCAGCATCACGCGCTGCCGCATGCCGCCGGACAGCTCGTGCGGGTAGGCGCGCGCCTGGCGCTCGGGGTCCGACAGGGCGACCACGCCGAGCAGCCGCACCGCCTCTTGCCAGGCCTCCTTGCGGCCCATGCCCCGATGGATGCGCAGCGCCTCGGAGACCTGCGACCCGATGCGCATCACCGGGTTGAGCGCGGCCGAGGCCTCCTGGAACACCATGCCGATGCGGCCGCCGCGCACGCCGCGCATCGCCTTCTCGTCGAGCTGCATCAGGTCGCGGCCCTCGAACAGCAGGCGTCCTCCGGCGATCCGGCCGGGCTCGACCAGCCGCAACAGCGACAATGCGGTGGCACTCTTGCCGCACCCCGACTCGCCCACCAGCGCGTACGTCTCACCGCGGCGTAGCCCGAACGACACGCCGTCCACGGCGCGAACCGGCGTGTCGAACGGCGGGAAGTGGACCTCGAGATCCTCGACTTGCAGCAGTGAGTCCATGCGGGGCTGCGATTCTACCCCGCTACCGGGCGGATTGACATGCCGCCCGCCAGGGGCGACCCTACGCCTCGAAGGAGAATCTGCGGTGCGCAAGATCGATCTGCGAGGAAAACACGCGTTGGTGCTCGGCGTGGCCAACCAGCGTTCGCTGGCCTGGGCCATCGGCGACGCCCTCGGCGAGGCCGGGTGCAAGCTGGCCTTCACCTACCAGGGCGAGCGGCTGCAGAAGAACGTCAACAAGCTGGCGCAGAAGTACCCCGGCTCGCCCGTGATGGCCTGCGACGTAACGAGCGAGGAGCAAGTCGACGGAGTCTTCGCCCGCGTCGAGAAGGACTTCAAGAAGCTCGACATCCTCGTGCACTCGATCGCCTTCGCCCGGCAGGAGGACCTGAAGGGCGACTACCGCGACACGACGCTCGAGGGCTGGCGCACGGCGCTCGAGATCAGCGCGTTCTCGCTGGTCCATCTGACCAACCGCGCGGTGGAGCTGATGCCGCGGGAGGGCGGCTCGATCCTCGCCTTGACCTACCTGGCCAGCCAGAAGGTCGTCCCCAACTACAACGTCATGGGCAGCGCCAAGGCCGCGCTGGAGCACGCCGTGCGACAGCTCGCCGCCGAGCTGGGCCCGGAGAAGATCCGCGTCAACGCGATCTCCGCCGGCCCGGTCCCGACCCTCTCCGCCCGCGGCATCTCCGGCTTCACCGGCATGGCGTCGCACCACGCCAAGGCCGCGCCGCTCGGCCGCAACGTCAGCCCTCAGGAAGTCGGCGACGCGGGGCTCTTCCTCTGCAGCCCGATGGCCTCCGGCATCACCGGCGAGATCCTCTTCGTCGACGCCGGCTACAACATCATGGGCGTGTAGCGGGGCTCAGAGTTTCATCGCGGCGTCGGCGTTGAGGTCGAGGCCGGCGTGCGCACCGCGGTCGAGGTGCAAGAACCCGGCGGCGGCGATCATCGCGGCGTTGTCCGTCGTGTACCTCGGCGCCGGGATGTACAGCGACAGGTCCTCGCGGGAGACGGCCTCCTCGAACGCGGCGCGCAGCGCGCCGTTGCAGGCGACCCCGCCGGTGACGAGGACGCTGCGCACCGACTCGCGGCGGCTGATGCGCAGCGTGCGCTTGACCAGCACGCGGATCACCGACTTCTGGAACGAGGCCGCGAGATCCCGGGCGCGCTGCGGGACCTCACCGTCGGCGCCCGCGTCGACGAGGCCCTCATCTTGAACCAGGCGGCGGACGGCGCTCTTGAGGCCGCTGAACGAGAAGTCGAGCGAGCCGTCCTTCATCTGCGCCTGCGGCAGCTCGAACGCGTTCGCGTCGGCGCCGCGCGAGATGCGCTCGATGACCGGTCCGCCGGGGTAACCCAGGCCCAGTAGCTTCGCGACCTTGTCGAACGCTTCCCCCGCCGCGTCGTCGCGCGTCTTGGCCAGGGTGCGGTAGACGCCCTCCTCGGGACACAGGTAGAGCGCCGTGTGGCCGCCCGAGACGACGAGGGCAAGCGCCGGATACTCGATCTGCGGCTGCTCGATGAACGCCGAGCGCACGTGACCTTCCAGGTGGTTGACCGCCAGCAGCGGCAGCCGGCGGCTCCAGGCGATCGCCTTGGCGGCCGAGATGCCGACGAGCAGGCAGCCGATCAGGCCGGGCCCGGACGTCACCGCGACCGCGTCGATCGAGTCGAACGTGCAGCCCGCGTCGTCGAGCGCGCGACGGACGACGGGCGAGATGGCCTCGACGTGGTGCCGCGCCGCGATCTCGGGGACGACGCCGCCGTAGGCGCGGTGCACCTCGATCTGCGATGCGATCACGCTGGACAGCACCTCGGTGCGGTCGTCGACGATCGCGGCGGCCGTCTCGTCGCAGGAGGTCTCGATCCCCAGGATCCTGGCCACGACGCCTCCGTCACCCGCCGTCGCGCATGCGCGCCAGCGAATCCTGAAACGGCGGCCGCGCGATGCCGCGCTCCGTGACGATCGCCTTCACGTAGCGCGCGGGGGTCACGTCGAACGCGATGTTGCGCACACCGATGCCCGGAGGCGCCACCCGCGTGCCGAACAGCTCGGTGACCTCCGTCGGGTCGCGCTCCTCGATCGGGATCAGGTCGCCGTCGGGGCAGTCGAAGTCGATCGTCGACATCGGCGCGGCGACGTAGAACGGGACGTCGTTCTCGCGCGCCAGCACGGCGACGCTGTACGTGCCGATCTTGTTCGCCACGTCCCCGTTGGCCGCGATGCGATCCGAGCCGACGACGACGAGCTGGACCTCGCCGGCGCGCATCAGGCTGCCGGCCATGCTGTCGGTGATCAGCGTCGTGTCGATGCCGTCCTTCTGTAGCTCCCACGCGGTCAGGCGGGCGCCCTGCAGAAAGGGGCGCGTCTCGTCGGCCAGCACGCGGATCTTCTTGTTTGCCTCGACGGCCCCGCGGATCACGCCGAGCGCGGTCCCGTAACCCGCCGTCGCCAGCCCGCCGGCGTTGCAATGGGTCAGGATCGTCGCCTCGCCCGGCACCAGCCCCGCGCCGAAGCGGCCCATCGCGCGACACGCCGCCAGGTCCTCGTCGTGGATGCGGCGCGCGTCCCGCTCGAGTCGCTCGACGACTCCCGCGTTGTCCAGTCCCGCGGCCCGCGCGGCGTCGGCCACGCCCAGCATGCGGTCCAGCGCCCAGCCCAGGTTGACCGCCGTGGGCCGCGACGCGCGCAACACCTCGGCGTCCTGCCGCAAACGCGCATCGAACTCCGCCGGATCGAGCGCGACTTTCTGGTCGGCACCCAGCGCCAGCCCGAACGCGGCCGAGATGCCGATGGCCGGCGCACCGCGAACGACCATGTCGCGGATCGCCGTCGCGACCTCCGCCGGGCTGTTCAGATCGAGGTACGTCTCTTCCAGCGGCAAGCGGCGCTGATCGATCATGCGCACGCCGTCGGCGGTGCGCGCCACGGTGCGGAATGTCCCGTCAATCACGGCGAATCCCTTGTGCTAGGCTGGCCAGCGCCATGTCGGACTCCAACGACTCATCGCGCCGGCAGTGGGAAGAAGCGACCGATAAGAGCCTGTCCCGCGCTCCGGAACGCGCGGAATCTTTCGAGACCAGTTCGCAGATTCCCGTGCGCCGGCTGTACAACGCCGAGGACCTCGGGCCGGATTTCGACCCGGAGCGAGATCTCGGCTATCCGGGAGTCTACCCGTTCACACGGGGCGTTCAACCCACCATGTACCGCAGCCGGTTCTGGACGATGCGCCAGTACTCCGGCTTCGGCACGGCCGAAGCGACCAACCACCGCTTTCACTACCTGCTGGACCAGGGCCAGACCGGGCTGTCGGTCGCCTTCGATCTGCCGACCCAGATGGGCTACGACTCGGACCACGCGATGGCCGCCGGCGAGGTGGGCAAGGTCGGCGTCGCCATCTCGTCTCTCGAGGACATGGAGGCGTTGCTGGACGGGATCCCGCTGGATCGCGTTTCGACGTCGATGACGATCAACTCCACGGCGGCGATCTTGCTGGCGTTGTACATCGTGGTCGCGCGGCGCCAGGGCGTGGCCCCCGAGCGGCTCTCGGGCACGATCCAGAACGACCTGCTGAAGGAATACATCGCGCGCGGCACCTACATCTATCCGCCCGCCGCGTCGCTGCGCATCACCAGCGACATCTTCGCCTACTGCGGCGAGCACCTGCCGCGCTGGAACACGATCTCCATCTCCGGATACCACATGCGCGAGGCCGGATCGACGGCCGTGCAGGAGGTCGCGTTCACGCTGGCCAACGCGATCGCCTACTGCGATGCGGCGATCGAGCGCGGCATGGCGTTCGAGCAATTCGGGCGGCGGCTGTCGTTCTTCTTCAACGCACACTCGAACTTCTTCGAAGAGGCGGCCAAGTTCCGTGCCGCGCGTCGGCTGTGGGCGCGCATCGTCACGGAGCGCTACTGCGCCGACCGCCCCGAGCTGTGCCGCATGCGGTTCCACACGCAGACCGCGGGCTCGACGCTGACGGCGCAGCAACCGGAGGTCAACACGGTCCGCACGGCGTTCCAGGCGCTGTCGTCCGTGCTGGGCGGCACGCAGTCGCTGCACACGAACTCGATGGACGAGGCGCTGGGCCTACCGACCGAGCAGTCGGCGCTGCTCGCGCTGCGTACGCAACAGGTGCTGGCCTTCGAGACCGGTACGGGCGACACGGTCGACCCGCTGGCGGGGTCGTACTACGTCGAGTCGTTGACCGACGAGATCGAGCGCCGCGCGCGCGAGTACCTGGACAAGATCGCCGAGCTCGGCGGGTCGGTACGCGCCATCGAGATGGGCTTCCAGCAGCGCGAGATCCACGATGCCGCCTATCGCTGGCAGAAGCAGGTCGAGGCGGAGGAGTCGATCGTGGTCGGCGTCAACCGCTTCACCGAGGGCGAGGTGTTGAAGCCGCCGGTGCTGCGCATCGACGAGGGCCTGCAGAGCAGCCGGGCCACGCGGCTGGTCGAGCTGCGGACCGGACGCGACGCCGCGGCGGCGGGAGACGCCCTCGTGGCGGTCGAGCGGGCCGCCGGCGGGACGGAGAATCTGATGCCGCGGATCGTCGACGCCGTCGAGGCGGGGGCGACGCTGGGCGAGATCTCCGACCGGATGCGAAACGCCTTCGGCACGTACCAGGAGAGCTTCTCGTTCTAGGAGCCTGCCCGGGGCCGAGCGACGCACTATACTGGCCGAATCAGCGAGTTAAGGAGCTTTCATGCGTCAGTCCACGAAACCGTCCTGCTTCCCGCCGGCACGCTGCCGCGGCGCCGCTGCGATCGCGTGCGCGCTGCTGCTGCTCGCGGGGGCCGAGGCGGCGGCCGGAAAGTACCGCTACGGCGGCAGCTACGCGGCCGGAGGTGACGAAGAGCCCGGGTTCTTCCTCGACGTCGAGGGTTTCATGGCCAACGTCCGCAACGCGGACAACGTCGTGGCCACGTCGGACTCGGTCGACATCTCCCCGATCATCCCGGTGTGGGACGACGAGTTCGCCGGCCGGCTGCGCTTCGGCTACGGCTGGGCCGGCGGCAGCAAGCTGTTCCTGAGTCTCTGGGGTTTCAGCAGCGAGGTCACGGGCGCCGGGGCCGAGCCGATCTTCCTGGCGATCGGCCCGCCGGTCAGCGGCGTGGGCGACCAGGGAACGTCGTTCGACATCACGACGGAGATCACCGCCCGGACGATCGACCTGGGGTGGGGCAAGTCGGCCCCGCTGGCCGAGACGTTCCGGCTGGAGTGGTCGGTCAGCCTGCGTCACGCCAGCTACGAAGAGACGATGCAGGGTCGGTACGGCGGCGTCGGCCCCTCGGCAGAGACGTTCCTGGCGGACAAGGAGAACGAGGGGGACATGCTCGGCGCGCGTGCCGCGGTGACCGGTCACTACGACCTGAACGAGACGATCTCGTTCCGCGCCGGCCTGGGGGTCTCGTTTCTCGACGGCGAGATCTCGGCGCACTCGATGCTGATGCGGCCGGCCAGCACCGGACCCGCGAGCTTCAGCTCGATCACCGACGACAGCCGCTCGGGGTCGATTCGCGATTTCGCCGTCGAGGCGCGCTTCCGCATCACGAACGGGCTGCACGCGTCGATCGGCTGGGAGCAATCCCAGTGGGACGGCATCGCCGTGGATCGGGTACGCAACTTCCCGGACACCAGCGCGCCGCTGGGCGACCGCGACGGCGTCGTCTTCTCCGGCTACAAGATCGGCCTCCACGCCCGGTTTTGACGTGCGCGGGACACTCGGCAGTCAACTTGACAAAGGTTTTTCCGGCGGGTATCAGTTTATGCGTCCCTTCCGAATCTCGGCACAGGTGTAACTCTTTGATTCTCCTAGATATAGCGAAACGCCGAGTCTCGGCCCGGCGCGAGGGGCAGACATTTCGCGAGCCCACGCGCGAGGAGGTCCGATTTTGAAAGCCCGCAGCTTCTCCGTTCTGGTTTGCGCCCTCGCCGTCGCCCTCGTGGCGGCCAGCGCGCACGGCGCCACCTGGTGGGTCGATTCGGTCAACGGCAACAACTCCAATCCCGGCACCAGCGAGGTCCTCGCCTTTCGCACGATCGGGTTCGCCCTGCTCAACACGGGGGCCGGTGACACGATCCGTGTGCTGCCGGGCGACTACGCCGGATGCTTCGATGCGACCGGGTCCACCGGCGACAAGCCGCTGGAGATCATCGCCGACGATCCCGACAACGCGGTCCCGACCGTCATCGACGGTGCGGCGGGCGGCTGCGGTCCGGGTGGGTCCCCGGCGGCCGTCGTGACCATCGGCTCGTCCGACTCGCGGCTCGAGGGCTTCACGATCACCGGCGGCGGCGCCAGCGGCGTGCGCGCCTTCGGGCAGGTCGCGATCACCAACAACATCATCGAGGACAACATCGCCGAGCGCGGCGGCGGCCTCTTCTTTTTTACGGACAACTGCACCTACGGCGACAACGCGCTCGACCTCTCGGACAACACGATCCGCAACAACACCGCGCTGGCGCTCGGCAACGCCAGTCCCGACGGCGGCGGCGTGTTCATCGAGGCGCGTGCTTTGCTGGGCCAGACCGCGTGCCTCGACGGCAACACGACCGTCACGATCGACAACAACACCATCGAGGACAACAAGGCGGGCTCCGACGGCTTCGGCGGAGGACTCTACATTCGCACGAACTCGCGGCAGTCGGGCTCGCAGGTCGACGTCGCCGTGACGCGGAACATGATCCGCGGCAACGAGCTCGACGGCAACTCGGCCAGCTCCGGTTTGAACTACACGTGGGCCGGCGGCGGCGCGTGGCTCAGCACGTTCGGCTACGGCACCGAGAGCATCTCGGTCACCGACAACACGTTCGAGAACAACGTCTCCACGTTCGACGGCGGCGGCCTCTCGGCCTGGATCCAGGCATTCGAAGACGGCAATCACGAGTTGATCGTGCAGAACAACACCGTGAGCAACAACCACGCCGACGGCAACGGCGGCGGCATGGACCTGTTCATGTTCACGGACTCGCTGTTTCCCGCGCAGTCGATGGCCATGCGGACGCTCGACAACACGATCACCGGCAACACCGCGCGCACGGTGTTCTGTCAGGACGACTTCGCGCCGGCCGGCTGCCCCATCCTGTTTCCCGCGGGCCAGAGCGATCCGGGCACCGGAAGCCTCGGCTCCGGGGGAGGAGGAGGCATCCTGGCCAGCCTGTTCTCGGAGAGGACGCTGGAGTCGAGTCAATCGCTGTTCGCGTTTGAAGTCGCCGGCAACGTCATCACCGGCAACACGGCGGAGGTCGACGGCGCCGGAATGGGCATCCTGGTCAGCGCCGACGGAGACCCGCCGCCCCCCGTCGGGTTCCCACCGGACCCGGCACCCACCTCGGCAACGATCGACATGCAGAACAACCTCATCGCGCAGAACACGGCCCTGGCACCGAACGGCGCGTCGTTTCCCGCGGTCGGCGGAGGAGTGTTCGCCTTTCTGCAGTCTTTCGGCGAGGGAGCGTCCAACCTCAACATCGTGTTGAACACCATCGCGGCCAACACGACGGAGACCGGTTCGGGCGGCCTCGAACTCGAGCAGCTCGCGTTCTTCGACACGACCGACAACGACATCGAAGGCCAGAACACCGTGCGGATCAACAGCTCGCTGCTCACGACCAACGACAGCTTCGCCATCGGCGGGCCGTCCGAGGGCGTGCCGGGCGTGATCACACCCGGGGCCAGTGCGCCGGGGGATCCGCCGAACCTGTTCAACCTGCATCTCGACATCACGTTCTCGGACCTGTTCGGCAACGGGTTCGATGGCGTCGAGGCCGCGCTCGAGGCCGATCTGGCCTCGATCACTTCGGACTTCATCACCGAGGATCCGCTGCTGGACGGCAACTTCGTCCCGCTGGATCCTTGTTCGCCCGCGATCGACAGCGCGGACCCCGGCCTGCCGTTCGCCGACGAGCCGGGACCCAACGGCGACCGCGCCAACATGGGCGACACCGGCGGCACGACGCTCGCCGCTCGCTCCCTGGCCGACGTCAACGGCGACCGCGCCGCGGACGGCATCGACGTGGTGAAGCTCTCGACCGCGCACGGGTCCTTCAACTTCAACGAGCGCTACTGTGTACCGTTGTTTGTATGCACCCAGCCGGCCGACTTCGACCAGGACAACGACGTCGACGGCGACGACCTGACCTTGCTGGGCGTTGACTTCGGCAAAGTCTGCCCCTGAGGTATTTGATGAATCGACCCCTCCGCCTCGCGTCCGTCGCCTCGATCCTCGTTTGCCTCTGCCTGGCTCTGGCCTGTGGCGGGGGCGGCGGCGATCGGGATACTCCGCCGATCACGGACCTCGCCCTCTCGTTCGTACCGAGCGCCCCTACGCCGGGAACGATGACCATCAGCATGAGCGACAGCTCGATCGCCGGCGACGTCCTGGATCTCGACATCCTGGTGACCGACATCGACGATTTCTTCGGTGCCGGATTCCGCGTCTACTTCGACGACACCGCGCTGACGTACAACGGGTTCGCTTCCAGCGGGTCGTTGATCCTGGTCTGCGGTGCGGGCTGCACGGATTTTCGGGCCGAGCTCGCGGCGCCGGGGGAGATCTTCGTCACCGCGACGACGCAGGGGCCGCAACCTGGAGTTCCCGCTTCCGCCACACCGGAGTTCCTGATCCAGTTGACCTTCACCGCGGAGCTCGACCAGGACTCCAGCACGGCGATCTCGTTCGACACTCCGGGTACTCCGGCGATGTTCCGCACGGTCGAGACCTGTCCGACGGCCACCGGGGTCTGCGACACGGTCGACGACGGCGACCTGACCTGGGCCGGCGGCACCGTCGTCGTGATGTAATCAACAAGCCAGGGGTCAGACCCTGCATCGTGCGTCCTCCACAGACCGGCGGGCCTCGCCGCGGGCCACGCACGATGCAGGGTCTGACCCCGTTCCTTATCCCCTCCTGAGCAGAGAGAACAGCTCGTGCGCCTCCTCGGGTAGCGGCACTCCCGCACGCACCGCGCGGGCGTAGGCCACCGGCGGGATGCCGCGCAGCCGGTAGCGCTCGACACCGGGAAACCTCTCGCTCTCCGGAAACGCGACGCGCGGCACCGGCGCAACGCCCAGGCCCGCCGCCACGAAGCGCCGCACCAACGACAGGTTGCCGACCTCGACGGCGGTGTGCAGCGCGTGTCCGGCATCTCGAAACGCGCGTTCGAGGTGACGCCGGAACCCCGACCCGGGTTGAAGCACGACCAGGCGGCGCCCCTGCAGCGAGCGCAGGGCGACGCCCCAGCGACCGGGGGGCAGTGTTCCGTCGGGAACCAGGAGATCGATCTCGCTCCGGGTCACCTCGGTCAGCTCGACGCCGTCCGGGACGACCTCGGGCCGGACGACGAGCGCGATGTCGATCTCGCCGTCGCGCAGCGCGGCCAGCAGTGCCGGGCCGGGGCCCTCGCGCAGACGCACGTCGAGATCGGGCTTGCGACGCAGCAGGGCCGCGAGCGCGCGCGGCAACACGTGGCGCCCGAGCGCGTCTCCCGCTCCGAGCCGCAGCCCGGTCGGCCGTGCGATCGGCAAGCCCGCGGCCTGGTCGAGCTGCTCGAGCTGGCCCAGCGCCGCCTCGGCCAGCGGGAGCAGGCGCGCCCCCTCCGGCGTCAGCTCCATGCCGCGCGGTGTGCGGCGGAACAGGCGCGTGCGCCAGGCCTGCTCGAGCCCCGCCAGGCGCGCGCTGATACTGGGCTGAGACCGGTCCAGCAGCCGGGCGGCCCCGCCCACGGTGCCGGCGCGCGCCACGGCGACCAGCGCCTGCAGCGCGAGCACATCCGCCGACGGGTCCGGTAGCTCGGCCAGAATCGCCTCCTCCTATCATTGTGAATCATGCTATCGGAAAAATCGATACCCATGATACGACCGATGGCTTGTCCCCCGGGATCCGGCGGATCTACCCTGCTCGCCTGAGCTTCCCCGGAGACCGCCCATGATCACGCGACTGGAGATCGCCACCCGCCCGGATCTGCAGGATCCTCGCGGCCTCGCGGTGGCGCACAAGATCCGTTCGTTCCTGCACCTCGACGTCGGCCGCGTCCGCACGACGGACGTCTACCGCATCGACGCCGACCTCACGGGCGACGAGCCGCAGCGGGTGCTGCGCGAGTTCGTCGACCCGGTCGCGCAGCGCGGCGCGCTGGGGCGACTCGAAACCGAGTCGTTCGACTCGGTCGTCTGCGTCGGTTGCAAGCCGGGCGTGACCGACCCCGTGGGCAAGAGCGCCCGCGTGGCGGTCGAGGACACGCTGGGCCGCGAGCTGGCCGAGAGCGACGCGGTCTACTGCAGCCGGCTCTACTTCCTCGACGGAATAGGAGTCGAGCAGGCGAAGCGCGTCGCGGAGGAGCTGCTGGCGAATCCGGTGATCCAGACGATCGAGGTCGCGAGTCGGCGGGAGTGGCACGATTCGGAGCCGGACCTGGTTGTCCCGCGCGTCGACGCACACGTCACGCCCGCGGTCGAGACGGTCGACCTGTCGGGAGAGGACGCGGAGCTCGAGCGCATCAGCCGCGATGGGCTGCTGGCGCTGACGCTGCAGGAGATGCACGCGATCCGCGATCACTTCGTCGCCGCGGGCGACGTGGCCCTGCGCGCGGAGCTGGGGCTCGGCACGAACCCGACCGACGTGGAGCTCGAATGTCTCGCCCAGACCTGGAGCGAGCACTGCAAGCACAAGATCTTCAACTCCAGCGTGACGTACGAGGAGCCGGGCTCGGCGCCCGAGCGCATCGACTCGCTGTTCAAGACGACGATCCGGCGCGTCACCGAGGAGCTCGACCGCGAGCAACGCGAGCGCGACGGGAAGTCGTGGCTGGTGTCGGTGTTTCACGACAACGCCGGCGTGATCGCGTTCGACGAGCAGATTCATCTGGTGTTCAAGGTCGAGACACACAACTCACCTTCGGCGCTGGATCCTTACGGTGGCGCGATCACCGGCATCGTCGGCGTCAACCGCGACCCGTTCGGCACCGGCCTCGGATCCGACCTGCTGACCAACGTGTGGGGTTACTGCTTCGCCTCGCCGTTTCACGACGCCCCGCTGCCGAAGGGGCTGCTGCACCCGCGGCGGATCCGCGACGGCGTGCACGAGGGCGTGATCGACGGCGGCAACCAGAGCGGCGTCCCGTACGGGCGCGGCTGGGAGTTGTTCGACGAGCGTTACCTCGGCAAGCCGCTGGTGTTCTGCGGGACGGTCGGCGCCCTGCCGGTGACGATCGCCGGCGGGCCCGGCGAGGAGAAGGCCGCGCGGCCCGGAGACGCGATCGTGATGACCGGCGGACGCATCGGCGCCGACGGGATCCACGGCGCGACGTTCTCCTCCGCCGCGCTCGACGAGTCGGCGCCCGTACAGGCGGTCCAGATCGGCGACCCGATCACGCAGAAACGGATGTTCGACTTCCTGCTCGAGGCACGCGAGGAGGGACTGTACACGGCGATCACCGACAACGGCGCCGGCGGGCTCTCGTCGTCGGTCGGCGAGATGGCGGAGCAGTCCGGCGGTGCGCGACTCGACCTCGCGCTGGCGCCGCTGAAATACCAGGGACTGGCTCCGTGGGAGATCCTCGTCTCCGAGGCGCAAGAGCGCATGACGCTGGCCGTCGAACCGGAGAAGATCGATCGCTTCCTCGAGCTGGCGCGGCGTCTCGAGGTCGAGGCCACGGTGCTCGGCGAGTTCACCGACGACGGATACCTCCACGTGATGCACGGTGACGAGACCGTGGCGCACCTGTCGATGGAGTTCCTGCACGAGGGCGACCCGGACCTGCAGCTCGTCGCGCGCTGGCAGCCGCCGCGGTTCGAAGAGCCGCCCGCCCGCACGGCGTTCGACGGCAACGAGGCGTTGACGGCGATGCTGGCGCGGTTGAACCTGGCCTGCGGCGAGGGCAAGGCGCGGCACTACGATCACGAGGTCAAGGCGCTCAGCGTGATCAAACCGTTCATCGGCGTGCGCGGGGACGTTCCGGCCGATGCGACGGTCTCCCTCGCGCGACACGGATCGACGGCGGGCTTCGTGCTCTCGGAGGGCGTCAACCCGTTCTACTCCGACATCGACACGCGCGCGATGGCGATGTCGGTCGTCGACGAGGCGGTGCGGCGTCAGATCTGCGCCGGCGCGCGGATCGACCGCATCAGTCTGCTCGACAACTTCTGCTGGCCCGATCCGGTGCAGTCCGCGTCCACGCCGGACGGCGAGTACAAGATGGCGCAGCTGGTGCGCGCCTGTCGCGGGCTGTACGACGCGTGCCGCGCCTACGGAACCCCGCTGGTCTCGGGCAAGGACTCGATGAAGAACGACTCGACCATGGGCGGCGTCAAGATCAGCGTCCCGCCGACGCTACTCGTCTCGGCCATGGGTCTGATCGACGACGTGCGCGACGCACGGACGCTGGAGTCCAAGCAGGCCGGCGACGCCGTGTTCCTCGTCGGACCCACGCGCGAGGAGACGGGCGGCGGCGAGTACTTCCGCTTGCTCGGCGACCGGGACGCCGCCGCGAGAGAGACCGGCGGGCCTCAACCCTACGTCGGCAACAAGGTGCCTCGAGTCGATCCGGCCGAGACGCTGCCGCGCTACCGCGCGCTGGCCTCCGCGATCGCGGACGGGCTGGTGCGCTCGGCCTCCACTCCGACGAAGGGCGGGTGGGCGCCGACCTGGGCGCGCGCCGTGCTGGCCTCGGGCCTCGGGCTGGAGCTCGACCTCACCGGCTGCGACGACATGGCGCAGCTGGACGACGACGTGGCGCTGTTCTCCGAGTCGAACGGTCGCTTCCTCGTCACGACGTCCGAGGCGGACGCGGACCGCTTCCGCTCGGCGCTGGGCGAGGACGCCCGGCTCGTGGGTCGGGTGGTCGAGCGGGCGCGGCTGACCGTTCGGCGCGGAGAGCGCACGCTGATCGATCTCGCGCGTTCGGATCTCGAACAGGCATTCAAGGGGACCTTCTCCGATGACGGATAACACGCTGAACCGATTGCGGGATCTTCCGAATGACGAGTTGACTCGCCGACGCGCGGACGTCCGCGTGCTGATCCTGACCGGACTGGGGCTGAACTGCGAGGCCGAGACGGAGGCCGCGTTTCGCATGGCCGGCGCCACGACGCGACGGGCGAACCTGCTCGACGTCCTCGCCGGCGGCGACGGGACTCGGCTGGCCGATCACGACATCCTCACCTTCATCGGCGGCTTCGCCTTCGGCGACCACCTCGGCGCGGGATTCGTGTTCGCCAACAAGATCCGCTGGCGACTGTACGACCGGTTGATCGAGTTCATCGAGAACGACGGACTGGCGCTGGGAGTGTGCAACGGCTTCCAGACGCTGGTACGACTGGGCGTGTTGCCGGGGCTGGACGGGGACTACCGCACGCCGCGCGCGACGCTGGCCCCGAACGATCGGCTGGGGTATCGCGACGCCTGGGTCCGACTGAGCTTCGACGCCGACTCGCCCTGCGTCTGGACGCGGGGACTCGGGCCGATGGACCTGCCGGCGCGGCACGGCGAGGGGAAGTTCCTTGCCGAGAGCGACGAGCTGCTCGATCGACTGGAGGCGGGAGCCCAGATCGCCGCGCGCTACGTCGATGCGGACGGGCAACCGACCGAAGCGTGGCCGGGCAACCCCAACGGCTCGCCGCGCGGCGTCGCCGGCATCTGCGATCCGTCGGGTCGCATCTTCGGACTGATGCCGCACCCCGACGCGTATCTCTACCCGTTCCACCACCCGCGCTGGGAGCGGCGGCTCGCCACGTCTCCCCTGCCCGATGAGGGCGAGGGAATGGCGATCTTCCGCAACGGCGTCGACGCCGTCGCGGCTCGCGGTCTGACAGGCTGACGGGGCGCGGTGCTACGATGCGCGCGATCGGGCGTCTCCGATCCCACGGTCAAAGGCATCTGACATGATCCGCACCCGCATCGCACTCGTCGTGTCCACGCTCGTCCTGCTCGCCCTGATGGGCTGCAGTCCACCCGCGGAGGAGAGCTCCACCGCGACCGAGGAGTCCCCACGGCGCACCTACGAGCTGCCGTACCACGGCGCGATCTCGTTGGCCGTCCCGGAAGGCTGGCGCGACAACGTCCGCCGCCCGCCCGGTGCGGCGCCGCCGACGATCACCTTCGCACCCGAGGTCGGCGAGGACTTCGGTATTCAGATCACGGTCTTCTGGGATCCCGGGACCGGGACGGACTTCAACTCGCCCACTCGGCTGCAAGCGCTGGCGTCCGAGGAGGCGGAGAAGATCGCGAACACGGCCACCGAGGGCGTGCTGGATCTGCGCGAGGTCAAGGGTGCCCATGCGACGGGATACGTCTTCTCTGCGACGGCGGGCCAGGCCGACCTGGGCCCGGGCCAGTACCGCAACATGACGACCGGCGCTCTGGCCGTGGAAGACCTGCTGCTCTACGTGCGCATTCTGTCCAACGATGCCGGCCTGGAACAGGTCGAGGGTGCTCTCGAGGTCGCGCTGAGCGCGGCGCGCGAGGAGGGTTCGTCGAGCCCGGCCGATCTGGAGCAGAGCCTGATCCTCGGCGACGACGGCCGCGTGACGAACCGCGACGGTCGCTACTCCGTCGTAGTGCCTGCGGGCTGGCGGATGCGCCCGACGTCGACGCCCCAGGTGCTCATCATCGACTCCGGGGATCAGGCCTCCGCCTTCACGATCGTGATGAAGCCGGCCGCGCCGACCGTGCTCGACGACGTTCGCCAGCTGAAGCTCTCGCTGTCGACCGCGCGCAAGGAATACGTCGAGCTGGCGCAGGAGGAGATTCAGATCGACGGTGTCGACGGCTACCGCGTGGTCTCGCGGACCGAGGTCGGCGGCGTACCCGTCGTGACGGAGAACTTCATCGTGAAACGCGACGAACAGGTCGCGGTGGTCGTGGGCTTCGAATCCGCCGAGGAGAACCGCGACCGATTCGCCGAGGACGTCAAGGCCCTCGTCGAATCGATCGACTGGGAATAGGGGTCAGACCCTGCACCGCGGCAGAGGATAGGGAATAGGGGTCAGACCCCAATCGTGGACCACACGCGTCGGGTTGTTCTCACAGCGTTGGGTCAGACTCCTGTCATCTGAATGCGACGGCGACGCCGTCGGTTACGATCAGCTCGCGGAACGCGCGCAGCAGGCGGCCGGTTCCCGCGCCCGGAGTTCCGTCGCCGATGCCGCGCCCGTCCACGTTGATGACGGGGACGATCTCGGCGCCGGTTCCGGTCAGGAAGCACTCTTCGGCGTTGTACAGGTCGTGCAGTCCCAGCCGGGTCTCCTGCGGCTCGTACCCGATCTGCTTGCCCAGCTCCAGCACGGTCGCGCGCGTGATGCCGGGTAGCGCCCCCTCGGTCACGTCCGGCGTCAGCAACTTGCCGTCCTTGATCACGAACAAGTTGTCGGCCGTGCACTCGGCGACACGACCGTTCTGGTTGAGCATGATCGCCTCGGGCACGCCGGCGCGACGCGCCTCGATCTTGGCCTGGATGTTGTTGAGGTAGTTCAGCGACTTGATGCGCGGGTCGAGGCACTCGAGCGGGATACGGCGCGTGCTGGCCGTGATCAGCGAGATGCCCGTGTCGTAGAACTCCGGCGGGTACAGCGCGATCCCGTCGACGATGATGATCACGGTAGGCACGTCGCAGTTGGCCGGGTCGATACCGAGGTCGCCGACGCCGCGCGAGACGACCAGCCGGATGTAGCCGTCCTTGCGGCCGTTGGCCGCCACGGTCTCGACGGTGGCCTCGATCATCTTCTCCAGCGACATCGGGATCTCGAGCATGATCGTGCGCGCCGATTCGTACAGGCGCTCGATGTGCTCGCGCAGGCGGAAGATGTTGCCCTCGTAGACCCGGATGCCTTCGAAAACTCCGTCGCCGTAAAGCAAACCGTGGTCGTAGACCGAGACCTTCGCCTCTTCCTTGGGAACCAGTTTGCCGTTGAGATAGATCAGCATGTAACCCTCCGTTGTGCGCCCCCGGGGTCCGCCGCGGCCTCGAGCCGCGGCGTCTGCACTCCCTCCGGGGTCGTTCGACCGGCGATCGATTCCAGAAAGCGACGTTGCAGGCGGCGGTCGGCGGTCAGCTCCGGGTGGAACGTCCCCGCCGTCACGCGCCCCTGTCGCACGAGCACCGGTTCATCTTCTAGTTTTGCCAGGACCTCGACTCCGGGGCCCGTCCTTCGAAAACGCGGCGCCCGGATGAACACCGCGGGCAGCGGCTCGTCGTCACCGTCCCAGTCGAGGTCGGTCTCGAACGAGTCGATCTGCCTGCCGAACGCGTTGCGCTCGACCGTCACGTCGATCAGGCCCAGGCCGGCCTGCGCCGGCCCCGTGACTTCCCTGGCCAGCAGAATCGCGCCGGCACACGTGCCGAGCAACGATCCGCCGCACCGGTGAAACTCGCGCAACCGCTCGAACCACGGCTCGTCCGCCATCAGGTTGAGCAACGTGGTGCTCTCGCCGCCCGGGATGACGAGCGCATCGAGCCCATCGAGCTCGCGCGTACGTCGCACCTCGACGACCTGCACGCCGAACTCTCGGAACGCTACGGCGTGGGCCGCGAAGTCGCCCTGCAGGGCCAGAACACCTACGCGCACGTTCACCACCCGCGCGTTTGCAACTGCTCGACCGGCTCGAGCTTCGAGGTCTCGATACTCTCCATCGGCTGCCCGAGTCCGCGCGAGACCTCGACCAGCACGGCCGGATCGCGATAGTGCGTCGTCGAACGGACGATGGCCCTGGCGCGCTCGGCCGGGTTCTCGGACTTGAAGATCCCGGAACCGACGAACACCGCCTCGGCGCCGAGCTGCATCATCAGCGATGCGTCGGCCGGCGTGGCGATCCCACCCGCCGCGAAGTTCGGCACGGGCAGCTTGCCCTCCCGCGCCACGAGCCGCACGAGCTCGTAGGGCGCGCCGAGGTTCTTGGCCTCGGTCATCAGCTCGTCGTCGCCCAGCACCGTCAGCCGGCGAATCGCCGAGACGACCGAGCGCATGTGCCGCACGGCTTCGACGATGTCTCCGGTGCCCGCCTCGCCCTTGGTGCGCATCATCGCCGCACCCTCGCCGATCCGACGCAGGGCCTCGCCCAGGTCGCGACAGCCGCAGACGAACGGCACCTTGAACGCGAACTTGTCGACGTGGTGCGCCTCGTCGGCCGGCGTGAGCACCTCGCTTTCGTCGATGTAGTCGACGCCGAGCTCTTGCAGGATCTGCGCCTCGGCGAAGTGACCGATACGACACTTGGCCATGACCGGGATCGAGACCGTCTTGACGATCTCCTCGATCATCGTCGGGTCGGACATGCGCGCCACGCCGCCGTCGCGACGGATATCGCTGGGCACGCGTTCCAGCGCCATCACCGCGGTCGCGCCGGCGTCCTCGGCGATGCGCGCCTGGGTGTCGTCGACCACGTCCATGATCACGCCACCCTTGAGCATCTCGGCGAGACCCGTCTTGAGCCTCATCGTGCCCCGGTTCGTTCCGTTGCCTTCCTGCATTTCTTGTCGACTCCTCAGAAAATCGGCATGGCTTCGACGGCGGAACGACGCGTTGCGTCGCCCCCGCGCGGCCAGCGTTCTCGAATCAATTCGCCCAGAATCGCCACACCCGACTCGATCTGCGACGGCGAGGCCGCAGAGTAAGTCAGGCGCATGCTGTTGCGTCCCTGCCCGTTGCTGTGGAACAGCTCGCCGCGGCTGAAGAGCACGCCCTTCTGTCGCGCAGCCACGAACAGCTCGTTACCGTCGAAGTCCCCGGGTAGGGTAACCCATAGGAACAAACCGCCCACCGGCCGGGTCCACTGCGCCCCCTCCGGGAGGTGACGCTGCAGCGCGTCCAACATCGTGTCACGCCGCTCGCGGTAGATCGGCAGGACCCGCCGCAGGTGGTCGCTCAACCCGTTTTCCTGCAGAAACACATGAAGCGCCTTCTGCAGCAGCGGGCTGGTGCCGCAATCCTCGATGCGTTTCAACTCGACCAGGCGCGAGTAGACCGGCTGGGGAGCGGCGACCCAGCCGATGCGCAGGCCCGGCATCAGCTTCTTGGAGAACGTGCCGACGTGGATCACGTGGCGACCGCCGTCGAGCGCGTACAGCGACGGCAGGTCCTCGCCGCCGAGGCGCAGATCCCCCGCCCAGTCGTCCTCGACGACCGGGCAGCGATGGCGGCGAGCGACCTCCAGCAGCTGCTCGCGGCGCTCGCGGCCCATCACGCAGGTCGTCGGGTTCTGGAACGTCGGCTGGACGTAGATCAGCTTGGGCCGGTTCCGCTGCAGGGCGATCTCGAGCAAGTCGGGCCGCAGGCCCTGGTCGTCGCCCGGCACTCCGACCGCACGCGCCCCGATCGCACCGAAGACGGTGAGGGCGCCGGTGTAGGTCGGTTCTTCGATGATCACCGAGTCGCCGCGGTCGAGGAATGTTCGAAAGACCAGCTCGAGCGCCTGCTGCGCGCCGCTGGTGACCAGGATCTGCCCCGTATCGACCGTGGCGCCCTTGGCGCGCAGGTCGGCGGCGATGCTCTCGCGCAGCGGCGAGAAGCCCGCCGTCGCGCCGTAGGCCAGGATCTGCGAGCCGCCCTCCTCGATGGCGCGCGCCATGGCGCGGCCGAACCGCTCGACCGGGATCGTCTCGTTGGCCGGGTAGGAGCCCACGAACGAGATGCCCTCGCCCGAGATCGCCAGGCGGTAGATCGATTGCAGCCCGCCGTCGGTCGCGCCCTCGACGGTGCGCGAGAAGGCCGTGAACCAGGTGGACGCCGGCTCGGCGGACGGGGTCGATGACTCCGTCGCCGTGGGCCGGGGGACGACGAACGTCCCGCGCCCGGTGTGGCTGCGAACGCAGCCCTCGGCGACCAGCGCGTCGTATGCGGCGACCACCGTGTTGCGATTGACGCCCAGCTGGCGCGCCAGGTCGCGGGTCGCCGGCAGCCGGTGCCCGGGCTCGAGCCGGCCGTCCTCGACCGCCGCACGGACGTATCCGGAGATCTGTCGGTACGCCGGCACCGAACTGTCCCAGTCGATTTTCAGTCGTCCGAGAATCATCTCCACCCCGATTGGCCTAGGCCACCTAGGCCATTCTAACGCATTTGCGGGGCCAGACAAGGGCCGAATCCGACCAAATTGGCCCCGAGGGCCGGGTCCGCCCGCCATTCGCTATGATGAACCCCCCAAACGGAGCCGAGATGACCACCCCGACCCAGGTTGATGAATGACCG
Organism: bacterium; assembly: GCA_024226515.1. Taxonomy (GTDB): domain Bacteria; phylum Acidobacteriota; class Polarisedimenticolia; order Polarisedimenticolales; family Polarisedimenticolaceae; genus JAAELQ01. The sequence continues at coordinate 44,473 of JAAELQ010000030.1, forward strand.
CCCGAATCTCCCGGACCCAGGTTGATGAAGGGCGATTCGCCCTCGCCATCTGCGTGGGGCTGGTGCTGGCCGTCGTGCTGGTCTACGCGGGCACGGCGAACCACGAGTTCGTCCACTGGGACGACGACATCTACGTCTTCGACAACGCGCGCGTCGTCGGCGGCCTCGATGCCGACGGAGTGGGCTGGGCCTTCACCAGCACCCATGCCGCGAACTGGCACCCGCTGACCTGGATCTCGCACATGGTCGACGTCGAGCTGTTCGGGCTCGAACCGGGAGGCCACCACCTGGTCAACGTGGCCCTGCACGCGCTGAACGCGGTCCTGCTGTTCGCGGCGCTGCGGATGATGACCGGGACTCTGTGGCCCCCCGCCCTCGTCGCGGCGCTGTTCGCGTTGCATCCGCTGCGCGTCGAATCGGTGGCCTGGGTCGCCGAGCGCAAGGACCTGCTGAGCGGCCTGTTCTGGATGACGACGCTGCTGGCCTACGCCTGGTACTGCAAGCGAACGGGGCCGGCGCGCTACCTCGTCGTCGTCGCGTCGCTGGCGCTGGGATTGATGTCCAAGCCGATGCTGGTCACGCTGCCGCTCGTCCTGCTGCTGCTGGACGGCTGGCCACTCGGGCGTCTCGCCGGAGGGCCGGCGGGGCGGGTCGCGTTCGACCGGCCGAGGTCGGTGAGCTTCCTGATCGTCGAGAAGCTGCCGCTGCTGTTGCTGTCCGCCGTGTCGAGCTGGTTGACCGGCGTCGCCCAGAAGAGCGGCGGAGCGATCGGCTCGCTCGAAGCGCTGCCGTTCGCCGACCGTCTGGCCAACGCGCTGACGGCATACGTGGCCTACCTGACGAAGACGATCGCGCCACTGGGTCTGGCCTGCCTCTACCCGCATCCGGCCCTCGTGGGACAGACGAACTGGATCGGCGCGGCGATCGCCGGATTGCTGCTGCTGGTCATCACCGCCGCCGCGATATTCCTGTGGAAGCGCGCGCCCTACGTGACCGTCGGCTGGCTGTGGTACGTCGGCACGCTGGTCCCCGTGATCGGGCTGTTCCAGGTGGGCATCCAGTCGATGGCCGACCGCTACGCGTACGTCCCGTTGATCGGCGTTTACATCGTGGTCGCGGGCGTCGGCGCGACGCTCGTCTCTGCGCGGCCGTCGCTGCGCAAGCCGGCCGCGGCGGTCGCCGGCATCGTGCTGCTGGGACTCGCTGCGGGGACGTGGCTACAGGTACGGACCTGGAGCGACAGCCGCGCGCTGTTCGAGCGCGCGCTGAGCGTCACGTCGAACAACTACCGCATGCACAACAACCTGGGCAATGTCTATCTTCGCGCCGGCGAGGTCGAACGCGCTTCCGGAGAGTTCGAAGCGGCCCTCGAGATCAAGCCCGACTACGCCACCGCGCGCAACAACCTGGGCAAGGTCTGGGTACGCCGCAACGATATGACGCGCGCGGCGCAGCAGTTCGCGCGCGCGGTCGAGCTCGAACCCGACTACGCGAAGGCGCACTACAACCTGGCACAGGTGCTGGGGCAAATGGGGCGGGTGGACGAGGCGCTGCAGCACCTACGGACTGCCGTGGAGCTCGACCCCGGGTTACCCAACGCGCACAACGCGCTGGGCGTGCGCCTCGAGGCGAACGGCGACCTCGACGGCGCGCGCCGCCACTACGAACGGGCGATCGCGATCAAGCCGGACTTTTCCGAGGCGCACAACAACCTGGGGATTCTGCTCGCCAGGCAGGGCGACCTGCAGGGAGCCGCCGCCAGCTTCGAACGCGCGCTTCAGGCCGATCCGAACAACCCCGGCGCGCGTGACAACCTGCAACGCGTGCGCGGGATGCTGCGGCGCTGACGGCTCTCAGCCCGCCGCGTCGATGCGCTTCGGGGCCGGCGCGGCCCTCGGAAACTCTCCCGGCCCGTGCAGCACTTCGTCGATGTGACGCAGCAGATCGTCGATTCCCGACCCTTTCAGCGCCGAGATCGCCAGCGCTTCGCGACCGGTGAGCAGATCGCGCAGCTCGGCCTTACGTAGACGGTCGATCTTGTTGAACGCCAGGATCGACGGGATCGACCCGTACTCCAGGTCATCGAGGATGCGCTCGACCGCGCCGATCTGTGCCTCGTGGTCGGGGTGCGATCCATCGACGAGGTGCACGATCAGATCCGAGTCCTCGATCTCCTCCAACGTCGCGCGGAACGCCGCGATCAGATCGCGCGGCAGGTCGCGGATGAAGCCCACGGTGTCGTTGATCACGACTTCCCGTTCGCGCGGCAACCGCAGGCGGCGACTCGTCGGGTCGAGCGTGGCGAACATGCGGTGCTCGACGAACACCTCGCTGCGCGTCAGCAGATTCAGCAGCGTGCTCTTGCCGGCGTTGGTGTAGCCGACCAGCGAGATCACCGGCACGTCGCGCTCGCGACGGCGCGCGCGGCGCTGCTCGCGGCGCTTGCGCTCGGCCTTGAGCTGTTTCTCGAGCCGTCGGATCCGGTCACGCACGCGGCGGCGGTCGGTCTCGAGCTTCTGCTCGCCCGGGCCGCGGCCGCCGATGCCGCCCTCGAGGCGCGACAGCCCGTTGTCGCCGCGCGTCATCAGCCGCGGCAACAGGTACTTCAACTGCGCCAGCTCGACCTGGATCTTGCCTTCACGCGTGCGAGCGCGTCCGGCGAAGATGTCGAGGATCAGCTGCGATCGGTCGAGCACCTTGATGTCCGTCGCGTGCGCGATCGCACGCGCCTGGGCCGGTGTCAGGTTCTGGTCGACGACGATGAACTCGGCCTGTAGGCGCAACGCGTGGATGATCAGGTCCTGCAACTTGCCCGAGCCCATCAGCGTCTTGGGGTCGAACGACGATCGGCGTTGTACGACGCGTTCGACGATCTGCAGATCGCTCGACGCCGCCAGCTCGGCCAGCTCGTCCATCGACGCCTCGGCCACCGCGCGGCTCTTCGTCGTGACGTGGACCAGGATCGCGCGGCCGACCTTGCCGGCGACCTTGGTACGCGCGCGGTAACGATCGAACTCCTGCTCCAGCGCGCGGATCAGCTCGAGGAAGTCGTCGTCCAGCTCTGCGGCGGGACGCGGAGGCAGCAGTCGATAGCGTTCGCCGTCCGCGAAGATGTCCTCGGCCTGCCGCTTGCGTCGCGGCTTGCGCAGCGGGCGAACCACGCCGCGCGGAGGCGTCGGCGACTCCGGGGCAATCTGCGGAGCGCTGCGCGGCGCCCCGGAGGGCCGATCGGGCGCGGGCAGCAAGTGCGCCACGCGCACATCGCCGGGGCGCCCTTCCTCGGTCACCTCGATCACGCCCATGCAATCCAGTCGGTGCAGGGCCAGCGGCGCCAGATCGGGGGCGGTCAGCGGTTCGTTGCCCAGCCGCGTGGTCAGGAAGCGCAACGTGCAGAAACGCATGCGACCCGACGGGGCACTGGGTTGACGCGGGACCTCGATGCGCAGCGCCTCGCCGACGGCGATGGCCTCGATGCGTCCGGAGCGGTCGACCAGCAGGCCCAGGCGCCGGTTCAGCTCGCGGCTGATCGCGGCCAGCTCACGAGCCAGCTCGTGCGAGACGATCTGCCGCGGCGGCACGCGACGGCGATGAAGTCGTTCGAGGCGATGGCGTTGCGCCGGGGAGAGCCCCAGAAGATGACCGCGCAGAGTCGAGATAGAACGAACCTCCCTGCCCAGAAGATACCGTGAAACGCTAGAGTTTGCCGATGAAGTGCGTGCCTCCGCGTCCCTGCAGGGCGTGCGGCAGGCTCTCGGGGTCGGTGATCAGCGCACGGCGTCCGCCGTTGCGCAGGAAACGGATCACGGCCTCGATCTTGGGCCCCATGCTGCCTGCCGAGAAGTGTCCCTCGGCGTGGAAGCGCTCGATCTCCTCCACGGTCACGGCGCTCAGAGCCTGTTGCTCGGGCTTGCCGAAGTGGAGGTAAACCTGCGGCACCGCTGTGAGGATGATCAGCAGCTCGGCGCCGATGTTCGTCGCCAGCACCGACGAGGTGAGGTCCTTGTCGACCACCGCCTCGACGCCCTCGTAGGCCCCCGCGGACGACGTCTTGATCGGAATCCCGCCGCCGCCGCAGGCGACGACGATGTGGCCCGCCGTCGCGGCCTCGCGGATCATGTCACGCTGGATCACGCGGATCGGGCGCGGCGAGGCCACCAGGCGCCGCCAGCCGCGACCGGCGGCGTCCTCGCGGATCATCCAGCCGTCTTCCTTGCGCCGGCGCTCCGCCTCCTCGCGCTCGAGGAACGGGCCGATCGGCTTGCTGGGCGTCTCGAATGCGGGGTCGTTCTCGTCGACCATCACCTGCGTGACCATCGTGACGACGAAGCGCCGCACGTCGAGCTCCCGCAGGCGGTTCAGTAGGCTCTGCTGGAGGATGTAGCCCAGGCTGCCCTCGGTCATCGCGACCAGCACGTCGAGGGGCATCTCGACCGTGTCCCCGTGGGTCAGCTCGTTCTGGATCAGCAGGTGACCGACCTGCGGGCCGTTGCCGTGCGTGATGACGAGATCGTAATCGCGCTCGACGAGACTCATCAGCTTGCCGGCGATCTGCCGGGCGTTGCGCTCGTGCTCGGTCATCGTCCCCCGCTCGTCGGCGAGGATGAACGCATGACCGCCCATGGCCACGAGGGCGAGGGGCCGGGTCTTCGTCACGGGAGCCTCTCCTTCGGCCCCCAATGTCGTGTCCAGATTCATCTAGGTCCACTCCGACGCCGTATTAGGCGGCACTCCCCGAGTATGGCACGCGGGGACCGATTGCGTCCGCACCGGCGGTTGGGCATCATGGCCCGATGAGCCAAGATAATTCCGCGAACACGAAGTCCTCGATGGCCCCGGATCTGCTGGCCGGCAGGGTTGCCTGGATCACCGGCGGCGGAACCGGGCTCGGCCGTGCCATGGCGCTGCGTTTCGCGTCGCTGGGCGGCAAGATCGCGCTGTGCGGCCGACGCCAGGAGCCGCTCGACGAGACCGCACAGACGATCCGCGACGCCGGCGGCGAGGCCGCGGTCGCGACCTGCGACGTGCGAGATCCCGACGCCGTGCAGGCGGTGCTCGAGTCGCTCGTCGAGCAGCTCGGGCCGATCGACATCCTGGTGAACAACGCCGCGGGCAACTTCCTCTGTCCGTCCGAGGAGCTGTCGCCGAACGGCTTCGACGCCGTCGTGCGCATCGTGCTGCACGGCACGTTCCACTGCACGCGCGCCGCCGGACGGCACTGGATCGAGACGAAGCGCCCCGGCTCCGTGCTGAACATCGCCGCGACCTACTGGAACACCGGCTCGGGATTCGTGCTGGCGTCGGCCTGCGCCAAGGCCGGCGTCGTCGCGCTGACCCGCTCGCTGGCCGTCGAGTGGGCGCGGCACGGCATTCGCCTGAACGCCATCGCGCCGGGCCCGATCCCGACCGAGGGGGCGTTCTCGCGCCTGATGCCGTCCGACGCGATGCTCGAGTCGCGACGGCGCAAGATCCCCGCGCAGCGTTTCGGCACGCCGGAAGAGCTGGCCGACCTGGCGGCCTTCGTCGTCTCCGACGCCGGAAGCTGGATGCGCGGCGAGGTCGTGACGTTCGACGGCGGGGAGTGGCTGCGCGGCGCGGGCGAGTTCAACGACCTGCTCGAGCTTCCGCCCGAGACCTGGGAGGCGCTGCGCAAGGGGGCCGGCGGCTGATGCCCAGCCGCCGCATCGCGGCGCTGTTGCTCACGCTGCTCGCGACGTTTGCGACAACCGCGAGTCTGGCCCACGACTTCTCGCTGACCGACACGCTGGTCCTGCTGAAGACCGACGGGACCTTCGTCGTCGACATGCGGCTCGACGTGGACGCGCTGGCGCTCGGCGCGGCGCCCGCCACCGACGACGCCGAGTTGGTGGCGGCACTGCGGGCGCTGGACGACGCCGGGCTGCAGGCCGCCGTCGATCGCGCGACGCGCACGCTGCGCCGACGCGTGCGCGCCCGCTTCGACGACGACAAGATCGTGCCGCACGTCGACTTTCCCGATCGCGAGCTGCCCTGGATCGAGTCGGCCGAGCCGCCGACGGTGCTGGGCATCACCGCGCGACTGACCGGACGCATGCCGGACGACGCGCAGCAGTTCCGCTTCGGCGCCTCGCGCGCCTTCGGGCCGTTGCGCGTGACGCTGGTGGACCAGTCGACGGGGCGCAGCGAGACGCACCTGCTGGGCGCGGGCGAGGACACACCGCTGTTCGCCCTCGGCACGGCGCCGACCGCGCAGTCGGGCTCCGTCGTCTGGCGCTACGTCGCCCTCGGCTTCGAGCACATCGTGCCGCTGGGGGCGGACCACATCCTGTTCGTCCTGGGCCTGTTCCTGCTCTCGACGCGCATGCGTCCGCTGCTGGTGCAGGTCACCGCGTTCACGGTGGCCCACACGGTCACGCTCGCGCTGTCGATGCGCGGCGTCGTCTCGTTGCCGTCGGGGCCCGTCGAGGCGCTGATCGCGCTGTCGATCGCATACGTCGCGATCGAGAATCTGGTCACGACCGAGTTGAAGCCGTGGCGCCCCGCTCTGGTGTTCGCCTTCGGCCTGCTGCACGGCCTGGGCTTCGCGGAGGTGCTGCGTGAGCTGGGGCTGCCCGACGATCGCTTCGCGGGCGCGCTGATCGGCTTCAACGTCGGCGTCGAGCTGGGACAGCTCGCGGTAATCGGGATCGCGTTTCTCGTCGTGGGTCGCTTCCGCGACCGCGACTGGTATCGCTCTCGCGTCGTGGTCCCGGCCTCGCTGCTGATTGCCGCGGCCGGATTGTGGTGGTGCATCACGCGGACGTTCTGAGTCCCGAACCTCCGGGCGCCGCGTCCGTACAATGGCTGCACGACGAGGAAGGCGGACCATGCATCCTGAAAGCAACAGATCGTCGTCGAGACGCAACTGGCTGCTGCTGCTCGGGGCCGCGATCCTGTTCGTCGTCGCGTTCGGCCTGCTCGAACGCGTCGTCGCTCCCAGGCCGGTGCCCGGCGTTACCGCGTCGGGGACGGACGACACGCAGGCCAACGCCCCCGCTCCGCCGACCGTCCAGCGGCGCAACGACGGCGGGGTCGACATCCGCCACGGCTTCTTCCACCGCACGACGATCCGCATGGGCAGTCCGGAGGACGACGACGCGCTGTACGAGTGCGTGAAGCGGGCGTTCGACGAGGCATTCGGCGACGGCACCGCCGGCCGTACGCGCGCCCAGCTCAAGGCGGAGACCGAGCGCGTGCAGGACGAGTGCATCGCGACCTTCCGGCCGCCGCGGCCCGAGCCGCCGCCCCCGCCGGATCTCCCGGGTCAGTCGTGACGGATGAGGACGTGCGACGGATGCTCTTCGTCGATCACGCCGTGCGTCCCCGCGAGCCGGTTCTTCTTTCGTAGGTCGCGATAGCGTTTCTTGGGCAGCACCAGGTAGGCGCCGCCGTCGGTACCGAGGAACTCGGCGAGCTCGTCGGAATCGCGGATGCGATCGATCGCGTTGTCGCTGTAGTAGTAACCGGTGTCGAGCGAGGTGCCGTAGGCCCCGATCGGCTCCTGCCCCTCTCGATGCGCTTCGTAGCTGACGAACACGTCACGCAGCGACTTCTTCGGCGAGAGGTCCGGCACGACACGTTGACCGAGAAAGAACGCGAACAACAGGGCGGGCACGGCCGCCAGCGCGAACCAGCCCTCGCGGCGGCGCGCGATGGCGACCGCCGCGAGCACAGCCCACGCGCCGAGCGCGAGGAGCAGCGGCTGGAGGAGATCGAATCCGAACAACGTGCGCTTGACGGTCGCGGTCTCGAGCACACGCGCCGGCTCGCCGGCCACGATCCAGGCCAGCGCACCCAGCACGACCACGGCGGCGACCGACGAGGCCGTGCGACGCCGCAACAAACGCACCGCTCCGATGCCGGCGAGTCCCGCCAGCGGAGGCTGCAGGACGCCGTAGAAGTGGCCCATCTTCGCTTCCGACGCCGTGAAGAACAGCAACGCCCCGACGAACGCTCCGGCCAGGATCCGGTCGGGTCCGGATTCGTCCCGCGCGACGGCTCCGACCAGCCCGATGGCGGCCGGCACGGTCCAGGGCAGGCCGCCGACGGCGACGATCAACAGCACGTAGCGCAGCGGCCCGGTGTGACGCTTCGGCGTCTCGCCGAGGTTCAGCGGGTGCTTGTAGGTCAGCAGACGTTCCGCCGCCTCCTCGGGCTCGTTCTGGAACAGGGCGACGAACCACGGCGCCACGACGACCGCCAGCAACAGGAGGCCGATCAGCAACGCCTGTGCGCGTAGTTTCCCCCCGAAGCCCAGGGCCGCGATCGCGAGAGTGCCGGCCAGACCGAACGCCACGAGGTTCAGCGGCCCGCTGTACGTGTGCTGCCCGACGAAGTACAGGCCGGTCACGGCGAGCAACGCGGCCACTCCCGCGAGGGATCGCCGGGCGGCCCACCAACCCAGGACGCCCCACGCGGCGAGGGCCAGCCCCCGCGGAAACTCGGTCAGCGTCGCGAGTCCGACGGCCACGACGCCCAGCGCCTGCACCCAGCGACGGGCGCGCTCGGATTGGATAGCGGGCGCCGCGATCGCCGCGGCGAGCGCCGCGCCGAGCAGCGACGCGTGCGGCATGTCCGGGGTCGCGAAGCGCCCCAGCAGGACCCACTGCGGCGAGGTCAGCAACGCCGCGCCGGCGATGAGCCCCTCCGTACGCCGCCCACGCAACGTCAATGCTGCACAGAGCAGCGCCGGGCACAACGCGGCCAGCAACGCGGACGGCAACCGTGCCGAGGTTTCCGACACGCCGAACGCCGCCTGCGAGCCGCCGATCAACCAGTAGGTCAGCGGCGGCTTGACCACGCGAGGGTGCTCGCGATAGTACGGGACGATCCAATCGCCGCGCTGGGACATCTCGCGGGCGGCCTGCGCGTAGCGCGGCTCCCAGGGGTCCCACAGCCCCGAGGCGCCCAGCCTCGGCAACAACAGGCCGAGGCCGACCAGAAACAGCAACAGGGCCGGGATCCACTTCCTGTGTTCGCTCACGCCGCTCCTCGCCGCAAGATCCGGCCGGGCCGGGCCGCCGCCCGAGCCGGGATCGTATCAGAGCCGTTCCCCGGCCCGACTCGGTTTTCGATGGAAAAAACGGGCCGCGGCATCTAACTTTGTCCGCTATGGCCGACCTGAATCCCAGCCCCGCTCCCGCGCCCGCGCCGGAGCCCGCGGAGACTCCGCCGAAGGGTAGGCTCTTCGCCCTGCTGCCGTTCGCGGCGGTCGCCATCGTCGGACTGTCGATCCTGCTGCCTGCGCTGGGTCAGTACGGCCTGTGGGATCCCTGGGAGCCGAAGTACTCGCAGAGCGCCCGGGAGATGGTCGAGCGCGGCTCGTACATCGTGCCGTACTACCGCGGCGACATCCGACTGACGAAACCGATCCTGGCCTACTGGGGGATCCTCTCGGGCTACGCCGTCCTCGGAATGAACGAGCTGGGCGCCCGACTGCCCGGCGTGCTGCTGGCCGTGGCCACGATGCTCGCGACGCTGTACTCGGTGTCGCTGCTGCGCGGGCGGCGCGCGGGTCTGATCTCGGCCCTCGTCCTGGGGACGACTCCCTACTTCTACTTCATCTCGCGTCAGGCGATGCCCGACGTGTACCTGTTTACCTCGTACGGCTGCGCGATGCTGTTCTTCTGCCTCGGCCTGTTCGGGCCGGACCGGCGCCGACAGCTCCACTTCGGGATCAGCTACGCCTGTCTCGGCCTGGCCGTGATGGCCAAGGGTCCGATGATCGTCGGCATCCTGTTCTTCGCTACGCTCGCGATCTTCGCCTTCCTGCGCATCGACCCACGCGTTCCGGTCGCGCCCGGAATCCGTAAAGAGTCGCTGCAGCTCACGGTCTCGCTGGCCCTCGCGGCCGCCGCGAGCGGCTTCGGCGGTTTTCTCGCCTTCCTGTTCCTGCTGGGAGAGAACTGGTGGGGCTACAGCGCGGAGAAGCGCAGCGAGATGGCCTTCGTGCGGCATCAGATCGAGAATACCGCGGCGCGCTTCCACCTGACCGAGATCGTGCTGGTGGCGTTGATCGCCGCGCTCGTTGCGCTGGCCGTGCTGGCGCTTCGCGCTACCGGCTCGCCGCTGAAGCGCCGCGTCGTGCCGGCGCTCTCCGCCATCGGGGCCCTGGTCGCGCTCGTCACGCTGGTCGCCGCGGGCTCCGAGACGAAGATCGGCGTGGCGGCCGTGCTGTCGATGGTGGCCATGCTGGGAATCGCCGGCGGAACGACGTGGCGTTACGTGCAACTGGAGACGATCGCGCCGCACGTGCTTCCGCTACTGCGCCCGATCGGCAGACAGATCGTGCTGGCCGCGATCGTGCTGACGGTAGTGGCCGGCCCGTGGCACATCGCCGTGGTGCTCGCGCAGGGCGACGGGTACTTCACCGACTTCATCCTCAAGCACAACGTCAATCGTGCCGGGGAGAAGATCAACCGCGCGGGCGTCTCCGATTTCTACCTGCGCGTGATGATCTTCGGCTTCTTCCCCTGGGTCTGTTTCCTGCCGGTGGCGCTCGGCCGTCTGGTCGCGTGGTGGGACGAGCGACCGCTGCGTCGATTCGGCTTCGAGATCTACCTGCTGATCAACGCGGCGGTGATCTTCGTCGCCTTCAGCGGGTCGGTGACCAAGTTCCCACACTACCTGTCGCCGATGATCGTCCCGGCGACGGTGCTGGCCGGGCTGACGCTCGATCGCATGCTGCGCGACCCCGACTCGAAGCTGACCCGGGTCGGCGCCGTGGCGGCCTGCATGCTGTACCTGCCGCCGATGCTCGACCTCGTGCGCTACGACGGCATCGAGCGACTCATCGGCTCGTTCACGATGAAGAGTGCGGTGTCCTCCTCGATGGCCCCCGGAGCGCCGTACTCGGCGCTGCTGTACGCCGGCGCGGTCGCGATGTTCGCGCTGATCCTCGTACGCTCGCGCATCGTCGTCGGTGCGCTGATCGCCTGCATGCTGGCGTTCAGTATCTACATGACCGGCGCGTTCACTCCGCGGCTGAGCGAGCACAAGTCGATGAAACTGCTGGTGGAGTCGTGGGAAGACCTGCGGCGCCCCGGCGAGCCGATCGGCTTCTTCGGCGACACCAAGCACGGCACCTTCTTCTACACCAACCGCGAGATCCAGCACATGGCCAACGCGCGGCGACTCGAGCGCTTCCTACGGCCCGAGAACCCGGCCTTCGTCATCATGCAGCGCAAGCGACTGGACGAGATCGAAACGCGCTGGCGCACTCGCTACCCGGACAACCCGCTGTACGAGGTCAACGACTCGCACCTGTCCTACGTGACCGTGGCCAACTATCCCGTCGCCGAGAACAACGGCGAGCCGCAGCTGCTCTTCCCTCCGGAAGAGAAGAAATACGGAGAGGAGTGACCGCTCAGTCGACGCGCGCCAGCACGTAGTACAGGTGAGCGTAGATCAGCTTGAGCGGCAACGGCAGCGGAAGCCACTCGAAGAAGTACATGAACTTCAGCTTCGGCGGGTAGCCACCGTTCTTCATCCACCAGATCGTCCGGCTGTCCCAGTCGATCTTGTTCAGGTCGACGTTCTTGCGATGCAGCTTCATGTCGCGGATGCCGAGCGAATCCGGGTACGGTGGCGTGTCCACGGCCCCGGTGCGCACGACGGTCAACCCCTGCTCGCGGAAGAAGCGTCGCACGTGGTACGGGTTCATGAAGCGGATGTCCCCGTGGTTCCACGGAACGTCGAACACCTTGTGCACGGTGCGGTGGCTGAAGAAGCCGGGGTTGAAACGGTTGACCGCGATGAACATCACGTAGCCGCGGGACAGGCGCACCATCTCGCGCAGCAACGCCGGCTTGTCCTCGTGCTGACTGAGCTGCATGAAGTTCCACACCAGGTCGTAGCCGGCATCGGGCAGGCCGGTGCGCTCGAGGTCCTCACACGTCTCGTAGCTCACGGGGAAGTCGAGCTCGCGCCAGGCCCACCTGGACTTCTCCTCTGCGTTGACCAGCGTCACGTCGCAGCCGGCCTCGCCGAAGGGCAGGGAGTACAGCGAGGGCATCGCCTTCTCGCCCTTGGCCGGGATCTCCAGCACGTTCCCGATCGAGTGGTCCCGCACGAGCCGCTTGAACAGCTTGTTCATGGCATAGCGCTCGTAGTCGAGGCCCTTGCCTTCCCACTCCACCTGGCCTGTCGGTCTCTCGCTCACGTCGCGACCCTTATACATGGCGCGGTCCGTCGGGCGCCACCCGCGACCTACGCCGCAATAGGTATGCATAGTATGGTGATCGGCCGATGACGGTGTCGAACGCACAGGACGGCACGGGTTCGCGCGTGCTGATCACCGGCGCGACCGGCTTCATCGGCGCGCGGCTGGTTCCCGCGCTGCTCGAGGCCGGGTATCGCGTACGGGCACTGGTGCGGGATCCCGCGCGCGCCGCGGATCTGGGCGACGCCGAGATCGCGCAGGGCGATCTACTGCGGCCCGAGAGCCTGGCCGGCGTCGAGAGCGACGTCGACGTCGTCGTGCACTGCGCCAGCATCCTCGGCAAGTGGGGCACGCCGGAGTCCGAGATCCACCGCGTCAACGTCACGGGCACGCAGAACCTGCTCGACCGCTTTTCGGATCGCCCACTGCGGCGCTTCCTACATCTCAGCGCCGGGGGCGTCTCGGGACCGGTGGCGACGCGGTCGGTCGACGAGTCCTACGTCTGTCGGCCGGCCACCGCGTACGAGCGGACGAAGCTGACGGCGGAGCAGGCCGTGCTGGCCTCGGCCGGAGACGGGCTGGCGGCGACCGTAGTACGACCGACGTTCACCTACGGTCCCGGCGACCCGCACAAGCTGGCGCTGTTCCGCGCGGTGAAGAAGGGCCGTTACGCGTTCGTCGGCGACGGCCTCAGCGTCAACCACCCGGTCTTCATCGAGGACCTCGTGCGCGGGATTCTGCTGGCTCTCGAGCACGCGAGCAGCGGCGAGGTCTACATCATCGGCGGGCCGCAGCCGGAGACGAAACGCGACCTGATCTACGCCATCGCGGACGGCCTGGGTGTCACGCGGCCCAGGCTGCGTATCCCGCGCGGCATCGCGTGGCCCGCGGCGTGCGTGCTGGAAGCCGTCGGCCGTGCGCTCGGTTTCGAGCCGATCCTGACCCGCTCGCGCGTGATGATGATGGCGGACAACTTCGGCTACTCGATCGACAAGGCGCGACGCGAGCTGGGCTACGAGCCGCGGATGGAGCTGCGCCCCGGCATCGAGCGCACGATCGAGTCGTACCGCGCGGCGGGGCTCCTGTGAAGCGCGCGATCGTCAACGCCGACGACTTCGGCATCGCGCCCGGGGTCAGCCGCGGTATCCTGCGCGCCTTTCGCGAGGGCGTGCTGACCTCGACCACGATGCTGTGCAACCTGGGCGGCTTCGACGACGGCGTCGCGCTGGCCCGGGAGAATCCGGACCTGCCGCTGGGGATCCACCTGTCGCTGCTGTGGGGTCCCCCCGTGTCGGATCCCGCGACGGTGCCGACGCTGATGCAGGGCGACGGCTGTTTCCCGCGTAGCCTGACGCTGCTCGCGCGGCGCTACTACCTGGGGCGGCTGTCCGCGGCGCAGGTGCGGCTGGAGCTGGGAGCCCAGATCCGGCGCTTCCTCGACGCCGGGTTGACGCCGACCCACGTGGACACACACAAGCACATTCACTGCCTTCCCGGGATCCTCGACGCTGTGTTGGACGTGGCCGCCGAGCACGGCATCCGCTGCGTGCGCTTCCCCGGCGAGGCCCCGGTCCGGGCCGGTTCCGGCTGCCCGCGCCCGGGGATCAAGGCTCGTGCGAAGCGGGATCTGATCCGTTTCCTGTCCCGCGGAGGCCGCCGCAAACTCGAGGCGGCAGGCTTCCGGACGACGGATCACTTCGTCGGGATCGCCTACATGGACCTTTTCGACGCCGAGACGCTATCTTTTCTGCTGCGAAACCTGGCAGGGGGCGTTACGGAAATCATGTGCCATCCGGGCCATGCGGACCCGCAGGCGGACATCTACTCCAGCAACCCGCCGGGGCGGGAGCGGGAGCTGGCCGCGCTGATCGACCCGCGTGTGCGGGAGGCGGCGGCGGCGAGTTCCGTGGAGCTGACGGATTACCGTACGCTGTAACGAGAGACAGAGGGCGTGGAGCAGAGTATGACGGGCAACAGCACACCAGGGGCCGGGCGCTTGATCACCTTCGTGCTGCCCGTGTTCAACGAAGAGGGCAACCTCGACGAGCTGTACGAGAAGCTGACCGCCGTCCTGGCGGGGTTGGACGAGAACTACGAGCTGCTGTTCGTCGACGACGGAAGCAGCGACGAGTCGCCCCGCGTGCTGGCCGAGCTGCAACGACGCGACGAACGCGTCCGCGTGATCGAGTTCCGGCGCAACTTCGGCAAGGCCGCGGCCTACAGCGCGGGCTTCGAGGACGCGCGCGGCGAGATCGTCGTCACGCTGGACACGGACCTACAGGACGACCCCGCCGAGGTTCCGCTGTTTCTGGACAAGATCGACGAAGGCTTCGACATGGTCGTGGGCTGGAAGTACGAGGGCAAGGGCAACCTCGAGAAGTCGCTGCCGTCGAAGTTCTTCAACTCCGTGGTGCGGCGCATCACGGAGATTCCGCTACACGACTTCAACTGCCCGTTCAAGGCCTACCGCAAGGAAGTGCTCGACGAGATCCACGTCTACGGCGAGCTGCATCGCTACATCCCCGTTCTGGCGCACGCGCGTGGTTTCACGCTGTCCGAGATCAAGATCAAGAACCTGCCGCGCAAGTCGGGCACGTCGAAGTTCGGCTACGAACGCTACCTGCGTGGCATGCTGGACCTGCTGACGATCAGCTTCATCACGCGCTTCGCCCGCCGGCCGATGCACCTGCTGGGCATGGGCGGAATCCTCGGCTGCCTGTTCGGCTCGAGCGTGCTGTTGTTCTTCATCCTGGCGCACTTCCTGTACAAGCTGAACGTGCTGGCCGACTCCAGCTGGGTGATTCACGACCGGCCCGCGTTGAACCTGGGCATCCTGCTGATCGTCGTCGGCGTTCAGTTCTTCTCGATCGGCCTGCTCGGTGAGCTGTTGATCAGCTCGGCGCGACGCGGCCCGGACGATCGCGTGTACTCGATCAAGCACCGGCGCGGCCCGCGAGCGCAGCCGCTTCCGCACGAGACGACCGAGCGCGAGAAGACGTCGCCGCCGGGCCACTGATGCCCGACACGGACCAGTCCAGGTTGCGCATCGCCCTGGTCGGCCTGACCCACCCGTTTCGCGGCGGCATTGCCCACTACACGACGCTGCTCTGTCGCGCGTTGCGCGAGCGCCACGAGGTGCGGTTCTTCGCCCTCTCGCGCCAGTATCCGAAGCTGCTGTTCCCGGGGACCAAGCAGACCGACGATTCGGACGACGCGCTGACGGTCGAGCACGAGGCGTGCCTGGACTCGATCAACCCGTTCACCTGGTTCTCGACGGCCTCCCGCGTACGTCGCTTCCGGCCGGATCTGTTGCTCTTCTCGTGGTGGCACCCGTTCTTCGCGCCGAGCTTCGGCACGGTCGCGCACCTGGCCCGACGCGCCGGTGTGCCCGCCTGTTTCCTGTGTCACAACGCCAAGCCGCACGAGCGCTCGCTCGTCGACGCGATGCTGCTGCGCTACGTCTTTTCCTCGAGCCGGCTGTTCGTCGCGCACTCGCGCCAGGATCACGACGACCTGCTCGAGATGCGCCCCGGATCCACGGTGCGACTGAACCCGCACCCGACGTACGAGATCTTCGGCGCCGATGAGGCTCCTTCGGGCGACGAGGCCAAGCGGCGTCTCGGGCTCGATGGGCGCCGCGTACTGCTTTTCTTCGGATACGTTCGCGAGTACAAGGGCCTGCGCTACCTGCTGGACGCGATGGCCGAGCTGGACGCCGAGCAGGGGTACCACCTGCTGATCGTCGGCGAGTTCTACGAGGACAGGTCCACCTACGCCGAGCAGCTCGACCCGCTGGAGCAGGGCGGCCGGCTGACGCTCGTCGATCGTTACGTTGCCAACGAGGAGATCGGCGGCTACTTCGCGGCCGCGGACCTCGTCGCGGTGCCCTACACCAGCGCCACGCAGAGCGGGGTCGTGCAGATGGCGTACGGCTTTCTCAAGCCCGTCGTCGCGACGCGCGTCGGCGGCATCCCGGAGGTGGTCGAGGACGGCCGGACGGGCTATCTGGTCCCCCCCGGCGACGGAGGCGCGATCGCCGCCGCCGTCCGGCGCTACTTCGACGAGGATCGGGCCGAGGAGTTCCGGCGCCACATCGACGCCGAGAACGAGAAGTACAGCTGGGATCGGATGGTCGAGACGATCGAGGCGATCTGCCCCGGCTCCGGCGACGGAAACGGGTGATGCTCGAGGCGGTTCACGAGGCCCTCGACGGGCACTTCGGCGGCGCCGCGGGACGCGAGCTGCGTATCGACGACTGCCTGTGTCTCGACGTGACGCACGGGGCGATCGACGGCTACTGTTACCTGTTCTTCGGGCACGACGGCGAGCTCCCGCGGGTCGTGGCCAAGGCGGCGCGCACGCCGGCCGGTGCCCGCGTGCTGGAGATCGAGCTGGAAAACCTGCGCCGGCTGCACACGGCCGGAATGAACGACGGGATGCCGCGCATCCCCGAGCCGCTGCACGCGCTGCGTACCGACGAGGTCGTGGTCACGTTGCAGACCGCGCTGGCCGGCACGCTGCTGAAGAACGTCCCGGGCCCGGAGTTGTTCTCGCCCGCGGCGGCCGCGGGCACGTTCGACGCGATCTTCGACTGGTGGCGGAGCTTCGAGCGCTGCGCGGGCGTGCGTCGCACGACGATCGACGAACCGACATACGCGGAGCGCGTGCTGGCCGGGGTCGGGCGCTTCGAACGCCGCTACCTGCTCGACGACGCCGAGCGCGAGTTTCTCCACGCGACGTTCCGCGAGCGACGGGACTTGCTGGGACTGGACGTGCCGCTGATGCCGCGCCACGGCGATCTGTGCACGGCGAACATGGTGCGCCAGCCGGAGGGGATCGGCGTATTCGACTGGGAGTTTCCGCTGGAGGATCACCTCCCGTTGTTCGACCTGTTCTACCTGTTCTCCTCCCTGCGCCATCCGTATGGCGGCTCGCGGGGAGAGTCGGACCATTTCACCAGCTTCAAGGACGTGTTCTGGGGCGACGGACACCTCTCGCGCGAGCTGCGCGGACGGGCGAAGGGCTTCTGCACCGAACACGGGCTGGCCGAGGCGGCCGTCGCCGATCTGTTCGTCCTGGCGCTGATCGACGTCGCGAACCTGAAGTTCGAGGCGTTGCTCGAATCGCGGGGGATCGCGGAGGACGACCTGGACGCCGACCGACGGGCGGCGTGGGACGGCCTGGGACCGGTCGAGCAGAACGTGCCCTTCGCACGCATCTCGAGCGGAGTGTTCGAGAATCTGAGACACGTGGTGCGCCACGGCGCGCCGCGATTGCTGGACTGACGCGATGGCCATGCGACTCAGCGTCGTCATCCCGACGCACAACCGGCCGCAGTCGCTGCGCCGGTCGCTCGACGCCCTGGAGGCGCAGACGCTCGCCCGCGATCGGTTCGAGGTGCTGGCGGTGGACGACGGGTCGAGCCCCGAGCACCGCAAGGAGATCCGGCAGTTCCGCGCGCCGTTCGGCTACCGTCTGCTGGAGAAGGCCCAGGGCGGGCTGCCCACCGCACGCAACGTGGGCGCCGAGCGCGCCACGGGCGACGTCCTGCTGTTCCTCGACGACGACGTCGTCCCGCATCCCGATCTGTTGCTGCAGCACCTGCGCACGCACGAGGAGGCGGACGAGCCGCTCGCGGTCGTCGGCGCGCTCCCCTACCCGGACCACGTCGAGCTGGACTGTTTCCTGTGGTACCTCGAGCAGAGCGGGCACTACGACCTGTACCGCAATCCGAAGAAGTACGCCGGCGGCGCGCCGCCGCTGCCGCCGCTGAACGGCAACTCGTCCGTGCGTCGCTCGGCGTTCTTCGACGTCGGCCGCTACGACGAGCGCTTCAGCTCGTACGGCAGCGAGGACCTCGAGCTGGGCTATCGGTTGAACAAGGCCGGCGTGCGCTTCGTCTACAATCCGCAGGCGGTGGGCTACCACGATCACATCAAGGACTTCCCGCGCTTCTGTCACGACATGGAGCTCGCCGGCGAGTCGCTGATCGGGATCTACCGCATCTACCCCGAGATCAAGGCGGCGAAGAAGATCGACGTCGTCGAGGATCGTCTCTCGCAACTGCACGGAAAAAAGAAGCTGATCAAGCTGATCATGGCGACGACGATGGCGCTGCCGTGGGTGCTGGCGCTGCCGCGCGCGGTCGTCCGGGTGGGGACACCGTACATGGGCCTGCGACGCGTGCTGTTCCCGCTGTATCGCTGGGTGGCGCACCATCACTACGCCGTCGGCATGCGGCGCGGGCTGGACGACGCATGAGCCAGACGCCGATCCTGATGTACCACTGGTTCCGCTCTCCCGAGGTGCCGACGCGCAGCCGGTCGCCGCAGCTCGAGATCTCGCAGGAGCTGTTCGAGCGGCAGATGAACTGGCTGCGCGAAGCCGGCTACCGCACGGTGTCGATCGAGCGCGCGCTTCACGGCGGCCTCGAGGATCGGTCGATCGTCATCACCTTCGACGACGGAACCCTCGACTTCTGGGAGTTCGCCCGGCCGATCCTCGACCGGCACGGGTTCAAGGCGACGCTGTTCGTGGTCAGCGGATCCGTCGGGGGCGAGAGCGACTGGGACCGGCACCTGGGCGAGCCGCCGCGGCCGCTGATGGACTGGGAGCAGATCGCCACGTTGCAGCGTGAGGGCCACGAGATCGGCTCGCACACGCACAGCCACCGGCCGCTGACGGAGATCGACGACGACGCGGCGCTGGACGAGCTGAAACGCTCGCGCGAGACGCTGGAGGCCAGGCTGGGACGCGCGCCGAAGCTGCTGGCCTACCCGCGCGGCTTCTACCGCGAGCAGCACAAGCAGCTCGTGCGCCAGGCGGGCTACTCGGCCGCGTGCGCCGTGATCCTGCGCTGGCGCGACCTGTTTCGCTCGGACGTCTTCGCCCTGAAGCGCATGACGATCAAGGGTACCGAGTCGATGGGCCGCTTCAAGGCGCGGGTCCGACTGTGCCGTATGGTGCCGGACCCGCAGGCGTGAGCGCGGCGGACTCCAGCGCATGGGCCTGCCCCGACGACGGGTCCGTGCTGCGCGACTCGGCGGAGGCGACGGTGTGCTCCGGCTGCGGCGCCTCGTTCGAGATCGACGGTGAGAGCGGAGCCCCGGTCTTCGCCGGCAGCGCCACGGAGCGGGAGCGGGCGAACGCGCGACCGCAAGCGCTCGACGAGCTGTGGCGCTCGCTGGAACGACAGCCGCCGGAGCGGGCGCTCGATGACCTTGCCGCGGCGCACGGCTGCGTGCGCTCGCCCACCGCGCTGGACTGGAAGCGCGTCATCGCGGTGCGGCGCGACGACAGCGTGGTCGAGATCGCGGCCGGGGGCGGCGACGACACGCTCGACCTCGCGCGGCGCGCGCGCTCGGTCACGACGCTGGTCCCGACGCGATTGCACGCCGGACTGCTCGCCCGCAGGTTCGCCGGCGCGGCGACGCCCGCAGCGCAGATCGGGATCGTGACCGACCTGCGTCGGCTGCCGCTGGGGGACGGACGGGCCGACCTGCTGGCCGTGAAGAGCGAGTCGGCGGCCGCCTTCGGGCTCCGGCGCGGTGACGTCGCGCAGGCGGTCGACGAATGGAAACGCGTCGTCGCGCCCGGTGGCCGTGTGTTCGTTGGGCTGCCCAACCGCCCCGCGGCGCGCGTGATGCAGACCGCACTGGGCGCGCTCGGCATCTCGAGCGGTACGCGATCGCTCGAGACGCTGCTGTCCGGCGCCGGCGAGGGGCCGACCGGGTTGCCGGGCGTCGTGCGCCGGATGAGCGCGGCGGGCTTCGGTGCTCCGGTCGAGTACGCCCCGATACCCGGGCCGGATTCTGCAGAGATCGTGCTGCCGCTGGGAGACCCGCGCGCGCTGCGCTATTTCCTCGGTCACCTCGTGCGCAAGAACGCCGCGGCCGTCCGGGGCGCGCTCTCCGCGGCGGACCTGCTGCTGCGCACCGACCTGCTGCGCAGGGCCGTCCCCTACCGCTACTTCGTCTTCGCCCGGCCCTGAATCAGGAGGGATCTCCGGTTTCTTCCGAGTTTGACGTTCAATTCGTACTTTCGCTTTGCTTTCGCAGGGAGGATAGGGCAGACTGAGCGCCACGGTTCAGGGAACAGGACGGACGAAAAAGTCGAAGGAGGTTCGAGGATGAAGCGATTCGCGATTGCGGCAGTGCTGGTGGCCCTGGTCGCCGGTGGGGCGTCACTGGGCGCGGAGGAAATGGACCCGAACATGAAGGCGATGATCGAGGCCGGCACGCCCGGCGAGCATCACGCACACCTGGCGCAGGCCGTGGGGTCGTGGAACTACAAGGGCAAGATGTGGATGGCCCCCGGCGCGCCGCCGATGGACGCCGCGGGCACCAGCGAGGTCTCGGAGATGCTGGGCGGCCGCTACTTCCGCACCGACTTCAAGGGCAACTTCATGGGCATGCCGTTCCACGGATTCGGAATGGACGGATACGACAAGGTCGCCGACAAGCACATCGGTGTCTGGAGCGACAACATGAGCACCACGATGATGCACTTCGAGGGCGAGTGTTCCGACGGCGGCAAGACGATGACGATGGTCGCTCCGTTCACCGACGCGGCCAGCGGCATGAAGCTGAAGATGAAGTCCGTGACGGAAATCGTCAGCGACTCCGAGTTCAAGTGGACGGCCTACGTGCTCGGGATGGGCGAGCAGCCGTTCAAGACGATGGAGCTGGTCTACACGAGGCAGTAACGAGGCCTGGGGTCGGGCTACGGTCTGACCCTGGGGGTTAGGTGTGGGGGCAGACTGAAGTCTGACCC
>JAAELQ010000031.1 GCA_024226515.1 bacterium
CGTCTCGGTCGCCGATGACGGGACCAGCGGCACCGATCTCAATCCGGCCGACAACACCGCCAGCGATCAAACGCCACTCGACTTCGGCGGCGGCACAGGCCCGGACCTGGTCATCCTCAAGGACGACGGCGGCATCACCGTCGATCCCGGCGACCCGATCACCTACGCGATCTCCGTTGAGAACGTCGGCAACCAGCACGCTAGCGGCGTCGTGGTCTCCGAGACCGTGCCGGAGGACACAGTCTTTCTGGCCGGCTCGAGCGACCCAGCGTGGAGCTGCTTGGGTACGACCGCAGGCTCGAGCTGCTCGCTCGATCTGGGAAACGTCGCCGTGGGCACGGCGCGCCCTCCTTTCGATTTTGCCGTCCTCGTCGACTCGCCCGTAGGAGCCGGCGTCGAGCAAATCTTCAACACTGTCTCGGTCGCCGATGACGGGACCAGCGGCACGGATCTCAATCCGGCCGACAACACCGCCAGCGATCAGACCCCACTCGACCTCGGCGGCGGCACAGGACCGGACCTCGTCATCCTCAAGGACGACGGTGGCATCACCGTCGATCCCGGCGACCCGATCACCTACGCCATCTCCGTTGAGAACGTTGGCAACCAGCACGCCACCGGCGTCGTGGTTTCCGAGACCGTGCCGGAAGACACAGTCTTTCTGGCCGGCTCGAGCGACCCGGCGTGGAGCTGCTTGAGCACGACCGCGGGCTCGAGCTGCTCGCTCGATCTGGGAAGCGTCGCCGTGGGCACGGCTCGCCTTCCTTTCGACTTTGCCGTCCTCGTCGACTCGCCCGTGGGAGCCGGTGTCGAGCAAATCTTCAACACCGTCTCGGTCGCCGATGATGGAACCAGCGGCACGGATCTCAATCCGGCCGACAACACCGCCAGCGATCAGACCCCACTCGACCTTGGC
>JAAELQ010000032.1 GCA_024226515.1 bacterium
CGAGAACTGGTTGCCCTTCTTGTCGCCCCTGTAGATGCCCCACTCCGTGTAGTTGTCCAGGCGATCCGGTTCGGCCGTCCCGCCTGGGGACGTGAACCCGGCCTATTCACCGCGGAGCTGACCTAGGGGTAGAAAAAAACCGTTTCGGATGCATCGTTGTGCGTACAAGTGCCAACGAGACCCGAAACGGAGAGATCACCTGATGAGTGAAGAGAACTCGCCCTTCTTCGCGCCCACATTCAACCGCAGCGTGAAGCTCAGGGCAAGGGACCAGCGACTCAGTTCCGACGGCGGTGTTCTGCTACTTCGCGAAGCTGACGAACGGTTGGGTCTCATCGAATCGGTGGCGTCGGAGCTCGTCGATCCGCGGCGGCAGGATCGCATCCGCTACCACCTCGACGAGCTGCTGCGTGAACGAATCTACTCGCAGGCGCTCGGCCACAACGTCCAGGACGAGCTCGACCTCTTGGCCCACGACCCTGCGCTGCGGATCGCGACCTGGAACCGGCCCGGCGAGCAGGTCATGGACGAACGTATGGCCAGTCAGCCGACACAGTCGCGACTGACCGACACGCTGTCGGTGTTCAAGTCGAACCTCGAGTCCGTACGTTCTGCGCTTCCCGATTGGATCGAGCGTCACCTTCGGGCTGCCGGCCAAGGTCGGCTGGTGAAGCGCGGAACTCTGGACGTCGACAGCTTCCCGATCACGGTCTGCGGTTCGCAGGAGGGCGGTGTCTACAACGGCTACTACCGCGAGAAGATCTACCATCCAATCGTCGCGTCGTTCGCCCCCGAAGGCGACTACGACAGCCGCCGACTCGGTGACGGGTTCGTTCACGCGGTCCTGCGACGCGGCAACGTGCATACGGCGCAGGGAGCCGTGCGGTTCATTCGCACGGCGGTGAAGCGTTCACGTGGTCTGGCACGATCGATCGACGTGCGTCTGGACGCCGGCTACACCTGTGGTGCGGTACTCGACGCTCTCACGGACGATGGCATTCGGTTCGTTGGGCGCCTGAAAAAGAACAACGTCGTCGAGAAGATGGCGCAGCCGTACCTGCGCCGCCCTGTCGGTCGTCCTCCGAAGGAGGGCTACGAGAACCTCATCGAGCTGGGCGAATACCAAGCGGAGACCTGGCGCCATTCCCAACGACTCATCCTCGTGGTGGTCGACAAGCCGGATCCGAAGACAGGCCAGCTCGAGTTCTTTCCACGGCATTTCTTCCTCGTGACGAACTGGGAGAGCCGGGCGAGAACGTCAGGGGAGGTGCTGCGGCACTACAGGCGCCGGGGCACGTTCGAGGATCGCCTCGGAGAGCTGTCGCAAGCCATCTCGCCGCGCGTGTCGTCGCCGCACTTCGTCGAGAACGAGGTCAACCTCCTACTCGGCCTGCTGAGCTACAACCTGTTGTCGATCCTGCGAGGCGAGCTTGAGGCGGAGTCCGAAAACGGCTGGGACGTCGCGCGAGTGCAACGGACCGTCCTGAAGACGGCGGTGCGCGTGACCAAGGCGAGCCGTCGACTACTGGTCGACGTGGCTCTTTCCGCCGTTGCTCTTTGGAACCGCGTGATCTGCCGGATGAAGAAGTGGCGCCTGCCGGCTCGATGGCCGAAACCGCGAGGGCCGCGGAAGCGACGCTGGATGCCGCCGCCGCCTCACGCCTTCCTCAGCCCCGTCCTGAAGGAATGACGTCCAGAAAACTCGAGTCGATCGCGCCTCCGCCCGCTCCGAGCGCCGTGGGGGAAAGGGGGCGGTGTCTCTGCACGGCGAGAATCCGACCCAACATCGACGCCTTGCTGCTGGTCACCGCTCTCCGAGGTGACCGGCTGCGGTCGCGGTGCGGTCTGGTGAATACCTCGGGCTGACGAACGATCTCGGCGACGACCGCCAACACGGGCGGCGACGATGGGCGAGTAAAGGGCGAGCGAGGCGATCGCCCAGCTCGAGAACGCCGAGTTCGACGTCGACGCGATACTCTGTGACCTCTGCATGCCGAACCTCGACGGAGTCGGGCTGCTCCGAGAGGACCCGGACCGCGCGCACCTGTACATGGACGTGCGGACGACAGACGGGCAGTGCCCGGGATACGGGGCTCGGGACCGATTTCTCGGCGCAGCGACTGGCC
>JAAELQ010000033.1 GCA_024226515.1 bacterium
CTGCGGTCCATCGGCCAGGAGGACGAAGCTCGAACACTTGACGCGTGTCAGTCCGGCGATCGACTGCGTGTAGCAGCTCGAATCATCCATCCCGTAGATCTCGCCGTCGGACTTCCAACGATATTCGATGCGCACCTGACGTTCCTCCGCCTGAGGTGGCCGCAGCCGATAGCCTGCCTCCGTGCCCGCTGCCGACGGCCCGGGCCAGATCGGCGATGCAAACTCCTGGTCGAGGAGGACGCCGGGCAGCTCGAGCGGATCCCCGACCACGGGACGGTAGTCGGTGACTGCGTGAGAGCCGACGATCGCCAGCACCGGCGCGCCGACGCCCAGCATCTTGCTCCCTTCCGCGCCGGCGGCGATCTCGTAGTGGCACTCTTCGTGCTCGTCGCCACAGAGGAAGTCGCAGATCCGCTGCAGGCCGTAGACGAACCCACCCGTCGCGCCCTCGGTACCGAGGATCGTGACTTGCCGGTAAGCGTCGCGATCCGGAACCGGCTGCTTCTCGGAACGCCCCAGATCGAGCCGCGCCAGCACCGGGCCGAGACTCGACGAGGGATCCTCGCTCCAGGCGTCGGTTGGCTCGCGAACGATGCCGTTGACCTGCAAC
>JAAELQ010000034.1 GCA_024226515.1 bacterium
CGCCGTGGCCGGCAACGACGTGGGAACCGTCGACGTCTCGGTCAACAACGACACCGACCTCGCCGTCGCCAAGATCGTGGACGACGCCACGCCCGACGAGGGCCAGGCGATCCAGTACACGATCACCGTCACCAACAACGGCCCGGCCCAGGCCACCAACATCGCGCTGACAGACCTGCTGCCCGCGGGCCTGACGCTGATCGACGACGGCGGTCTGACCTCGCCGCTGCCCAGCCAGGGCACGTACAACACCGGTACGGGACTGTGGACAGTCGGGACCGTCGACGACGGCGCGGGCGCGACGCTCCTCCTGCGCGCGACGGTCGATCCGGGAACGGCTACGACGACGCTTACGAACGTGACGAGCGGGCTGACGGCGGACCAGACGGACTCGACCCCCGGCAACGACGTCGGAACGGTCGACATCACCGTCAACAACGATGCCGACCTCGACGTGACCAAGATCGTCGACGACGCCACGCCCGACGAGAGCGGGACGATCCAGTACACGATCACCGTCGCCAACAACGGGCCGGCCCAGGCGACCAACGTCGCGCTGACCGACCTGCTGCCGGCCGGCCTGACGCTGGTTGACGATGGTGGATTGACGTCGCCGCTGCCCAGCCAGGGCTCGTTCAACACGGGGACGGGGCTGTGGACCGTCGGGACGATCGACGACGGCGCCAACGCCACGCTCGCCCTGCGCGCCACGGTCGACGTCGGCACCTCCGGCGACACGCTGACCAACGCGACCTCGGGGCTGACCGCCGACCAGACAGATACCGTCCCGGGCAACAACGTCGGGACCGTCGACGTCACCGTCAATAACGATGCCGATCTCGCCGCGACCAAGATCGTCGACGACGCGACCCCCGACGAGGGTCAGGCGATCCAGTACACGATCACCGTCGGCAACAGCGGCCCCGCGCGTGCGACCGGCGTCTCCGTGACCGACCTGCTGCCGGCGGGCCTGACGCTGATCGACGACGGTGGCACCACATCGCCGATCGCGAGCCAGGGCACGTACGACACCGGATCCGGGCTGTGGACCGTCGGGAGCATCGACAACGGAGCCAACGTGACGCTCGTGCTGCGGGCCACCGTCGACTCCGGCACGTCCGGCGACACGCTGACCAACGCGACGAGCGGACTGACCGCGGATCAGGCCGATCCGACGCCGGCCAACGACGTCGGCACGGTCGACATCACGGTCAACAACGAGGTCGACCTGGCCGTGACGAAGATCGTCGACAACGCCGCACCGATCGAGAACGACGCGATCGCGTACACGGTAGCGATCGCCAACAACGGACCGGCGCAGGCGACGGGCGTGCAGCTGACCGACCTGCTGCCGGCCGGCGTGACGCTGATCGACGACGGTGGCGCCACGTCGCCGCTGCCGAGTCAGGGCTCCTACGACACAGGATTCGGCGTGTGGACGATCGGTACGATCGACGACGCGGCGAACGCCACGCTGGTCCTTCGCGCCACGGTCGATCCCGGCACGGGCGGCACGACGATCACCAACACGACGAGCGGCCTTGCGGCCGACCAGGTCGACTCGATCGCAGGCAACGACGTCGGCACGGTCGATGTCGTCGTCGGCAACCAGGCCGATCTGGCCGTCGGCAAGACGCTGGACGACACATCGCCGCTAATGGGTCAGACGATCCAGTACACGATCGCGATCACCAACAGCGGCCCGACGCAGGCCAACAACGTCAGCGTCACCGACGCCCTGCCCGCCGGAGTGACCTCGACTGCAACGCCGCCGGCCGCCAGCCAGGGCAGCTTCGATGGTGGCACGGGCGTGTGGACCGTCGGAACGCTGGCCGACGGAGCGTCGGCGACGCTGGTGCTCGAGGTGACGGTGGACCGCGGCGCCTCGGCGCTACCGCAACCGATCGTGAACTCGACGAGCGGCCTGACGTCCGACCAGACGGACCCCGACAGCTCGAACGACGTGGGCAGCGTGGGCTTCTCGATCATCGGCGTCGACGGCACCGTGAACATCACGGAGTTCAGTATCCCCGGCGACTCGCTGACCGTGACGCTGGACGACAGCGACCTCGACGTCGACATCGCCGTGGCGGAGAGCATCGTCCTGCGCGTGGTCAACGACGTCACGGGCGAACAGGAAGACCTCACGCTGACCGAGACCGGCCCCTCGACCGGCGTGTTCAGCGCCACGCTGGGGACCGCGTTCGGCACCTCGGCGGGAATCAACGACGACGGTACGATGAATACGCAGGCTGGCGACACCGTCACGGCCGTCTACAACGACGTGCTGACCTCGACCGGCGGCGGAAGCACGGCGCCGGTGACCGACACCGACACCGTGCTGGGCGGCATCGACGGCACGATCACGTTACCGGCCACGGTCGCCCCGGGAGAGACGTTCACGATCAGCGTGGACGACTCCGACCTGAACACGGACTCCGGTGCTGTCGAGACGGTCGACGTCGACATCGTCAACGACCGCACCGGCGAGACCGAAACCATCACGCTGACCGAGACCGGGGCGGCGACCGGCGCCTTCAGCGGCACGGTCGACACGGTGCTGGGCAGCGTTCCCGGCGCGGGTGGCGACGACACGCTGGTCGTGCGCCCCGCCGATACGCTGACCGCCTCGTACGACGACGCGTTTACCTCGACAGGCGGGCCGGATACGTTCATGGCCAGCACCGTCGTGGTCGGCGACATCGTGCGGTTGGTCAAGTCGGCGGACGATAGCAACGCGGTCGTCGGCACGCTGGTCGGCTACTCCGTCCTTGCGACGAACACGACCGCCGCACCGCTGACCGGAGTGGTGCTGAGCGACGATCCGCCGTCCGGCTTCAAGTACGTGGCGGACACCGCGCGTCTGGTGCGCGCCGGCGGAGACGGTGAGCTGGGCACCAGCGACGATGTGGTCGTGCCGCTGGCCTCGTCCGGAGTACGACCGGTCGAATTCGGCCCGCTCGACATGGCAGCGAACGAGACGGTCGAGGTCCGCTACCTGCTGCGTGTGGGCAGTGGCGCCCTACCGGGAATCCACACCAACCGCGTAACGCCGGAGCTATCGTCGTTCCCCGTGGGGCAGACGGCGACGGCCAACGTCGAGGTGCGGCTCGATCCCGTGTTCGACGAGTCGTTCATCATCGGCAAGGTCTTCCTCGACCACGACCGCGACGATCAGCAGGACCCCGGTGAACGCGGGGTGCCGAACGCCATGGTCGTGCTGGACAACGGCACGTATGCGCTGACCGACGAATACGGCCGCTATCACATCCCCGCGGTCAAGCCGGGCCAGCGGATGGTCAAGATCAACCTGAACACGTTGCCGCCCGGAGCGGAGGCCGCGACGGACAAGTTCCACGTGTTGTGGGTCACGCCGGGCCTGATGGCGAAGGCCAACTTCGGCGTCATCCTGCGCCACGACACCGCGTCGATCGGCCGTCCGGGAAGCCCCGGGGTCGCCGTGACCACGGTCGGCGAGGAGCTTCCGCTGGCGATCCAGGGCAACACCGAGACGATGTCGGTGTTGCTCAACGGCGAGAACTTCCTGCTGCCGTCGAGCGACGTGCTCGTGCGCTTCGAGGACCTCGAAGAGTCAATCACGCTTCGCGGACAGTCGTTGACCGAGCCGGTCAGTTTCGACCTGCGACTCGACGACGCGGAGGCGCAGAGCTGGAAGCTGACGATCACGGACCCGGCGGGCAATGCGATCCGCACACTGGAAGGCAAGGGCTCGCCCACGCAGAGCGTGGAGTGGGACGGGCTGGATTCCTCGGGTGCAACCGTCCTCTCGGGTGAGATCTACCACTACCAGATCGAAGTCGTCGCGCGGGACGGCAGCGTGTCGAGCAGTCCGCGGCGACTGTTCGGCGTCAACCGCAAGTCTGCCGTCTCGATCGAGCTGACCGGCGACGCGTTCGAATCCGGGAAAGACAAGCTCAGCTCGACGGCGCGCAAGAGCCTGCGCGAGGCGGCCGAGATCCTGCGCGATCATCCGGGCGAGAAGGTGCTGATCGAGGGCCACACGGACTGGATCGGAGACGACGGCTACAACCTGGATCTGTCGCGCCGCAGGGCGCAGGCCGCCGCGAGCTTCCTGATCAGCAAGGAGAAGCTGTCCGAGGATCGCTTCGTGCTCGGCTGGTTCGGCGAGCAGCGGCCGATCGCTCCGAACACGCTGGCGGAAGGCCGCGCCTTGAACCGGCGCGTCGAGGTCAGGGGCGAGGTCGAGGAGACCGAGCGCACGAACATTCTCGATGTCTACCGCGGGACCCCGCAGGTCCGGATCAACGGCTCCGACGTTCCGGTCGAAGAGCACGGCCGGTTCCGCACGCAGGTCGACGACACGGAACTGGAAGATCTCCACATCGAGATGCAAAGCTCCGAGGGCCGCTTGGCCAACGCCAGCGTTCCGATCCCGGCGCTCGCGATCGAGGGTGCGGCGGGCCGATTCACGGTCCCGTTCGGCAAGTCCGCCAACGGCTGCAACGTTCCTGCCGCCGAGAGCGCCAGCGATGCGGTCTCGTGCCGCTTCGCCGGACGAACGGATCCGGGCAACGTCGTCGAACTCGAGGGCCGACCGGTCGCGGTCGACGAGGAGGGACGCTTCGTTCTCGACCTCGGTGGCGCGCACGGGAAGAACACTTTCGGGCTGCTGGTACGGAACCCGCAGGGCTTCGCGCGCCTGGCCAACCTGGCGATCGACGTCGAGGACCGCGACGCCCACGGTCGAGCGATCGTCGTCAGCGACGCGATCCCCAACCTGACCGTGAACCTGCCGCCCGAGGGCATGAAGCTCAAGACCTCCGTGCTGCTGCTGACGGGTGTCGTCGATCCCGGTAGTCGCGTGGAAGCGAACGGCGACGCGCTGGAGGTCCAGCCCGACGGGCGCTTCGCCGGTACGGTCGAGCTGCCGATCGGCACCAGCCCACTGCACGTCAAGGTCGTCGATTCGCAGGGCAAGACCGGCGAGATCGAGCGCCGGATCGAGGTCGCCAAACACCAGTTGTTCTTCCTGGCCTTCGCGGACGGCAAGGTGGGCAGCCTGGAGAGCAAGGGCTTTGTCGAGGGCACTGGACTCGACGAGGACGACACGGACGAGTTCTTCGCCGAGGGTCGTCTGGCGTTCTATCTCAAGGGCGTCATCGCCGGCAAGTACCTGATCACGTCGGCCTTCGACAACAAGAAGGACGAGGCGGAGTATCTGTTCCGCGATCTGGACTACGACAACAGTCAGCGCCTGTTGGCCAACCTGGACCCCGAGCGGTACTACCCGGTCTACGGCGACGACAGCACCGTGGTCCACGACGCGCAGAGCCAGGGCGAGTTCTACCTCGCGCTGGACAGCGAGACGATCCACGCCCTGTTCGGCAACTACACGTTGAACATGACCGAGAACGAGTTGTCGGCCTACAGACGCACTCTGTACGGCGGACGTTTCCAGTACCAGTCCCTCTCGAAGACCAAGTACGGCAGGGCCGACACAGAAGTCATGGTCTTCGGCTCGGAGCTCGAGCAGGCCCACATCAGCGACGAACTGCGGGCCACCGGCGGATCGCTGTACTACCTCAGCCACCAGGACGTGATCGAGGGCAGCGAGCAGGTCACGCTTGTCGTGCGCGACAAGGTGACGAATCTGATCCACACGCGTATTCCGCAGCGCCAGAACATCGACTACACGGTCCGTTACCCCGAGGGCCGGATCATGTTCAACCGCCCGGTGTCGAGCGTCATCGAGGGCGGGTCGCTGGTCGATCAGGACCTGCTCGGCGGTCAGCCGATCTACGTTCAGGTCGACTACGAGACGCTGCTGGAGAGCTTCGACGAGACGGCAGCCGGCGCGCGCGTGCGGCAGCAGATCGGCGACCACGTCTCGGTCGGCGGCACCTACATCAACGACGAGCAACCGTCCGGAGAGTACGAGCTCAGCGGCGTCGACGCCGAGGTCCGCCTGGGCCAGAACACGCGTCTGACGGCCGAGTTCGCCGATAGCTCGGGATCGGACTCGCGCACGTTCTACAGCGACGACGGCGGTCTGACGTATACCGACGAGACCCCGACGACAATGCGTGAGGGAACGGCCTGGAAAGCCGCGGCGGAGCTGGACGTCGGCGAGTGGTTCGGCAACCCGGATCGCTATCGCGTGCGGATGTACTACAAGGACCTCGAGTCCGGGTTCTTCTCCAACGGGAACTTCCAGGAGCGCGGCACCAAGAAGTACGGCTTCGACGCGAATCTCGATGTCACGCTGCGCGACTCGATCACCGTGCGACACGACGAGGAAGAGAACACCGAGACGACCGCGAGCTCGGTCCAGTATCAGCACAAGCGCGAACGCTGGGGCTTCCGCGTCGAGTACTTCGATACGGAGTCGGAGGCCGGCGCGCTGCGGGACAACAGCTACGGCGCGGCCCGCTTCTGGACACATATCACCGACAAGTTCTCGACGCGCGTCGAGCATCAGCACACGATCGACGGTACCGACAACGACCAGACGACCGTGGGCGTGCAGTATCAGGTGCACGACTCGGTCGCCCTCGAGCTGTCCGGCACCGAGGGAACGCTGGGCAGCTCGGCTCAGGCCGGCGCGATTCTGACCTTCGGCAAGAGCAACATCTATCTCAACGAGCGTGTGACGGACAGCGGCGCGGGCCGCAAGAACACGACGGTCGTGGGAACGAAGGCGGCGCTCGGCGAGACGAGCCAGGTGTACAGCGAGTACCAGCGCGAAACGGGCGACGGCGGCGATCGCGCAATCTCGTTGCTCGGCCTGCAGCGCCAGTGGGACGTGGCTCCCGGCGTGCGCCTGCTGCTCAGCGGCGAGACCGCGCAGGTCACCTCGGACAGCGAGGACAACGACCGCTCTGCGTTCGCGGCCCAGGTGGCCTACCAGCGACCGGACGGGACGCTTCTGTCCAGCCGCAACGAAATTCGCTATCAGGACGGCGACACGGATCAGGTCCAGTTCGTCTCGTTCACGAAGTTCGACTTGAAGCTGAACCCGGACTTCACCCTGCAAGCCAAGTATCACTACAGCAAGACAAAGGACCGCGACACGGAGGAAACCGATGCGCGCCTCGAGGAGCGGAGCCTCGGCCTGGCCTACCGCCCCGTGGCGCACGATCGGTTCAACGCCATCGCGCGTTACACCAGACTGTTCGACCAGCGGCCGCTGTCGCTCGCGGGCTTCGAGCGCACCGACCGCAGGATGGACGTCGTCTCGCTGGAGACGTCGATCCAGGTCATGCGACGACTCGAGTGGGTAACCAAGAGCGCCGCGCGGTTCGAGGTCGAATCGGTCGGGGAACTCTCGTCGATCGACTCGGATACGATCCTCGCAATCCAGCGACTGAACGTCGACGTC
Source organism: bacterium (assembly GCA_024226515.1). GTDB lineage: Bacteria > Acidobacteriota > Polarisedimenticolia > Polarisedimenticolales > Polarisedimenticolaceae > JAAELQ01. The sequence goes on from JAAELQ010000034.1 coordinate 7,361, forward strand.
TGGCGTCCGTTCGACCTCGGCGTGGAGTACCGGATCCTGGCGCAGGACCAGTCCGACGATCAGCGTGAAGGCTTCCTCGCCGAATTCGGCTGGAGCTTCAAGCGCCACGTGCGCTTCGGACTCGGCTACAACTTCACGGATTTCTCGGACAACGAGTTCTCGCAGAACGACTACTCGGTTCAGGGCTGGTTCATCCGCGTCCAGGGGATGTACTAACGGCATGACGACGGAGCAGAAACAGCTCGAGACGGCTCGCGAGCCGCGCACCCGCGTGCGGCGGGTCTTCGCGATTCTCGGCGAGTTTCTCGCGGCGCTTGTCCTTGTTCTGCTGTGCTTCTCTCTGCTCACCGGGCTCCTCGTGCTCAGCTTCCCGCAAGGGACGAGCATCGCGAACGTGATGACGTTCGGCAGCAGACCCGAGGTCCGGGCCGGTCGCACGCTCATCGACACCGGACTCGAAGCAGAGGAGGAGGACGACGCTTTCACGGCGTTCATCTCCGAAGTGTTCCACCAGGTGAAGGAGAAGCGATCCGGCGCGATCGTCTGGGGCGACGCCAAGGCCGGAATCAGGCTGAAGGACCGCCACGCCGTGCAGAGCTTCTCCAACTCCGGCGCGACGATCTCGTTCGACGATCAGAACGACCTGACGTTGGGCGAGAAGTCGTTGATCATCATCCGCGGCCTCAAGCGCGATCGTGACTCGCGCAGGCGCGCAGCGACACTGGTCGTGCTCGAGGGCGAGCTGGACGGGCGACTCGAGGGTCGCGCGGGCCGCGCCATGCGCGTCGAGATCGCAACGGCCAAGAGCACGCTGCGCATCGACGGTAGAAGACAGACGGCCGACTTCAAGGTGGCGATCGGCGAAGATCACTCCTCGACCTACTCGATCTACGAGGGCACGGCGAAGGTCGTCACCGGCAGCAAGACGATCGTGCTCGAACCGAATCAGACGGTTACGGTCGACCCGGAGGGCAAGGCCGGTGGGGTGCGCGAGCTGCCCGGAATTCCGCAGCCGATGTTGCCCGCCGACGAGATGCTGTTCAGCTACCGCGCCGCGCCGCCGACCGTGCGCTTCGACTGGATGGCGCGCAAGGACGTCGACGGCTACCGCTTCGCGCTGGCGCGGGATCCCGGATTCCTCGATCTGATCTACAAGGACACGTTGGCGCAGCCCGGCTTTGCCCACGGAAACCTGAGATCCGGTGTGTACTACTGGAAAATAAGCGGCGTCAGCCAGGCGGCCGAAGGGCCGCACAGCGACGTGCGACGCATCGAAATCATTCACGACTCGGTTCCGCCGGCGTTGGACGTCGAGTTCCCGACGGGCGTGATCGAGATGCAGAACTTCTTGCTTCGCGGCTCCGCCGAGCCCGGATCGCGGGTGTTCGTTGGAGATCAGCCGGTGTCGATAGAGGAGTCCGGCGCATTCGAGCTTGCGCTGCAGCTCGAACGCGGGCTGAACGTCATCGTCGTCGAAGCCGTCGACTCGGCCGGCAACATCGCATACGAGTCGCAATTGATCAGCGCCAAGTACTGAGTAGGGGTCACCATGAAACGCGGACTACGCCTGCCCATTCGGATGAAGATCCTGATCACGCTGTTGATCCTGGTCACAGGAGTCGTCAGCGCGATCACCTTCGCCATGGCCAACCTCTTTCACCGCGACAAGGCGCTGTACATCAACGACCTGACCTCGATCGTTGCCGTCAGTGTCGCCGAAGAGTGCCAGACGATTCTCGACGGCTACCGCGAGCGGCTGCGGGTGTACTCGCGCCTGATGACGACGGATTCGCTGGCGAACTCGAAGAAGGAGAGCCTGCTCACGGGATACTTCGAGGACTTCCCCGAACTGATCGCCGTGGCGTTGCAGCGAGACGGCCACGAGACCTCGGCCGTGTACAACGTCGGCGAGCTGGAAGCGGCGGGTCTGACGAAGGAGCGACTACAGGAACACCTGCGCGCCAACCCGGTTCCGCCCGAGAGCCTGGACGATTCGGCTCTTTATCTGCGTAACTCCACGATTTCGGATTCACTGCCGATGTTCACGATGGCGCTACCGGCGAGGCAGGATCCGGACGAACCGTTTGCGTTCATCACCGCCGTGATCCGGCTCGACGAGTTGATGCATCTCTCCTCGCGCAACAGCGCCTACTCCGTGATTCTGGCCGACGCGGAAGATGTTCTGCTGGCCCACCCCGATCGCGCCAGGGTGACCGGTCGCGCGCGGGCGAACCTCCGCCCCGACGTGACCGCCGACGTCCACGGAGGACGTAGCGAGGGCATCACGCTGGAGTACGTCTCGAACCAGGGTTACGAGGTCATCGGTGGGTTTGCCGGCATCGATATCGGCCGCGTGACGGCCGGTGCTGAGATTCCCAAGTCCGTTGCGTTCCTGACCGCACGCACGCTACTTAGTCGACTGCTGTTCGTTGCGCTGATGCTGCTGATCGCGGCAACGGTGGCCGGCCTGTTCTACGCCCATCGCATCACGCGCCCGGTCGAGCGCCTGTCGCACGCGACCCGGGAGATCGGCAAGGGCGACTTCGACGTCGAGATCAAGGTCACGTCACGGGACGAGATGGGCGCGCTGGCGAACTCGTTCAATCAGATGGCGTCCGAGTTGAAGCATCGCGACGAGAAGCTGAACCAGGCGCAGGAGCAACTCGTGCAATCCGAGAAGATGGCGGCCTTCGGACAGCTGGGGGCCGGTATCGCTCACGAGGTCAAGAACCCGCTCGCGGGAATCCTGGGCTGCGCCCAGCTCGCGCTGCGCAAAGCACGAGACACCCCGCTGCACGACAATCTCAAGCTGATCGAGAAAGAGACCAAGCGCTGTAAGACGATCATCGAGAACCTGCTCAAGTTCGCGCGGCAGGAGAAGGCCAGCCTCGAGCCGATGCAGGCCAACACTCCGGTCGAGGACGCGTGCGCAATCGTCAACCACCAGCTCGAACTGCACAAGGTGAAGCTGGAGAAGGACCTGTTCGCCCCGCTGCCGTTGATTTACGGCAACGGCAACCAGTTGCAGCAGGTGCTGATGAACTTGATGATCAACGCGCAGCAGGCGATGGACGGCGAGCCGGGCAACATCCGAGTCTCGACGCGGCCGGTCGGCGCGGAGGCGATCGAGATCTGCGTCGCCGACGACGGTCCGGGCATGTCGGACGAGGTACGCGCCAAGGTCTTCGAGCCGTTCTTCACGACGAAGCCGGGAGGCAAAGGCACCGGACTGGGCCTGTCCGTCAGCTTCGGGATCATCACAGACCATCGAGGCCAGATCCAGGTCGAGAGCGAGGCCGGACAGGGAACGACGTTCCGCATCCAGATTCCGGTCGTGCAGGCATCCGCCAACCGCGAGACGGGCGAGTCGGACGCGGCCACGGCGTGATCGTGAAACCTATTCTCGATCGCCTCAGCCAACTGCTGCGAATCGCGCCGTTCGTCGCGCTGTCACTTGTTTGTGCGCCCGGCGCATCGGCGATCGAGCTCGGCCCGAACGACGCGCGCGTCTCGACCATGGGAACGGACGGCGTCACCCTGTTCGAGGCCGAGAGATCCGACGTCGCGTTCAACGCGACGAACGGTCTGTATCTCGTCGTCTGGGAGGGTGACGACAACCGGGACGGATTGCTCGACGGCGAGCGGGAGATCTTCGGGCAGTTGCTGGCGATCGACGGCAGCCCGTTCGCGGCCGACGACTTCCGCATCAGCTCCCAGGGCGGGACCGGGGTGACGACGGTCGATGCGACGCATCCGGCCGTGACATGGAACGCCACGGCCAACGAGTTCCTCGTGGTCTGGACCGGAGATCGTGTTGCGGGTGAGACCGAGATCTACGCGCAGCGAATCGACGGCGCGACGGGTGCCCTCGTCGGCGGCAGCGTGCAGGTCAGCCGCGTGGGACCGGACGGCGACCCCAATCTGGATGCGGAAGCCCCCGCGGTCGTGTGGAACCCAGCGGACAATGAGTACCTCGTCGTCTGGCAGTCGGACCACGGCGCCAACACGAAGGACCGCATCTTCATCCAACGGCTGAACACGGCGGGTGAGGAGATCGGAGCGGACGACACAGCGATCTCGGAGATCGGGCCGCCGATGGATCCGGCGTTCGACGCGCAGCAACCGGCGGTGACATGGAACGCAGCGGACAACGAATATCTCGTCGTCTGGCGTGCGGACGCCGTGGACGGCGAGTTCGAGATCCACGGGCAACGGCTGGATCGACTGGGCGCGCAGGTCGGCGCGAACGACTTCCGCATCAGCAACATGGGGCCCGACGGCGACGATCGATACGAGGCGCGCCATCCGGCCGTGGCGCACGATGCGTCCTCGAACCACTACCTCGTGCTCTGGGAGGGAGACGACGACTCCGCCGGCCTCGTCGACGACGAGATCGAGGTCTTCGCCCAGCGCCTGACGGGCGCCGGCGCGCAGGTCGGAGCCGACGACTTCCGTATCAGCTTCACCGGCCCCGACGGAAACCCGGCCTTCGGCGCCGAACGGCCCGACGTCGTGTGGAACCCCGTCGCCAACGAGTACTTCGTCGCCTGGGGCGGCGACAACATCGGCCTCGAGCAGGACGAGATCTTCGCCCAGCGTCTCGACGCGCTGGCCAACGGAATCGGCGGCGCCATGCGGCTCTCCGACGCGGGCCCCGAGGGCAGCCGGGAGTTTGCCGCGCTGGAGCCCAGCCTGGCCCACGACCCCGTGAACAACGAGTACATCGTCGCGTGGCACGGCGACGACGACACCGCCGAGCTCGACGACGACGAGATCGAGATCTTCACCCAGTTGTGGGGCGCCGCCCTGCCGGCCGACGGAGACGGCGACGGCGTTCGAGACGCTCTGGACATCTGCCCGGGTTTCGACGACGCGCTGGACGCGGACCTCGACGGTTCACCCGACGGCTGTGACGCGTGTCCGCTGGTCGACGACGAGCTCGATCTCGACGGTGACGGAGTCACGCCCTGCGCCGGCGACTGCGACGACTCGCGCGCCGACGTTCTGCCCGCGGGCGCGGAGATCGTGTGCGATGGGATCGACCAGAACTGCAACGGCGCGATCGACGACGCTCCCGACCTCGACGGCGACGGCGTGAGCCAGTGCGGCGGAGACTGCGACGACGCCGACGCGACGAACTTCCCCGGCAACTCCGAGACCTGTGACTCGCGAGACAACGACTGCGATGGCCTGGCCGACAACGGCCTCGAGTTCAACGACTACTTCCTCGACAACGACGGCGACGGCTACGGCTCGGCCCCGGCGGCATCGTGCAGCGACTTGCTCTCGCGCGACGCGCTACGGCCGGACGGTGTGTACGGCATCGACCCGGACGGGTACGGCGGTGCGGCCGTCCTCAACGCGTACTGCGACATGACCGCCGACGAGGGCGGCTGGACGCTCGTGTTTCACCACAGCGCCGCGGACGGCTTCTTCATCGACGTCGATACCGCTCGCGAGCACTCCGTTCAGGATCCGCTGTCTCCGCGCTACTCTCTCCTGAGTCGTCTCGAGGACTTCCGCTCGGACGACGGTAACCTCGAGTTGCGCCTCGACTGGCCCGGTGACCCGGTGTGGACCGGCCGCAACATCTGGCGCCAGTCGAGCCACCCGCTCGACGACATCCCCGTGCAGGGCTATGTGCCGATCCGGATCGACTATCAGTTGCAGGGTTGGAACGGACTCGGCTTCGGCAACGGCACCGACTCGCTGCTCGACGGCACCGCCGCGGACGGCACATTCTACTACGCCGTCGGCACGACCACCGACTGGTTCGGCGGCATCCCCGGCCCCGACTGGCCGCCCGCAACCGCGGTGGCCCTCTGGGTGCGTTCGACCTCCGGTCCCCACGGTGTCTCGTTGTGCGGCCCGCCTCCGGCCGGTTTCGTCGGCGACGCCTCCGACTGCGACGACGACGACGCGACGCGTCACCCCGGTGCCGACGAGGTCTGCGACAACCTGGACAGCGACTGCGACGGAATCGTCCCCGCCGACGAGACCGACGACGACGGCGACGGTGCCGCCGAATGCGACGGCGACTGTGACGACAGCGACCCCGGTCGCTTCCCCGGAAGCCCGGAGATCTGCGACGGCATCGACAACGATTGCGACGGAATCGTCCCCGCCGACGAGATCGATACCGACGGAGACGGCTACGCGATCTGCGAGAACGACTGCGACGACACGAACGCCGATCGCTTTCCCGGCAACATGGAAACTTGCGACGGCATCGACAATGACTGCGACGGAACCCTCCCCGCCGACGAGATCGACGGCGATGGAGACGGTCTCTCTCTCTGCCAGAACGACTGCGACGACGCGAACGCCGAGCGGTATCCCGGCAACGCCGAGGTCTGCGACGGCATCGACAATGACTGCGACGGTATCGCGACCGACGAGGTCGACGGTGACGGAGACGGCCGCGCCGCCTGCGACGGCGATTGTGACGACGCCGACGCGAACCGCTTCCCCGGCAATGCCGAGACCTGCGACGGCATCGACAACGACTGCGACGGAATCGTCCCCGCGAACGAGACCGACGCCGACGCCGACGGACTGCGCCTGTGTGACGACGACTGCGACGACGCCGACGCGAACCGCTTCCCGGGAAACACCGAGATCTGCGACGGTGTCGACAACGACTGCGACGGAACCATCCCCGCGAACGAGACCGACGGAGACGGAGACGGCCTGCGCCTCTGCGACAGCGACTGCGACGACGCCGACCCCAACCGCTACCCCGGCAACCCCGAAGCCTGCGACGGCATCGACAACGATTGCGACGGGACGATTCCGACGGTCGAGATCGACGCGGACGGCGACGGCACTACCGAGTGCGAGGGAGACTGCGACGACACCGACGCGAACCGCTTCGCGGGCAATCCCGAGATCTGCGACGGAATCGACAACGACTGCGACGGCGTGCTACCGAGCGACGAGGCCGACGACGACGCAGACGGACTGCGTGTGTGCGAGGGAGACTGCAACGACGACAATCCCGCGGCACGCAGTGGATCCGTGGAACTCTGCGACGGGATCGACAACGACTGCGACGGCACCGTCGACGAGGGCTACGACGCAGACGAGGACGGAATCGGTGACTGCATCGACAACTGTCCGCAACGCTCGAACACCGCCCAGCTCGACTACGACGCCGACGGTTACGGCGATACGTGCGAGAGCGGCGCCTTGCTGGCCGACTTCGATCACTCCGGCCGCGTCGACGGCTTCGATCTGTCGCACCTCGCCCGGACCTTCGGCAAGACTTGCGACGACACCGGCTTCGAGCGCGACACGGATCTCGACCGGGACTGCGCCGTCGACGGGACCGACCTGGCGACCTTCTCCACCCACTTCGGCCTGACCGTCGAGTAGAACACCCGGCGGCCCGAACGGAGGTTGTTTCGCCGTCTCCAGGGCCACGAAAGAGAGACCATTTCGATCTAGTTGCGGAATGGGAGCGGAACTCCGAACGGTACAGTATGGAGACTCATGCTGTTCCGCGCGATGCTCATCGGGACACTGCTGATCGGACCGGCGCTGGCCGGGACTGCCGCCCCGCCAGCGGACTCCGAGTGGGCCCGTGAATCCTACCGCTTGAACTGCGCGCCGTGTCACGGCGCCCGCGGTGAAGGGCTCGATCCGGACTCGGATCAATACAAGACGTTCCGCGCACCGCCCGCCGATTTCACCGACCCGATGTTCACCAGCATGGAGCCCGCGGCCGACTGGTTTCTGGTCACGAAGTACGGCGGCGCGAGTATCGGACTGTCGAGTCAGATGCCGGCCTACGACGGCGCGTTCGCCGACGCGCAGATCGAGGCGCTCGTCGCGCACCTCAAAACGCTTGCCGACACCTCGGGCTACCCACCGGGGGAGCTCAATTTCATCCGGCCGATCCGCACGATCAAGGCGTTCCCCGAGAACGAGCTTCTGTTGATCCACCGCCATACAGAGCCGAAGGAGGGTGGCGACGCACGCAAGTCGACGCTGTACTACGCCCAGCGGTTCGGCAAGCGCCAGCAGGGCGAGATCAAGCTGGCCTACCTGGACGACGACCGCGGGTCGGCGATCGACGAGGCCGAGCTGGGGTACAAGTGGGCCTTTCACCACCACCTGGAACGGACGCTGCTGCTCACCACCGGCCTGGAGGCCGAGTTGCCGATCGAGGACGACAGCGCTCCCAACGTCTACATCCCGTACCTCTCGTTCGCGAAGGGCCTATTCGAGACGACGACGCTGCAGGGCACGCTGCGCTCCCACCTCCCGGACGACGGGATCGACCGAGGCGACCTGGAGCTCTCGGCCATTCTGCACTGGGCCCCGTCACCCTGGCCGCGGAGTCTCGCTCCGGCTCTCGAGGTGACGTGGACCGCGCCCTTCACCGGCGGCGTGGACTACGAGACGACGGTGATCCCCCAGACCTATTTCGGCTTGAACAAGCTGGGCAACGTGGCCTTGGCTGTCGGCGTGGAGCTGCCGCTATCCGACCAGAGCTACGACCGCCGCATTCACGCCTTCCTGCTGTGGGACATCGCCGACGGGCCGTTCTGGGCCGGCTGGTAAGGACGCAGGCAGCATCGGTCGGGGAACCGGCTCAAGCGTCCAGGCTGGAACGCAGCTCCGCGTTTCGTGCTCGATAGCGACCGGCCGTGCGACTTGGCGTGAGATGCGGGGTCGATCCTTGCGGATCCTGTTTGTCCGAGTCGGCCTGCGCTAGATTGCTACGAAGATACTCGATTGATCCAGTCTGAAGGAGAGGATCGTCATGGCCCGACAAACGTTCGTTTCCGTCCTTCTTTTTGTGCTGCTGCCCGTGGGTGCGTTCCACGCCGGTACGGCCATCCTCTCCACGACTCAGGACGGTGCCGCCACCGGAACGGCATCCGGGGTGTTCAATACCTTCGACCCGAACGTCACCGCGATGCTGATCTCGCGCCAGACGACGAACAATCTGCAACGGCGGACGATTCTCGAGTTCGACCTGAGCACGATTCCGCTCGATCTCACGCTGACCGAAGCCAAGCTGACCTTTCGCGTGATCCAGACCGTGTCGCCGGGCATCACGGTCGAGGTGCACGCGCACGTCGGGGACAACGTGCTCGAGATCGCCGACGCCACGCGGCCGGACAATCTGCTGGGGAGCCTTCCAATCAACCAGCTCGGGTTCTTCGACATCCCGCTGGACACCGCCTTCATCGAGTCCCTGCGCAACTCCGCTTCCCCCGAACCCTACCTCGAGCTGCGCCTCAGCCCGCCTCCGACGCAGACCGGTGCGATCGCCATCGCCAGCCTCGAATCGGTGCTGGCCGGAGAGGCACAGCTCTCGCTGGTCTCGCCACAGATCATCGAGCCCTGCAACATCCGCGGCTTCTCGACCACGGAGGACGGCGAGGCGTTCGGTACGGCCGACGGGGTCTACACCTCGTTCGATCCGACCGAGTGGGACATGAACGTGACACGTCACACCAGCAACAACACTTCCTACAGGACGGTGCTGGAGTTCGACCTCGACGATGTCCCGCTCGACGCGGAGATCCTCGACGCGATGCTGACCTTCCGTGTCGTTCAGCTCGTCTCGCCGGGCATGACCGTCGAAGTGCACGCGCAGACCGGAGACGGCATGCTCGAGCTGGCCGACGGGTCGAGACCGGACAACCTGATCGGAGTCATCCCGATCAACACGCTGGGGTTCTTCGACGTACCGCTGGGCACGGCGTTCATCGAGGCGCTGCGCGACTCGGCGCTGCCGTCGCAGTTTCTCGAGCTGCGCCTGAGCCCTCCGTTCAACCTGACCGGATCGATCGCCATCGCGGCGCTCGAGTCGACCCTGGCGGGTGAAGCCGTGCTGACGCTGACGACTCCGCAGCTGGGCGATCTGGACCGCGACGAGATCTGCGATCTCGACGATCCCGACGACGACGGCGACGGCTGCCCCGACGTGGCCGATCCGGCTCCGCTGGTGGCCAGCGGGGATCCGGACGGTGACGCGGTGGGGGCGGATTGCGACAACTGCCTGAACGACTTCAATCCCGACCAGGACGACGCGGACGCCGACGGCGAGGGAAACATCTGCGACACCGACGATGACGGCGACGGCGTGCTCGACGATGGTGACGGTTCGGGAACGATCGGCGACAACCCGTGCACGGGTGGTAACACGACCGGCTGCGACGACAATTGCCAGTTCGTCGCGAACGCCGACCAGACCGACGGCAACGCCAACGGCGTGGGCTCGGCGTGCGAGACGATCTGCGAGATCGTGGTCGGAGCTCCCGGGCCGCCGGTGACCGACTTTGCGACCGTCGCGGATGCCCTGGCGGCGACGTCGGGCGCGCCGCCCGAACCGGTGGTCGTCGACGGTTGTTTGATCCGCGTCCTTCCGGGAACCTACACGGGATCGCTGCTGCTCGATCGGTTCTTGACGCTTCAGGCCGTCGGTGATTCGTCGAACACGACGATCGACGGTGACGGTGCGGCGGACGCGGTCGAGGTTTCCGACCGGCAGGTTCCGGGCGTGACGCGCCTTCGCGGGTTCACGGTTCGCGACGCCACGGACGGCATCGATTCCGAGCGTTCACTCGTTCTGGAAGACGTTCGGGTCGACACGATTTCGGGTGTCGGGGTCAGCCTGGGGCTCGGAGATCACTTGCTGGACGGGGTTTCCGTCTTGGGCGGCGACACCGGGATACGGCTCGAGACGTTTGCCGCGGCGACGATGAATCGAATCGAGGTTCGAGGTACGTCGACCACGGCGCTCGACCTGGACGGAGTCGTTGCGGGGCACACTCATCTGATCGTGGACAACGCGGGCACCGGGATCCTGATCGGCCCGGAGGGCGACGTGGAGCTGTCCTTTGCCACCGTTGCGGGGAACGCGGTCGGCGTGCACGAGCTGTTCCTGGGCAGCACGCAGATGGGGCACAGCATCGTCTGTCTGAACACGGACGACATCGATTCGCTGAACTGCTCGGACTTCGACTTCAGCAACGTGTGCGAGACCGACTGCAGCGGAGATGGGGATCTCGACTGTACGTTCGTCGAAGGCAACATCAGCGGCGATCCGTTGTTCGTCGGTGCCGCGAGCGGGGATTACCGGCTCACGCCGGCCTCCCCGTCGGTGGATGCCGGGCAAGCTCCCCAGTGTTTCGACGGCACGCCCTGTTTCGACCTCGACGACAATCCCCGTCTGCTCGACGCCGACGGTGACGAATCCGCTCGGCCCGACATGGGTGCCTACGAGCTGGACAACTCGGCCAACCTCGATCCGGGTGACGTGACGGGCTTGCAGGTGGTGTTCAGCCCGTCACTGCAGCTGAGCTGGAGCCCGGAACCGTCCTCGTCGTTCTACCACGTGTACGAGGGGCAGGTGTCGACGTTGGGCTACGACTACGACCTGAGTTGCCTGGGCGCCACGACCGGAACGACCTTCGCCGTCCCGGGCCTGCCCCCAGCGGGCGAAACCACGCTCTACCTCGTAACCGGAGATGGCGCCGCAGAAGAAGGAACCCTCGGCTTCGGCACCTGCGCCGAACGAAGCAACATCGTCGACCCCTGCCCCTGAGAAAGGGGACTTCCGAATTGGTCGCTGGTTCTTCCAGCGCGGCGGCCGCTCCGGCGTCCCAGTCGACTCAGGCCTCCAGGCTGGAACGAAGCTCCGAGACGACCTGGCGAGCGACCGCGAGGTTGTCGAGCATCGTGGCCGCGACGTATTCCCGGCCGTCGGGAGTCCCCAGCTTGATCCGGTAGTACAGCCGGTTGCCGACCTGCATCCCCCGAACCGGCTCGAGCTTGTCGATGCGATCGGGCTCGAACAGCTTCGGCTTGCCCAGGCCGAACAGGCCGCCGGACAGCTCGAGACCGCGCCGGCTGGCGCGCACCCGTCGAACGCTGAACCACAGATCCATCGCGACCCAGACGATCAGCAGCTCGAACAGGCCGAAAACGATCGGGAACAGCAGCGGCGCCCCGAGACGCAGCATCAGGACGATGGCCCCCGTCCAGAGCAAGAGGAAGAACGTGGAGCCGATGGCGGCACCCTTGTGCCGCGCGGCCTTGAACAGGAAGCTGCGCCCACCCTCGGGCAGGGTCTCGGCCACCACGCCGATGGCCGCCAGTTGGTCGATGATCTCGGCCTCCGTCGTCGCGATGGGCTCGCGCGTCGGCTCGAACTGCGGATCGCTTTCGGGCGTCTCGAAGACGGGGATCTCGAAGCTCGTGTCCAGATCGGCCCCGCGGATCTTCGCCTGCGCCGTCAGCTTCCACAGCGTGCGCTCGTTCTCCGTGGGGTCGGTGCTCGACTGCAGGCCGTACGGGATGTCGAACGTCACGGGCAGCGAGGTGCGCATCGGCCCCGAGGCGATCGCCTCGCGCGGCACGGTGCGCGCGTCCTGCCACAGTACGCGCTCGCTCGTGCGTCGGTTCTTCCCGCTGCCGGTCACCTCGCGGCGCATGCAGCTCAGCGTCAGGTTGATGCCGCGCTCGGACTCGACGTAGGCCGGCACCGCGATGCGCCCCGAGAGCCGTCCGCCGATCACGCCGGGCACCGCGTCCATCTCGAACACCGCGCCACCGAAGCGGCGGTGCCGTAGCACGGCGCGCAGCCCCCAGTACAACAGCAGCATCCCGATCACGGGAAAGATGAAGCCCAGCGCGGCGAGGTGATTCCCCTTGCGGAACACCTCCTCGGGCAGGAAGACGGCCACCGGCGCCGAGATCAGATTCCACAGCACGGCAAAGGCGCACATCCCGACCGCCGCCGCTCGCGAGCCGCTCTTCACGCGGCCCTCGCGCCAGTCCTCACGCCAGTGCCACGGTCGCTCGGGCTCCTGCGTACGGATCGTCTCCGCCTTGCGCGCCTTCTTCCCGCCGCGGAACGCCGCGATCATGACCGCGAACCCCACGCCGCCGAAGATGACCGCGAACAGCGACTTGAACAGCAACAACCCCCAGCGCAGCTGCGGGTACAGATAGGCCTGCCCGGGCTGAGCCGGGTTGACCCAGCACGGCACCGGGCGGCCGGCCGCTCTCGCCTCGGACAGCTCGCGGTGCGCGTTGTGGTGAAAGCGACCCAGGTTGTCCGACCAGTTCGACAGGCCGACCTGCTCGGAGACGTGACGCTCGCCCGCGACGAAGTACTCGTACGTGGCCAGCACGCGGTACGTGTCGCCGTCGCCCGAGTTGACCTGTAAGTCGGCGTCGAGGACGCGGGCATCGACGACATCCCACGACCGGACCTCGTGCCAGCGCCAGAGCTGACTCGCGGACGACCAGGTCGCGAAGACCCCGACCGCGGCGAACGGGGCGCCGAAGAGGAAGACGAAGACCGCACCGAGGAACTTGCGACGGAGTTTGCTGGCCATGGGGCAAATATGGTCTCCCGGCGCGCGCCAGTCCAAGGCGGCGATCGGTCGACGCACAGCGGCGCGGAACTCCCCGGGATAGACTGTTTTCGATGCTGGAACGACTTCGCAGCCCGATCCCGGCCGTCCTCTGGGCGCTCACGGCTCTGCTCGCGAACTCCGGCTCGATCGCGGAGGAACCCGGGACCGTCGAGCGCGTCGGTTCGCTGCTCGGCGAGCAACGCTGGCGCGAGGCCCTGGAGCTCGCGCGCGCGGGGCACGCGTCGCGTCCGGACGACCCCGGCGTGACCGCGGCGCTGGCCGAGGCGTTGCTGCGCGCGGGACGACTGGAGGAGATCGCCCCCCTGCTCGAGCCGCTGGCCGAGGACGGAGCGTGCGGTCCGCGCGGGCTGATGGTCCTGGGCCGGCTGCGCGACGCCGAGGGTCGCGACGGCGAGGCCGTGCAACTGCTGCAGGCGGCGGCCGCGGCCGCGCCCGACGATCGAGACGTCCTGTACTGGGCCGCGCAGTCCGCTCCGAGTCGCGAGCGCGCCGTCGAGCTTTTCCGACGTTATCTCGAGCTGAGCGAGGGCGACGACCCGGACCGCATCGAGGCCGCGGAGGGCGGCACGCGGCTGTTCGAGACGCTGGGCGAGCGCGCGATCTGGACCGCTCGCGAGCGGCCCGAGCGCGTCGAACTGCCGTTGACGATGATCTGGAGTCCGGACAGCGGAGCGGTCAACGGCTACGTGATCCGCGTCAAGCTCGGCGAGCGCGGCAAGCCCGTGCCGCTGCTGCTCGACAGCGGCAGCCCCGGCTTGCTCGTCTTGCACCGCGTGGCGCGCAAGAGCGGGTTCGAGCGGCTGGCCACGACGACCTCGTTCGGCGGGGGTGGCGACCGCAAGCAGCGCGGGGGCCGCGGGCTGTTCCCGGCGATCGACATCGGAGGCCTGTCGTTCACCGACGTGCTGGCGACGTCGATCGACCGCGAGCTCGACGCGACGGGGCGTTTTCGTGGGTTGATCGGCCTCAGCGCGTTCAACGGCTACCGCATCACGCTCGACCTCGAGCACCGACGTCTGCTGCTCGAGCCGGGCGGTGCGGAGCTCGACGGGTCGCCGTACTGGAACGTGGACGGGCAGTGGGTCGTGCGCGCCAGCCTCGCCGGGAACGATCGCGACGGGCTGTTCCTGTTCGACAGCGGGGCGACGAACACGATGGTCTCCTTCGACCTGGTGCGCGACCTGCCGCGCGCGCACCTCGGCGAGGCGATCGGCGTGCACGGCGTCGGCGGCAAGTACGAGGGTGTGCGCGCGCTCGGCGGCGTCGAGGTGAGATTCCAGGACGCGTCCGCGCGAGGCAGCCTGCGCGCGACCGACCTCTCGGTGCGCAGCCGCATCGGTGGCGTCGAGATCGGCGGGTTTCTGGGCCTGGACGCCCTCGCCGGCAGGCGGATCGTGATCGACACGGTGCAGCGCAAGGTCCGCATCTCCGGCGGACGCGGCGGGCGCGGCGCCTCCTGAGGCGAGGTATGATCGTCCCCATGCAACCCCGGCCCCGATGGACGCGCGCCCTTCCCGCCGCCCTGCTTGCCGCAACGCTCGGCGTGGCGGGCGACGCGCCGGAGTTCACCACCTGCGCGGACTGGAGCATCGAGGGCTTCCGGTTGGGCATGAGCGAGCGCGAGGCGCGCGAGCTGGGGCATGCGACCGGCGGTCCGTCGTCCGGGCACGACGTTCATCGGTGCACGACCGGGAGTTGCTGCAAGACGAAGAAGATCCGTCGGGCGTTCGGCGTCAAGGACCGCGGCGGTGCGTGGAAGGGACGGGTGCGGTTCAAGAACGACCGGCTGGCCACGCTTCGCGTGACGTACGGAGATCGCGCCCTCGACACGGTCGTCGAGGATCTGCGCGACCTGTTCGGCGACCCCGACCCCATCGAGAGCAGTTTCGCGTTTCGCAGCAAGCGCTGCGACGCGGTCATCACGGCCGAGAGCACGGGCAGCAAGGTCCGGCTCACGCTGGAGCGGTCCTTTTGAGACCCGTCGTCGCCTGCCTGCTCGCGCTCTGGCTGGTGTTGCCGGCGCTTCTCGGCTGTCGCGCGCCGAACGGTCCGCGGCTCGTCGTCGTCGTGGTGGTCGACCAGATGCGCGCGGACTACATGGATCGCTTCGGCGATCAGTTCGACGGCGGGCTGAAGCGACTGGCGGAGCAGGGCCACGTGTTCGCCGAGGCGCACCATGCGCACGCGCCGACCAACACCGCTCCCGGGTTCGCGACGCTGGCCACCGGCCGCTATCCGGCGCAAAACGGGATCGTCGACAATCTGTGGTTCGATCGCACGACCGGGCGGCGCGTGTACTCGACGCACGACGCGTCGTGCAGCGCACTGGACGGCGGAGGGCCCTGCTCGTCGCCGAAGGCCCTGCGCGGCGCGACGGTCGGCGACCTGCTCAAGCGCGAATCTCCCGACAGCAAGATCTTTGCGCTTGCGCTCAAGGACCGCGCCGCGGCGTTCATGGCGGGACGCGAGTCGGACGGCGCCCTGTGGATGGACATGACGACCGGGTCGATCACGTCGTCTACCTTCTTCCTCGACGAGATCCCGCAGTGGGTGCGCGACGTGGAGAGGTCGGCGAGCCTGGCGCGGCCCGAACGCTGGGATCTCGCGCGCGCCGAGGAGGCCTACGAACGCTCGCGTGTCGACGCGTTCGCCTTCGAGGCCGACGGGACGAGAACCACGTTCCCGCACGATCTCGTGACGCCGATCAACCCGCAGGCACCGTTGCCGCCGCCGTTCGCGGTGAGCCCCTGGGGTGACGAGCTCACCCTCGAGCTGGCCGCGGAGCTGGTCCGGCGCGAGGAGCTGGGCCGCGACGATGCGCCGGATCTGCTGTGGATCGGGGCCTCCAGCGCCGACATGGTGGGCCACGCCTTCGGCCCGCGCAGCCGCGAGGTGCAGGATTACTATCTGAGGCTCGATCGCATGCTCGGCGAGCTGCTGGCGTTTCTCGACTCGTGGGTCGGCGACGACTACGTCGTCGTGCTCACCTCGGACCACGGCGTATGCCCGCTGCCGGAGGACAACGCGGCCCGCCGAATCGGGCCGGCCGAGTTCCAGCCGCTGCTTGCGACCATGATCGAACGCGTTGCCGCCGAGCGCGGGATCACCGGGTCCATCCCCGCCGTCGCGGTGCGTGAGAGCATCTACCTGGGGCTGCCGACGACGGCGGCCCCGGAGACGGCGCTGGCGCTGCGGGCGCGCCTCGCCGAGTTGCTGCGCGAGTTGCCCTACGTCGAGGATGCTTTCACGTTCGACGAGCTCGAGAGCGCAGGAACCCCGCCGCGCCCGTTTCTCGAGGCCTATCGCAACAGCTTCGACGCCGAGCGGTCTCCGGACGTGATCGTCCGCGCTCGCGAGCACGACCTGCTCAACATGCGTCCGACGACGACGACACACGGCACGCCGTACCGCTACGACACGCACGTCCCGTTGATCTTCCATGGAGCCGGGTTCGTCGCGAAGCGCGACGATCGCCCGGTCCGCACCGTGGACGTCGCGCCCACGCTGGCCCATCTTCTCGGACTATCGCCCTCCACCGACTTCGACGGCGGCAATCTCCTGGAACGCTGAAACCGGGCGTTTTGTCCCGCCCGACAGGATCCCGTCGACTCGTCTCCAGGTAGTCACGCTCCGCGGAGGGAGATCGTGGTATATGAAAGGAGCCCAATCCGGGTCAGAGGGGGACTATTTCATGCGCAGAGTCTCACCGTCCTGCCTGACGGTTGCATCGATTCTGGTCCTGTTCGCGGGAGCGGCCGCGGCTCAGGTTCCCGGCGAGATCCAGGGCGTCGATTTTTCGAACGCTCAGACGCTGGCCTGGGATTCCGACGGAAGCGCCGAGTTCTACAACGTCTATAGAGGAGACCTCGGCGTCCTCGGCAACGGCGCGCCGCGCTGCCACGGGCACCCGGTCGACGGGACGTCGTTCGCGACGCCGGACCCCGAGCCGGGAACCGGTTACTTCTACATCGTCACCGGCGAGGCGGCGGCAGGCGAGGGCACACCCGGCCTCGAGAGCTCGGGGCAGTCGCGGGCCACACTGGGCTCGTGCACGAACGTCGTGCGGCACCATGTGCTCAACCGACTGGGCTTCGGCTGGAACGAGTGGACACGCGACCGCGTCGAGACGCTCGGGTTGCAGGGCTACGTCGCGGAGCAGCTCACGCCGACACTGATCAGCGAGAGCGACAACGACGAACTGAACGATCGGCTATTCGACGTGTTCGGCGCGCCGCCGGACCCGATCGAGCCGCCCGACGACATCATCGAGCAGTTGCAGCAGCAGTTCATCCGCGGCGTCTACGCACGGCGTCAGCTAGAACAGCAAGTCGCCACGTTCTGGGCCAATCACTTCAACACGGACTGGCAGAAGATCTCAGAACTCTACATCGGGGCCTTCCCGCAGTGCGACGACATGGGCCTGCCCGTTCAGTGCGACCCGAACTACCCGGCGCGCGGCTACTACGAGGCGAGCAAGAACCAGCACGGCGAGATCGAAGGCTTCCGCCAGCTCGCGTTCAAGGGCAATTTCCGTGAGATGCTCGACCTCAGCTCGAAGAGCCCGGCGATGATCATCTACCTCGACACGATCGTCAGCGGGTTCGCGATCCCGAACGAGAACTACCCGCGCGAGCTGCTCGAGCTGCATGCGCTGGGAGTCGACGGCGGCTACACCGACGACGACATCATCAACCTGAGCAAGATCTACACCGGCTGGCGTCTGTGCAAGAAGGCTCCCGACGACCTCGACGATCCGGTCGCGCCGTGCATCTCGGAGTACTGGGACGACAGCGTCCCCGGCGGCATCGTCGCCACGTTCCTCGAGGGGCAGCACGACTGTACGGCAAAGACCCTCTTTGCCGCGACGCCTCAACAGATCATTATTCCGGATACATGCGCCAACCCGATCGACGGCGTCAGCGACACGAAGATCGCGCTGGACGCGATCGCCGGACATCCTTCCACCAAGCGCTTCATCTCCAAGAAGCTCCTGCAGCGCTTCGTGACGGACGACCCGACCGAGGCCATGATCGACGTGCTCGTCGCGGAGTGGAACGACGCCGGCAATACGCATGGCGTGGGTGACATGGGCGCCGTGCTCGAGGCGGCTCTGGGCATGCCCGAGTTCCTCGACCCCGACGGCATCGGCGACAAGATCAAGACGCCGATGGAGCACTTCATCAGCAGCGCGCGTGCGGTGCGGGCCGACATCGACGGCGTGACCGCGCTGATCAGCCAGACGGACCACGCGGGCAACGAGGTGTACGTCGTGCAGGCGCAGCACATCCCGCACTACAACCCGGTGCCGACCGGCTGGGCCGAGGACGGCGGCTCGTGGATCAACACCGCGGGAACCCTGGTCCGGCAGAACTTCGGCTTGCACCTGGCAGCCGAGCCCGAGCCCGGATTCAACAACGACGTGATCGGGCTGTTGCTCGATAACGGGGTTTCCACCTTGCCCGGTAACGCCGACGCCGTCATCGACTTCTTCAACGATGCGTTGTTCGGCGGCGCCCTCACGCCCGCCGAACGCCAACTGGCGATCGACTATCTCAGCACGGACGACAACGGCACGATCGCTCCGTACAACAACGACCGTATCCGCGAGACCGTGGGAATCCTGCTCGGCTTCCCCCAGTTCCAGGAACAGTAGGAGACCGCCATGCAACACCTCAGCACTTGCTCGTGTTCCCGACGTAAGTTCCTGAAGGGTTCGGGCGTGACCCTCGCGGGCTTCGGTCTCACGTCGCTGTTCCCGACGCCGCTGATCGCCAGCACGCTGTCCGACGCCGACGCCCTGCAGATCGGCAACAACCGCAAGATGTTGTTCATCTTCATGCGTGGCGGCAACGACGGCCTCAACACGGTGATCCCCCACGGCGACACCGCCGGCTACAACGACACGAACCGGCCGAACCTGTACATCCCGCCCGGGGCGGCGATCGATCTCAACGGGTTCGCGTCGCTGCACCCCGCGCTGGCTGACATGACGGACGCCTACAACGCCGGCGAGCTGGCCGTCGTGCATCGCGTGGGCTACGCCAACAACTCGCGTTCCCACTTCGACGGGCAACGGATCTGGGAGAACGGCGACCCGACGCAGACGCAGTTGTTCGAGGGCTGGCTCTATCGCTACATCGTCGAGAACGCGGTCAACGTCGGAGTCGATCTTCCGGTCCTGACCGCTCAGGCGTCGCCTCCCGTGCTCGTACGGGGAGCCGAGACCTTCGTCAACGTGACGGATCCCGACTCGTTCGCCTACAACGCTATCGAGCCGAAACGCAGCAAGATCGCCGACGCGCTACGCGACGTGTACTCCAATCTCGTCGGCCTGGAGCAGTACCGGCCGGTCCTCTCGCAGACCGGCGTCAAGCTGGCGGACACGCTCGACGAATACGACTCGTGGGACCAGGCCAACTGGGACCCGAAGGACCCGGACACCCCGGCGAATTCGTTGTTCCCCGTCTCCCCGGAGACCAACCAGGTCGGTTTCGCGGCCCAGTCGTACGAGTTCTTCGCCTCGTTGAAGGTCGCGGTGCTGTCGCTGCTGGAGAGTTCCGGCAACAACAACGGCACGCGCGTCGCCGGCACGCAGATCGTTGGCTGGGACACGCACTCCGGCCAGGGCGCGACGAACGGTACGCAGGCACAACTGCTGACGTGGCTGGGCTACGCCTTCCGCTCGGTGCGCATCGTGCTGAAGGGCCAGGCGATCGACCCGCGCAACTACGCCCCGATCTGGGACGACACGCTGGTCACGACGCTGTCGGAGTTCGGGCGCACCTCGCTGCAGAACGGCAACGGAGGCACGGACCACGCCGCCGCGAGTTGCCTGTTCATGCAGGGCGGGACGGTCAACGGCGGCGTCTACAACTGCGACAACTCCACCTGGCCGGCGGGCGTGATGTTCGGCGTCGACGGACGCTATCTTCTCGAACGCACCGACTATCGATCGATCTTCTGGGAGATTCTACGCGATCACATGGGCGCCGCCGCCGGGGGCGTGGACAACATCTTCCCGAGCTACACCTCCCTGGGTCTGGGCAGCCAGGAGCTGGGCGTCATCACCTGACGTCTTGAAGATGCGACGCGCCATCCGACACCGGCTCGCGGTGACGCTGCTCGTCGCCTCGTGCGGCAGCGTGTTCGCGGGAGAGACGCGCTTTGTCCGGACGGGCGGAACCGCGCGCCCCGTGGACTGGCTGTCGATCAGCGGTAATCGGGTGATCGCCGGCTCGAACGACGGCCTGCGCGAGGGTGACGTCTCGAGTCCTGCACTCGAGGGACTGGGTGCGGTCGGCGAGACCTGGAACGACGGCCTGCTGCACGGCACACGACTGTTCGTCTCCGATACGGAGGGCGACCTGCACTGGATCGACCTCGCCGCGGACGGCGCGCGGACGCGCCCGCTTGCGGCGGAGATGAACGCTGCGGCAAGCGTCAGGTTCGCCGCCGCGGGCGACCGCCTGGTGGTGACGCGCAGCGGGGCCGGCCTGGAGCTGCTCGATATTCCCGCGCGACACCAGGGCCACCACGGCCACCCGTCCGAGCCGCGGTTCGAGAGCCTGGGCGCGCTGACGCTGCGGCGAGAGATGCTCGGCGTGGCCGCCAACCCGACGACCGCCTTCGTCGGTGTCGCGGATCGGCGCGTCGTCGAGATCGACCTCTCGGCGGCCGACGCACCGCGACTCGGCCGCGAGGTACGAATCGACGTCGAGCCGAGGGCGCTGGCGGCGAGCGGCACGACACTCTACGTCCTGGGAGACTCGGGGCTGCAGCTCGTTCGATTTCCGCCGTCGGGGCCGGCCGAGGTCTCCGAGGTGTTCGAGGAGATCCGCGGCACGGATCTGGCCCTGCGCGGGCGCGTACTGCACGTCGTCGAGCTCGACGGAACACCGGCCCTGTATCGCGACACGACGAGCGCCGGGATGGGCTTTCCGGTCGCCGTGAACAACAACTTCTTCGAGCCGGGGTCGATGGTGGTCCAGGTCGGCGACACCGTCGACTGGACGAACAACTCGGGGTTCCACAACGTGTTCTCGTGCACGACGACGCAGCTCGGCTGCGCCGGCGACGCCGCGAACGAGCTCTTCGTTTCGGGCTCGCCGGCCCCGCCCTTCTGGGAGTACGGGCACACGTTCCTGTTGCCCGGTGAGAACCCGTACGTGTGCCAGGCCCACGTACCGGGCATGGTCGCGACCGTTTCGGTCGAGGGGGTCCCGATCGCGACGCCGCCCGTTCCCGACGGGACCTTCGGTTCGCCGATGACGGTGGAGAAGCTGGCCACCGACGGGTCCGCGCTGCGGATCGACTGGGACGCGACTACCTGTACCGGCAACGTCGACTACTCGGTCGTGGTCGGCGGACGGGTGCAGCTGCCGACGGCGCCGGGTGGGTCCTACGGGGTCTTCGACGCGGAGTGCAACCTGGGCCCGCCGCCCTACACCTGGACCGGAGTGCCGCCGGCGTCGTTCGATCCGGGCGGGGTCATCTGGTGGCTGGTCCTCACCACGGACGGCCAGACCACCGAGGGCTCGTGGGGCACCGACTCGCTCGGCAACGAGCGCGACGGGCCCGGGGCCGGGGGTAGCTCGTCCGAGTGCCTCGCCAACGACAAGGATCTGAGCGACGCCTGCCCCTAGCAGGCGACGGCCACTTTACCGCCGGCCCTCCTGTCCATAGAATGATCGGCCGAAGGAGGAACCGATGCCGATCAAGCCCAGCGATGGTGAAGAAGAGTTTTTCAAGGCGCAAGAGCTGCACAAGATGCGTCAGTCCCAGGTCGACTCCGCCGCGACGATGGAAGTCCAGGAGAAAGACCGGCTGAAGAAGTTGCATTGGATGCGCTGTCCCAAGTGCGGGCTGGAGCTGCAGGAAGTCGAGTTCCGCGGGGTTCAGGTCGACACTTGTTTCTCCTGCGAGGGGATGTTCCTCGACGGCGGAGAGATCGAGAAGATCCTGGCCCACGAAGAGCCGGGCATGCTCGAACGCATCGCGCAGTCGCTATTCAAGCCGATCTCCGGGTCGTGATCCCGCGCCGCGTCGGGGTCGCGCTGCTGGTCCTGTGTCTCGGGCTCGCCACGGGCTGTTCCGATGACGGATCGAACTCCGAGGATTCGATGAACCGCATCGCCGAGGAATACGTCAAACTGGTACTGGCGGTCGGGCAACACGACCCGCACTACGTCGACGCGTACTACGGACCGCAGGCCTGGGCCGACGCCGCAGAGAAACAGGGGGCGGCGCTGGGCGAGATCCGCGCTGCGGCCGAAGCACTGGTCGAACAGCTCGTGGCGACCGACTCCGTCGAGCGGGCCGAGTTCGAGCGCCTGCGCCATCGCTATCTGAGGACTCAGCTCGGTTCGCTGCTGGCGCGGCTACGTATGCTGGGCGGCGAACGACTCAGCTTCGACGACGAGGCGCGCGCGCTGTACGACGCCGTGCCGCCGCGCTGGCCTGAGTCTCACTTCCGCGAGATCATCGACGAGCTGGATCCGCTGCTTCCGGGGCAGGGCTCGTTGATCGAGCGTTTCGACGCGTTCCGCAGCGAGTTCGTCATCCCGCCCGAGCGTCTCGAAACGGTCTTCGACGCCGCGGTCGACGCCTGTCGCGAGCGCACGGCCGAATTCGTCGAGCTGCCCGAGGGCGAGAGCTTCACCGTCGAGTACGTCACCGACCAGCCATGGAGCGGCTACAACTGGTATCAGGGTGGATTCAAGAGCCTGATCCAGGTCAACACCGATCTACCGATCTACATCGATCGCGCCGTCGATCTGGCGTGTCACGAGGGCTATCCCGGGCACCACGCCTACAACGTACTGCTCGAGAAGCATCTCGTGCGCGACCGCGGCTGGGTCGAGTTCCAGGTTTACCCGCTGTTCAGCCCGCAGTCGCTGATCGCCGAGGGCACCGCGAACTACGGCATTCAGGTTGCCTTCCCCGGCGACACACGCATCGAGTTCGAGCGCGAGGCCCTGTTCCCGCTGGCCGGCTTGGATCCGGAGAAGGCCGATCTGTATTACCGCGTGCTGGCGAAGACCGAGCAGCTCGATTACGCGCGCAACGAGGCGGCGCGCGAGTATCTCGAGGGCCGCATCGACGCCGCGGCCGCCGCAGAGTGGCTGACTCAGTACCGACTGGATCCGCCCGAGCGCGCGCAGAAGAGCGTGAGCTTCATCGACCGCTACCGCGCGTACGTCATCAACTACAACCTCGGCCAGGATCTGGTCAAGAGCTACGTCGAGGGCCGGGGCGGTACGCCGGATCAGCCCGAGCGTCGCTGGGAGATCTTCGCCGAGCTGCTTGCCTCGCCGCGCCTGCCGTCGTCTCTCGACTGAAGGGGGTGCCCGTGGAACGCCGTGCGTTTCTCAGAAACTGTGCGCTGGGCCTGACCGGTGCGGCGCTCGCAACGCAACGGCGCGCGCGCGCCTCGACCGACGAGCCGCTCGTCGTCTCGACCTGGAGCTTCGGCGCCGCCGCCAACGACGGAGCGCTGCGGGTCCTGTCGCAGGGCGGCAGCGCGCTCGACGCCGCCGTCGCGGGTGTGCAGGTCGCCGAGGCCGACCCGGAGAACACCTCGGTGGGCTACGGCGGCTACCCCAATCGCGAGGGCGTCGTCGAGTTGGACGCCGCCGTGATGGACGGCGCGACACTGCAGGCGGGCTCGGTGGCCGGCCTGCGTGGAATCAAGCACCCCGTCGCCGTCGCTCGACGCGTGATGCTGGACACGCCGCACGTGTTGCTCGTCGGTGAGGGCGCGCGACGCTTCGCGCTGCGGAGCGGCTTCAAGAAAGAGTCGCTGTTGACGCCGGCGTCCAGGCGAGCCTGGAAGCAATGGAAATCCCGGGGGGTGCCGGTCGAGGATCACGATACGATCGGCATGGTCGTGCGCTCCGCGGACGGCACGATGGCCGCCGCCTGCTCGACGAGCGGCCTGGCGTGGAAGCTGGCGGGACGCGTCGGCGACTCGCCGTTGATCGGGCACGGGCTGTACTGCGACCAGAAGGCGGGCGGCGCGGTGGCGACCGGCGTGGGCGAGGAAGTCATCAAGATCGCCGGCACGTACCAGGTCGTGGAGTTCATGCGCCAGGGCATCGAGCCCGACGAGGCGGTGCGACGCGTGGTGCGACGTGTGCTCGATCGCGCGCCGGACAACGCGGGCAAGCTGGTCGCGTTTCTCGCACTGCGGGCCGACGGCGAGATCGGATACGGGTCGACGATGCCGGGCTTTCAGGCTGCGGTGCGGCGCGGCGCGAACAGCGAGCTGCTCGACGCGCCCAGCTTCGCGCCGGGCGGATGACGCCCACCCGAATTCGCGACGATCCCGCGGCCATCGGTGTGATTCTCATGCTGACGCCGCTGGCGTGGCTGCTGCGTTTCGTCCAGGACGACGCGTTCATCTCGTTTCGCTATGCGGCGAACTGGGTCGGGGGACACGGCCCCGTGTTCAATCCGGGCGAGGCCGTCGAGGGGTACACCAACTTCCTCTGGACGGCGCTGATGACGTTGCCGCACGCGCTCGGTGCGGATCCGGTCTACTTTACCGAGCTCGCGGGACTGGTCACGTTCCCGCTGGGACTCGTCGCAACATACTCGCTGACCGTGACGGTCTTCGAGTCGGCGGCGGTCGCCCGCCTCGCCGTGCTGCTGCTGGGCACGAACTACAGCTTCGTCGCCTGGGCCACGGGAGGTCTCGAGACGTCGTTGCACGTCTGCTTGGTCACGGCGTGCAGCGCGGCGGTCGCGCGAGCATTGCGCCGCGGCTGGACTCCGGCGCGGGCCCTCGGCATCTCGACCCTCGCGGGGCTGGCGATGCTGACGCGGCTGGACAGCGCGGTGCTGCTCACTCTGCCGGGAGTGCTGGCCCTGAACGGTGCGCTGCGGGCCCGCAGCGCTGCTCGCGGCGTCGTCATCGCTCTCTTCGTGCCCGTGCTGGCCCTGGTCTTACCGTGGTTGACCTGGAAGACGCTCTACTACGGCGAGCTGCTGCCCAACACGTACTGGGTCAAGCTGGGCGGCGAGACCCTGCTGCGCAACGGCGTGTCCTACCTGGCCTCGTTCGGGCTGAGCTACGCGCTGGCCCCGATACCGTTGCTGCTGCTGATCGGTCGGCGTCGCCTGGTCGAACGCGCCGGGGCGACGCACTGCGCGTTGCTGCTCGGGCCCCCGTTGCTGTGGAGCGTCTACCTGCTGCGCGCGGGAGGAGACTTCATGGAGTTTCGCCTGCTGGTCGCGGCGCTGCCGGCCCTCGCGGCCGCGACGGCCTGGGTCGTCGTCGAGCTCGTCCCCCGGCCTGCGCTACGCGTGGCAGCCCTGGTCGTCCTGCTCGGCGCGTCCGTCGCCCACGGCGTGGCCTTCGACCGCTCTCCGTTGCGGAGGCCGTGGATCGAATCGGTGCCCCAGCTGCGGCAGTGGTTGGATCATCCGGACTACGGCTGGATCGGGCTCGGAACGTCGCTGCGGGTGTTCGAGCCGTTCGAACGCGCAGGGATACCGGTGCGCATCGCGGTCACCCCGGCGGGAGCGATTCCGTACTACTCGGGACTACGCACGGTGGACATGCTGGGACTCAGCGACCGCTGGGTCGCGCGCCATGGGCCCGAACTCGGCGCGCGGGCGGGGCATCGCCGCGTGGCAACGCTCGAGTACCTCGAACGCCGCGGAGTGCATCTGGTAATCGGTCATCCGCAGCACATGCGACGTCTCCCGGGCGGCGACCTGATCGATCCCGCCGCCGTGCACGCGCTGCGACTGCTGCCCGACGCGCGCGACCTATCGGATCGGGCGCGCGTCGTCATCCTGCCGCGCGACGATTCGGGTGGGATCGTCGCGCTGTACCTGACGCCGCACCCGGGGATCGACGACCTCATCCACCGCTTCGACTGGCGTGTCTACGGACTGCGTCGCTCGGATGCCCGCGGGTCGATTCCGGTGAAACGCGAGGCCAGCGATACGCCGAGGTAACACAGCGGCGTATCGAGCGCGGCGATCGCGACCTTGAACAGGTAGACCGAGACGATGATGCCGATCAGGTCGCCCAGATCACCGTTGAACACCGTCGGGTTCTTGTAGAGGAAGATCATGTTGACCGTGACGCTGTCGACGAGCTGGGAGACCATCGTCGACGCGTTGTTGCGCAACCACAGGTGTCGACCTCGTGTCAGCCGCTTCCAGAAGTGGAACAGCTGCACATCGACCATCTGCGCCAGCAGGTAGGCCGCCATCGATCCGAAGAGCAGCCGCCACACGGGCCCGAAGATGTTGCGGTAATCCTCCTCCAGCGGGTAGACCGGCGCCGTGGGAAGGGCGATGCCCACGACCGATCCGGCCAGCAGCAGCACGCTCATCGCGAAGCCCATCACGACCAGGAAGCGCGCGCGGCGGGCCCCGAAGACCTCGGAGACGACGTCGGTGATCAGGAACGTCACCGGGTACCACAGGATGCTGACCGGCAGGGTCACTCCGAACAGCACGAACAGCTTCACGCCCACCGTGTTCGTCAGCACGACCAGCGTGACGAACAGGGCCATCATTCCGGCGAACAGTCTCTCGGCGCGCGCGTTCACTCGCGCTGGAGTCTAGCACCGTGACACGCCGACACGATTGTGGTTTGATGGGCCTCCTGGCGTACGGGACGGGCACATGATGACGACGAAACGATCTCTCGCGGCGCTGGCCGCGTGCTGCTTGCTGCTGCCGACGGGTTGCTCGGAGGAGCGGCCGCAACCCGTCGCGGAGCCCGGAATCCACTGGAACCCGGAGCAGTACATCTGTTACCGCGCGGCCCGCGGGCCGACGATCGACGGAAAACTGGACGACGACGCGTGGGCGGCGGCCGAGTGGACGCGCGATTTCGGCGACATCCAGGGTGATCCGGCCGAGGCACCGCGCTTCCGCACGCGGGCCAAGATGCTGTGGGACGACGACTACTTCTACGTCGCCGCCGAGATGGAAGAGCCGCACGTCTGGGGCAAGCTGACCGAGCGCGACTCGGTGATCTACCACGACAACGACTTCGAGGTGTTCATCGACCCCGACGGTGACACGCACGACTACTACGAGTTGGAGATCAACGCGCTGGGCACCGAGTGGGATCTGCTGCTCACGCGCCCCTATCGCGACGACGGCGAGGCGCGCAACGAGTGGGATATCGCCGGGCTCGAGACCGCGATCTTCGTCGACGGGACGCTGAACCGCGCGGACGACACGGATCTCGGCTGGAGCGTCGAGATCGCGATCCCGTGGGAGGCGCTGCGCGAGCGCGCCAACCGTCCCGTCCCGCCGACCGGCGGCGACAAGTGGCGCGTGAACTTCTCGCGTGTCGAATGGCGGACCGACTTCGTCGACGGCGAGTACGTCAAGCGACATGACGCCGAGACGGACCAGCCGCTGCCCGAGGACAACTGGACCTGGTCGCCTCAGGGTCTGATCCGGATGCACTACCCGGAGATGTGGGGCTTCGTGCAGTTCTCGGACAAGCGGGCCGGCGCGGGTGCGGATCCGTTCTTCTTTGACGGGCACGAGCAGTTCCAGTGGCGCCTGCGCCGGATCTACTATCGCCAGAGCGCGTTCTACGCCGCGCACGGTCGCTACGCGGAGGATCTCGCGCAGCTCGACACGGACGGGCGACTGGGGCTGATTCTCGGCGGACCCGCGATCCGGCTCGCGGGCGACGGCTACGACGTGACGCTGGTGCTGCCGGGCGGCGGCAAGTTGCACCTGACCGAGGACGGACGGGTATGGAAGACCGATGAGTGATCACCTCGACGAACTGAGACGGGAGCTGAGCGGGCTGGATCAGGAGATCCTGCAGCTCGTGGCGCGACGGCTCGAGCTGGCGCACGAGATCGGCGGGGAGAAGCGACGCGCGGGCAAGGCCACGCGGGACTACGCGCAGGAGAAGGAGGTCGTGCAGCGGGCTCGCGCGGCCGCCGACGATCTCGGCTTCTCCGGCGATCTCGCCGAAGCGCTGACCCTGCTGATGATCCGCGCGTCCCTGACGCGGCAGGAACAGGACTCGGTCGCGGCCGCCGGCGGCGGAGGCGGACGCCGCGCGCTGGTCATCGGCGGCGGCGGCAAGATGGGCGCGTGGTTCGCGCGCTTCCTCGCATCGCAAGGCTACGCGGTCGAGGTCGGCGACCCGGTCGGCTCGACGGACGACTTCCCATGCCACAGCGACTGGCGCGCCGTGCCGTCGACGCACGACATCATCGTCGTCGCCGCACCGCTCGGCGAATCCAACGCGGTGCTGCTGGAGCTGGCCGGGCGCAAGCCGCCGGGACTGGTGTTCGACATCGGCTCGCTGAAGAGCCCGCTGCGCGGTGGGATCCGCGCGCTGGTCGACGCGGGCGTGCGTGTCACCTCGATCCACCCGATGTTCGGGCCGGACTCGGAGCTGCTCTCCGGGCGCCACGTGATCTTCGTCGACGTCGGCCACGCCGAGGCGCTCGCGGACGCCGAGAAGCTGTTCGAGTCGACGATGGTCGTACGCGTCGGCATGGATCTCGAGAGCCACGATCGGCTCATCGCGTACGTGCTGGGCCTGTCGCACGCGCTCAACCTGGCCTTCTTCACGGCGCTCGCCGAGAGCGGCGAGGCGGCGCCCAGGCTGGCCGAGGTGTCGAGCAGCACGTTCGAGGCGCAGCTCGACGTGGCTCGCGTCGTCGCGGGCGACAACCCGCGGTTGTACTTCGAGATCCAGTCGCTGAACGACTACGGCACGGAGTCGCTGTCGGCACTGCTGCACGCGGTCGAGAAGCTGCGCTCGATCGTGCGCGCCCGCGACGAGAACGCCTTCGTCCAGTTGATGCAACAGGGACAGCGCTACCTCGCGGACCGGCGATCGTCGTGAACCTGACCCTGCTCGACTGGTCGATCGTGATCGGCGTGCTGGCCGTGATGGCCTCGGGAGTACTGATCAGCCGCGGCTACATGCGCAGCGTGGCCGACTTCCTCGCTGCGGGCAGGTCCGCCGGTCGCTACGTACTGACGATGTCGCAGGGGCTCGCCGCACTGGGCGCGATCACGATCGTTGCCAACCTCGAGATGAACTACGTCGCGGGCTTCTCCATGTCCTGGTGGGGCATGTCGATGAGCATCGTCGTGCTCGTGCTGACCGTCTCGGGTTGGGTCATCTATCGCTTTCGGCAAACCCGCTGCCTGACGCTGGCCGAGTTCTTCGAGCGGCGCTACAGCCGCCGCTTCCGCGTGTTCGCCGGGATCGTCGCCTTCGTCTCGGGCCTGATCAACTTCGGCATCTTCCCGGCTGTCGGGGCGCGGTTCTTCATCCACTTCTGCGGCCTCCCGCAACACGTGAGCCTGGTGGGCCTGGAGCTTCCGGTCTATCCGCTGACGATGATCGTACTGCTGACGGTGTCGCTGTTCTTCGTCTTCTCCGGCGGACAGATCGCCGTGATTCTGACCGACTTCATCCAGGGGCTATTCGTCAACATCGTCTTCGTCGTACTGTGCATCTACCTGCTGACCGTGGTCGACTGGACGCACATCTTCGAGGCTCTGGCGCAGGCACCGGAGGACGCGTCGCTGATCAACCCGTTCAAGACCAGCCACGTCGAGGACTTCAATCTGTGGTTCCACCTGATCGCCATCGCCGGCGCGATCTACGGCGTGATGTCGTGGCAGGGCACGCAGGCCTACAACGCCTCCGCCCGCAGCGCGCACGAGGCGAAGATGGGCGGCGTGCTGACGAATTTCCGCGGCTTTCCACAGAACCTGATGCTGCTGTTCGTGCCGATCGTCACGTACACCGTGATGCACCACCCTGACTTCGCCGCCGTCGCCGAGCGGATCGGCACTACGCTGGAGGGCGTCGAGACGGACGCCCTGCGCAGTCAGCTCCGCACGCCGCTGGTGCTGGTCGAGCTGCTGCCGGTCGGGTTGATGGGGGCCTTCGCCGCGGTGATGCTGGCCGCATTCGTCAGCACGCACGACACCTATCTGCACTCGTGGGGCAGCATCTTCATTCAGGACGTCGTGATGCCGTTTCGCCGCAAACCGCTCGGAGCACGACAGCACCTGCGTCTGTTGCGCCTGTCGATCCTGGGTGTGGCGGTCTTCATCTTCCTGTTCAGCCTGCTGTTCAAGCAGAACGAGTACATCCTGTTGTTCTTCGCGATCACCGGCGCGATCTTCGCCGGCGGCTCGGGCGCCGTCATCATCGGCGGGCTGTACTGGCGTCGAGGCACAACCGCCGCCGCGTGGTGCGCAATGCTGACAGGGTCGGGCATCGCCGTCGCCGGGATCGTGATCCACCGCTACGTCGAGGACTTTTTCATCAACGGGCAGGTGTTCTGGGCCCTGGCGATGGGCGGGGCGGTCCTGTCGTACATCGTGGTCTCGTTGCTGTCGCGACAGGAGCCGTTCGACCTCGACCGGCTGCTGCACCGCGGGGATCACGTCGTCGACGAGGAGATGACGATCGTCGAGGAGCAGCCGCGGCTGGGATTCAAGCTGCTGGGCATGGGGCGAGAGTTCACGCGGGGCGACCGGGCGATCTACTTCGCCGCCTACGCCTGGACGCTGACCTGGACGGCGATCTTCGTGGTGGGCACGATCTACAATCTGACACACGCCGTGAACGACCTCGCCTGGGCTCGCTTCTGGCGTGTTTTCGTGTATATCAACCTGGCGATGTCCGTGCTTGTCGTGTTCTGGTTCGGCATCTGCGGCTTCCGTGACGTGCGCGCGATGCTGCGTCGGCTGGCGACGCAACAACGCGACACGACGGACGATGGAAGCGTGGCTTCGGAGAATGCACCGTCATGACACTGCGCCGAGCGAAGTTGAATCCCATCCTGACGCGGGCCGACATCCCCGACATCGCCCCGCACCTGATCGACGCCACGTCCGTGTTCAACCCCGGCGCCACGCGCCTCGGCTCCAAGATCGTGCTCCTGCTGCGCGTTCAGGCGCGCAGCCGCGAGACGTACCTCGTGCTGGCCGAGAGCAACGATGGTGTGAAGTTCGGTGTCGATCGGCACACGCTGCGACTCGAAGGATTCGAGGCGCGTGTGCATGAGATCGTCTACCACGTCTACGATCCGCGCATCACGAAGATCGACGGCGAGTACTTCGTGATGCTGGCTCTCGACACGGATCGCGGCTGCCGCCTGGGCGTGGCACATTCGGCGGACCTACGGCGCTTCGAGTTCCTCGGCGTGACGGGCGACGAGGATCTGCGCAACGGTGTGCTGTTCCCCGAGCGCTTCGACGGAGCGTATATGCGACTCGAGCGGCCGAACCGCACGCGACTCCCCGGTGGACCCGCGACCGGCGACGAGATCCGGCTGTCGATCTCGTCGAACCTGATCGAGTGGGAGCCGGTTGGCGGCGTGCTTCACGGCCGGGACCACTACTGGGACGAGCTGATCGGGTCCGGTCCGCCGCCGCTGCGCACCGCAGAAGGCTGGCTGCACCTGTACCACGGCGTCGCCCGCCATTTCGGCCAGTCGAACATCTACCAGGCCGGAGCCGTGTTGCTGGATCCCGACCACCCGACGCGGGTCAAGGCGCGCACACGCTGCAACATCCTCGAGCCACGCGAGAGCTGGGAGCTGACGGGCCAGGTGCCCAACGTCGTGTTCCCCAGCGGGCTGGTCACGCGGAACCCGGATCCGGGCGAGATCGTCGGCATCGACGAGGAGTTGCTCGTGTACTACGGCGCCGCCGACACCGCCGTGGGTCTGGCCAGCGCAACCGTCGGCGAGTTGATCGATGCGTGTCACGACTGAGAGCCGACGCACCGATCTCGCCTGCCTCGTCGTCCTTCTGCTCGCCGGGATCCTGTTGCGCGTTCCCGCGCTGGATCGCATCGCGATCAACCCGGACGAGAGTCAGTACGAGGCCATCGCGTCCTACCTGGTCGGCACGGGGCAGTCGGCGTTCGCGGTCCCTCACGCCAGCGGCGGGACGTACGCACTGTTCAAGCTGTTCGCGCTGACGTTCGGTCCGTACTCGACCTTCGAGATGCGCGTCTTCGTCGCGCTGCTCTCGCTGCTGGTCGCGCTGGGGACGTACGCGTTGGTGCGCCGGATCGCCTCACCGTGGGCCGCGCTGGCCGCGGGCCTGGTGTTCCTGCACTACAACCTCTACAACGAGGGTCTTGCCATCAACCGCGAGTGGTTTTCCATCCCCTGCCTGCTGGGGGCCGGGCTGCTCTACCTGCGCGGGGCCGAGTCGTCGACACCGCGCACGGGGTGGGCGCTGTTCGCCTCCGGGGCCGTCGCCTCCGCGGCGCTGTGGTTCAAGATGCAGGCCGCCTTCTTGCTGCCGGCGATTCCCATGACGCTGGTCTGGACGTCGTATCGCGAGGGCAACCTGGGCCGGTCGGGGCGGCTGCTCGTCGCGTTCGGCGCGGGCTGTCTCGCCGGTCTGGCGCTCTACCTCGGCGGGTTTGCGCTGGCCGGAACGCTGGGCGACTACGTCGGTTCGTTGTGGCGGGACTGGTCGGGGTACACCGTCGGCAACTCGCAGGACGGAGGTCTTGCCCAGTATCTGACTCGTCTGTACGACGAGCGTCCGTTCCGCCCCGTGCTGACCATAGGTTTCGCCGCCGCGATCACCGCGCTGGCGCTGTCCGCCCGAGCGCGCGGCCGCACGCCCCTCGCCCTGGCGAACCCCACGGCGGTGCTGTGCTCCGCCTGGGTCGTGACCGGGCTGGTCACGGTGTCGCTCGGCGCGCGCTTCTTCGATCACTACTTCCTGTTTCTCGTGTTTCCGGTCGCGGCGCTGCTCGGACTCGCGCTCGACGACTGCCTCGCCTCGCGGCTGGATGCCCGCTTCGCGCTGGCGCTGTGCGCGATCCTGATCGTCGATCGCGCGCGAACGCTGGCGCCGCTGTCTCCGGCCGGCGTTGTCGAGCAGTGGCCCGCCTCGGCCCCCGTGGTGCTCTACGTCCTCGTCGCCGTGGGAGTCGTCACGGCGCTCGCCACGCGCGGGATGCGTCGCGCGCCGGCGGGTGCGGCCGTGTTGATCGGGTTCGAGGTGCTGGCGCTCGTCGCACTGGGGCAGACGTGGCAACAGCGCCATGCCGGGGCCGAATCCGGCCGCCACTTCGAGGCGCTGGTGGATCGCATCGGCGCCGAGGCGGACGCGGGCGATCGTCTGTTCGTCTGGGGCTGGGCCCCGGAGATCTACACGCACACCCGCCAGGAGTCGGCGTCCCACGTCGCCGTCAGCCAGTACGTCGTCGGCGACATCGCCGTCCTCGACGACAGGCGGTCGACGTTGCAACCGGAGTACGCCGCGGAGCTGATGCGGGATCTACGCGAGCGCCGGCCGAGGTACATCGTCGACGCCGCTCGACGCAGCTGGACGCTGCAGGCCGGCGACGACCCCTGGATCTACGACCTGGAACGATATCCACAGTTCGAGTTGGTCTCGATGTTGGAATCCGAGTACGAAGAGGTCGGTGAATTCGACGGCTGTCGCCTACACAGGCGGCGGTCGGTCGCGCCGCCCGAGGGGAATCCGTGAAGAAGGTCTTCATCGTCTCGCACACGCACTGGGACCGCGAGTGGTACCAGACGTTCCATCAGTTTCGCGTCGACATGGTGCGCATCATCGACCGGGTGCTGAACGCGCTGGACGACGATCCGACGTTCCACCACTTCCTGCTCGACGGCCAGGCGATCCTGCTCGAGGATTACCTGGAGGTTCGTCCCCACGAGCGCGAGCGCCTGCGACGACTGGTTGCCGGCGGCGCCCTGTCGGTCGGCCCGTGGTACATCCTGCCCGACGAGTTCCTGATCAGCGCCGAGTCGACTGTGCGTAATCTGCTGCTGGGCCATCTCGTGGCGCGCAAGGTCGGCGAGGCGCAGAAGGTGGGCTACATGCCCGATTCGTTCGGCCACGTGGCCCAGGTGCCGCAGATCCTGCGCCAGGCGGGCATCGACTCGTTCGTCTACACGCGGGGCAACGGCGACGAGATCGAGCAGACCGGCTACGAGTATCTGTGGCGGGCCCCGGACGGCAGCGAGGTGCTGGCGATCAACCAGTGCGACGGCTACTGCAACGCCGGGGGCCTGGGCTTCGAGGAGCTGTGGCACGCGCACACGCGGCGCGAGGTCTCGACCGAGCGCGCGGTGACCAAGGTGCGCGGGCTGCTCGAGAAGATGCGGCCTCTCTCGCGCGGCGACGTCGCCCTGCTGAACAACGGCTGCGATCACTTCCCGCCGCAGCAGGAGTTCGGCCGCGTACTGGCCGCGCTGAACGAAGCGTTCCCGGAGACCGAGTTCGTCCACACCGATCTGCGCGAGTACGTGGACGCCGTGCGCCGGGGCGGCTTTGCGAAGCGCAGCTTCGGCGGAGAACTGGTCAGCGGGAAACTGCACCACATTCTGTCGGGCGTGTGGTCGGCGCGGATGTACCTCAAGCAGCAGAACGACTCGGCGCAGAACCTGCTCTCGGGCGTGCTCGAGCCCGCGTCGGCGTACTCGCGCTTCGTGCTCGGCGAGGAGTATCCGGCGCAGCAGATCGAGTACGCCTGGAAGACGCTGCTGCAGAACCACCCCCACGATTCGATCTGCGGTTGCAGCATCGACGAGGTGCACCGCGACATGCTGCCGCGCTTCGATGGTGTGCTGCAAACCGGCGACCAGCTTCTACGACACCAGCTCGAGCGCATCGCACCGACTTTCGCGCGTCAGCCCGAGGCCGACCGCTCGACGGCCATCGCCGTATTCAACCCGTTGCCGCGAAAGCGAACCGAGGTCGTCGAGCGCATCGTCGTCCTGCAGCCCCTGGGCTATGACGTCGACCGGCTGCGGCTGATCGACGAGGCCGGACGCAGCGTGCCGTTCCGCATTCTCGACCGGCGCTACCTCGAACGCTTCTGGGGCATCGACTACCGGCGCGAGCTGTTCGCCGCGGACCAGCAGGAGAAGCTGGCGACCTACCTCGAGCGCTTCGGCGAGCGCATCGTGCGCGACGCCTCGCGCGCCGGCGACAGCGACTGCTTCCTGACGCTGCAGTTCCTGGCCGAGGATCTACCCGCCGTGGGTCATGCCCGGTACTTCCTGGTCGAAGATGCATCCGGAGGAATTCCCGACCCCGGCGCACCGCCCGTACGCGCCGAGGGCGACGTCCTGGAGAACGAACTGCTGCGCGTCCGGCTGCACGGCAACGGCACGTTCGACCTCGAGGACAAACGCAGCGGCCGGGAGTACACCGGGCTCAACCTGCTGGAAGATACCGAGGACATCGGCGACGAGTACGACTACTGCCCCGCGGAACGAACGCGGACCCTCGACTCGAGCTCGGCGACCGGCGACGTTTGCGTCGTCGAGAGCGGCGGCTGGTCGGCCGCGCTGGAGTCGGAGTTCGTGCTGCGACTGCCCGAGCGCATCGCCGCCGACCGCACGCGACGCGGGTACGAGCCCTGCGCGTGCGCCGTCCGCGTGAGGATCGCGCTTCGCACACGGAGCCCCGTCGTCGAGATCGAGACCACGTTCGACAACCGCGCGAACGATCACCGACTGCGCGCGGTCTTCCCGTCGGGCGTCGCGAGCGACACCGTCGTCTCCGACGGCCACTACTACATCAACCGGCGGCCGATCCGGCAGCCGGACGGCGATGACTGGGTCCAGCCTCCTCCGGGGACCTTCCCGCAGCAGGACTGGTCGCTGGTCGAGGACGGCGGGCGCGGACTCGCCGTGCTGAACCGCGGACTCCCCGAGATCGCGGCGATGCGTGAGGACTCCGGCAACGTGGCGTTACACCTGACGCTGCTGCGCTGCGTGGACTGGCTGTCGCGCGACGACTTTCCCACGCGGCGTCACTCCAACGCGGGGCCGACGCTGTACACGCCCGAGGCTCAGTGCCCGGGCACGCACCGTTTCCGCTACGCCGTCGTGCCCTTCGAGGGCGACGCGATCGCGGCCGGCATCCCGCACGAGAGCCGGCGCTGGCGAACGCCCGTCCTGACGATCCAGGGGGTCGAGGACTGCGGCGCGGCGTCGACGGACGGCCTGGTCGGCCACACGTCGGCGCAGACGCAGATGACCGCGATCAAGCGCCACGAAGAACGAGACTCGCTCGTCGTGCGGCTCTACAACCTGACGGCAGAACCGGTCCGCGATACGCTGCAGCTCGGTTTTGTTGCCGCTGCGGCCTGGCGCACGAACCTGCTGGAGCAGCGCGAGGCGGAGTTGTCGATCGCGGACGGGCGCGTGATCGAGGTCGAGCTGGGCCCCCATCGCATCGTCACGCTGGAGATCCGACCGCAAACATAGAGTCAGCGGGTGCCGAACTTCGTCGAGACCTCGATCCCGAGCTCCCTGAGAAACGGCGTCGGCAGAATGCCTCCGGCGCAGACGATCACGTTGTCGTTCGGCAGCCGCAGGCTCTCGGCCCCGGCCTCCAGCGTGACGTGGTCGGGCCGGATCTCACGGACGTTCGACTGCAGCATCAGGCGGATCTTCCCCGCCGCGGAGAGCTCGTCGATCCGGACGCGGTTCTTCTCCTTGGCGCGGTTGAACGCCGGAGAGCGGTACGACAGCGTGACCTCGGCGGAGTCCGACAGCGCGGCCGCCGCCTCCAGTGCGCTGTCCCCGCCGCCGACGACCAGCACACGCTTTCCCTGGAACTGCTCTGGGTCGACCAGTCGGTAGTAGACCTTGGGCAGCTCCTCGCCGTCGACGCCGAGCTTCCGCGGCGTTCCGCGACGGCCGATCGCCAGTAACACGGCGCGCGCGCGATACGAGCCGCGCGTCGTGGTCACGTCGAACGCTTCGCCGTCGCGCGCCACGCGCTCCAGTCGCTCGTTGTAGCGGATATCGAGCCCCGCCTCCTCCTCGACTCCCTTCCAGAACGCCAGCAGGGCCTCCTTCGTGGTCTCCGTGAACCGCGTCTTGCCGACGATCGGCAACACGGCGGGACGCGTCATGACGATCTTGCCCCGCGGATAGTGAGCCACCGTTCCGCCCAGCGTCTCCTGTTCGACGGTCATGAAACGCAGCCCGGCTTCCTTCGCCGCGAGCGACGCGGAAATCCCGGCGGGCCCGGCGCCGACGATGACGACATCGAGCGACGATGCGTCGCGCGGTCCGCCCAGCGCGCCGACGGACTCGATGGCCTGACGCCCCTGCTCGACCGCGTTGCGAATCAGGCCCATCCCGCCGAGCTCGCCGGCGATGAAGATCCCCGGAATATTCGTCTCGAAGTTCGGCCGCACCTCGGGGATCTCGACGCCGCGCCGCTCGGTGCCGAAGACGAGCTCGATCGCGTCGGTGGGGCACGCGCTCTTG
This sequence comes from bacterium, assembly GCA_024226515.1. Taxonomy (GTDB): domain Bacteria; phylum Acidobacteriota; class Polarisedimenticolia; order Polarisedimenticolales; family Polarisedimenticolaceae; genus JAAELQ01. Next base: position 45,027 of record JAAELQ010000034.1, read on the forward strand.
CACGCGCCGTGGCCGATACAACGCGTCGGCTCGACGAGCTGCGCCTTGCCCTCGATGATCCCGAGGATCTTCCCCTCGGGGCAGGCGTCGACGCAGGTCGCGCAGCCGATGCAGCGCAGCGGATCGATCACGGGGTGCAGCGACGCCGGTTCGGTCAGGCCCGACGCCTGCGAGATGTCCTTTCGCTCCACGCTCCGTCGCTCCTCGCGCAGGCTGCTGCGTGCGAAATACAGCGCGAGGGCCAGGCCGGGGGCGAGGACGAGGGCGGCGGCTACCCAGGAGGTCGTTTCCATCAGAAGCGGTAGCTCACGCTGGTGTGGAGGTAGTCCACCTGCTCCAGGTCGCTGTCGGTCCGCTCCAGCGACAGCAGTACATACCACGATCGGCCCACCGCGTAATCGAGGTCGATGCCGTACCAGGTGAGGGTCGAGTCCTGTCCCAGCCCCTGCGCGAGTTCCTCGTTTCGCGCCCCGCCTCCGATCGACGCCCGCAGGCGGGAGCCGGCGTCGATACCCACGCGCAGCGAGACCAGCTGTCCCTCGACCCGCTCGTTGGTGTAGTGCGAGACGCGGGTCCGGACGTCGATGTTGCGCGATGTCATGCGGTAGACGTCGAACCGGGCCGTGTACGAGTCGGCGCTGTCGTAGGACTCGCGGCGGTTCGTCTTGGCATCCAGCCCGAGCCGGTATCGCTTCTTCAGCAAGACCGAGGAGCCGAACCACAGCCCACGGCGGTACGTGTCGTCGAACTCCGTGCCCGGCGTGATCCGGTCGCGGTACAGCCGCACTCGACGCCGGTTGTCGAATCCCGCGTGGAGCTCGACGGTGCGATTGACCTGATAGCGCAGCGTCGCGTACGTGCTGGTCGGCGAAATGCTGTCCTCGCCCTCGTCTTCCTTCCACGAGCGGTTGAGATCGACCTCCTGCGTCAGGTAGCCGAACAGACGACGGGAGCGGAAACGACCCTGGAAGTAGAGGAACTCGCGATTGACCTCGGAGTCCTCGTAGGATCCGACCAGACCCGTGGTGAGTCTCCAGCGTCGCGACGACTCGTGCGCGTTGAACCACTGGAAGAACGCACCGTGCTCGCGAATATCGCCGGAGTATCCGTAGTCCTCGGCGTCCGGCTGCGAGCCGCTGAAGAAGCCGGTCGCCCAGCGCCCGCCGGCGTAGCGCGCCGAGACTCCGTCAAAGACGCTGACCACCGCCAGTGCCGGCGAGTAGTGTCGTCCGAGCGTCAGCTCCCACGGACCGTCCTCCCTCCGGTGCTGCACGGCCAGTCGGTAGACCCGCGTCCGGCTGTCGTCGAGGCTGGATCCGTCGGCCGCGGTGCGATAGGTGCGCCTCGCGCGCACGTCGACGTCGAAGCCCCACGCCGAACCGTTGATCGCGTCGGCGTCGAGCCGTAGATCGAGGGCCGGTTGCGAGTAGTCCGCCCCGCCGTCCCCACGGTCCGCCACGGAGAGCCAGCGCACGCCGACGCGGCCGTGGATCCCGGGACGCACGCGCCGGCGCGACGGAGGGGGCCGCTTGTCGGCGGTGGGCGTCGCCTCCGGTTGCAGCTGCAACACTTCGATCGTCGCCGCGTCGCCCGCCACCGGCGGCGACACTGATTCCAGCAACTTGCAGACCGATTTGTGCGTCGAGAGATCGGTGACCTCGGCCGTGGCCACCGGCTCGCCGTCGCGCAGAATCGTCACCGTGTCTCCGATCCGCACCTGCTCTTCCCGTCCGGCCGACACGTAGACCGAGGTCGAGGTGACGAAGGTGACCTTGGCCTGCAGCACGCGGGTCGGCTCCTCGGCCGACACCCGACCCGATGCCGCTCCGATCGAGAGCGACAGGGCCAGGCCGAGAGCGATTGGAGAGATCCGCACCCGCGTCAGTCTCCCTGGGGGTGGCAGAAGTAACACTCCTGACTCTCGTAGGCGTACCCCGTGACCTCGCTGTGATCCCGATCGACGTCCCCTTGATCGTCGTGCTCGTGACAATCGATGCAGCTGAAGGTCGAGAAATCGGTGCGCACGGTGTGACACTCGTCACACGTGCTCCACTCCTCCCGGTGCTTGCCGGAGAAGATCGGGAAGTAGAGCGCGTCGTGGTCGTCGAAGTCGGCCGGCACCCATGCGTTGGTCCCGTGGCACACGTCGCAATCCTGCGGGAATCCGGAGGCCGCGTGATCGGGGTCGCTCGTCGCGTTGTACTCGGCCAGGTGACACGTCACGCATTGCGTGCCGGGACCGAGCAGATCGTGATCGAATGTCGCCGGCACCCACGCACCGGTCGTGTGACACGCCTCGCAGTCCTGCGGAATCGCCGCAGCGGCGTGATCCGGGTCCGTGGTCGACGCGTAGTCGGCGAGGTGGCACGTGACGCATTGCGAGCCGGGGCCGAGCAGGTCGTGATCGATCGTCGCGGGAATCCAGGCAACGGTCGTGTGACACGCCTCGCAGTCCTGCGGAATCGCCGCCGCGATGTGATCCGGATCCAGCGTCATCGTGAAGTCGTCGATGTGACACGTGCTGCACTGCGCACCGGGGCCGAGCAGATCGTGATCGAA
>JAAELQ010000035.1 GCA_024226515.1 bacterium
ATCTCCTGCGTCGTGCTGACACCTTCGAGATTGGTCGACGTGATCGTCAACTTCACTTCTTCCAGCACCTTAAGCGGCGCCGCAACGCCATTGACTCGGAAGTCGGGCCGCACGAGCAACGACGCTTCGCCGCCGACGCGCAGCGATTCGCGATCGACGAAGAACCCGGCGGTGAGCGTGTACTGCTCGGCCGCGTGCCGGAACTGGGCCAGCGACGCCAGTCCGTCGGGCGACTGCAGGATCATCGATCGCCCGCCGGGGCTGGTCGAGTAGGGAACCGTGATCCCGCCTTGTTTGTCGGCCTTGTACTCCCGCCCGGCCAGCCAGGCCGACGCGCCGCGGACCGGCTGGTCCGCTTCGTCGAGGATCGAGAGGACCGTGCCGCCGACGCCTTGCCGCGAGAGATAGTGCAATCCGCCTTTGCGGATCAGTGCCCGGGAGCTGCGTCCGCCGCCGATCAGTTCGATCACCCACACGCCCCGTTTGCCCGTCAGTTGGGGAAACGTGAACTCGCGCCGCACTCGTTGAAAGGGCGACTCTTTGTAGACGAGTTCCTTTTCGTCGCCGGCGACCAGCCCGTCGAGTTCCAGGCCCGTGCCGATCTCCCGGCCGGTGGCCAGGTAGACGTTCAG
>JAAELQ010000036.1 GCA_024226515.1 bacterium
AAGATCTCGCCTGCCGTCTCAACATCGCCAAACGCTGACGTCCACGGCGTCTACGGTTGCGCTGCCACCACGGACCGTAAGCCTCGGTCACTTCCGTGAAGCGAATCCGCTCATTTGAGATTGTGCAAGATCCCCGGTCTTAACGCATATCAAGACAAGCGACGGGAGAACTCCAGGGCCGAGCCGTCACGCTGGGCCCCGTGTCGAAACTCGGTTCAGGGCGCTTCCGGCACGATCATCGTGAAGCCGTCGATTCGGAGCAGTCGCGCCGACGGTCCATCGTAGGCCTCGACGAGGCTCGGCCCGGGTGCGTCCAGGTCGGTGATGTAGGCCCGGGCGGGATGGACGATCATCGCCCCTCCCGGCAACGGCGCGATTCCCTGCGCGGCCGGGGACAGCGCGATTCGGCCGTCGGGCAGAAGGTCAACTCCGTTGACGTCCGCCATGCCCAGCCCCGTAGCGTCGAGCACCTCGTCGATCGCGCCTGTCCCCCGATCGAAGCGGTAGACGCCCGACGGGTAAAGCACGCGAGACGCACCCGTTCCGTCGACCACGACCTGCGGCGCTCCGACCGAGAACAGATAGGTGTCGGCATCGACCATGTCCAGGGCGTTGAGGCTCTGCAGGTTGATTCCCTCGGCCGACCAGTCGAGGTCGACCGTGATCGCTCCGCCGGCGTCCCGCATGTAGACGTTGGCCGGCGACAGGAACACGGGGCCTCCCGGTGCGAACACGTACGCCGGGGACGTGACGCTGAACTTGTACTCATCCGGACCCGTGACGTCGAGGGCGTCCAGGTTCGTGGACCCGGGAAGCTGGGTCGGGAACGGCTGCGTGATGCCACCCGGCCCAGGTGGGTCGTCGTGGTACACGTTCTGCGGATAGAGCATCGGGAAGCCGAACTGGAGCTGCGCCACGGAGAAGTCGAGCCGGTCGCCGGCGTCGCACAAGCCGTCGGCGTCGGCATCCGTGCCGTCGTCGCTCGGGTCGCCACCGCTCTGGTCCGCGCCCGTCAGCGTGCAGTCGTCGCAGGTATCGACGTCGAGATCGCGGCACACGTTGGGGTCGAGCGGATCCGCATCGTCGACATCGTCGACGCCGTCGTTGTCGTTGTCCGTGTCGCCGGCGTCACAGATCCCGTCGCCGTCCGAATCGAGACCGTCGTTGCCCGGGTCGCTGTCGGACAGTGGCCCGAATCCGTCCACGAGCACCGAGCAGTCGTCGCACGTGTCGTCGTCAAGGTCGCGACAGGCGTTGGGATCGGTCGGATTCACGTCGTCGGCATCGCCGATACCGTCGTTGTCGTCATCGGAGTCGCCCGCGTCGCACAGCCCGTCGCCGTCCGTGTCGGCACCGTCGTCCGTGATGCTCGGGGTGTAGGTCGGCCAGGGTGGCGGCGTGGGCGTGCTCGTCGAGGTCGGATTCTGCGAGCAGTCGTCGCAGCCGTCGGCGTCCAGATCCTGGCAGACCCGCGGATCGAGCGGCGCGCTGTCCTGACCGTCCGCGACACCGTCGTTGTCGTCGTCGGGATCCGTCAGGTTGAGGTCTCCGTCGCCGTCTGTGTCCAGGGTAAACCGGACGCAGGTACCGATGAGCGCGTCCGGATCGGGCGAGATCCCCGTGGGGCTCCAGTTGCCGCCGACGTTGGGAGTCGCAGAGGCAGGCGTCCGCGTGTCGTCCTCCACGCCTCCGGCAATCGTGTTGACGCCGGCGTTGAAGAAGTCGTAGCGGAGCTCGATCGTGCCGTCGTCGAAGAGCTCGGCCTGGGCGTTCGCCTCACCCGTATCGTTGAAGAAGGCGACGCTCTCGAACGAGATGATGACCGAGGTTCCGGTATCCTGGAACCAGACGTCCCCGGCAAAGGCCTGATCCAAGTCTTCCTGTGCCAGCGCGATTCGCGGCTTCGTATAGTTCCCGCCGATGACCACGGGATCCGCGGTGCAACAGTTTGAGTTTCCGTCGGTGCTGTTGATGTTGATCTGACCGTTGCTCGCCACTTGCACGGCCGTGATCGCGGTGTCGCCGAAC
>JAAELQ010000037.1 GCA_024226515.1 bacterium
GATTGACCGCTACATCACGGCGAACGTCGAGACCCGGCGCGAGATCCTGCGACGGTTCCGCGTGTACGAATCCGACAAGATCGACATGGCCGCGACCTGTACGAGCGAGGGCGAATACGTGGCGCTGACGTCCGACGTCTGCCGCAAGTTCATCCGGGACCGATGCCGGGAGTTCGACGTCGAGGCCAGGGCGGTAGGGAAGTGAGCGCCGACGCGGTAGCCGACGCCGCACGCTCGGCAGGGCGTACCGAGATGGCGCTAGAGACTGTCGCCCATATCGCGGAGTGTATCAGCGGGGCACCGGAGGAGATCCAGGACGCGCTACTGGAACTATCAAGGTGGATAAAGGAAAACGCATGACCGACAAACTCGCCAAGACCGACGACACGGCGCTGCTCAAGGCGGCGATAGACCAAGGCGCAACACCGGAGGCGCTTGAAAAGCTGTTGACGCTCCACGAACGGATCGCCGACCGGAAGGCCGCTATGGAGTTTGCGCAAAAGCTGGCCGAGTTTCAAGCGGACTGCCCGCCGATTCCGAAGACGTCGACGGCGCGGATCACGACCAAGAGCGGGATTCAGTACGGATACAAGTACGCCGAACTCGACACCATCGCCAACACGGTACGACCGAAGCTCCACGGCCTCGGGTTCTCTTATTCGTGGGATTCGGCCGAGGACAAAGGTCAGCTTTCGGTTACGTGCATCCTTCGCCACGTCAACGGGCACCGGGAGCAGTCTTCGTTTAGCTGCCCGACCGACTCGGCCGCGCCCGTAACCGGAGCACAGA
>JAAELQ010000038.1 GCA_024226515.1 bacterium
GCCAATCTCGGCCAGGTTCGAGTACGCGCGACGTGTATCGCCGACGGCGTGACCCGGACGGGGCAGTCCGACTTCTTCACGGTGCCCGCAGACGGCATCATCCAGGTGGCGGACATCGTGTTCGACGATCCTCGGCCGGTGGCCGCGACCTTGAGTCTGACGGCACCGGCGACGACGCTGAGCAACGCCGGCCAGGCGGTGCAGTTGACGGCGACGGCGAGCTACCCGGATGGCTCGACGGCGGACGTTTCGCCGGCTGCGGCCGGGACCAGCTATACGATTTCGAACCCGGCGATTGCGACGGTCGACGGCGACGGCCTGGTGACGGCCTTGGCTTCGGGGACGGTGCTGGTGAGCGCGGCCAGCGAAGGCGCCCTCGGGCTGATCACGGTGCGGGTGGTGCTGTCCGGTGACTCGGACGGCGATGGAATGCCGGACGACTTCGAGTTGGCCAACGGTCTCGACGCCAACGATCCGGCGGACGCCTTCGCCGATCCGGACGAGGACGGCCTCGGCAATCTCGACGAGTTCCAGCGGGGCCTGGATCTCTTCGACGCCGATAGCGATGATGATGGCCTACTCGATGGGGAGGAGGTCTCAGCGGGTACCGATCCCCTGCTTTTCGACACCGACGGCGACCTCGTCTCCGATGGTCTGGAGGTGGACGCAGGAAGCGATCCCCTCGACCCGCTGAGCGTCGACCTGGCACCGATCCTCGAGTCGTTCACCGTAGAGCCGCCGAGCTTCACCCTGGTCTTCAACACCGTGATCGGCGAGGCCTCTCGGCATCTTCGTGCGACCGGTACCTTGGTCGACGGCACGGTGCTCGACGCCACCGGCCCGCCCTACGGTACGGCCTTTGCCTCGAGCGACCTGACGATCGCCAGCTTCGGCCTCGAGGCGGGCCGGGTGTTCGCCGGCGCCGACGGCACGGCGACGGTCACCGCGTCGATCGGTGCCTTCACGGAGAGCTCGGAGGTTTCGGTCCGCACCTTCTCCCCGACGGCCCTGTCCTTCATCCGCATCCCGGGCTTCGCCAACAGCGTCGCCGTCCAGGGGGACTACGCCTATGTCGCGGCCGGCGCCCGGGGGCTCTACGTGGTCGACGCCAGCGATCCGTCGTCACCGTTCATCGCCGGCTCCATCGACACCTCCCGCAACGCCAACGCGGTCGCCGTCGAAGGAAACTACGCCTTGGTCGCTGACGGCCAATGGGACTTCCGTCACAACTCCTACTTGCGGGTCATCGACGTCAGCGATCCGACGGATCCCGTGTTCGTGACCAGGCTGACGGTAGGGGGATTCGTCGTCGACGTAGTCGTCGCTGACGGCCGAGCCTACCTGGCCGCTGGGAGTAGGGGCATTCACATCGTCGACGTCAGCGATCCCCAGGCACCGGTCCGGCTGGGCGGAGTCGATAGCGTCAACGCCCGCAGGCTCGACGTCTCCGGAGACCTGGTGGTGGTCGCGGGCGGCAGCTCCGGCGTCCACGTGATCGACGCCAGCGATCCCGCCGCCCCGTTCGTCGCCGGCTCGACCCACACCCGCTCGGGCTCGCGGTCGGCGGCCGCGGACGTGGTGGTGCGCGGTCGCCGCGCCTGGGTGGCGGACGGCGCGGGCTTCCGCCTCGGCGGCCTGCGCGCGGTCGATTTCTCCGAGGCGGGGAA
>JAAELQ010000039.1 GCA_024226515.1 bacterium
CCGAGGCATGAGGACGTGACGACGCGATGATGACACAACCTGACCGATCAGAGACTCGCCGAGGCGGGCGGCGGTCGAACTGCCTCCAGATCCCCGGCCGACCGACCGGAGAGAACACCAGCCGCACACGCTTGATCTGGGTCTAGGTCCTGTTTGACGGCTGAGGAAGCAGGCCGCTCAAGAGCTCGCGCGGGCTGCGAGCGGCTCTCGCCTGCGCGGGTGTTCCTGAGCGGTATGCTCGAGAGTCGGCTCACGCATGAGCTGAGAAGAGGGTGGTTTCCTCGTAGCCGCAAGCCCGCGACCGGCCAAGTATGGCCTGGGGTGGATGCGATGTCGGTGCGGAAACAAGGAGCATCGAGTCGAAGGGTGAGAGAATGAGATCGGTAACAGGTCTCTTCCAGACCGCCACGGACGGCGTCTGTGGAGTCGATCGAACCCAACGCATCGTGCTGTGGAACCGGGCCGCCGAGTCGCTCCTGGGATACGAAGCGGGGGATGTCCTGGGGCGCCATTGCTTCGAGATCTTCTGTGGAACCGACGAACGCGATCGCCTCGTCTGCCGGCGCGGCTGCCCGATCTTCCAGATGGTAAGCGGTACGAAACCCGCCCCGACGCAGGTGCTTCGGGTGAAGCGCCATAACGGTGACGGGCTCTGGCTGAGCGTGAGCACGATCGCGATTCCGTCCCAGTGGAACGCCGACGTGCTTCTCGTGCACCTCTTCCGCGACGTCAGCCGTCTGAAGACGTGCGAGCAAGCGGTCCATCATCTGCTGGCCGACGTCGTCGGAACCGAACCGGCGACAGGCTTCGATCCGGCGGCCACGCGCGAGACGCCGTCGTCCGCAGATCGCCTGACGCGGCGCGAGCAGGAGGTGCTCCGCCTGCTGGCCGCGGGGCGATCGACGAAGGAGATCGCGCACGCACTGTTCGTCAGCCCGTCCACCGTGCGCAACCACGTTCACAACATCCTCGCGAAGCTCGACGCCCACAGCCGGTTGCAGGCGGTTACAACGGCCCTCCGCTTCGGTCTGATATCGTGATCACGGTCGAGATGCGGTCATGAGAAGTCACAGGGAGCCGGAGCCCGAAGGCCCCGGCTCCCATGAGACGTCAGGACGTCAAATCGACTCTCCTGGCCTCACCGGGTGCGGGGAAGCCAGCGTCCGGGCATGGCAAGATCAGCCAGCTCGTCGTCGTCGCTGCTGTCGTCGTCGCTGCTGTCGTCATCGTCAGAGAAGAGCTCGCAGAGATCGATCGAGCAGACCGACGAGCGCCCGACCTCGTCCTCGGCGATGACCACGAACACGGCGAACGCGCTCGTGATGTGGATGCACGGGCAGCCGTCGTCGCTGCTGTCGTCGTCGTTCTCGCCCGACATCCCGTGCGACGATCCCTTGCCGGCAGGCGGCGCGATGTGGGTGTCGTCGTCACTCTCGTCGTCGTCGCAGCAACTCAGGCAGATCAAGTCGCCGTCGTTGACGGGAACATCGCCCTCGGCCGTCTGGATGACCGCGTAGACGAACGCGAGACCGCACTGATCGGCCGCGCTGAAGTTCACGACGATCATCCCGTCGTCGTCATCGCTCCATCTGTCATCATCGCCCCAGTTCTCGCTGTCGCTCCCGCTCCCGCTGCCGCTGCCGCTCCCGCTGCCGCTGCCGCTGCTGCTGCTGCCGCTGCTGCTGCTGCTGCTGTCATCATCGTCGCAGTGGAACAGCTCGGCAGAGCAGAGGAGGTCCGGCGGGATCGTGTCGTCGACGGTCACGGTCGTGACGCACATGACGGGATCCTGGCCGTCGTCCGCGGTGATCGTGACCGTGTGTGCGCCAAACGCATAGTTGTAGTCGAGCGTCACGTCGGCGGGCCCGCCGCCGGGGACGGCGTCCACCTGGACCACGACGGCATCCACCTGCCAGGTGACGATCAGATCATCACCGTCCGGGTCCTCGACGGTGGCCGTGAGCATGACGTCGGCCCCGCCGTCGATGCACTCGGCGATCACCGGGTCGGGGCAGACGATCGTCGGCGGTTCGTTGCAGTCGATCGCCAGATCGAACAGCACCGGCGTCAGGTCGATGCCCGGATCACGGTCGAACGTCACCTGGATCTCCCAGTACTGCCCGGAGACGCCGATGATCTCCATGCCGTTGCCGACCATGACGAACGGCAGGGACGGCAGGCTGGCCGGGTTGTCGGCCGCCCGCGCCTCCACGGTGATCGACGTGCCGTCCGGCTCGTCGCTGGTCCAGGAGATCGCGCAGACGTCCGTTCCGGCGCTGCCGCTGTCCCACACGACCGTCCACGTGCCCTGCTGGATTGCCTGCAGGAGCACGGCGCCGGTCATGTCGCTGTAGTTGTACGGTCCCGCCCCGTCGCCGAGGCTGACGGTGAGGTCGACGGCGCCGAGACCCCCACCGGCGTTCGGATCGATCCGCTTCGCGGTGTGCGAGCCCAGGCAGGTCACCCAGACCTTGCCCACGGAGTCCACGGCCACCCCGGTCGGGGTGAGGCCGTTGGCGCCGAGCGGGATGACGTTCACGAGGGCCCCGGTGTTGTCGAGGCGCGAGACGTCCGACCCGCCGCTGTTGGCGATCCAGACGTGGTCGTCCGCGGGCGTCACGACGACGCCGCGGTCGTTGTTCGCCCCGAACGTGGGGTACGCCATCAGGAACGTGCCGTCCGGTGCGAACTCATGGATCGTGTTGCTCGTCCACTGCGAGTTCCAGACATGGCCGTTGCTGTCGATGCCGAGCCCGTACGAGTTGGGGGCGAAGAGGGTCGACCAGGTGTCGTCGGCGGTCGTCAACGTTCCCTGCGTGTCGTACCGAAGCACGGTGATGGGTCCCGGCCCCCGGTTCGACGACCAGATCACGTCGTTGCCGTCCACCAGTCCGCCGTAACCGCCGGCCCCCACGTCGAAGCTGGCGAGGATCTGACCGGTGTTGCCGTCGAGGAGGTCGAACGCGTTGTCCGTGCCGAAGTTGCCGGCGGTCCACACGTTGTTGTTGGCGTCCACCGACACGTGGCGCGCGTTGTCGGCGTTCACGCGCTGGAAGACCAGGATGCACTCATCGTCGGCATCCTCGACGAGCGCCGTCACGCCACCGACGCCGTCCGTGATGTCCGGCCACGGCAGGATGTTCCCGAGGCCGCGCGACGTCTTGATCAGGCCGTCCGGTGGGTCGTTGATGGTCGCACCGTGCCGGTCGACACACGTGTTGTAGTCGAACGGCGGGGCGAGGTACTGGCCCATCGGGTTCGGCTTCCCGTCGGCATCCACCCGCGTCCCACCGATGATGAGCCCCACCTTGACGACCGAGCCCAGGCCGTCGGTCGCCTCGTCGCGGTTGCCCGCCCAGACGTTGCCGAACTGGTCGACGGTCGTCCGGGAGGGGTTCCGGCCGAGGCCCGTCGGCGAGGACAGGTACTCGCCGATGATCGCGCCGGTCAAGGTGTTGATCCGCACGATCGTGCCCCGGGCCGAGGCCGCCACGTTGATGAACGGGAACGGCGCGGTCTCCAGGTTGAGCTGCAGTTGGTCGTTGTTGGGAGAGTCATGGTTGACGTTGATGAGCGTGCCCTCGTCGAAGTCGGCGTCCGTCGTGTACGTCCGCTCCTGGGCCAAGGCGCCGCTGGCTATCAGCACCAGCGACGAGCATGCGAGAATCGAGCCCTTGCACATCTGTTTACTCCTTTCGGAAGAGGAGTCGCGGGTTCGTCGTTCGTCCGAACGATCGCGCTCGCTGCGCGCGCAGCGAGCGGCGCCGGTCACGCCGCATCAATCCAGGGCAGCGGTGGCCCGTGTTCACGAGTTGACTGCCTTTTCCGTCGCTCATGACAGGCGGTGATCCAGCGCGTCATGCCCCCGCGACGGCAGAATTCTATGGGATGCGGGGTCGCGCCCGACCACGAACGGAACGGTTCAATTCTCTGAGTCAGATGATCCAGGCGCGTCGATCCGCGCGGAAGGGACAGGTGCGAAGGTGCCTACGTGCCTACGTGCCTTCGTGCCTCCCGCTGCACAATGATCGTCACGGGCCCATCGTTCACCAGCTCCACCTGCATCATCGCGCCGAAGAGACCGGTTCCGACGGGAAGCCCGTGGGTCGTGCGCAAGTGCTCGGCCACGCGCTCGTAGAGGCGCTCGCCGATCTCCGGCTCGGCGGCGCCGACGAAGCTCGGGCGATTGCCCCGACTACAGTCGCCGGCAAGGGTGAACTGGCTGACGAGCAGCACCGATCCGTCGATGTCCTGGACCGACCGGTTCATCCGGTCCTCGTCGTCACGGAAGATCCGCAAGCGAGCGAGCTTCGCGGCGACCCATTCCGCTTCGCCCTCCCCGTCACCGACCTCGACCCCCAACAGCACGCAGAGCCCCGCCCCGATCGCCGCCCGGTGCTCCCCCGCAACCACCGAAGCCCGCGTCACCCGCTGAACCACCGCGATCACGTCAACACCCCCCGCCGCGCGAGAGCGAGGATCCGTCCCGTAGCGCGGCACTCACCCATGTCCGAGCCCGCCCCGCCCGCCGCGCGAGAGCGAGGATCCGTCCCGTAGGGCGGTCCGAGCGGGACAAATAGCCCGAGGAGCCGTCCCGTAGGGCGGTCCAACATTTCCGTGCCCCCGCCGCCGCGCGAAAGCGAGGAGCCGTCCCGTAGGGCGGTCCAACATTTCCGTGCCCCCGCCGCCGCGCGAAAGCGAGGAGCCGTCCCGTAGGGCGGTCCGAGCGGGACAAACAGCCCGAGGATCCGTCCCGTAGGGCGGCACTCACCCATGTCCGAGCCCGCTCCCCCGCCGCG
>JAAELQ010000040.1 GCA_024226515.1 bacterium
CGTTTTTTGTCCCGATAGGGGCCGTCAGGGAGCATTTTCGTTCCCTCAGGTCCGTTTTGGGGCCGTTTTTTCACCCTCTCAGACCTTCAGAATCCGGCGGGCCGGGGTAAGGAGTGGCTCCTGAGGACGGACTCGAACCGCCGACCCGGTGGTTAACAGCCACCTGCTCTACCAACTGAGCTACTCAGGAACAGTGTGCCGGGGGAGAACTTAGCACCGGCAAAAAGCAGCGTCAACCGAGATCGGCGAGGCGAGAATCCCCGGAATGCAGGGCTTCGAGCAGGGCGCGAATCGCCTGGCCGCGGTGGGAAACGGCCTGTTTTGCCGCGGGGTCGAGCTCGCCGAAGGTGCAGCCCGACGGCTCGTGGAAGAACAGCGGATCGTAGCCGAAGCCGTTGGGCCCGCGCGGCTCCTCGATCAGCCGGCCCTCGACGACGCCGTCGAAGGTGGCGATCGTGCGTCCCGCCGCGGCGAGGGCCAGCACGCAGCGGAAGCGCGCGCTGCGTCGCGCGGGGTCGGCGATGTCGCTGATCGCTTCCAGCACCGCGCGGTTGCGTCCGTCGTCGTCGAGACCGGGGCCGCCGTAGCGCGCGGACTTGACGCCGGGCGCCTTGTCCAGCGCGTCGACCTCCAGGCCCGAGTCGTCGGCCAGCGCGGGCTTGTCGGTGTGCAGCGAGTAGTACTCGGCCTTCAGCATGGCGTTGGCCTCGAACGTCAATCCCGTCTCTTCCGGTTCGGCGACGGCTTCCTTCAGGCTGTCGAGGCCGAGGACCTCGATGCCCTCCGGGATCAGCGCGCGCGCGAACTCGCGCACCTTTCCGGGATTGCCGGTCGCGACCAGAAGGCGTTTCACTTGCGCACCAGCAGCGGTTCCAGCGCCGGGCCGAGAGCCTCGCGCTGTTGCTTGACCAGCTCGTCGATTCCGCTGTCGGCCAGCGCCAGCAAACGATCGAGCTGATCGCGCGCGAACGGCGTGGACTCGGCGGTGCCCTGCAGCTCGATGTAGCGTCCGTCGTCGGTGCGGACGATGTTCATGTCGACCTCCGCGGCGGAGTCCTCGACGTAGTCCAGGTCCAGCAGCGGATCGCCCTCGACGACGCCGACGGAGACGGCCGCGATCATGCCGTGGAGCAACGGCCCGCGGAGCTGCTTCGCCTCGCGCATCTTGTCCAGCGCCATGCACATCGCGACGAAGGCGCCGGTGATGCTGGCGGTGCGCGTGCCGCCGTCGGCCTGGATGACGTCGCAGTCGATCCACAGCGTGCGCTCGCCCAGCTTGCGGCGGTCGATGACGCTGCGCATCGCGCGACCGATCAGGCGCTGGATCTCCATCGTGCGCCCGCTGGGGCGGCCGCGCGTGACCTCGCGCTGCGATCGTTTGTCGGTCGCCGCGGGCAGCATGGCGTACTCGGCGGTGACCCAGCCCTCGCCCGAGCCCTTGAGAAACTGCGGCACGCGGTCCTCGACGCTGGCGGCGCAGATGACCTTGGTCTGCCCCATGTGCATCAACACCGACCCCTTGGGATGGCGCAGGAAGTTCCGCGCGATCTCGACGGGCCGCAGATCGTCGTCGGCCCGTCCGTCGTGTCTGCTCATCGTATTGCCTCGCTGCTCTTCGCGGTGCGCGGCCCGTTCACTCGCCCTCGATGCTCGCCCGCTCGAGGCGTTCGATGCGCCGACCGAGAAAGCGCTCGGCGACGACCTGGAACGGCCCCGGAACGTCGGTCACGAAGAAATGGTGATCGGCCGTGCGTGGAGTCCCTTCGGCGGATAGTGACGAATCGCCGTGCAGCATAGCAGCAACCTCCGCAGCGACCGACTCGGCGGAATCGACCAGACGCACGGCGGAACCCAGCGTCTGGCCGATGACGTCCTTCAGCAACGGATAGTGCGTGCACCCCAGGACGACGGCGTCGACCTCGACGCCCTCGAATGCGGTCAGGTAGCGCTCGGCGACGCGATACGTGACGTCGTCGTGCGTCCACCCCTCCTCGGCCAACGGAACGAACAGCGGGCAGGCCTGGCTGACGATCTCGGCGTCGGGCCGCAGCTCGCGGATGGCGTGGGTGTAGGCATGGCTGTCGATGGTGGCGCGCGTCCCGATGACGCCGATCCTGCCGGAGTCCGTCAGCTCGACCGCGGCCTTGGCGCCGGGGCGGATCACTCCGACGACCGGGAAGTCCACCTCGGCGGTCAACGCCTCGAGGCCGACCGACGACGCGGAGTTGCACGCGACGACCAGCAGCTTGACGCGTTGCCTGGCGAGGAAGTGCGCGGCCTCGCGGGCGTAGCGCGCCACGGTCTCGGGCGACTTGGTGCCGTAGGGCACGCGCGCGGTGTCGCCCAGGTAGACCATCGACTCGTCGGGCAGCGCGGCCTCGAGCGCCTTGAACACGGTCAGTCCGCCCACGCCGGAATCGAACACGCCGATGGGACGCTCGTTCACGCCGGCCTCACGGAACGCCGCCCGTCGCTGCGAACGGCGACTCGGGCGCGCCGCCCTTGGTGATCGACCGTCCGAGGATCAGTCGCACGTTGGGCACCAGCGGCCGGCGCAGGTCGGTGTGGCCGTTCAGCGTCTCGACCGGGCTGCCGTTGACCAGGATCGCGGCGCGCCGAATCTCGGCCACGTTCAACACGACGGAGTCGACGATGGCGTACACCGTCAGCAGCTCTTCCATGCTGCCGCCGCCGATACCCTCGACCAGCTCGCCGGTGAAGTCGAGGTACACGGTGCCGTCGTCGAGCACGAACGCCTGGCGCAACTGGCAGCCGGCGGGGACGGCGCGCAGCGACCTCTGCGCGGTGGGCCCGGCGATCAGGTCGGCGACGATCTGTTTGACGCGGTCGCCCGGCGTCGAGGTGTGGAAGATCTGGCGCGTTTCGCCGATCAGGCCGTCGTGGTTCTTCGCGGGGAAGTAGACCTCGACCGCCTCGCGGCGCAGCGGATTGGGCGCGGGGGTGTCGTCGGCATCGTCCTCGGGCCGCGTGTCGTCCTGCGGCTCGACGACCGCGTCCGGCGGCGGCGTGGCGGGCGTCGGCTCCGTGGGTTCGGAGGGGGCCGGTGCGCAACCGGCGGCCAGCAGCGCGACGACGATCGCGGCCGACGCGGCCCGCTGGATCGCGCCCGCGATCACGGCGAGCCGTAGATCGATGTTCGCTTCGAGCGCCCGAGAAACTCGATGACGGCCGAGCCGATGGCGCGCACCGTCTTGTCGCGGAAGGCCCGACTGCGTAGCTGGCGCTCTTCGTCGGGGTTGGAAACGAACGCCACCTCGATCAGAACGGCCGGCATCGTCGCCCCCATCAGCACGCGAAACGGCGCCTGCCGCACGCCGCGGTCACGCGTGCCGGCCAGGGCGTTCAGCTGCCGTTGCACGGACTCGGCCAGCAGGCTGCTCTGCGCGAGGTGCTGGTTCTGCGCCAGGTCCCACAGCACCAGGTCGAGTTGCTTCTGCGTCCCGCCATGGGCGATGAACTGGCCCTTCTCGACACCGGACGCGCGATTCTCCAGCGCGGCCAGCGTGCGCGCCTCGTCGTCGGTGGCGTCGGTGGACAGGTAGTACGTCTCGGCGCCCGTGGCGTTGCGCCGGCGCGAGGCGTTGAGATGGATCGAGAGAAACAGCGCCGCCCGGTTGTGGTTGGCGATCGCCGTGCGTTCGTCGAGCCCGACGAGGCGATCGTCGTCGCGGGTCAGCACGACGTCGATCGAGCTTCCGGACTCCAGCAGGCGCTTGAGGCGGCGGGCCAGGTCCAGCGTCACGTTCTTCTCGATCAGGCCGCCCGGACCGATCGCCCCCTCTTCCATGCCTCCGTGGCCGGGGTCGATGACGACGATCGGCCGCGAGCGGTCGCGATCGTCGAGGCGGCTCAGAATGTCGTCCTCGACCGAGCGCGAGCTCTGGATGTCGATCACCAGCCGGAACGGGTTGCGCAGCTCGAACGTCTGATAGCTGAGGTACTCGTCGCCGACGTGAAACACCAGCGTGTCGCCGTCCTCGACGCCGAAGCGCTTCAGTACCGAGTTACGGACCCGACCGCGCGCCGGGCGCGACGAGACGGACTCGCCGTAGATCACCTTGATCTTCTTGTCCTCGACCTCGATCAGGTACGGCACCTGGCTGGAGTGGTTGAGCAGCACGCGCGTGCCGTCGTTCGAGACGTCGGTCTTGACCTCGACGCGCACGCGGGCCAGCGCCGGGGCGGCGAACAGCAGCAACAGGGCCGACGCCGCAAGTGCGGCGCGCAGCGTTCGGCGGGGGGAGGCGGGCTCTCGCATCATTATTAAATCCGTCTACAGGCGGTGGACTACAAAATTGTGTCACACGCCCCGCCCGGGTCAAGTGCTGACCGAATGTCAGACGAAACGCACCTGATAGACCGGCGGGAGGTGCTGCGAGACGGCGACCCAGCTCTCGCCGCCGTCCTCGGTGACCCACAGGCTGCCGGTCGTCGAGCCGAACGCCAGTCGATCGCCGGCGGCGTCGATGTCGAGGGCGTGACGAAAGACCAGGTCGTAGGCCGGCTCTTCGGGCAGCCCGCGACCCAGCAGGTCGAAGCTGCCGCCGCCGTCCGTCGTGCGTGCGACGACGACGCGCGCGTCGACCGGCACGCGGCACTCGTCCTTCACGCCCGGCACGAACCAGGCGGTGTCGGGCCGCTGCGGGTGAACGGCGACGGCAAAGCCGAACTTCGCCGGCCTGATCGCGGTCACTTCGTTCCAGCGCGCTCCGCCGTCGTCGCTGCGGAAGACTCCGTTGTGATGCTGCACCCAGAGCCGATCGGGGTCGGCGGCGCAGGCGACCATGCGGTGCGGATCCTGGATCGCGGGGTCCTCGCGTTTCTCGGGCGGCATGTACTCCGCGTACATCCCCTGCGTCGTGCAGTCCCACGTCTCGCCGCCGTCGGTCGTGACCCACACGCCGCCGCACGAGATGCCGACCAGGACGCGGCGCGAGTCGCGCGGGTCGACGACGATCGAGTGGATCCCGGCGTCGTCGTATCCGCCGCCGAACCACTGCTTGCGTTCGGGCCGGTCCCACAGGCTGCGGACGAGCTGCCACGAATCACCGCCGTCAGTCGAGCGGAACAGCCCGGCCGGGATCGCGCCGGCCCACAGCACGCCGGGCTGGTCGGCGCCGCCGGGCTCCAGCGCCCAGACCTGATGCGTCGACGGAGCGTCGGCCTCCCCGCTCTCGGCGGGAAACGACGGAGCGTCCAGCTCGTCCCACGTCTTGCCGTCGTCCGAAGAGCGGCGCAGCTTGACGCCGAAGTGGCCGAGGTTCAGCGCGGCGTACAGCGTCCCGTCGCGCGGATCGTCCAGCACGATCGTCACCGGGTCGCCGAGGAAAGCCGGCTCTCCCGCGATGTTCCACTTACCGGACGTGTCGCGTTCGACGGTGAACAGCCCCTTGCGTGTGGCGACTCGGATGCGCTCGCTCATCTCAACCTCCGGAAAGTGCCTGCATGACGAAGATCTCGGCCGAACTCTCGACGGCGTCCCCCAGCCCGGCGCGGTCGGCGATCATCTCACCGTTGACGAAGACCACGACGTGCTTTCTGAGGCGTGCCTGATCGTCCAGTACGTAACTGCGCAGCCGCGGGTTCTCCTCGAACACGGCGTCGAGCACCTCGCGTACGGTGCCGCCCTCGACTGCGCGCGGCGGTACGGCCAGATGCCGTTCGAGAATCGGTGTGAACTTGACACGTGGCATGTCGCCTCCGCTGCGCCCGCTACGGTCTTCTCAACGGACGGCGCTGGGCGCGACCTCGTGCAGCCGGTCGAGCCAGGCCGGGATCTCGGGCCGGGCACGGATCTCGCCCGCCTCCTGCGGGGTCAACAGCTCGCAGGAGAGCTGGTCCAGCATCGACCCGACCGAGATGTCGGCCCGACTGATCCGGTCGCCGACCAGGAACGGTCCGGCGCGCAGCAGCTCGGCGACGTTGTCGAGGCACTCGTACAACTCGCGCCGCACGCACGCCTCGCCCTTCAGCCCGACGCCCTGCCCCGACAGGCGCTTGACGACCGCTCGTCGCGCGTAGCTGGGGATAATCCAGCGGACCGGGACGGGCAGCTTCGACAACACCTCGCTGCACATGCGCTCGAAATTGTCCGGCTGACACCAGCGAACCCAGACGATGTAGAAGTACAGGACCTCGTCGCCCCAGTCCTCGAGCATCTTGGCCCGGGTGCGCTGCAACGAATCGTCCGGGTCGAGCGGCGGATCGGGGAACCTGCGGTCGATCTCGGTCAGGATGTCGCTGCTGTCGACGACGATCTCGTTGCCGAACTTCACCGAGGGGACGCGACCGCGCGGGTTGAATTTCTTGGCCTGGCCCGGGGTCTGGACGTTGTGGATCTCGAACGGCTGCCCCTTGAGGGCCAGCGCCATGTGCACCTTGCCGCACGGCCCGGACAGCGTCTTGTTACGGCTCAGTCCGGGGTACTGGATGATCGTGATCGTGTCCGACATGCCGGCCTTCAGCTGCCGATGCCCTGGTTGCGCACGCCGAAGATGTTGTCGGGGTCGAACGCGCGCTTGGTGCGGCGATTCATCTCCAGCGACGCCTCGGACATGACTCGCGGCAGGAAGCTCTCGCGCAGCTTGCCGATGCCGTGGTGGTGCGACAGCGAGCCGCCGGAGCGCAGGATCTCGTCGCGCGCCGCGTTCTCCATCTCGGCGTAGATTTCACTAGGGTTGTCGACACCCTTGTAGTAGTAGCCGAAGTAGAAGTAGACGCAGACGCCGGTCTCGTAGAGCTGCGTCACGCGACACGAGATGAACGGCTTGCCCGGCAGGTTGCGCTGCGCGCACTCGTCCAGCACGCGGCGCTTGACGTTCTCGCACAGCGTCAGCACGTGACTCCACGGCACCGACGTCTCGAACGACTCGCCGATCAGGTAGTGATTCATGATGAAGTCGCGGATGTAGGCGATGCTGAACGTCAGCTGGTACCCGCGTCGCCCGTTCTCGGCGCCGGCCTTCATTCCGTTGTGCGCCCGCGCGACGCGATACACGCGCTCTTCCTGCTCGCGCACTTCCGAGCGGTCACCCTCGAACACCAGCGTACAGGCGACCATCTTCTGCGGGTCGAAGCCCTTGATCCGCGTGACGAACCACTTCTGTGCGCGGCTCTTCAGCTGGTGCAGGCCGGTGGATCCCGGCTTCAGCGCCATGCTGAACTGGAACTGCAAGTTGTCCACGAGTCGCACGCTGGCCGGCGGGCGTCCGGAGTGCATCAGATCGTACAGGAACGCCACGCCCTCCTCGAAGGACGGGAAGACGACCGAGCCGTAGCGCTGCACTTCGGGCAGCGGGAACAGCTTGACCACCGCGCCGGTGATGATGCCGATGTTGCCCTCGGAACCCAGGACCGCCAGCCGCGGGTCGGCGCCGACGGACTCGCGCGGAAACGCGGTCGCGCGCTCGAGCTTGCCGGCCGGCGTCACCAGGTGCACGTCCAGCACGATGTCCTCGATGTTGCCGTAGCGGTTCTTCTTCATCCCGCTGGCGTTGGTCGCGACCCAGCCGCCCAGCGTCGAGAACTCGACGCTGTCCGGTTCGTGACCCATCGTGAAGCCGTGCTGCTCCAGTTGTTCCATGATCAATCGGCCGGGCGCCCCGGCCTGCACGAACGCCTGGCGGTTGACCGGGTCGATCCACAGCACGCGGTTCATGCGCGTCATGTCGACGGAGACGATCGTGCGCTGCTCGTCCTTCGGGCAGCGAAGCGCCTCGGTGACGTTGGTTCCGCCGCCGTACGGAATCAGACACACGGCGTGTCGCGCCGCCGCGGCGACCAGGCGGACGACCTGTTCTTCGTCTTCGGGATACACGACGAGGTCGGGCACGCGGTCGATCGAGCCGTGCTTGATGGCCCACATCTCTTCCTGCGTGTGGCCGTGACCGTGGCGCAAACGAAGCGCCGCGTCCGTGCTCAACTGATCCGGCTTGAAGCTGCCGCGGAGCTCGTCGTCGAACGCCGCGTTGCTGCGCGGCGCGGGGACCTCCGGCGGGTACGCGGGGCGGTTCGTCTCGTCCCGCTTCAGCGGGGCGCCCATCACGTCCAGCACCCAGGGCACGAGGCTGGGCAGTTCCTGCCCGCTCAGTTCGTAGCGCGCGCCGACCAGCTCTACGTGACCGCGCTCGTTGACCTCGAAGCGCGTGTCGCGGAAGCCCCAGACGTCGAGACTCTCGGCGTCGCTGTCCGGAATCGGGACGGGCGCGTCCGGGACGATGCGGCCGTTGCCGCCCGCCGCGGCGGCAGCCTGTTCCAGCGTGCGGCCGTTGACGTGCCGCCGGCGCAGCGCGATCACTGCGCCCACCGTCAACGCGGCCAGCGCGCCGATCAAGCTCGGGGTTCCGAAGAGGTCGATCATATTGTTGTGCCGCCTGGAATCCTAGCACGGGGCAGGCATGCCGCGGGACTCGTCAGAGATAGGGCGAAAACAGCCATGCGGCGGCGTCCCGCAGGCGGATCGGCAGGGGGCGTGAGTCCATCTGGCCCAGGCTGACCTCCCTCGAGCGGCCGCGGACCTCGTCGAAGTGGGCCACGACGGTCGAGGCGAACCCGCGGTCGTAGATCTCGACGATCAGCTCGAAGTTCAGCCGCAGGCTGCGCGGGTCGATGTTGGCCGAGCCGATCTCGACGTAGTGGTCGTCGACGATCAGCAGCTTCGAGTGCACGAACGGCGGTGGCTGGTAGTAGATCCGGACGCCGTGCTCGAGCAGCTCCCACAGCATGTTGCGGCTGGCCCAGTCGACGTACGGCAGGTTGCTCTTGCCCGGCAGCACGATGCGCACGTCCACCCCGCGCAGCGCCGCGGCCTGCAGCGCGCCGATCAGGCCGCGCGGCGGGATGAAGTACGGCGTCATGATGCGGATCGACCTGCGCGCCGCCGACAGGGCGCCCTCGATGATCCGCGTCAGCCGGTCGAGGTCCTCGTTGGGGCCGTCGACGATCGTGCGGCACAGCGCCGTTCCGTCCTCGGGTACGGGCGTCGAGTTCGGCGGCAGCTCCTGCTCGCCGGTCACGAAGGCCCAGTCCTCGAAGAACACATGCTGCAGCTGGCGCACGACCGGCCCCGAGCAGCGGAAGTGCACGTCGACGACGCGATCCGGATTGACGACGCGCGCGGCCAGGTGCCGGTCCCCGATGTTCATCCCGCCGGTGAAGGCCGTCCGGCCGTCGACGACGAGCAGCTTACGGTGCGTGCGGAGATTGACGTGCAACGAAGGCGGGATCAGGCGCGGCGGAATGAACCGCGCGACCCGGACGTTGCGCGCCTGCAGCAGCCTGCTGACGCGCGGCCAGGAGTAGTTCTCCCCCACCCCGTCGACGATCACGCGCACGTCAACGCCGCGGTCCTTGGCGCGGGTCAGCGCGTCGACGAACTTCCGCCCCGTCTCGTTCGTCTCGAAGATGTACGTGATGAGATAGACGCTCTGCTGCGCCTCGTCGATCGCCTGCAACATCGGCGGATAGGCCTGCTCGCCGTTGTGCAGCACGTCGACGTGGTTTCCCGCGACCAGCGGCCAGCGGGACACGGCGTCCGAGATCCGGGCCAGCGTCGCGAACTCGGTCGGCAGAAAGTCGCGCGACGCCGCCGGGCCGTGAGAAGCGTCTTCCGCCGTGGGTGAGGCCGAGTTGCGGTGCAACGCCTTGGCTCGCGTGAAGACGCGGTTGATGCCGAAGACGAAGTACAGCGTCGGGCCCAGGACGGGAAAAACGACTGCGGTGACGATCCAACCCAGCGCGGCGCGCGGATCGCGCTTGTTCAGCAGCGCGTGCCCCGCGGCCAACACCGCCGCGACGACGGCCGCCGCGACCACACTCCACAGCACCGCACCCCACATACCCCCAGCATACACGCGGGTTGTAAAAGGGGTCAGACTGTGCATCGTGCAGAATGCTCAATGCACAGTCTGACCCCTCGGGCTAGGGGCCGTCGACTCCGCAGGCGTTGACGGCGACGATGCGGTAGGCGTAGAAGTTGCCGTCCGCGGCGATGCTCGCGTCCTCGTAGTACGTCGCGTCGGTCGTGCCCACCTCGACGAAGTTGTCGAAGCCGGCGCCGTTGCCGCGCAGGACCTTGTAACCGACGGCGCCGGGCACGGCGTCCCAGCTCAGCCGGACGTGAGCCCCGCCGACGAGATCGAGGCGCACGGTCTGGCCGAGGCTTGGCGGCACCGACTGCGCGACGGTCTCCATGGCCGCGACGCGGACCAGGTTCGCGTCGCTCTCGCCCTCGCCGCCCGCGCAGGACTGGTCGTTGCGCGCTCGCACGACGTACCACAGCGGGACGTCGACCGGAGCCGACGAGTCGACCCACGTCGTCCCGGTCAGGCCGGTGGCGATGCGGTTCGAGGCATCCGGATTGAAACCGGCGGAGGTGCCGCGGTGCATCTCGTAAGTGCCGCCGAGCCCGCTGCCCCACGCCGGCGCGATCTCCCACTCCAGCGTCACGCCGGAGACGCCGCACGGCGCAGCGTCGAACGCCGCGGTCAGGCCCCCGAACGTGGGTCGGCCGTCGCAATCGCCGCAGGCGATGTAGTCCGGCTGCGTCGCATCCTTGACGAACAGCTCGTCGATGTTCCAGCCGAACGACTGCCCGGGGTCGATCGACTGGATACCGAAGCCGACCTGCGCCGTCGGGTTGCCGTCGGCGTGCGCGCTGACGTCGTAGCGCGTCTCGACCCAGTCGTCGTCGTCCATCGACGACGAGGCGACCCACACGTTGTGCTGCCCCGGATCGAAGATCGCGACCGCCGCCATGTCGGACGACGTCACACCGAGCTTGCGCCGGATGACGACCTCGAGATCGCTGAACCCGGTCGCGTCGAGCACCGGCGTCTTGGCCCAGTCCTTGATCGTCGGCTCGTAGTCGCCGGGGAACGTCCCGCCGCCGCCGAGATCGGTGCCCAGCACGCCGCTGCCGCTGTACGCCTCGGCCGGGTCGCTATTCGACGAGCCGAGGCCCTGCGGGGCTCCGATCTCCCACTCGCCCGGAAGCGTCCAGCCGTTCACCGACTCGAAGTTGTCGTGGAACAACAGCCCACCGATCCGGCTCAGCTTGAATACGAACGGGGCGCCGGCGACGTCGGCGACGTGCTCGTTGCCCAGCCCGTCCACGCCCGAGACGCGGAAGAAGATCTCGTCGCATCCGTCGAAGGCCGAGAGCGTCAAGCTGTGCGAGGTGGACAGCGCCGCATCCGTCGCCTCGGCGCCGAGGCCGGCGCTCAGCCCGTACTCCACCCTGGACGTCGCCGGCTCGGTCGTCGTCCACTCGATGTCGGCGCGCGTCGACGTGACGGACAGTACGCGCAGGTTGCGGATCATCGGGCCCGAGCAGTCGGCGAGCGACGTCGTGGAATCGACACGCGACTCGCCGTTGCCGTCGTCGGCGTCGTAGTAGGTCACGCTGATCAGGTCGCCGTCGGATGCGGAGAGCTGACCGTCCGCGGCGGCGGCGCCCGCGTCGAGCGGGATCGTGCCCTCGAACCGCGCGTTGTCGGCGGTCAGCTCCGTCAGCGTCAGCCATTCACCCGCGGGCTCGCTGGTCGAGGTGACGCGCACCTGCACCGTCTCGATCGCCTGCGGGTCGCTGCCCAGTCCGACGTCGGTCACGGAGACCAGCGCGGTGTCCGAACAGGCGTAGGTCGCCTTGTCCAGCGCGGCCTGTCCCTCCTGGCACGGCACGACGCCGCTCCCGGGGATGTCGATGTAGGTCTCGAAGCCGAAGTACAGGCCGCCCAGGTCGTTGACGCTGACGTTGCCTACCGCGTCGACGGACTCGATCGAGAAACGATACGACGTGCAGGAATCGAGTCCGTTCAACGTGACGGAGTGCACGGTCGTCAGGCCCGCCGCGCCGGCCTGCTGGTCCGGCGGCACGAAGGTCCCGTAGTGCACGACGCTCGTCGAGCCCTCGTCGCTGGACCACGTGACGACCGCGCTGTCGTCGTCGATCTGTCCCACGCTGACGTCGTACAGCACCGGCCCCAGGCAGTCGGTGGAGGCGTTCGCCGTGTTGACCACGTTGGTGTTGCCGTCGCCGTCGTCGGCGTCGATGTACTCGGCGGAGATCGAGTCGGCGTGAACGAGCTGCAGCACGCCGTCGGCGGCCGGGGCGCCCTGCCCCGTCGCGATCGTGCCCTCGAAGATGCCCGACAGTGCCGCGGTCTCGAACAGCGTCAGCGACTCGCCCGCCGGCTCGACGCCGCTGCTCAGCGTGACCGCGACGGTCCCGCCCCCCGCGAGATCGAAATCGCTGACCGTGACGACGATCGAGGCGGCGCAGGAGTAGACTCCGGCGTCGAGCCGCACGTCTCCGTCGGAATCGGCGGTCGCTGCCACGGCGGCCGCGGCGTCGATGCGACCCCAGCCGGTCAGGTTGTCGAAGCCCGGCGACTCGACGTCGACCGCGGTATCGATCAGCAGCTGGCGCACGTCCGGCGCCGGCAGTCCGGGGTTCAGCCCGCGCACCAGCGCTGCGAGGCCGGCCACGTAGGGCGCCGCGAACGACGTCCCGCTGCTGTTGCCGTACGTGCCGGCGAGCTGAGTCGAGCGAATGTTCGATCCGGGCGCGGCCACCTCGACCTCGGGCCCGGGGTTGGAGAAGCTGCTGCGGTTGTCGTTGTGGTCGGTCGACGCAATCGCCATCACCTGCGGGCGGCGTGCGGGATAGCCGACCGACGAGCCGTTGTTGCCCGCTGCGCAGTCGATGAACACGTCCTTGGTGGCGTAGGCGTACTCCAGCGCATCATTGATTGCCGTGGACTCGCCGACGCTGAGACTCATCGTGATCACGGCCGCGCCGTTGTCCGCCGCATAGATGATGGCGTCGTCGAGAATGCCGCCGTTGGGGCCGGACTCGCCGACCGCGATCGCCATACCCTGCACGCCGGGGCCGCCGATGCCGCCCGCCAGGCCGACGATGCCGGCGTCGTTGCCGCCGTTCGCGTTGATGATGCCCGTCACGTGCGTGCCATGGAAGTTCGACGAGCGCGGGTCGTTGTTGCCGTTGCCGAAGTCCCAGCCCTCCCAGTCATCGACGAAGCCGTTGCCGTCGTCGTCGATGCTGTTGTCGGGGATCTCGCCCGGGTTGTGCCACACGTTCAGCAGCAGGTCCTCGTGATCGACGTACGTCCCGGAGTCCAGCACACCGACCTGGATCGCGGGGTCGCCGGTCGTGATGTCCCACGCCGCCTCGGCGTCGATGTCCGCTCCTGCCGTTCCACCGGTCTGCCCCGTGTTGTTCAGCGCCCACTGCTGGGAGTACTGCGGGTCGTCGGGCTCGACGAGGTACACGCCGGAACCGACGACCTCCGCATAGCGCACCAGGCCGCTGCTGTGCAGCAGCTCGCACCACGCGGTCGGGTCGTCGTCCGGAATCGCGAGGTCGACGATGCCGAGCTTGTTCATGCGCTGCGGCACGAGCTGGTCGAGCAACGAGAAGGCGGCGGGATCGACTCGCCCGGCGCGGTCGATCAGGTCGTCCCAGTCGCGCACGTCCTCGGCGAGACGGACGGTCAGGCGGTCTTCGTGGACCGGATAGAAGAACCCGGTGTCCTCCTGGTACAGCTTGCCCTCGAGACGCACCAGCTTCTGCGGCGACGCGGGATCCCAGGCCGCAACCGGCACGGGGACGGACGGGGCATCGGCGACGGCGATCCGCGTGTTCCGCGCGGCGAGATCGTCGACGTCGGCGAGTGTGGTGAAGCTCGAGAGCGCGACGGTCAGAACACAGAGGTGGAATGTGATTCGAAACACGAAGATGCCCCCCTGAAACGCGTGGATAAGCGCGGTTTTCCGCGGCCGGAAATGTAATTATGCTGCGATTCTGCGGCCGTGCAACGTCGGGACGTATCTTGATAACTGGAGTGGGAGACGATCTCCCGCCGCGGGGGATCGATGACCGGTCGACTGGCGCTGCTTCTGCTGATTTGCGGCACTTCCTTGCCCGTTCACGCGGCCTGGGTGCCGGTCGGCCTGGAGCAGTTCGGACAGCCGGCGCAGTACGTCGACGGGGATCGCGTGGGCGCCGGCGGCTGGCTGACCGTCTCGATCCGCAACGCCGGCAGCATCACGGCCGCCTCCGGCCACGCCGTCTTCGAGACCGTCGACTACGAGGACTCGGCTCTGCTGCGCGTGACCGAGAGTCTGCCCGACGAGTACGTCTTGCGCGCCCGCATCGGCCTGGTCGACTTCGACGTCGCCAACTACGAGCCCGACGACTACGCCGATCCGGACTTCAAGTACAACCAGCTCGGCGGAGAGACGTGGGTCGAGAACGGCTTCTACTGGCTGACGCTGACCGACCGTCTCGTCGAGCCGGACAGCGGCGAGGACTGGTGGCACCGCTACCGCAAGATCGTGCTGGACTCCGACGATCACACGGACGGAACGACACACACGGTGCGGCCGTTCTACATGGTCTACATGAACCCGGATCTCGATCGCACGGTCGGCGACTGGACGTCGGGCGTGCCGCATCTGCTGCGCACGTGGGCGGCGGGCCGCTGGCACACCTCGACGTGGAACTGGGAGACGGCGTTTCAGTACGACGACGCAGCCTGGTACGTGGTCGAGCTGGAGAAATCCGCCGGACAGATCACGCTGCGCGCGTTCGACGCCGCGTCGACCCCGATCGAGCTGACGCACCCGGTCGCGCTCGACCTCGTCTACGCGATGGGCGCCCCCGCCACGGCGCCGGAGTTCGCCTGGATCGGCGACCCGCACGTCGATTCCTACGAGGGCCGCGCCGAGATCGACTGGATCGAGCTGTGGTTCAACGACGCGATCGACAGCGACCTGGACGGCGTGCACGACGCGTTCGACAACTGCGCCGTCGCCTCCAACGCGGGCCAGGGCGACGTGGACCTGGACGGCGAGGGCGACCGCTGCGACGCCGACGACGGGGCGATCTTCAACTACTTCGACTCGGCCGGCGAGCTGAGCTGGCACGCCGAGGCGACCGAGGCGTCGTGGAACGTCTACGGCGGCGACCTGGCCCTGCTGCGGACGACCGGCGTCTACACGCAGTCGGGGCCCGGCGCAATCCGCGAGTGCGGGCTGGCCGCCGCCGCGCTGACGGTCGACGCACCGGCGCCGGGCGAGGCGCGGTTCTACCTGACCAGCGGAGTCTCGTCGGGCGTCGAGGGCGGGCTCGGAAGCGACGGGGACGGGACGCCGCGCATCGTCACTCTCCCCTGCCCATAGCGGTGCCTGCATCGCAGGCAGCCGCAAGTGGAGGGTGGCTCAAAGTGGATTCACGTTTGGACGTGGATTAGCTCGTTCAGAGCGCGCAGCAGCGGGCCGCTGCGGAATGGTTTGCGAATGAATCCGCCTGCGCGGCTGTCGAAGTAATCCAGGTGATCTTCGGCCTCGACGCCGCCGGACATGAACAGCGTCCGGCGCGCGAGGCTCGGGTCGACCGTGCGAATCTCCTGATGCAGGGTCATGCCGGTGCCGTCGGGCAACTCGAAGTCGATCAGCACGGCGTCGTAGTCGCGCGTGACGATGGAATCGAGCGCGCCGTCGACGTTGGCCACGGAGTCTACGCGGAAACCCTCGCGCTCGAGCAGTTGACTCACGGCTCCGAGGACTTCGGGTCGATCTTCGACGACCAATATGCGTTTGCGTTGCTCCACGGGACTTCTCCCGGCGGCCATGCTCCCTTGATCCGAGGCTACTCGCCACCCGATCGGGTCGCAAGAACAAAAGCCGACCGCCCGTAAGTATCCTAACGCCTCGCGGCGAACATGGAAAACTCCAGGTTTTTGTGGTGCAGCGACCGCGCGGCACACCTGTATCATGGCGGCCATGTCAAACAAGTACGACAACATCCTGGACACGATCGGCAGGACGCCGGTCGTTCGGATCCACAAGCTCGCGCCCCGGGGAGTGACGCTCTGGGCCAAGGTCGAGGCGTTCAATCCCCTCGGCTCGGTCAAGGACCGCATGGCCCGGGCGATCATCGAGGACGCCGAGCGCAGCGGCAAGCTCGGCCCGGGCCAGACGGTCGTCGAGGCCACCAGCGGCAACACCGGAATCGGGCTGGCGATGGTCTGCGCGCAGAAGGGCTACCCGCTGGTCGTCACGATGGCCGAGAACTTCAGCATCGAGCGGCGCAAATTGATGCGGTTCCTGGGCGCGAAGGTCGTGTTGACGCCCTCGATCGACCGCGGCGTGGGCATGCTGTCCAAGGCGGTCGAGCTGGCCGAGGCGCACGGCTGGTTCCTCTGCCGGCAATTCGAGAACGAGGCCAACGCGGACGTGCACTCCAGAACCACCGCCGTCGAGATCCTCGAGGACTTCGAAGGTGAGCGGCTGGACTACTGGGTCACGGGGTTCGGCACGGGGGGCACGCTGAAGGGCGTCGCCCGCGTGCTGAAGCAGAAGCGGCCGGAGACGAGGATCGTGGCCTGCGAACCGGAAAACTCCCCCGTGCTGTCCAGCGGCATCGCGCAGCCCTACGGCGACGACGGCACGGCGCTGAGCCACCCCAGCTTCCGCCCACACGTGATGCAGGGCTGGAGCCCGGACTTCGTCGCGCGCCTCGCGGAGGACGCGCTGAACGAGAAGTGGATCGACGAGATAGTGCCCGTCGACGGCAACGAGTCGATGCGCCTGTCGCAAGAGCTGGCGCAGCGCGAGGGGATCTTCGCCGGCATCTCCGCCGGCGCGACGCTGGCCGGGGCGCTCCGCGTCGCCGAGAAGGCCGAGCCGGGATCGGTGATCCTGTGCATGCTGCCCGACACCGGCGAGCGCTACCTCAGCACGCCGCTGTTCGAGGAGATCGCCGAGCACATGACCGAGGAAGAGCAAGAGATCTCGCGCTCGACGCCGAGCTTCCGCTTCGACGTCTGTTCCGCCGGCCCGCAGATCGACCTCGACGACCTTTCGCGCGCGACGCCCGAGGCGATCGGCTACGTCGAGCAGGCGGTCGCGGACCCGGCGCAGCCGGTCGTGATGTTCGCGCTGGAGTACTGCGAGTTCTGCTGGTCGGTGCGGCGCTTCTTCTCCAGGTGCAAGATCGCCTACCGCTCGGTCGACCTGGATTCGACCGCGTTGCAGGAAGACGACATGGGGGGGGCGGATCCGCTCGGTGCTGTTCGAACGCACCGAGTGCAAGACGATCCCCCAGATCTTCGTCGACGGCACGTTCATCGGCGGCTGCACCGAGGTGTTCGACGCGTTCAAGGAGGGTCGGCTGCAGAAGCTGCTGGCCGGCTGCGACGTCGACTTCGATGCCCAGGAGGGGCTCGACCCCTACACCTGCCTGCCCCAGTGGCTGCATCCGCGATGAAGGAGCGGACCCCGAGCGTCGCTGCGGTCACACGGCTGCTCGACGCCTGCGGTCTTCCGTCGGCGGACATCGACGAAGCCCTGCTGCGCGAGTTCGTCGCGCTCGAGGACGAGGGGCGGCTGGTCGCGACGGGCGGGCTCGAGCTCTACCCCCCGGTCGCGTTGCTGCGCTCGGTCGCCGTCGCCCCGGCCACGCGCGGCAAGGGCATCGCGGCCACGCTGGTCCGGGCACTCGAAGAGCGCGCCTTCCGCCGGGGTGCGACGTGGGTCTACCTGATCACCACCGACGCGGACGGCTACTTCCGTCGGCTGGGCTACGCGGCCGTGGCGCGCGATGAGGTCCCGGCGGCGATCCGCGAGACCGAGCAGTTCTCCTCGCTCTGTCCGGGCGACGCGACCGTGATGCTGAAGGAGCTCGACTAACGGGGCTCTTTCGCCCCGTTGTTGACGCACCCGTCGAATCGACGTAAGCCGTGTGCGTACTCGACGTCACCACGGAGGTCCCATGCGTCGATCGATCCTCGCCTCGTGCTGCCTCGCCCTCACGCTCCTCACCTCGGCCGCCCACGGTCAGCAGACCGTCGGCCTGTTCGTCAACGAACCCTCGGCGTCCGAGGGCTACACGTTCTGGAGCACGTTGACGATCGGCGCGATGCAGCTGATCGACAACGAGGGCAAGGTCGTCAACCAGTGGCTCAGCCCCTACCCCACGGGCAACACGAACTACCTGTTGCCCGACGGCACGCTGCTGCGGGCCAGCCGCTTCGAGCCCACGCCGCAGCCACGCTTCAACCAGGGCGGTACCGGCGGCAAGATCGAACGCTACGACTGGGACAACCAGCTCCTGTGGGACTTCACCTACGCGACCGCGATCCAGCGCCAGCACCACGACATCGTTCCGATGCCGAACGGCAACGTGCTGATGATCGCGTGGGAGCTGAAGACCCAGGCCGAGGCGATCCAGGCCGGACGCGACGCCGGGCTGCTGCCGAGCGGCGAGCTGTGGCCGGAGACGATCGTCGAGATCGAACCCGACGGCGCGACCGGAGGCAACGTCGTCTGGGAGTGGCACGTGTGGGACCACCTGATCCAGGACCACGACCCGACGAAGGACAACTTCGGCGTCGTCGCCGATCACCCGGAGCTGATCGACGTCAACTTCGTCAACGGCCGCGACGGCAGCGGCGACTGGATGCACGCCAACGCGATCGACTACGACCCGGACCGCGACCAGATCGTGATCGGCATCCCGTTCCTCGACGAAATCTGGGTCATCGACCACAGCACCACGACGGTCGAGGCCGCGGGCCACATCGGCGGCGACGCCGGCAAGGGCGGGGACCTGCTCTACCGCTGGGGCAACCCGCAGGCCTACGGTCGCGGCGTCGACGCCGATCGCACGCTGTTCAACCAGCACGACACCGAGTGGATCGACGCCGGCCTGCCGGGCGCGGGCAACATCCTCGTGTTCAACAACGGCCTCAACCGCCCCGGAGGCAACGCCACGTCGATCGACGAGATCGTGCCGCCCGAGGACGAGGACGGCGATTACGTTCTGGGCCCGGGCGCGGCGTACGGCCCCGCGGCCCCGGTCTGGACCTACTCCGCGGATCCGCCGACCAGCTTCTACGCCGGCTTTCTCTCCAGCGCGCAGCGCCTGCCCAACGGCAACACGTTGATCTGCGTCGGGCCGGGCGGCGTGTTCTTCGAGATCACGCCGACCGGCGACACGGTGTGGCGCTATGTCAACCCGGTCGCGATCAGCGGCATCATCGCCCAGGGCGACCCGGCGCAGGGGAACCGTGCGTTCCGCGCCGAGCGCTACGCCCCCGACTTCCCGGGCTTCGTCGGCCAGGACCTGACGCCCGGAGATCCGCTGGAGACGTTCGACGCGCCCGTGCCGGCACCCGACGGCGCGCCGGGAACGACGGCGTTGACGGCGGAGCGGCTCGACCTCGGCGGCACGCAGTTGCGTGTGCAGTGGGACGCGTCATCGTGTCCCGCCGACGATTACAACTTGCTCTACGGCGATCTGAGCCAGGTCGCGTCGTATGCGATCGACGGCAGCGAATGCGGGCTGGGCATCGGCGGCAGCCACGACTGGCTGTTCGCTCCGCTCACCGATCTGTACTTCGTCGTCGTGGGAGTGGACTCCACCGGCGTGTACGAGAGCAGCTGGGGCAACGACGGATCCGGAATCGAGCGCAACGCGACGTCACCTTCGGCGCAGTGTAATGCGACGAACAAGATCGTCAGCGAGAGTTGCCCCTGACGACGACGTCGCGCGCGCGACACACGCGGACTAGTTACAACACCTTCAGCGCACGAACGACGATCTTGACCTCTCGGATTACGCATCGCGTCGAACCGCGAGCGTGTTTTCTCAATGCGCTCCGTTTTGTCCGTGTTTGCGCGGCATCGGCGAGTTGGTACGGGCCTTGCCAGTGAGCGTCCGGCATCGAAAGCCGGAGGGTCCGTGCGCCGATTACGAATCTCATGCCTGCTGGTCGCCGTCTCGATCGCGACGATCGCGCCGACCACGAGTGCGGGCTCTGTCTCGCCCCCCGACGCGGCGCGCTTTCTCGCGCAGGCCACGCTCGGCGCGACGTGGGAGGAGATCGAGCGCGCGGCCGAGCTCGGGCCCGAGACGTGGCTCGACGAGCAGTTCGCTCGGCCGATCGGCCTGCATCAGCCGCAGCTCGACCAGCGAGCGCAGTTCGGGCTCGAGATCGGCCGCGAACACCGCCGCTGGTCCTGGTGGCAGCAGGTCATGCAGGGCCCGGACCCGTTGCGTCAGCGCGTCGCCCTGGCGCTGAGCGAGCACTTCGTCGTCTCCGACAACCTGGGCCAGATCGGCGACAACCCGCGCGGCCTGGCCAACTACTACGACATGTTGCTGCGGCACTCGTTCGGAAACTATCGCGACCTGCTGGTCGACGTGACCCTGCATCCGATCATGGGCGTCTACCTCAGCCACCTGAGAAACCAGCGCTCGTCGGGCGGCCGGTTTCCGGACGAGAACTACGCTCGCGAGATCATGCAGCTGTTCTCGATCGGGCTGTTCCAGCTGAACCCCGACGGCAGCCTGGTGATCGACGGCACGGGCGAACCGATCCCGACCTACGACAACGACGACATCACCGAGTTCGCCAAGATCTTCACCGGACTCTCGTTCGACAGCCCCGCCGGCGACTTCGGCGAAGGGCTGCCGAACTGGACCGAGCCGATGCGGATGTACGACGCGATGCACGAGCCCGGTCCGAAGTTCCTGCTGCGCGGGAAGTACGTGCCGCCGGGCCGGACCGGCATGCAGGACGTCCTCGAAGCCATCGACAACCTGTTCCATCACCCGAACGTCGGGCCGTTCGTCGGTCGCCGCCTGATCCAGCGGCTGGTGACCTCGAATCCCAGCGCTGAGTATCTACAGCGCGTTTCGGCGGCGTTTGCCGACGACGGCCACGGCGTGCGGGGTGACATGCAGGCGGTGATCCGGGCAATCCTGCTCGATCCCGAGGCGCGCGAGCGCCCCGACACCAGCCAGGACGGACGCGGCATGCTGCGCGAGTCCTACCTGCGGCGCGTGCACCTGGCGCGTGCGTTCGACGCGGCCAACCTCGCCTTCAGCTATCCGATCTCGGATCAGGGCACGATGGACGCCTTCGCCGAGCGTCCGCTCAGCTCTCCGACGGTGTTCAACTTCTTCCTGCCGGATCACCGTCCGATCGGCCCGATCAACGACGCCGGTCTCGTCTCGCCGGAATTTCAGATCATCAACGCGGTCACCGCCATCTCCAGCGCCAACTCGCTGCGCCGACAGGTCGACGGAGTGATGAACAACGACTCCGACGAGTCGCTCGAGGTGCGGCTCGACCTGAGCGACGAGATCGCGATCGCCGCCGATTCGCGGGCGCTCGTCGACCGACTGGACCTGTTGCTGATGTACGGCGACATGAGCGTGCCGATGCGGCAGGTGCTGCTGCACGCGCTGGACCGGCTGGCCGAGCCGGAAGACCGCGTGAAGCTGGCGATCCACCTGATCTCGATGTCGCCCGAATACTGCGCCCTGAAATGAAGACCGGAGACCGGATGCAAGACGACCGCGACAACGACGACGCCCCGAAGCAGGTCAGCCGCCGCCGGTTCCTCGGCCAGGCGAGCTGCGCCGCAGTCGGTACGACCGCGCTGTACAACACCGTGCTGAACATGGGGATGTTCAACACGCTGGCCGGCACGGCAACCGACTACAAGGGGCTGGTCTGTCTGTTCCTCTCCGGAGGCAACGATTCATTCAACATGCTCGTCCCGCGCGGCGACGCCGAGTACGCCGAGTACGCCGCCGTGCGCGCCGACCTGGCGCTGCCGCAGGAAGATCTGCTGCCGATCACCCCGGCGACCTCCGACGGCAAGGAGTACGGGTTGCACCCCGCGCTGCCCGAGCTGCAGACGCTGTTCGACCAGGGTCGGCTGGCTCTGCTCGCCAACGTCGGAACGCTGGTCGAGCCGACCTCCCTGGCGCAGTACCGCAGTCGCAGCGTCTCGCTGCCGCTCGGGCTGTTCTCGCACTCCGATCAAGCGATGCACTGGCAGACCTCGGTGCCCGACCGGCGCAACGCCAGCGGCTGGGCCGGGCGAATGGCGGACATCCTCCAGGCCGGCAACCAGAACCAGAACATCGCGATGAACATCTCGCTGGCCGGCAACAACACGTTCCAGTCGGGCGACATGACCGCGCACTACACGATCGGGCCGAACGGCAGCACGGGCCTGCTGGACTACGGCGGCTCGTCGCCCGAGGACATGATCCGCACCGAGGCCGTCGACGGGTTGCTGGGCCTGACGTATCGCAACCTGTTCGAGCAGACCTTCGCCTCGCGCATGCGCGGGGCGATCGACGCGCACGTCGAGTTCTCGGCCGCGATCGAGGCCCTGCCGGAGCTGGAGACGCAGTTCTCGGACAACGGCCTGTCGCAGCGCTTCCGCATGATTGCGCAGACGATCGCCGCGCAGCAGATGCTGGGCATGCGGCGCCAGACCTTCTTCGTCAACGCCGGCGGATGGGACCATCACGACGAGGTACTCGTCAGCCAGGAGAACATGCTGCCGGTGATCAGCGCGGCGCTCAGCGAGTTCTACACCGCGCTGGAAGAACTCGGCATGGCCGACTGCGTGACGACGTTCACGGCGTCGGACTTCGGACGCACGCTGACGTCCAACGGCCGCGGCTCGGACCACGCCTGGGGTGGCAACCATCTCGTCCTCGGCGGCGCGGTGCGCGGCGGCGACGTCTACGGCGTGTACCCCGAACTGGCCGCCGGCGCTGCGCTGGACACCGGGCGTGGCCGGCTGATCCCGACGATGTCGGTCGACGAGCTGTTCGCCGAGCTGGCGCTGTGGTTCGACGTGCCGCCGTCCGATCTCGATCTGGTGTTGCCGAACATCGGCCGCTTCTACACGCCGGGCTCCTCGCAACCTCCCGTCGGCTTCCTGCTCGACAGCGGCGCCGCCTTCAACCTGCGCAGCCTCAGCCGACGGCCCACGACACCACGCGGAGCGGTCGCGCCGCACGGGAGAGCCCGCAGGCGCTGAGCGGCGCCGATCCCACGACACGCTTTTTTCCGAGGGGGACGTGGCACACACGGCGAATGGTTCGCCGTGGCTGCCGCGACGATGGAGGATTCAATGCTTCGAAGGGCTTCGATTCTGCTGGCGGCCGGGTTGTTCGGCACGCTCGTACCCGGGGTCGCCTCCGCCCTGACCCGTGAGCTCGTCGAGCTGCAGCCGGCGCAACTGACGTTCGACCGCTCGATCGTGCACCAGCTGTCGTTCGGCACCTATCGCGATCCGTTCGACGAGCTGCAGACCCGTCCCTACAACTTGCTGTTCACCAACATCGGCCGGCATCCGACGCTGACGCCGTGGCCGGGCCAGGAGGGCCACTACCGGCGCTACGTCAACGCGCTGATCGGCAACAACGGCGCAACGGACGTGGACAACGACGCCGACTCGCTGCAGGGATCGCTGATCCACCACGCGACCGATTCGATCTCGTGGGGCGTCTCGGGAGCCTTCCTCTCGGGGACCGACGGCAGCGACGACAGCAGTGGGACGATGACGTTCTCGAACGCCGACGACCTGGCCGGCGTCGACCTTCGCGGCGCGATGGCGTTCCAGCTGTCGGAGTCGAACCTGCTGGGAGCCGGACTCCGGCTGACCAGCGCGGCGAGCGAGCTGTCGAGCGACAGCTTCGACGCGGGCGTCGGCGGCACGCTGCAAATGGACGAGTTCACCGAGTCGAACTACACGCTGGACGTCGGCATGCGCCACTTCAGCAGCTCCGTCTCGAGCTGGGAGATCCGGGCCGAGCTCGGCCAGTCGTCGTTCGAGAAGGACCAGTTCAGCGAGGACCGCGACGACGCGGGCGCGGTCACCGATCGTGTCGTGACGACCAACTACGACGTGACGGATCTGCGCTTCGGCGTCGAGGGAAGCTACAACCGGCAGAAGCCCGACGGGCTCGGCGAGACCGAGTACCGCGCGGGCCTCGAGCACACGGCTCGCGAGCTGGACAACGACGACCTGGCATTCAGCGAGACGCTGGGCGCGGTCACTCCCGTCACGACGCTGCTGGACCAGGACTCGATCACGACGACGGGCGCATTCCTGTCGTGGCGCACGATCTTCCAGGCCGGCGAGACGGAGATGTTCACCGGCGCGCGGCTCGGCTTCAGCGCGACGGAGGGCAGCACCCGGATCGACGCGTCGAGCACGATCGTCAACGAGGAGATCGAGGACTCGACCGGCTCGCTGAGCCTGACGCTGGGCCTGCGCCAGCCGGTGTTCCGCGACAAGCTGCGCTTCGTGGTCGGCGGGAGCGCCGACTTCGTCAACTTCGACACCGAGACGCGCTTCGACGTGGCGACCGACGGAGACGACGGCACGCAGACGCTGACGCGCTACTCGATCGGCATCGAGGGCGTGCTGGCCAACGTCAACTTCGACCTGGCCTGGCTGTTCAGCGAGGAGAGTCCCGCGATCCCGACCGACCTCGGCATTCCGGGCGGCTCGCGACGCGTGATCGAGGTCGATCGACTGGTGTTCTCGGCGGCGGTGAGCTGGTGATGCGAGGCGCGCACGTGACCACGACCCTGTTCGCCACCGGGGCGCTGCTGTGCGCCACGGCGTGCGGGGGAAGCTCGGGCGCAGGCGTGATCGGCGGATCCGACGAGGTCCGTCTGCTCGAGGTCCAGGCGCAGGTGTTCAGCCCGCGCTGCGCGCTCTCCGGCTGCCACATCGGCATCGACGCTCCGTTCGGCCTGGACCTGTCCGCCGGCAACGCGCTGGGCAATACGGTCGGCGTGTCTGCGTCCGAGGTGCCGCTGCTGCTGCGCGTCGATCCGGGCAACGCGGCGGATTCCTATCTGTACATGAAGCTCGTCGACGACCCGCGCATCGAAGGCGACCCGATGCCGCTGCTCGGCGCACCGCTGAGCGCGTCGGACCTGACGCTGATCGAGACCTGGATCGACCAGGGCGCCAACTGATCGCAATGCCGGAGCGCGTATGCACGATCTGAATCCAGCGGAATCCAAGCGCCGCGTGCTCGGCGTCAGCGTGGCGCTCCACGTCGTCGTGCTGGCGCTCGTGCTGCTCGTCCCCTCGCGATCGACGAAGCCGCAGGAAGCCCAGCCGATCGACATCGTGTTCTACGCCCCGGAGAAGCCGGAGCGCGTGGCCCCGGAGCCGCCGAAGCCGAAGCCCGAGCCCGAGATCCGACCGAAGCCCAGACCTGAGCCCGAGCCGAAGGTCCAACCGCCGAAGCCGAAGCGACAACCGAAACCCAAGCCCGAGCCCAAGCCCGAGCCGACGCTCGCGCAGACGCGGCCGGAGCCGCCTCCGGCGCCGAAGCCGAAGCCCCGGCGCGATGTCGTGCGTGACGTGCTCGCGCGCGCGCCCGAGCCGAAAGCAGCTCCGCCCCGACCGCGCGCCGTCGCGGTCAAGGGAAGCTTCGGCGAGGCGAAGGCCGTGACGGCCGCTCCGCAGGCTCCGCGTTCGCGCGTGGTCGCCGGCGGTCGTTTCTCCGACGGCGCACTGACGGTGCCGCCGCCCGCTCCGTCTCCGAGCAAGCGGGCGACGGTGATGAAGGCCTCGTTCGAGAAGATCGAAACGCAAGCGGCGACCACGCCCGCCCCCGCCCCCGCGCGAGAGGTCGCCGCGACAGGATTTGCCTCCGATGCTCCCGACAGCTCCGCCGGCACCGCGCCCCGCGCCTCCCGGGGCGCGGTGCAAGCGGGAAGCTTCGGCAGCGACGAGGTCCGCGCGCCGGAACCGCCGCGCCGCGAACGCGCGAAGGCCGGGCTGGACACACCGGTCGAGGTGCTGTCCAAGGCGCGCCCCGTCTACACCGACGAGGCGCGGAAGCTGCGTGTCGAGGGCGAGGTCGTGCTGGAAGTGACGTTCGAGGCCGACGGCGGGATCCGCGTACTGCGCGTGGTCGACGGCCTGGGTCACGGACTGGACGAGGCGGCCATCGACGCCGCAAGCAGAATCAAATTCAACCCCGCACGCCGTGGGGGTGAAGCCGTGGATCACACCGCAACGCTGCGCGTCGTGTTTCGGCTTGCGTGATGGAAGGGAGAACGACCGTGCGAGAGAAAATCTGTTTCCGCAAACTGGCGCCGGGCCTGGCGCTGTGCGGATTGTTGAGCGCGCCGGGCGCGCTCGCGCAGGAGAGTTCGCGCCTGGACGAGGTGCTGGACGCGATCGTCGCCAACGAGCGCAAGCTGGCCGTGACGCTGGAACGGTACCAGCCACTCGTCGAGACGTATCTACAAACCGTCAAGTCGGACCCGGTGCTGGGTTACGTGCCGATCAAGGACAACTACTTCTTTGCCCGGCTGGAGCTCGGCACGGATGACGACGCGTTCGGCGACCCGGACGCCCCACGCTCGAAGAAGGCGGCGAAGAAGGCCAAGAAGAAGACACTGAGCGTGCTGGACGACTCGCACTCGCAGACGTTCAAGCCCGAGGCCTTCGCGCGCATGCTGATCCTGGATCGCGGCGGCTTCGATCGGCAGAACTACCGTTTCGATTTCATCCGCTCCGAGTTCCTCGGCGAGATTCGCACGCTGGTCTTCGACGTGACCCCGCGTCCGGGCCGTGCGCTGAACCGCATGCAGGGTGGCCGCTTCACCGGCCGGATCTGGGTCGAAGATCGCGACTACCACATCGTGCGGTTCAACGGGATCTACGACACCGTGATCAGCTTCGGCTTTCACTTCGACAGCTGGCGACTGAACATGACCGAGGGTCAGTGGCTGCCGGCCTACGTCTACACCGAAGAGCCCGAGCGCACGATGCGCCAGATGCGGCTGACCCACCGCGGCCAGACGCGCATCTGGGCCTACCGCATCAAGCGCCACAACGCCGAGGAAGAGTTCACCAAGGTGCTCATCGACACGCCGCAGACCAACGACCCCAGCGACCAGCCGGGCTACATCTCTCCGGTGGAGAGCGCGCGCGCCTGGGAGAGCGAGGCCGAGGACAACGTGCTGCGCCGCCTGCAGCGGGCCGGGCTGATCGCACCCGAGGGTGAGGTCAGCCAGGTGCTCGAGACGGTCGTGACGAACCTCGAGATCACGAACGAGCTCGACATCCAGCCCCCCGTGCGCGCCCGCGTGCTGCTGACGACTCCGCTGGAGTCGTTCACGGTCGGTCACACGATCGTCGTCAGCCGCGGACTGCTCGACGTGCTGCCCGACGAGGCCAGCCTGGCCATGGTGCTGGCCCACGAGCTGGGCCACGTGCTCGAGGGCCACGAGCTGGACACGCGCTTCGCGTTCAGCGATCAGATCCTGGTCGGCGATCGCCAGGCGCTGGAGAGCTTCGACTTCAACCGCGATCCCGAGGAGGAGCTGGCGGCGGACAACCTCGCCGTCGAGCTGCTGCAGAACTCGCCCTACAAGGACGACCTCGCCACGGCGGGCCTGTTCCTCAAGGCGCTCTCGGCCGACTCGGGCAACTTGCCGTCGTTGATCCGGCCGCACTTCGGTAGCCGCATGGCGAGCCGCGACGTGGTGTTCCGCATGCAGCAGATCCTCGACGCCGCGCCGGAGCTGGACCGGACGTCGATCGAGCAGACCGCGGCGCTGCCGCTGGGCGGACGGGTGAAGCTCGACCCCTGGAACGCCCACGTCGAGCTGATGAAGAACAACCGCGTTCCGCTGCTCTCCGCGCGCGAGAAGATGCCGTTCCAGGTGACCCCGCTGATGCCGTACCTGGCGCGCTTCGAGTCCGAGCGTCGATCGCTCGCCGACGCCGATTTGCCCGACACGACCAAGAGTCAGGCGGAGACGGTCGCCGTCGAGCGTCCGCGCAACTAGTTCGAACCCCACTCAAGGAGTCCAACCGGAATGAACATCCAGCAAATGATCGGAAGCATCGGGTTCGTCGGCCTGTGCGTGATGGGCTGCCTGCTCGGGCTGTCGATCTACTCGCTCAGCGTGATCCTCGACAAGTACCGCCGCTTCAAGGCAGCCAGCCGGCAATCGACGGAGTTCCTGCCCGAGCTGAGCCGACTGCTGCGCGAGGGCGAGCTGAAGAACGCCGCCGCCGCCGCGCAGCGTCACGACCGTTCGCACGTGGCCAAGGTGGTTGCGGCCGGCGTCGCCGAGCTGATCGACAACCGGCAGACCGTCGGCGACACGGCGACGCGCGTCGAGCTGGTCTCTCGCGCGCTCGATCGCTCGACGGCGCGCACGATCACCGACATGAAACGCGGCCTAGGCGGCCTGGCCACCATCGGCTCGACCGCACCGTTCATCGGCCTGTTCGGCACCGTCGTCGGCATCATCCACGCCTTCGAGGGCATCGCCTCGACCGGGTCGGGCGGTATTGCCGCCGTCTCGGGCGGTATCGCCGAGGCGCTCGTCGCGACGGCGCTGGGCATCCTGGTCGCCATCCCGGCCGTGATGGCGTTCAACCACTTCACCGGCATGCTCGAGCGGTTCCACGTGGAGATGAACACCACGGGCGCCGAGCTGGTGGACTTCCTCAGCCGCAAGGCGCAGTCGGCCCATGCAGGTCGTTAAGGTCGACAAGGTCCAGTCGGCGATCAACGTCACGCCGCTGGTCGACGTCGTTCTCGTGCTGTTGATCATCTTCATGGTCATCGCGCCGCAGCTTGCAGCGGGCCCGGAGATGCAGCTACCGACGACCGACGCACCTACGAAAGAGGCCGAGAACGCACGACGCGTCCTCATCGCGCTCGAGCGCGGCGGTCGCGTCTGGATCGACGGCGACGCGATGAGCGCCGCGCAGTTCTCGACGAAGATCCGCGACGAGGCGACGACTCGCAGCGAGGAGAAGGTCGTCATCAAGGGCGACGCGCGACTGTCGTTCGGCGAGGTGCGCCGGGCGATGCTGGCGGTCAACGCCGCCGGATTCGACGATGTGGGCCTGATCGCCGAACGCACGGCGAAGGAGTGATGCCATGGGCATGAGTGTCGGAGGAGGAAACGAGTACCAATCGGAGATCAACGTCACACCGCTGGTCGACGTGGTGCTGGTGCTGCTGATCATCTTCATGGTCATCGTCCCGATGACCCTGCACGGCCACGACCTGGACGTCCCGGCCGAATCCCCCGCCCCCGCCGTCGTCGACGAACCGCCGCGCGAGCAAGTTGTCCTGCGCATCGACCTCGGCGGCTGTCCCGTCGTCGTTCCGCACACGAGCCCGGGTCTGCCCGAGGACTGCCGCGTCTTGCTCAATGACGAAGAGCTGCCCGCCTCGATGCTGACCGCGCGCGTGGCCGAGCTGTTCGCCGGATACGCGCTCGACGATCGCGTGCTCTTCCTGCAGGCCCACGACTCGCTGAACTACGAGGCGGTGATGCGCATCGTCGATGCCGCGAAGGCCGGAGTCGAGGGACTGCGCATCGGAATGGTCGCCCCGCCGCAGAAGGCGCCGCGCGGCGCGGACGCCGTCTGACGCAGTTACGCCAGAACGAGATCCGTCCTCGGGAAGTCTCGCCCGATGCACAGCAACGGCTGACCGGCGAGCTTCGACACCGCGTAGCTCATGCAGTCGCCGAAGTTCAACGCCGCATCGTGCTTGCCCTTGCCGTACTTCAGCCAGGCCTCAACGGCCACGCCGTAGTGCGCCTCTCCGAACGGAATCTCCGCGATCGATCCCTCTTGCAGGAACCTCGCGATCAACCCTCGCGCGTCCCCCTGCAACCGCGCGGACAACACGATCGCCGCCTCGGTGAGGGTCGGCGTCCCGATGCCCACGACCTTTGCCTCCAATAGCTTGGTCAGGAGCTCGTCAAAGCCGGGCTCCTGCAGCAAGATTGCCACGACGGCCGACGAGTCGACGATCAAACTCCGTGCTCTCCGTAGCCCAGGATCTCGTCTTCCTCGATTCGGGTCATGCGTCTCCCGAGCTGCGTGTCGGGGATCTGCGGCCATGCTTCGCTTTCGAGAAACCGCATCAGCCTGGCCGCGCGCGTGTCGCCTGCTCGGCGGACGACCAGGCGCGCCTTGCGCTCGAGCAGCGCCTTTCGGACCGCCTCGGTCTTGCTCTCTCCGGCCATGCCGGCGACCTCGGCGGCCAACCGCTCGACCTCCGCGTTCTTGATGTTCATAGCCATGTCCCGGGGACCTCGTTACAGACTCTTGCTCCAAGAAGGTATACAGAATGGTGTAATTTGTCAACTGTGGTATAAAACAATACGAACAACCATCCGCGGGCGCCACGCAGCGCGTTCTCATCGAACTCACTCCGCTCGAGTTCGCTCCGTTACATGCTCGATGGGTGACCTCTTCCGACTCCAGCCGGAACGTTCGTGTGCGGCGGCGGTGGAAAACCGGCGCCTGCGTCATGCTCTTCTCTTCTCTTTCCGTGCTGAGCCTGCTGCAAGCATTCCCGGTGTTGGCGGAAACGAGGGGCGGCCGGCTGCTCGGCGGGCTCAGTCCGTTCTGGGGATGGCTTGTCCCACCGGAGGACAAGTTGTTCTGGTGGCTCGAGCGTACGAAACTGGCCCCGGTGTTGCGACCGACGAGTCGGTTGTGGCTACCGTCCCTGGAAGCCCTCTACGATCTGAAACAGCGCGGGCTCGCCCGACGGGACCTCGCTCGCGGCAGGCTGCGTTTCTACATCGGATCCGAGAGCGGACAGTGGTTGCTGCTCGGCTCGGACTACCGATCCGACAACGACGTCGATTGCCGGGTTTCGTACCGCGGCTACTGGCGAGAAGACGAGCCCACTGTGAGGTGGTTTCGATTGCCCGGGGCCGTCTATCGCAGGGATTATCCCCCGCCGCAGGATCTGCCTCGGCAACACGACGAACTTACTTGCCGGAGTGAATACGGCCGCGAGTTCCGGCTGTACATCGCAACCCGACAGCGGTCCTGCATCGTCTCCATGGAATGGTACTTCTACAATGAGGCGCTGATGGACCTCGTCCTCGCGGACGCCGGCTCGCGGCATCGACTGCCCCCGACGACAGGAGTCCTGCGAGAGATCTTCGAGGATGGAGAAACGACGGCGCTCGGTCTCGATTGAGAGTGAAGACCGAGAGGTGGTAGGACCGCGCTCACCGCGTCACGGCATGAGGTCCTTCGGATCCGGCACCGACTCTCGTTTCATCGAGCCGGGATCGGCGACGGGAAGCGCGAGCTCTACCAGGCGGCGAACGACCTCGACCCGGTCCGCTTCGGACGGTGCTTCTCCCCTGAGTCGTTCCATGTCCTCACTCATGACTCTCCTCCGATCTAGCTCGCCGCGCGCCGAGACATGGAGCCGCCGCCCGGGACCTCGGCCGGACCGTCGTCGGGCACCGGGATGTCCATCAGGAAGGCCGCGCCGCCCTTGCTCAGGTCGTAGGCGTCGACCATCCCGCGGTGCGCCTGCGCCACGCGCTGCGCGACGACCAGGCCCAGGCCGGCCGAGTCGGCGCGGCTGCGGCGCTTGGCCAGCTCGGTCAGGCGCATGTCCTTGCCGAGCCGTTGCAGGTAGTCGAGGAAATCGCGCTGGCGCGGCAGGCCCCGGCCGTCGTCGCGCACCTCGAAGCGCACGCAGTTTTCGGCCAGCACGGCCAGCACGACCACCTCGGTGCGCGCGTGCTGGATGGCGTTGCGCAGCAGGTTCTCGATGGCTCGCGTCAGGCGGCGACCGTCGGCGTTCAGCATCGGCAGGCGCGCGGTGACGCGGGCGCTGACGCGGATTCCG
The DNA here is from genome assembly GCA_024226515.1 of bacterium. Classification (GTDB taxonomy): domain Bacteria; phylum Acidobacteriota; class Polarisedimenticolia; order Polarisedimenticolales; family Polarisedimenticolaceae; genus JAAELQ01. Next base: position 31,538 of record JAAELQ010000040.1, read on the forward strand.
CGCTGCGCGGCCAGCGGCTCGAGCCCGCGCACGGCCTGACGCACGAGCTCGCCGGGGGGCACGACCTCGAGATTCAGCCGGTCGCCGGCATCGAGGCGCGCGATCTCCAGCAGGTCGTCGGCCAGCGTGTGGACACGGTCTGCGTCCATCTTGGCCACGGCCAGCAGCTCCTCGAGCTCCTTGTTGCGCAGCTCGGAGTCGGGCTTCTTCAACACCAGCCCCGCCCGGTCGAGGCACGCGAGCTGGGCCGTCAGCGGAGTGCGCAGGTCGTGCGACACCTGCGCGATGAACTCGCGCCGGCGAATGTCCTGCAGCGAGAACTCCTTCAGTCGATCCGCAACCTGGTCGCGCAGTGTGTTCAGCGTCGTCGCAACGACCGCGATCTCGTCGTGGCCCGAATCGTCGAACGGCCCGGGCAGCTCACCCTCGGCGACGGGACTGGACGCGAGCTCGGACATCCGCGCCAGGCGACCGGTGAGCCAGCGCGACAGGGCGAACCCGATCAGCGTCGCCGCGACGACCGCGACCGCGGCGGACAGGGCCACGCCCACCACCGCGTAGGAGGTTCGACCGAGGTCCTCGAGCCCGAGGGCGCGCATGACCAGGCCGTAGAGCGGGCGGCGCAGCAGATCGAAGGCGAACAACGTCGCCGCGAGGATCACGCCGAAGCGGAAGCCGAGCGTCTGATGCCACTGCGGCCGATTCACGCGTCGCTTCTTCATGCCTCACCCATTCGATAACCCACGCCCCACACGGTGGCGAGATACTTCGGATCGCTGGGATCGTCCTCGATCTTCGAGCGCAGCCGGCGGACGTGCAGGTCCACGGTGCGTGAATCCCCTTCGTACATCGCGCCCCAGACGCGATCCAGGATCTGGTCCCGCGTCCAGGTCCGCCCGGGAAAACGCAAGAAAAACAGTAACAGGTCGAACTCGCGCCGCGTCAGGTCGAGCACCCGCTCGCCACGGCGCGCGGAACGCGACTCGGGATCGGCGGCCAGATCCTTCCACTGCGCGCGCCCGGGCCCGACCGTGCGTCCGGCGCGACGCAGCACGCTGCGCACGCGGGCGATCAGCTCCGGGACGTGAAACGGCTTGACGACGTAGTCGTCCGCTCCCACGTCGAGCCCACGAACGCGCTGCTCGGGTGCGTCGCGCGCCGTGAGGATGATCACCGGAACCGACCGACCGCGCGAGCGAAGCTCGCGGCACAGGTCCAGGCCGTCGCCGTCCGGCAGTCCCAGGTCGAGCAGGACGAGATCGTAGTCACGCTCGAGCGCCAGCCGTGCGTGACTCGCCAGCACGCTGACGTCGACGTCGAATCCGGACGCACGAAGGGCGTCGAGCAACTCCTTGCGGATCCGCTCGTCGTCCTCGATAAGCAGGACTCGTGCTGTGATGTTTCGCATCTCGCCTTCGCTCCGGGATATACGGATATCTTACCGGTCCCGCCAGAGCCCCTCAATATATGCGCCCCCCGGACAACCCCGAATATCTCGCCACGACACAATTTCGAAACATCCGCGAAAAGGCCTTGTGCGCATATTCCTGGTGACACAAGGAGAGCGAATCATGAAGTACACGAAGACCGCGCAGAAGAAGAGCCCCGCACCGATTCGCGCCGCGAACAAGGGACCGAAGGGAACCGCTCGCGTACTCGACTGCTATTTCACCGATATCCGACGCATGCCGATGCTGACCCGCGAGCAGGAAGCGCAGCTCGGACGCCGCGCGCAGTCGGGCGACCGGCGGGCGCTGAACGAACTCGTCGAATCGAACCTGCGCTTCGTGGTCAAGGTCGCCACGGAGTACACCGACTTCGGACTGCCGCTGGAAGACCTGATCAACGAGGGCAACCTCGGACTGATGGAAGCCGCCGAGCGCTTCGATCCCGAGCGCGGCGTCAAGTTCATCAGCTGGGCCGTGTGGTGGATCCGCAAGGCGATTCGCAACGCGCTCAACGAGCAGCCGCGCGTCGTCCGCCTGCCGCTGTCGCAACTGAAGCGCATGCGCGTCGTCCGCGAGACCGAGCGCGGCCTGAAGGAAGACCTGGGGCGCGAGCCGACGAACGACGAGATCGCGGCCCAGTTGCCGAAGAAGATGGCCAAGATCGAACCGATCCACCGCCACGACGTCCGCGTAACCAGCCTCGACGAGCCGGTCGCGGGTGAGTTTCAGGAAACGTACGCCGAGACGCTGCAGGACACCGCGTGTTCCTCGATCGAGGACGACCTGGTGGAGCAGGAGACGCGGGACAACGTCGACGACCTCTGCAACCGGCTGGATCGGCGCGAGCGAGAGGTGATCTCGGCGCGCTTCGGCCTCGACGGAGAGAAGCCCAGGACCCTGCGCGAGATCGGACAGCAGATCGGCCTGAGCCGTGAGGGCGTGCGTCTGATCGAACTGCAGGCGATCAAGCAGTTGCGACGCAACTTCATCGCCACGACCTACGAGACCCCCCGTCTGCGGGTCCTGCCGGACAACGGCTGGGACACCGCGGCATAAGAGCCCTGAAAACCGCGACCGGCCCGCCCGGCCTCACTCCTCCACGGGCGAGCGACCCCCCCGTGTCGCGGTTCTCCTCTCCGAGCGCGGCGCCGCAGCCCACAGCCCCCCCGGGCCGGCGGCGCCGCGCCCACCCTCGATCGGGCGCAGCCCGGACCACTCCTGGTCCATGGACGCGAATCGGAGTATAAGGACGTCCGATCGGGGGCTTGCTGCCGGGGCAGCATCTTGGAGGAGTCATGCAGCATCGTCGGTTCAGTCGTTCGTTTACTTGGATCGCGATCGCGCTGACGGCCCTCGCCGCAGGAGCGGCCCTGGCGGCCGACGTCACGCGCCCGGCCACCGTGGCCAACGTGCGGGTGCAGCACGTCGGGGACGACGTCTTGTTGTCGTGGGACGCGGTCACGCTGGACGTCAGCGGCAACGGTGAGACCGTCAGCCAGTACAAGATCTACCGCGGCGACATCGCGACGTTCGCTCCGGACAAGGTCGGCGGCAGCAACCTGTCCGGCACGTCGATCACCCAGGACTTCACCGATGCGGGAGCCGCGATCGACGGCCTGGACCACTATTACCTGATCAGCGCGGTGGACGCCGACGGCAACGAGTCCGACACCAAGCCGTCGCTGGTGGCGACGCCCCCGGTGCTCAGCGGGTTCTGGACCGGGACCACGATCGAGCTCGACTGGACCGATGCGCAGCCCTCGGGCGACCTGGTCGGCTACCGCGTGTACTACGGGCGCGGCTCCGGCGAGTACGAGTTCGTCGACGACGTCGCGCTCGACACCAGCCACACGCTGTCCGGCCTGCAGTCGTTCGTCAACTGGTATTCGGTCGTGACGGCGATCGACAGCCAGGGCAACGAGAGCGCGTTCTCCAACGAACACATCGACTCGCCGAACGGCATCGTGAACATGAAGGCGCACCAGACGGACGAGCTGTGCTGGGGCGCCGCCGACTGCGTCCCGGCGGATCCGGACAAGGTCCAGCGGGCCAACGGCTGGCAGCTACTGGTACCCGTGGACTTCCCCGAGGGCGACTGGACGCGCGCCACCATGACCTTCACGATGGAGTCCCGGCTCTGCTCGCCGCCCAACCAGGGGACGGTGACCAAGTGCGGCGCCGGCAACCCCTGCGTCTCGCCGCCGTGCAACGGCGGCTACAACCCGTGCGGCGACCCGTGGGACCGCACCGCGCACGTGTTCGTGGTGCTGGACGACTGCGTGGAGCAGGGCATCAACTGCAGGACGAACGACAACCTCGAGCTGATGCGCGCGATAACGCCGTTCGGCACCGATGCCGCGCCCCCGGACGGCACCGGCGTGATCCCTCGACGCAAGCTGTCGCTGGACATCACGCCGCTGACGCCGCTGCTGGAGGGCCGGAAGTACGTCGGCGTCGAGATCGGCCACTTCGTGCAGAAGGGCCATTGGGTCTCGGTGGACTTCAGCTTCACCGAGAACCCGGCTCAGGCGTCGCCCAAGCCGCCGGCGGACGGCATCGAGATCATCGGCTTCGGCGGTGCGCCGCTGCCGACCAGGTCGGTGACGATCCCGGCGACGGCGACCGAGGTCAAGATGCGCCTGTTCACCACCGGACATGGCGGCTCGACCTTCTGCACGGGTGGCTCGAACAACGGGAACAGCTGCACCACCTCCGCCGACTGTCCCGGCGGCGCGTGCAATCCGTGCGACGAGTTCTGCCAGCGTGAGAATCGCATCCTGGTCGACAACAACCCGGTGTGGCAGTTCACACCGTGGCGCACGGACTGCAACTCGCCGGTCCAGTGCAGCAACTGGAACGCGTGCGGCTTCCCATCGTGCACCTTCCCTCGCGCCGGCTGGTGCCCCGGTTTCATCGCCTGCCACCACGACGCGCCGTGCGACAACGACCTGGACTTCACCCCGGAGCTGGGTGGAGGCGGAACCTTCGACATCGACTACAATCTCCCATTGCAGAATGGAAGCTGGGCGGTGAGCCTGGTGTTGTACTGGTACAACTGACGAGGCCCTCGATGTCGAAAAACCTGTTGCCGATATTGCTCGTGCTGGGCGCGATTGCGGGACTGACCGCGTGCTCGCAGCCCGAGTCCGAGTCGAAAATGAAGAACGTAGTCACGGAACCGGCGCAACCGGATGCAACGCTAGAGGACACGCTGTGGCGCGCGACCTCGTGCACGGCCAAGGGCGCCGGGGAGGCGTTGCGCATCGCCGAGGGAGTCGACGTGAACGCCGTGTTCGCCGGCGGTCGCGTCTCGGGGAAAGCGGCGTGCAACCGCTTCAACGGCAGTTACGAGATCAAAGGCGACGGGATGACCGTCGGGCCCGTGGCGTCGACCAAGATGCTGTGCCCGGGTGACGGCGTGATGCAGGCCGAGACGGCCTTCCTCTCCGCGCTGGCTCTCGTCACGAACTGGGAGATCCGCGGCGGCAGCCTCGCGCTGAAGGCGGCCGACGGCTCGACCGTGGTCGAGCTGGCCCACGCGGGACCCGCGCCGGCCGAAGAGACGGCGGAGCACTAGAAGCCCCGCCGTCCCGCTTCGGTATCAGTCGTCGTCTTCTTCGCTGTGCAGGTGCAGGTGCTCGTCGTGGTGCGGCACGACGATCTCCACGTTGCCGTCCGCGTTCGTCGCTCCGACCAGCTCGTGTAGGTTGTGCACGTCGATCGACAGCGCACGATCCTCGTAGCTGCCCGCGACGACGAAGAGCGTCATCTCGGCGCCACGACGCTGGATCCGCGTCTCGACCTCGTCGCCCGGCTCGACATGCGACAGGATCTTGTGCAGCTGGCTCGAGTCGCGAACCGTCTCGCCCTCGACCGAGGTCACGATGTCGCCGGCCTTCAACCCGGCCGCGGCGGCGGGGCCGTCTTCCATGACCTCCGTGATCAGGATGCCCTTCTCGACGCCGAAGTAGTCGGCGAGCTGCGGCCGCAGATCCTCGATGTGCACGCCGAAGTAGGCGCGCTTCTCGTCCACGACGACGGCCCAGCGGCCGGACGGCTGCGGGAGGGGGCGGAGCGTCACGCCCAGCGTCTCTTCCTGCCCCTCGCGCTCGACCGTGACGGACACGGTGTGGCCGGCCTTGAGGCCGTCCATCGCCGAGTTCAGCTCTTCGCCGGTGGTGACCGACACGCCGTCGATGGCGACGATGCGATCGCGATCCTTGATGCCCGCCGCCTCGGCCGCGCCACCTTCGATCACGTGTTGGATGTGAATCCCGTCGTCGTCGTGATGTCCGTGGTGGTCCAGGATGGCCAGCCGGACACCGAGAAACCCGCGATCGTCGTCGGCCTTCACCTGGTTCGCGGTGCGCTCCTGCAGCATGTGATGGTGCCGCAGCACGATGCGTTCCTTGTCCTCGGCCAGCGCCACCCCGGCGAGCAGCAGCAGCACGAGGATCGTTACCAGTTTCTTCATCGGATCTTCCTCCGTATTTCGATTCAAAAAACGGTCGCCGACGGATCTGCGCGCTTGACCGCCGGAGCAACCGTGTCGTTTCCGAGTTCTGTGAATACCAGCATGCGTTTGCCGTCGGTCAGCTCGAACTGACGCACGCTGACCAGGCGTTCTTCTTCCATCGCGCGCACGCCGACGGGCTGCGTCTGGCGCGCGCTCCATGCGTCGACGAATGCACGGTCGGCGGCCGCCGGCAACGAATCGGGCGCGGCGCCCTGCGTGGATGCGGGCGACGTGCCTCCCAGCGACGCGTGGATGCCGGCCGGGATCGCGGGCCGCGCGACGAACAACGTCAGGACTCCGACCATCAACAACGCGGCCACGCCCGAGAGCATCGCCGTCATGCGCCAGCGCGGGTCGACCGGGGCCGCGACCGAGCTACGCAGCTCGCGACGCAGCTGATCCTTGAAAGCCGGGACGTCAACAGCCGGCTTCGGCAGGTCGGTCAAAAACTTCTCGATATCCTTCATGATCGATTCCTCGACGCTTCAGTTCTTCGCGCAGCTTGCCCAGCGCGCGTTGCGTGCGCATCGTCAACGCACCCGGACGCTTGCCGAGAATCTCCGCGATCTCGCCGAAAGGTTTCTGTTCGAAATAGCGCAAGACGACCAACGCCTGCTCTTCCGGATGCAGCGTGCGCATGGCGCGGTTGACGTGGAGGAACAGCTCGTGCCGCGCGAACGCGGTCTCGGCCGACTCCAGCTCTCGCCGCACCTCGGGGTGGGGATAGACCGACGAGGCCTTGCCGCCGCCCGAGCGACGGAAGTGACTGGTCACCTCGTTGGTGGCGATGCGGTACAGCCAGGCCGACACGCCGCCGTCGTTCCAGCGAAAGCGATCGATGGCCCGCAACGCCTTGAAGAAGGTCTGCGAGGTGAGATCCTCGGCCTCGGCGACGTTTGCCACGCGGTGCAGCACGTAGCGGAAGATCGCCTCGAAGTGCGCCTCGTAGATCTCCTCGAACGTCCCCTGGTTCACGCCTGCGGCTCCCGCTTTGTCCGGCGCTCGCCGCCGGCTCAACTGGTAAAACGCCCGACCGGCCGGAATCTCACATTTTTTCAGTCGTCCAGTTCGCGGGCGACGGCCGAGCATGCCTCGAGCGGGTTCGAGACCGGAGAAACCGCGGCAAACGGGGCGATTCCGTAGAACGCCCGCCCGTCGTCGAGGCAGGCCACCACCATCCAGTCCCCGGCCGCGGGCCAGCGCTCGGGGTCGGCGAACGCCGCGGTGACCAGCGCGGGGTCGAGCGTCGCGCTGCGCTCGAAACGGCTCAGCGTCTCGTCGAGCAGCTCGCGCAGCGGCACGCTCAGCGACGTCGCCACCCTCACCGATTCAGCCAGCGTCGGGTCGGCGATCGGCAGCACCGCGATATCGATCGATGCCTGCGGCAGCTCCGTCGTCACCGAGTCGCGTCCCGTCGCGTGACGGGTCGCGCGAAACGTCCAGCGGCCGGCCCACATCGGGGCCGCGGTCAACTCGAGCGAGGCCGCGGGGATCCGGACCTTGCGCTCGACGTCGCCGTACCGCCCCTCCTTACCGCGGTACACGCCGTCGGCGCGGTCGCGGCTTCCGCCCGTCTTCTTGCCCGGCTCGAGCCGCGTCTTCTCGAACGTGACGGAAGCGGGGATCCGGACGAGGTCGGCGGACCAGGTCTGCGCGCCGAGCGTGGAGATCTCGCGCAGCAGCACCTCGTGCAGGATCTGTTCGCGCACTTCGGGCATGGTGCGGAACGTCTCGGCCGGAACCTCCTCCAGCGCGGAGTCGATCTCGCCGCACCCGCGCCGCGCTACGTCCCCCGTGCGCGAATACGATCGAACTCCGGCGCCTCCCGGAAACAGCATGTCGGCACGAACCCCGCCGCCTTCCTCGCGGCAGACCCAGACCGGGAGCGTCGAGCGCACCAGCGTCGACTGCTTCAGCGGAATCCGGCCGTAGGCCATCCCGGCGGTCGCGTCGGCGAAGCTCGGAACGCCGAGCGATTGCAGATGAGCGATCAACTCGGATTCGAACGCCGCCTCCTCCCGGGTCGCGAGACTCACCGCGATCAGCAGGCTGCCCCGGTCGGTGCGCTCGGTTACCGCGCGCCCTTCCGGCAGACGGGAGATCTCGTCCTCGAAGAAATCCAGCCGGTAGAGCTGACCGTAGACCTCGTCGCGCACGCAGGAGAAGGTCCCCTCCTCGCAGTCCTCGTGCGGCAGCTCGAGCCGCGGGGTGTACGCGCGACGCAGACGAACCTCTCCGGCCCCGGCCGCGGAGGCGTCGGCGCGCGTGTAGATCGTCTCGCCCTCGGCGGCGGCGACCGAGGCAGCCAGCAAGACGAGCGGCAACAGACCGTTCGGCGTCCGCACGCGTTCAACCGCTAGCGGAAGGGAGAGTCGGGGACGATGTAGAGGTAGATCGGTCGGCCCTCGACCTTGATCCGTCGCTCTTCGCGCCAGCCCTGGATCTTGTAACGGTGGGACACGACGCGCGTACCCGGCGCGAGCTGCTCGACCAGCATCGGCGCCAGCCTGCGGTTGACCTGCGGCCAGAGGTACATCATCAGCACGGTCGCCTCGCTGACGTCCGACTCGAAGAAGTCCTGCTCGATGAACTCGACACGCTCGGCGACGCCGGCCTCGGTCGCGTTCGTGCGCGACAGCTCGACGAGGTCGGCCTCGATCTCGATCCCGACGCCGCGCGCGCCGGCCCTGGCGGCGGCGATGACGATCCTGCCGTCGCCCGAGCCCAGGTCGAAGACCACGTCCTCGTCGGAGACCTGGCCCAGCTCGAGCATCGCCTCGACGACCGAATCGGGAGACTCGAGGAACGGCACGTCCTGTTGCGCGAGGGTCAGCGAGGAGAGGAGAAGAACGGCCAGTACGGCCGGAATCGTGCGGCGGGGGTTCATCGTCGGCTCCTGCGCTCCGGGCGGGCTGCGGGACGTTGTCGAACAGGCGCTAATCTACGTGGAATCGCGCCGGGAGGCGAATCTCCGGGCGGCCGGCACGCCGGGCCGGCCATCGTTGTTAATCCGAAGCGCCGCAGATCGTCTGTCTTGGGGGGCCTGCCGCCCCGGGAGGTCAGGCGAGATGTCGACCGGAAGAACCGTCCTGAAGATCGGCTGCTTCGGCGCCCTGGGGCTGGTCGCGATCGTCGTGGCAGTCTTCGCAGCGCTGTACGGACTGGCCGTCGTGCAGGTCCGGGACGACCAGCGGACCTCCACCGAGCTGACACGGGAGCAGCCGGCGGCCCGGCCCGAAGTCGGCGGCGCGCCGGACGAGCCCGCCCTGCACGTCCTGCTCGACGTCAAGGACGCGGACATCACGCTGGTGGTCGGCGAGCCGGGATCGGAGCTGCGGGTCGACGCGACGTTCGACGACAGCAAGTACGCGTTGGAACAGGAAGACACGTCGATCGACGGCGCGCCGGCGTGGAGCGTGCGGCTGCGGCGCGACGGGGGCTCGGGCAGTCTGATGCGCTCCCTGCAGATGCTGGCCGGGGCGAAGAACGCCGATCTCCGGATCCGGATTCCACCGGATCTTCCCGTGGCGCTGCACGGCAATCTCGACCGCGGCGAGATCGATATCGATCTGGCCGGCCTCTCCGTCACCGCGGTGGACCTCGAGGTGGCCAACGCCGTGCTGCAGCTCGACACCAGCGAGCCGATCGAACCCATCGAGCGCCTGACCCTCGACATGCGCATCACCAACCTGACCCTGCGCAACCTGGGCAACGCCAGCCCGCGCCGGACCAAGGTCGAGACCCGGCTGGGGCGGGTCGACATGGACCTAGCCGGGGCCTGGCGGCGCGACGCGGATCTACAGTTCGAGATGCGGCTGACCGGGGGCCGCGTCCGCGTGCCGCAGGGGGTCCGGGTCGAGGGTCTGGAGCTCGACGCGACCCTGCCCGAAGACCGCGAATCGTCGGTCCCGACCCTGCGCTTCCGGGTAGAAAAAGACGTCGGAGATCTGCGCTTCGAGCGTTGATAAAACGGTACCTCCGCGATCCTTCAACTTCCGAATTTTTTCACTATAATCTCCTCTTGTGCCTGTTCGTTTCGAGGAACCAGATGCTCACAAAAAGTGGACCGGTAGTTAGCGAGATCTGCGCCTCCCACGGCGACGATCGTTCCCGTTTGATGGACATCGCCATGGCGATCCAGTCCCGACTGGGCTGCGTGGATGCCGAGGCTGTGGACGTCATCGCCGAACGAACCGGGGCCCCCCGCGTCGACGTGGACGGCCTCGTCTCGTTCTATGGCTTTCTCTCTTCGGCTCCCACCGGCAAGGTGGTGATCCGGCTGTGCAACGACGTGATCGACGAGATGCAGGGCGCCGGGGAGGTCGCCACAGCCCTTGAACAAGAGCTGGGGATCCGCGCCGGGGAGACGACCTCCGACGGGGAGTTCACGCTGGAGCGCGCGTCGTGCATCGGCATGTGCGACCAGGCGCCCGCCGCGATGGTCAATGACGTTATCGTAACCGACCTGAAACCCGAATCGGCCCGAGCGCTGATCCGCACGCTGAAGAAGGCGGATGGAGCGGACGACCTCCGGCCGCTGCTCGTCGAGTCGCCCGGGGACGGGAACAACGGTCACGAGCTCGTAAATACGATGGTACGCAACAACTTACGCCGCTCAGGCGAGGTGCTGTTCGCCGAGACGAACTCCGGCGTCGCGCTCGAGAACGCCGTGGCGAAGAGCCCGGAAGACGTGATCGCCGAGGTCAAGGCCGCGCGGCTGCGCGGGCGCGGCGGCGCGGGTTTTCCCACCGGCATGAAGTGGGAGTTCACACGAGCCGCAGGCGGTGACCGGCGCTACCTGATCTGCAACGCGGACGAGGGCGAGCCCGGCACGTTCAAGGATCGCGTCCTGCTGACCGAGCGTCCCGACCTCGTGTTCGAGGGCATGACGGTCGGCGGCTATGCGATCGGAGCCCAGGAAGGAATCGTCTACCTCCGCGGTGAGTACGCCTATCTGCGCGCGTTCCTCGAGGATGTCCTGTCCCGTCGCCGCGCGGCGGGGCTGCTGGGCAAGAACGTCGCCGGCAAGCAGGGCTTCGACTTCGACATCCGGATCCAGATGGGAGCCGGGGCCTACATCTGCGGAGAGGAAACGTCGCTGATCAACTCCTGCGAGGGACTGCGCGGCGATCCGCGCAACCGGCCGCCCTTCCCGGCGCAGCAGGGCTATCTGGGCTACCCGACCAGCGTCAACAACGTCGAGACGCTGTGCTGCGCCGCGCGCATTCTCGAGCGCGGCGCGAGCTGGTTCGCCTCGATCGGATCGGACGGCAGCTCCGGGACGAAGGCGCTCAGCATCTCCGGCGACTGCAAGCGTCCGGGCGTGTACGAGGTGCCGTTCGGGACGCCGCTGCGCGACATGCTCGAGCTGTGCGGAGCCGGTAACACGGCGGCCGTCCAGGTCGGCGGACCCAGCGGGAAGATGATCGGCGAGGAGGCCTTCGGTCGCACGATCTGCTTCGACGACCTGGCCACGGGCGGTGCGCTGATGGTCTTCGACGACACTCGCGACATTCTCGAGATCGTCTCGCGCTTCATGGGCTTCTTCGTCCACGAGAGCTGCGGCTACTGCACGCCGTGCCGCGTGGGCAACGTGCTGCTCAAGGAGCGGGTCGACAAGGTCCGCGCCGGCCAAGCGCAAGCCTCCGACATCGACTACCTCATCGAACTGGGGCAGACGGTGAAGACGGCCAGTCGCTGCGGTCTGGGGCAAACCTCGCCGCATCCGGTGCTCACGACGATCGAGAACTTCCGTGGTGCCTACGAATCGCGTCTGGTGCAGAGCGTCGACGGCCGGTTGCCGAGCTTCGATCTGCGCGAGGCGGTCAAGGAATCCGAACGTCTGTCCGGCCGGCGGCTCGACGACTCGAAGGTTTGAACATGAAAGACGGCATCCAACTCATCATCGACGGACAGGAGATCGAGGGCCGCCCCGGCCAGACGGTTCTCGAGGCGGCAGAGGACGCGGGCGTGTACATTCCGCGGCTGTGCTGGATGAAGGACCTGACGCCGGCGGGAAGCTGCCGGGTCTGTACGGTCCGGGCGAACGGCAGGCCGCAGGCGGCGTGCACGCAGCCCATCTCGCAGGGCATGGTCGTGGAGAACGACACGGAAGAGCTGCGCACCCTGCGGCGCAACATGATCGACATGCTGTTCGTCGAGGGCAACCACTTCTGCATGTTCTGCGAGAAGAGCGGGAACTGCGAGCTGCAGGCGCTGGCCTACCGCTTCGGCATCACCGCTCCGAAGTACCCGTTCGCCTTCCCGGCCCGCGAACTGGACGCCTCGCACCCCGAGATTCTCATCGATCGCAACCGTTGCATTCTGTGCGGCCGCTGCTCTCGGGCCTCCGAAGAGCTCGACGGCAACAAGATGTTCGGCTTCGTCGGCCGAGGCGCCGAGAAGCAAATCGCCACCGGATCCGGTAACGGCCTGGGCGATACGTGCGTGGGGGCCGGGGATGCCGCGGTCTCCGCCTGTCCCACCGGATCGTTGCTGATCAAACGGATCGGATTCTCCGTTCCGGTCGGTCAGCGGAAATTCGACAGTCAACCGATCGGCGCAGACATCGAGTCCGACGACGACGGCACGTCCGAAAGAGCCTGAGGAGCACCATGGGCAAAGCCAAGCTGGCGACGACTTCCCTTTGTGGCTGCTTCGGTTGCCACATGTCCTTTCTGGACATTGACGAGCGCATCCTGCAGCTGGTCGAGCTCGTCGAATTCGACCGCTCGCCGATCAACGACATCAAGGAGATCCGGAACCCGGTCGACATCGGGCTGATCGAGGGCGGCTGCGCCAACGAGCAGAACGTGCGCGTCCTGCACGAGTTCCGCGAGCATTGCAAGGTGCTGGTCTCGGTCGGCGACTGCGCGATCAACGGCGGCGTCCCGGCGATGCGCAACTCGATTCCGCTGAAGGAATGCTACGAAGAGGCGTACCTCAACGGGCCGACCGTGGACAACCCGTCCGGCAAGATCCCCGACGACCCGGAGATTCCTCTGCTGCTGAACAAGGTCCAACCGTGCCACGAGATCGTGAAGGTCGACTACTACCTCCCCGGCTGCCCGCCTCCCGCCGACGCGATCTGGGAGGCGGTGTCCGCGCTGCTCGAGAATCGCGAACCGAGTCTTCCCTACACGCTGCTGAAATACGACTGAACCACGAGAGAGAGCCCACGGAATGAGCACTGAACAGAAACGAATCGTCATCGAGCCCGTGACCCGCGTCGAGGGGCACGGAAAGGTCTCGATCCTGCTCGACGAAAACAACCGCGTGGACCAGGCGCGGCTGCACATCGTCGAGTTCCGCGGGTTCGAGCGCTTCATCCAGGGGAGGCCGTTCTGGGAGTTGCCGGTGCTGGTACAGCGCCTGTGCGGCATCTGCCCGGTCAGCCACCATCTGTGTGCCGCGAAGGCCGTCGACGGCATCGTCGGTGCCGAGAAGCTGACGCCGACAGGCGAGAAGATGCGGCGGTTGATGCACTACGGCCAGATGTTCCAGTCGCACGCCCTGCACTTCTTCCACCTCGCGTCTCCCGATCTGTTGTTCGGCTTCGACGCGCCGGTCGAGAAACGCAACGTCATCGGCGTCATCGGCGCGTTCCCCGAGTTGGCCAAACAGGGCGTGATGATGCGCAAGTACGGCCAGGAAGTGATCAAGGCCACGGCCGGCAAGAAGGTGCACGGAACCGGCGCCATCCCCGGAGGAATCAACAAGAACCTGACGCTCGCCGAGCGAGATGCGCTGCTGGCCGACATCGAGCAGATGGTGACGTGGGCCGGCGCGGCCGTCGGCATCGCCAAGCAGTACACGCTGGACAACTTCGAGAAGATCGCCGACTTCGGCTCGTTCGACTCGAACCACCTGTCGTTGGTCCGCAGCGACGGGGCGATGGATCTGTACGACGGCAACCTGCGCGCCATCGACTCCTCCGGTGAGACGCTCATCGACCAGATCGACCCGTTGGAATATACCGACCACATCGCCGAAGAGGTCCGTCCCTGGTCCTACATGAAATTCCCGTACCTGAAGAAGCTCGGCTCGCAGGACGGCTGGTATCGCGTCGGCCCGCTGCCGCGCGTCAACGCGTGCGACTTCATCGACACGCCGCTGGCCGAGAAGGCCCGGCAGGAGTTCAAGGAAGTGACCGGCGGTAAGCCGAACAACCTGACGATGGCCTACCACTGGGCGCGGATGATCGAGGCGCTGCACTCGGCCGAGAAGATCCAGGAGCTGCTGCACGACGCGGACCTCCAGGGCACCGACCTCGTGACGCCCGCGGGCGAGCGGCGCGAGGAGTACGTGGCGATCATCGAGGCGCCGCGCGGCACGCTGACGCACCACTACCGCGTCAACGACCGGGATCAGGTCGAGATGGCCAACTTGATCGTCTCGACGACCTGCAACAACGAACCGATGAACCAGGCCGTGCGCAAGATCGCCGACGACCATCTCTCGGGCGCGCCGGAGATCACCGAGCCGCTGCTGAACAACATCGAGGTCGGGATCCGGGCCTACGATCCGTGCCTCTCCTGCGCGACGCACGCCATGGGCCAGATGCCGCTCGAGGTGAGCCTGATCGACCACGAGGGCAACACGCTGGATCGACGGCTGAAGGAATGACGATGCAGCCACGCACGTTGATTCTGGGGTGGGGCAACCCGGGTCGCCTCGACGACGGCCTGGGGCCCGCATTCACCAGGCAGCTGGCCGAGCGCTGCCCGGACGGCGCGACGATCGACTCCGGCTACCAGTTGACGATGGAAGACGCCGCGGAGGTGGCGCGCTACGACCGCGTGCTGTTCGTCGATGCCGACCGGACCGGCCCCGCTCCGTTCCGGATGCAACCGGTCGAACCCAGTCGCAACGGATCGAGCTTCAGCACGCACAGCATCTCGCCCGGGGCGGTGCTCGCGCTCAGTCGCGACCTGTTCGACGCCGAGCCGCAGGCCTGGGTGCTGGGCATCCGCGGATACGCCTTCGACGAGTTCGGTGAGCAGCTCACCGATCGCGCCCAGGCGAACCTCGAGGAGGCCGTTCGCTTCGTCGAATCGGCGATCGAGGCGGGAACTTTCGAAGAGCGCGTGCCGTTGCACGCGTCCCGTGAGGGTTGAGCCATGCCGGACAAACAGCCGCTGATTCTCTGCATCGACGACGATCCCGACATCCTGTCGTTTCTGCAGATCGTGCTCGAGGCCGCGGACTACCGCTACGTCGGGGCCGGCACCGCGGAGGCGGGGCTGCGCGCCTACGCGGAGGAGGCCCCCGACCTGATCATCGTCGACCTGATGATGGAAGAGATCGACTCGGGCAAAAACTTCGCCGGTGAGATGCGCAAGCAGGGCAACACCGCGCCGGTGTTCATGCTCAGCTCGGTCGGCGACAATCTCAGCGGCGTCCTGGACTACACGGAGCTGGGGCTCGCGGGCGTGTTCCAGAAGCCGCTGGACAAGCGGCACCTGCTGGCCGTGATGAAGGCCAAGCTGGGCTAAGAGCCTAGGAGCCCGGTCGGGGACTGCCCGGCTGGTGGGTCGGCAGGACGATCTCGATTTCCGTCCCGCGCCCCTCGGCGCTGGTCAGGTTCATCCGTCCGTGGTGGCGATGGACCGACTGCTGGACGAGGGCGAGGCCTAGGCCCGTGCCGTTCTCGGTGTGCTGCTTCGCGTTCGAGGCGCGGAAGAACTCCTTGAACAGGTTCCGCTGCTCGGCTTTCGGAATTCCGATCCCCGTGTCCGTGACCGTGATGCGAACGAACCCGTTGCCGTTGCGATGGAATTGCACGCCGACCGTTCCACCCTCCGGCGTGTACTTGATCGCGTTCGAGACGAGATTATCCATCATCTTTTCCAGCAGGTCCGCGCCGCTCTCGATCTCCGGCAGATCGTCGTCGCAGGCCAGCTCGAACGTCAGTCTCTTTCTCTCGGCCTCGGCGCGAAACGCGTGATCGATGTGCCGCGCGAGTTCCCTCAGGTCAACGACGACGTCCGGGATCTCGTGGCTCGCGTCGCGCACCATGCCGATCGTGAGCAACTCGCCGATCATCCGATGCTGGTCGCGCAGCCGCACGTCGAGACGCTTCAGATGGGTGGCCTGTTTGTCCGTGACGGGACCCAGGTCGCCGTCACGCAGCAACTCGATCAGACCGAGCCCGGCGCTGAGCGGTGAGCGTAAGTTGTGCGCGACCTCCAGCATCAGCCGCGTGCGCTCCCGGTTCAGCTCGATCAACGCGTCGTTGGCCTCGCCCAACGCCCGCGTCGCGTGCGCCAGGTCGCGCACGCGGACGCGCAGTCGGCGCATGATTCGCGTGACGAGATCCGCCGTGATGAACACGGTGGCGGAGAAGAACGCCAGCATGATCACGGCCTCGACACCGCGGTCGCTCGGATTCAGCTGTCGGCCGTGGTAGACGAGATTCACGGGGTCCAACCAGCCCTGGGTGTAGGCCAGCAGCAGCAGCCACAGGCCCGCGGCCGCCAGGGCCGCGAACACGTAGGCCACCCTGCGACGGAACTGTACGGCCGCCAGGATGACGTGAAACAGCAGGAAGATCGCGAGCGGGCTCCAGACGCCGCCGGTGAAGTGCAGCAGCAGCAGCATCGCCGCGTAGTCCGCCACGACCTGACCGATCGTGAAGTACCGGTCGATCCAGGCCTCGTTGTACAGCCTGTCGTGGTAGCGACGCAGCCACCACGCGAACAGGGTGTTGTAGGCCGCGTTGGCCACGGCCAGCCCGACGATCGGGACGACCGGAAGCTCGAACCCCAGCCTGCGTCCCACGAGCAGACTGACGATCATCGCCGGCGGAACGAACCAGCGCAGACGGATCTGACGAAACGCGCGACGACCCCAGAGCTGCGGCAGGCTGGTCGCGCTACCCAGTAAGTCGTCGACGATCCGTGCCCGCGCCACGCTGCTCCCGCGAAACCGCGATCGACCTTCTGCCGTCGTCCCGGCTCCACCTCAAATGGTAACACCGTGAGCGTGCAGCGAATTGGAGGCTGAAGTCCCTTTTCGCCGGCCGGAGGCTCGGAGCCTGTCCGAGTCATCACCGGCATCGCGCGCATGGGTCTTGCGCGGTGCAGGCGAGGCGAGAGGAGGCAGTCGATGCTGTTGTATCGTCAACGACGAACAACGAAGCATGCGCCCGCAACCCCCATGCGCCCGGAGGGTTCCGGCGGCGTGGGGCCGTCTGCTTCGTTGCGCCGACTTCCCTATGCCGGGCATATGTCCGCGTCGCCGGCGCCTCGCATACGGCCCCACGGCGCGCGGAACGCGATGTCGGTGATGACTCGGACAGGCTCCTAGGGGCAACGGTTTGCGGAGAAACCGATCTCGTCGTCACGCGAGTCGACCTGAGACGACGAGCCGCTGTCGTACGTGCCGTCGCCGCCGGGACCGACCGACCGGGCGAGATACCAGAAGGCGTGACCGGCGGACGGGAGTTCGTTGTTGACCACCGTCGGCCCCGCCACGTCGTTTCCGACGCACACGCTGGTCACGAAGTTCAAAGCGAAGTTGCCGTCCGTGTCACGGAGCTGCGGGAGGTTTCCGCGCACGATGTCGTAGCCCGTCGCTCCCGGCTGCACCGCCAGCGCGAGCTGCGTGCGCTCGACCGACAGCTCGACGGGCGCGACCGCGTGGAACTGACGCATCATCTCGTGGTCCTCGTGCTCGAGGATGTGACAGTGGTAGGCGAACAACCCCTCGTAGTCTTCGAAGCGCGCGATGACGCGCGTGGACATACCGGGCGGAGCCAGCGCCGTGTCCTTCCAGCCGACCTCCGTCGGATCCGGCGGCACCGCCGCGCCGCCGCCGAGCGGCACGCGATCGAGCACCTGGAACATGACCAGGTGCATGTGCATCGGGTGTGTGACCGTGCTCGGGTTGTTGAAGCGCCAGATCTCGGTCGTGCCGAGCTGCGGGTACTCGATCACGTCGTCCCAGCGCAGGCCGTTGATCGTCCAGATTCCGCCACAGGCGTTCGCGTCGCGATTGAGCTCGAAGTCGCGCACCTTGATCGCGCTGAGCTCGTCGATCGCCTCGTACGGCCGCAACGTCGCCGGCAGGTCCGTCGTGTGCCCCGGCTGATTCGCCACCACGAACTTCATCACGTTCGGCACGACACCGGATCCGACCGTGCCGGGAAACGGTGCCGGCGCGCTGTTGGTCATCACGATCTCGGTGCCCTGGGGCATGCCCGCAAAATCAACGACGATCTCCATCCGCTCGGCGGGGCCGAGCGTGATCTCGTCGAGGCCCAGCGGCACCTCGATCAGCCCGCCGTCGGTTCCGATCTGGACGAACGGCACGTCGGCCGTGCCGGGCAGGTCCAGCCGGTCGAGCGACAGCGTGTAGGTGCGCGAACCGGAGCCATTGAGCAGGCGGAAGCGGTACTTGCCCTGCTTGACGTCGAGGAACGGCCAGACCATCCCGTTGACCAGGATCTTCTTGCCGAAGAAGTGGTCGTTCCAGCCCTCGGTGTACTTCAGCGAGCCGTCGGGATTGAACGAGCGATCCTGGATCACCAGCGGGATCTCGAACTCCCCGGCCGGCAACGGCAGGCTCTGCTCGAACGCGTCGCGTATCAGCCAGAACCCGGCGAGTCCCATGTAGACGTTGAGCCGCGTGATGCCCAGCGCGTGATCGTGGTACCACAGCGTCGACGGGAGCTGCTTGTTGGAGTAGTGGTAGACGTCCTGGTTGCCCGGCAGGTAGGTGAACTCGGGGTAACCGTCGAACTCGGCCTCGACGTGGGCGCCGTGCAGGTGCACGACGATCTTCGGCAGATCCTCGGCGCCGTGAATGTGGCACTCGGGAGGCATGGCGAGCCCCGGAACGTCGAGATAATGGTCGGTGCGAAGCGGGTCGTTCGCGAGTGACGTGTCGCGCAGGTCGTTGAGCCACGTCACGCTCACCGGCTGATTGGCCGCGGTCTCGATCGTCGGGCCGGGGAAGCTCGCGCCGGACGCTCCGGTTCCGTAGCCCCACACAGTCGTGGGGGGCAGATCGCGATGCAACTGCTGTTGGATCTCGCGCGCCGCAACCTCGTAGGACGCGACTCCGCCCGCGGTGCCCGACACGGGCTGGGCCACGGCGGGGATGGGCAACGCATCGACGAACGGCTCGAGGATGATCGGGCACTCGGCGAGCGCACAGCTCGTCCCGTCGCCCTGGTACGTCTCGTCCGCGCCCTGGCAGGCCGCCTCGGTCGTCTCGCTGCAGTTGCCGTCGTCGTTGCAACACGCTCCGACGGGATCCGGCGGGCAAAGGTTGGGCGTGCAGTCGGTGCCGATTCCCTGGAACGAGCCGCCCTGGGCGAAGCAGGTCGCCGCCTGCAGCTCCTGGCACAGCTGACCCGTCGAACAGCAGGCGCCCATGGCGTCGGGCGGGGTGAAGTCGACGGTCAACGTGGGTCGTTGGCCCGTCGACGGATTCTGTCGGCTGCCGAAGCGCATGGCGGTCGTGGCGCCCGGGACCTCGTCGAACAACCGGAAGACCCAGCCGAAATTGCCGGCCGGCGAGTCCAGCCAGCTCTTGACGTCCACCGCCATCTGCGCGGAGCCGAGAGTCTTCGTGCCGAACGAGAGGCTCAGCGTCTCCGTTGCACTGGGCGTGGCCGCGAAGTCCGACCCCTCCACCGCCCACGGGGCGACGTTGAAGAAGCGGTCGGCCCAGGTCGCGTCCCCGGTCGCCGCCCCCGTCCCCTTGCATTCGCCGTTGGGCGCGAACGAGGGTCCCTCCCCCCAGTCGGCCAGCAGCCGGTGCAGGCTGAAGTCCACGCTGCCCGCCGGGTTCGCCACGTTGTTCGCGAACACGGTCAACGTCACGCTGTTGATCAACGCCCCGGCGGGAATCGAGCTGCCCGCGATGTCGAAGTGCAGCAGCGCGCGACGCATCGTGCCCTGTCCGGTCTGGCCCACGCAGAAGTGCGAGCCGGAGCCGTTCGAGAAGTCCCGCTCGTCGGTCAACGGGGTGCCCAGGTAGTCCTCCTGGATCATCGTGTCTCGATCGGAGGTCAGGACGACCGTCCCCGCCCGCGTCTCCGCGGGCAGCAACACGCCGAGAACCATCATCAGCAAGAGAAGGGGGTGACGAGCACGCATGGCTCCACGAATACCGCCAAAAGGCGTCGGGGTCCAGACAGAAATCTCGCAGGCAAGTCGCGCCGGCGATTCACTCGGCCGGGGGTAGGACGGCGAAGCGCACGCTCTCGCGTTTCGACGCAATCGCGGCGCCGGAGACGGTGAGCTCGAACTCGTAGTCTCCCGGGGCCAGCCCGTCGTCCGGGAAGCGGTCGAGCCACGTCCGGCAGGAGACACCGCCCTCCTCGGCGACCTCGCCGGGCACGTCGCCGA
Organism: bacterium; assembly: GCA_024226515.1. GTDB lineage: Bacteria > Acidobacteriota > Polarisedimenticolia > Polarisedimenticolales > Polarisedimenticolaceae > JAAELQ01. Next base: position 51,859 of record JAAELQ010000040.1, read on the forward strand.
ACGTCGCGACCACGGTGCCGTCCGCCCTCAGCAGGCGTCGCTCGGCGTCGGCTTGCCCGGGCTCGCCGACCCCGCACAGTCGCGACAGCGCCATCAGGGGCTCGCGCCCGGTGGCGCTCTGTACCAGCAACGGCTCGAACTGCTCGACGGCACGCAGGGACGCCCGTCGAGAGGGGTCGCCGGGCGGCGGCGCGTCCTCGACGTCGATCTCGAGTTCTCGTCGCTGAGCGCGTCCCAGAAACGGGCCGACCACGATCGGCGCGTCGCGCTCGAGTCGCGGCAGCACGGTCGCCGCCGCCGCTGCGCGCGGAGTCGCCGCGGCCGGATCGGAGACGGCGACCGCCAGATCGTACTCCCCCGCCCGCAGCTTCACCGGCGCGACGACCACGAACTCGCTCGTGGCCGGAGCTTCGCCCTGCGGCCGCTCCAGCCGCACGCGCCGGTCGATCTTGCGCTTCACCGCGCGGCCCCCGGTGATGCTGATCCCGACGTCGCGGACGATCTCGTCGGCGACCCACTCCTCGGCATCGACGGCGAAGCCGACCGCCACCAGCGCCTCCCATTGCTTGCGCCCCACGGGTCGCAGGGGGAACATGTGCCCACGGACGAGCACGCTCGAGAACGTCTCGGGAGACAGATAGGCCGCGTCCAGCGTCGAGCGACGCTGCTCCTCCTCGGACGGAAACTGGAAGTTGTAGGAGTGAACCGTTCTCGTTCCCGGACGCCGCACACGGATCGAGATGCGGCGGTCCTTCTCGGGCTTCGTGTCCCGGTCGTAGAAGCCGATCACGTAGCGACAGGTCAGGTCGCGCTTGGCTCGCGCGTAGCCCAGCGTCAGGTCGTTCGTGTTCTCGGTGAAGCGTCCGCCGGTCTCGACGGCCATCCGCGCCAGGCGCGGCGACGTGAACAGGGACATACCGTGCGCCAGCACGGGATAGAACGAGACACGCGCGTTCGTGCAGCGCGCCGCCAGCTCGGCGAAGGCCAGGTCGTAGCTGGCGGAAGGCCCCGGCAGGTTGGAGTACAGCACGACGGCCTTGTGCCCCGGCAGGTATCCCAGCAGATCGACCAGTTCGTACAGGCTGCGGAAGAAGCGCAGCTCGTGCTCGTGATCGAACTGCGGGAGCCACAGCGTGATGTCGTATTCCATGCGCCGCAGCGTCTCGAGCACGACGTCGCGGTCGTCGGTGAACGGCTGCTCCACGCGCAGGTCGCCGGTGATCGCAGCCAGCATGATCTCGTCGGACGACGGCGTGGCCGCGCCGAGCGCAGTGCGCAGGTGCTCCAGGACCTGCGCCCGATCGACGTTCAGGACATGCATGTAGTCGATGGCCAGCACGACCTTGCGCGACGCGTCCGGCGCCGGTGTGGCCCAGGCGTTCCCCGGACGCTTCACCGAGCGTGGGTCGTCCGTGGGTCCCTCCGGGCAATCGACGTCGAACGTGTCGATCTCGCGCGCGTCGTAGTCGACGAACAGCTCGAAGTCGTCGCGCGTCAGGTCGGCGACAGGCCGATCCCGGCGGTCCAGCACGAGCGTGTCCACGAGAACGAGGCGAACCTCGACCTCTTCCTCCAACTTCGAGTCGATCGGCTCGGCCTGCTGCGCGAGCGACGCCACGCTCGCGAACCCGAGCACGAGACAGGCCGCCCGGAGCGGTACGTTGCTCCTCATGAGTCGGGCATGACGGGAGGTCTAGAGATCGCGCAGAACCTCGTAGTCCAACCGGCGCTTCTTCATCCAACGCACGGCCAGCAGGTCGGTGAACGAGCGAAATGCACGGTTCCACACGCCGTACTTGCTGCGACCCGAACGGCGAGGGCGGTGGTTCACCGGGACCTGCGTCACGCGGTAGCCCTCGATGCGCAGCAACGTGGGAAGAAAGCGGTGCATCCCGGTGAACAGCTTGAGGTCGGCGAGCGTCTGGCGGCGAAATGCCTTCAACGAGCAGCCGGTGTCGATGATGTCGTCGCCCGAGATCACGTTGCGCACGCGATTGGCAACGCGCGAAGAGACGCGGCGCAACGTGCCGTCCTTGCGCTCGCGCCGGTAACCCACGACGGCGTCGTACTCGTCGAGCGCCTCGAGCAGGCGCGGAATGTCGCCCGGGTCGTTCTGCAGATCGGAGTCGAGCGTGACGACGACCTCGCCGCGAGCCGACTTGAATCCGGCGTCGAGAGCCGCCGTCTGACCGCGGTTCCCGCGGAAGCGCAGGCAGCGCGTGTCGGCGTGTGCCTCGCACAGCGCCGCGATCTTCTCCGTCGATCCGTCGGTGCTGCCGTCGTCGACGAAGACGATCTCCGCGGACAGTCCGATCGGCGTCACGGCGCGTTTGATCTCGGCGAGGAGCGGCATGAGGTTGTCGCGCTCGTTGAACACGGGAACGACGATCGACAGATCGACCGGCACCTCTCGCGAGCGCGGCATGCCGACGGGGCGCGGATTGTGACCCCGGACCTCAGGTGTTAGCTTGGTTGCACTTGTTGCTCTGGAAGACACTGGCTTGATCTCTGATGCCGTCTGTGAATCTGAGTGATCTGCGTGCCGTCCCGCCCCTGTACCGGATCGCGGGCCGCAACCAGACCAAGGCGGATATCTTAGTCTACAGCGTCGACGGCCTCGAAATCGCGATAAAAGACTACACCTCGCGCCCGTGGTTCATCCGCAACACGCTGGGCCGGCTGCTGATCCGGCGCGAGTCCGCAGTCTACCGCGCCGCCGGCGGCGCCGAGGGCCTACCGCGTTTTCTGGGGCGACTGGGCCCGTTCGCTCTGGCGACCGAGCGCATCCCGGGCCGCATGCTGCGCGAGTTTGCAGACCACACCGTGGACGCCGAGATCCTCGATCGACTGGAGGCGATCCTGCGCCGGCTGCACGAGCTCGGCGTGGCCCTGGGCGACCTGACCCACCGCGACGTCCTGGTGGGCGACGACGGGGCCGTGCACGTCGTCGACCTGGCGATGTCGTGGATCGGCGGCCCGGGGTCCGGCCGGCTGCGGCAGGCGGTGTTCGTGCGCTTCGTGGAGAAGGACCTGTTCGCGTTGGTGCGGCTGCGCGACCGCTTCGTCCGTCCTTCCGATCCGGCCGCGGACGAGCGCGTCACCGATCGCGCGGTCCGCTGGCACCGGCGCGGCAGGCGAATCAAGCAGTTCGTCGACTGGATCCGTGGCAAGGAACACCCGGAATAACGGCGACGCGGGATGCGTTATCATGATGTCCGTTCGGTGATCCTCGCGCCGTGGGGGACGGGTTGTTCCGAGTCACGATACCGATCGGTCTTTACGTGCTGCTGCTGGCGAACTGCGTCCCGTCGACTTCGACGGAGTCTCGAACTGCGCGCGTCGACGTCGCACCGCTGGAGATCGCCGCCTCGACCGAATCGGTGCCGCCTTTCGTCGGCGAGGCCGTCTCGCGATCGTTCGCGCTGGGCCTGAGAGAATTCGAGGGCGTCGTCGCCAACATGCAGCCGGCGGACGCCTCGAACGAGCCAGCGACCCACGTCGTGTCGGGCCGGCTGAACCGCAAGGACGGAATGACGCATGTCGAGCTGAGGCTCGAGGACATCGCATCGGGCTCCGAGCTGTGGTCCGCGACGGCCTCCGAGACGAACCTCTCGATCGCGGCCTCGGACCTTGCGGCCCAGGTCGCCGACGCCCTCGGACTGCGAGCCGGTGGCCGTTACGACTACAAGGCGGATCTCTCCGGCGGTGCCGAGATGGCCTCCTCGCCGAGGACGGCCGTTGCGGTGCAGCACTGGCAGATCGGGGATTCGGTGGCGCTCGAATTCGAGTCCGAGCAACTCGTGGACGAGTTTCCACAGGAGATCGGTGCGCGGCTGCTGTCCGCGTGGGCCAAGCTGTTCGCCTGGGACCGGAACCCGACGGAAACGAACCTGACCGTCTTGCGTGAGCGGCTGCGCACGCTGACCGCGCTCGATCCCGACACGCCGTACGACGAGCTGTTTCTGGGCTACGTCTCACGTTCTTCGGGAGCCGTGGAGCGTGCGGTCAAGCTGTACTCCCAGGTGCTCGTGCGCACCGATCTGACGAACGTGACCCGCGCGTGGGCGTTGCGTCAACGCTCGGTGGCGCATCAGAAGATGGGACGCACCGAGCAGGCGCTGGAAGACGCGCGGCAGGCGGTGGAGCTGGACCCCGCGAGCGCGGCCAGTCATTTCGCTCTGAGTCGATCGCTGGAGAGCGTCGAGCGGCTACCGGGCGCGACCGAGGCGGCACAGCATGCACTGGCGCTGAACCCGTCCTGGCGCCAGCATCAGCGGCTCGGACTCGCGCTGTTGAGGATGAACCGCCTGGATGAGTCGACGCAGTCCCTGGACACCGCTTGTCAGCTCAGCAACAGCCAGGAGGCCTGCGCGAACGTCGCGATCGGTCTGCTGAAGGCCGGGATGCCCGAGGAGGCGCGCGCCAAGATCGAGTACGCCGCGGGGTTGTCCGGAACGCCGTTCGGCGCGTACAACCAGGCTTGCTACTGGGCCATCCTCGGCGACGAGCGGCGCGCATTGAGCGCACTGCGCGAGGCGGCGGAGCTCGGCTTCGCCGACGTCATCATCCACACCGACCCCGACTTCGAATCGCTGCGCGGCAACCCGGAGCTGGAAGCTCTGGTGCGCGACATCGACCAGCGGATCCAGTTCCGTCGCGAGCTGTCGCTGTCGGTATTCCCCTCGCAGTCCTGAGCTAGAAGTAGCTGCGGCCGATGCTGAGGTAGACCCTCGAACGATCGCCCTCGGTCAGTCCCCATCCGAGCTGCACCGGGCCGAACACCGTGTCCGCGGCAACGAAGATGCTGCCGCCCGTCAACAACGACTTCGCGGTGATCGAGTCGTCCTCGGCGTAGACGTTGCCGGCCTCGACGCTGGCACCGACGTACCAGCCGGGGCGCAGCAGGGCCAGCGCCCGGCGGTTGAGCTGGTAGTAGTAGATGACCCGGCCCAGGACGTACTCCTCGCCCACCAGTTCCTCGGGTTCGAGCCCGGACAGGCGAAAAACGCCGCCCAGAAGAAAACCACGAACCGGTTCCGAGTCTCCGGTTGCCAGGCCGAGCTCGACCGCCGGCACGAACGTGTTCCCTCCGGCGCTGAACGCCCACGCGGCTCGCAGCTCGACGTCGTTCGACTCCTGATCCGCTCCGAGCCCGTCGAAGCGATTGGTGTAGCGGACCGATCCGCGTCCGCCGCGCGAGGGGAACGTCGGCTGATCGAGCGTGTCGTAGTCCAGTCGGACGTCCCATGCCGCGGTCTCCGTCGTCACCGGGTCGGTCAATCCCTCGGGCACGATCACCTCGCCCCGAGCACTGGATCGTCCCAGGGCCGTGGCGAGTTGCCCCCAGCGACCCAGATTGCGACCGATCGAGAGTTCCAGGCCGTAGTCGTCGAGCAGCAACTGGGCGACGCGGTCGCCGTCTTGCGTGAGGAATCGTCGCTCCTGGTCGTAGAACACACGGGGCGAGACGAACCAGCGGAGTCGTGAGTCGAGAGGCTGGAAGAAGTCCACGCTGGCGCCGGCACGCTCCCCGAGGCTGATGTCCGCCCGCCACTCACCGGCGCGCCGGTTGACCGCCAGCCCCTGGAACCGAGCGGCCAGACCGTATCCGTCGCCGCCCTTGAAGTCGTCCTCGATCTGCAGGCCGAACTGTGCCGAGATCAGTCCGATCGCCTTGCGTCGCGTGTTGATCGCGACGATGCAGCCTCCGGCGCTCGGCTCCACGTCGAACGAGATCGCGTCGAAGTAGCCCAGTCCGTACAGCTTCGAGAGGCTGGCGTTGATGCGGTCGATGTCGAGCGGCTCGCCGATCGGTATGTCGAGCTGCGCGAGGACCAGTCGGTCGTGCACGGGCGAACTGTTGTTCAATCGAACCGCGCCGACGAGGGGCGGTTGGGCCGCGCCGCGGCGTCGGTCGGCCAGCCACCGATCCCAAGCCTCGCCATCGAGGCCGAGCTCGCTCAGTCGGTCGAGCGCCTCGCGCGCGGCTCGCTCTCCGATCTCGATCGCCTCGTCCAGGCGGGCGAAGTCGGAGATGCTGATGTCGCCGAGGGGCGGCTCGATCAGGACATCTCCCGCATCGAGCTCGACCTTGGAGAGCTCCACGTTGTTGGCGGTCAGGATGTCGCTGAGCGTCACGATGATCTCGACGTACGAGTCGGGCAACTCGCCTTCGCCGATCGGCGTGCTGATGTCGACGGCGATGATCACGTCCGGTTCGAACTCTGCCGCCACCTCCACCGGGAGGTTGGCAGCAACACCTCCGTCGACGAGCAAGCGGTCCTCGTACCGTACCGGCGGGAACACTCCGGGAACCGACATGCTGGCACGCATCGCGGTGGCTAGGCTTCCACCGTCGAGCACGACCGGTTGGCCGGTCTGCAGATCGGTGGCGACCGCACGGAACGGGATCGGCAGCTCGTCGAAACTCGAGACGTCGCTCCACGAGACCTCGTAGTACTTGAGCAGGTTCTCGAGCGTCTGCGCCTGCAGCAGGCCCATCGGCAGCTGCGGCTTGCCTTCTCGGAAGTGGAGCTTGTACCGCACCAGGAACTGTGCGTCGTCTTCCTTGCGCCTGTAGTAGCGCTCGTCACGCGGCGGACGATCGGTGAATGCCGCAATCCAATCCGTCTCGATCAGCGCAGCCTCCAGGTCGTCGGGCCCCATCCCCGCCGCGTAGAGCCCGCCGACGATCGACCCCATGCTGGTGCCGACCACCGCGACGACGGGGACCCGCGCCTCCTCGAGAACACGCAGCACGCCGACGTGAGCCGCGGCACGCGCTCCCCCCCCACTGAGCACGAGCACCACGCGCGGATGCTCCTCACCGGCCAGACACAACCCGCCGCCCGAGGAACCCGCCGCCATCCAGACAGCGAGCCCCAAACCGAACAAAAGCAAGCGGTTTCCGCCCATCAACCCACCTCGACGAGCCGCACCCCGGCGCCCCCAGGCAGTGTAGCCCAGCCCGACCCAGGTTGATTTCGGGGGGTCAGTCGAGGCTTTCGCCGGTCGCTCCGTCGGTCGCGGTGACGAAGTAATAGAAGAGTTCGCCTTGCGACGGTGCGACCGGGTCTTGCAGGCTCGTCGCCGTCGGGCGGTCGAGGAGGTAGGTGTCGTCGGGGATCGGGTGGGTCGTCATGAAGTCGGCCGCGGCGGCGCGGCGGACCTTGTAGTCGACGGCGTGCAGGGCGGCGGCCCAGCGCAGCGTGCCGGCGGCGTCGACGTACAACGAGTCGCCGACGTTGCCGAGGTCCAGGCAGGGGGGCTCGGGCGGCCCCACCGCGTTCTGTGGGTCGGGCGCGGCGAGCACGGAGAAATCGGCGGAGTTGTCGTTCGAGTCGGTTCCGTTGCCGCACAACGGTTCCTGCGCACCGGGGAGGCGTTCGATCGTCTCGCCGGCTGGCGGAGCCGGCGCCGCCGCGGTCTCCGGACAGTCGCCGGTGCCGTAGCCGACCCTGTCGACGATCGACGCATCGATGCACGAAGTCAGGTTGGCGGTCGAGTCGACCACGAACACGTGTCCGCCGCTTCCGCCCATCAGGAACTGCGTCCACGTTGCGTCGGGAGTCGGCCCACCGCTGTACTCCGGGCGGGCCAGCAGGAAGAACCCGTGCGCCGGGATAGAGGTGTCGGGCAGATCCACGCGCAGGAACGTCGAACCTCCCGCGCTCTTGTACTGCACGCTCAGGCCGTCCAGGTCGATCGGAGCCGCGGTCGGGTTGTGCAGCTCGATGAACTCGTCGTTCTGATCCAGCGTGCCGCGCGTGCGCAATTCGCTGACGACCAGGTGATCGGTCGGCGTCCCGCCGCCTCCACCGGTCACGCCCGTCGTCGCGCCGGCCGTCACCGAGACCTGCGAGCGGTTGCCCACCTCATCGACGACCTGCAGCGCGAAGTAGTACGTCGAGTTCGGCACGAGTCCGGAGACGTCCCAGGCCTCCGGGCTACCCGCGGCCTGAGGCGCCGGAGCTCCGGCGAGCGGGCTCGCCGCGAGAAACGCAGCCTCGTCCGTGATCGGTGCGGCCGCGACCCTCACGTCATAGGCCGCGGCGATCCCCGACTCGGCGTCGTCCCCCGTCGCGGTCCACGTCAAACGGATCGCGACGTCGGACAGCGGTTCGGCGAAGAGGTCGTCGACGGTGCCCGGGGGCACGTCGTCCGGGCCGGGCGGGATCGCGTCGTAGTACAACTCGAGGAACTCATTGGCAAACGCGGCCGCGTCGCCGGCCTCGTTGATGACGACTCCGACTCCGGCGCCGGCACCGGCTCCGCCGCCCGGAGTCCCCGCGCTCGACGCGAGAACGAGCCACGAGGCCGGATCTCCCGCCGGCGCGTCCGGCGCGATGCGTTGCATCGACTGCCCGGACGACATCGCGATCGTCGTGCCGTCCACGATCGCGCCCAGCTCGTCCTCGAGCCGGAACGACTCGCCGCCGTTGATGAACGGGAACACGCCCTCGCTGTCGACGTACACGGTCCCGGGAGGCAGCGCGCCCCACTCCGCCTCGAACGCTGCGCGCGAGGCATCGCGGCCCAGCACCAGGTAGCCGCCACCGGGAACCGCGGTCCCCGGAGGGAAGACGAAACTCTGCGAAGAGTCGAACTGCAGCACGCTCCACCCCGAAACGTCCAGCTCGGGCGGCAGCGTGTCGAACATCAGGTCTCCACTCTGCACCGGGCCGTTGCCGCACTCGTCGTAGCTCGACGCCTCGTAGTGATACTGCGTCTCGGGAGACAACCCGGTCAGCAGCACCTCGTGCTCGACGGCCGGCCCTGCAACGGTCTCGACGCCTCCGTAGGACGGGGTCGATCCGAAGTCGACCCGCGCGTCCGCGGGCTCGCTCGTGGTCCACGCGACCGTCGCCGTCGTTGCGCCGATATCGACGACGTGCGGCCCCGACGTGATCGTCGGCGGCGCGGCGGGCGACGTGACGAACGTCGCATCCGCCGTGGGCAGCGAGCTGTTGCCGGCGGAATCCGTGCTGGTCACGCTGTAGTGATACAGCGATTCGGGAACCAGTCCGATCAACGTGACGTCGTGCGACACGGTCGGCACGGGGTCGAGCTCGGAGGAACCGTACGCGGCGCTCGGTCCGAACGCGACCGCGCTGTCCGCCGGTTCGTCGGTCTCCCAGGTAATCGATGCGCTGCAATCCGCGGCCGTCACCGACGGAACCGTCGTTATCGTAGGTGCCGTCGTGTCGTCTCCGGCGAGCCACTCCACGGCGTTGAGGTGAATCTCGCGATTGGCCACACCGCCCGAGGCCTGATCCCAGCCCAGGTAGAGCGTGTCGCCCGTGTCCCCGCTGCCGTCGTCGGCCGGAGACGAATCGCCGATACAGGCGATTCGCCCGCTGCCGTAGGCGGCGGTGGCGAACGTCACCCGCGTCGTTCCGCCTGAGGGCACGTCGGTCTTCCACACGTGCGCCGTCACGCTCGGGTTCGCGGCGGGATCGATCGTCATCGCCGTCGAGCCGAACAAACCGAGCCCACCCGTTCCGTCGCCGTGCGGACCGTGCAGGATCGGGTCCGACGGATCGGCGGCGACGTTGTCGTTTACCGCGTCGGTGAACCAGTAGTCCGCCGAGGTCATCGCCGAGATCTCCTCGACGTTGAAGACGACGCCGAACAGGCCGAAGTCGGTGATCTGCCCCCCGGTTATCACCACGCCCATCAGGTCGTTGAGAATGTGCGGGCTGTCGTGTCCGTCGCAGTCGCGGTCCGAAGTCTGGTGGTCCGCGATGAGGAACAGGCCTCCGCCGGCGGCAACGAAGTCCAGGATCGCGCTCGCCTCCGACGGCGAGAAGGGTCGGTTCGGCTCGGGCAGGACGAACACGGAGTAGTTCTGCAGGTCCTGTGGGTTCGACGGGTTACCGAAGGAGATCTCCGCCCCCTCCGGCAAGCTCTCGACGCCGAAGCCGATCTGAACCAGATCGACCCCGAAGGCCGAGATGGCCCCGGTCCAGTACGACTCGTCGGTCGAGGCGTCGATTCCGGACGCCGGCGGAGTGGGAAAGCGCTGCGCCCGGCTCTCGTCCTCGAAGTTGGAGGGACCGCACGGATAGTGCTCCTGGTTGGCATCGAACAGATCGGCGTCGACGATCCAGTCGGCGTTTCCGGCGTTCTCGCGGTGCGACGCGTCGAACAGCACGGTCCCCTGCCCGGCCGACGGCGGGATCGAGAGCACCAGCCAGACGGCGGCAACCGCCCACCAGGCGTGTGACCGAAAAAGAAGCATCGCGCAGGAATATACGAAGAATCTCGCAAATGCTCGGATTTCTCGACCTTGCCCCGGAGACCGGTCGGGGCCTAGATTGCCGAGAGGGAGGCGGTTTTGAGCATGGAGTCGGACTCGGCAACGGTGGTTTGCACGACGCGCAAGATCCGCGTCGACGTTCCGCTGCTGGTCAGCCTCTCCACGAACGTGCTGACGGTTCGTGAGTTCACGGTCAACCTGTCGATCGGCGGGATGTTCATCCCGACCGAGCTCGAGATCGAGGTCGACAGCATCGCCACGCTGAAGTTCCACGTCGGTCAGTTCGAGGAACCGTTCACCATCCGCGCGCGCGTCGTCCACAGCGTGACTCCGGAAGACGCGACCGCAGAACGCCCCGCCGGCATCGGCGTCGAACTGCTCGACCTCGACGATGAGGGCCGGGACACCCTCGAGAGTATCGTCGAGGGCGGCAAGGCCTGCTCGATCGTGGAGTCGATCCGGCGTAGCGCCCGCGGCAACGGCGTGACCCTGCTGCAGATCCTCCGGACACGCCCGGTCGGCCAGAAGGTCATGCTGGCCAGGATCGCCAACAGCGTGGAGATCGACGCGCTGATCCGCGACGGCAACGCGAGCGTGATCGAGAGGCTGCTCGACTCTCCGCGATTGAACCCGAACCAGGTGGCGACGATCCTGCGCAACCGCACCCTGCCCAGCAAGGTGGTCGGCCTCGTCCGCAACGAGCCGCGCTGGCTCGACCACGACGAGGCCGTCTACCTGTTCTGCAGCCATCCTCGTGCCCTGCTCCAGGACGTGAAGGAAGAGCTGACCAGGTTGACGCCGCCGCGGCTGCAACAGCTCGCCCGCGACATGAACATCAACCCGCAGATCCGCGCCGCGGCGAAGCAGGCTGCCGCAAAGCGTGGCATCCGCATCGCCTGACCCTCCGTAGCCTCGGCGAAGGAGGGTAGAATCCCGCGCATGTCTCGCGGCTCGGTACTGCACGTGTTGACCCAGCGCCCCGGTCGCACGGGAAGCGGCGTCACGCTCGACGCCCTCGTCCGTCAGGCTGCGCGCGCCGACTGGGATCAACGAGTCGTCGTCGGCATACCGGCCGGCGAGACGCCCGGCGTCGGCGGGCTGGCCCAGGAGCGGATCTTCCCGCTCGTCTTCGAGACGCCGCAGCTGGAGTTCCCCGTGCCGGGGATGAGCGACGTCATGCCGTACCCCAGCACCGTCTTCTCGCGCATGACGCCCGGGCAGCTCGAGGCGTACCGCGCCGCCTGGCGTCGCCATCTGACGTCGGTGCTGGACCGGTTCCGCCCGGACGTGATCCACGCACACCACGTCTGGCTCGTCGGAGCGCTGCTGAAGGAGATCGCGCCCGGTATCCCCGTCGTCAATCATTGCCACGCGACGGGACTGCGCCAGATGGAGCTGTGCCCGCACCTCGAGGACGAAGTGAGGGCGGGCTGCGCGCGCAACGACCGGTTCGTCGTGCTGCACGGCGGGCACGCCGAGCTGCTGCGCGACGTGCTCGGTGTTTCCGGCGAGCGTGTGAGCGTGATCGGCGCCGGCTATCGAGACGATCTGTTTCACACACGGGGACGCGCGAGCGAACGCGAAGCGCGACTGATCTACATCGGCAAGTACGCCGCGGCCAAGGGACTACCGTGGCTGCTCGACGCGTTCGAGCTGCTTCGCGACCGCCGGCCGGGCCTCGAGCTGCACGTGGCGGGCAGCGGCGCCGGCGACGAGGCGGACGCGCTTGCGCGACGCATGCGAGACACCGCGGGGGTCGTGCTGCACGGTGCCGTCGATCAACCGAGCCTTGCCGACCTGCTGCGCCGCTGCTCCGTCTGCGCTCTCCCCTCGTTCTACGAGGGTCTGCCGCTGGTGCTGGTCGAGGCGCTGGCCTGCGGATGCCGCCTGGTGGCGACCGAGCTACCCGGCGTGAACGAGGAGCTGGCTCCACACGTCGGCTCCGCCCTCGAGGCCGTGCCGCTGCCTCGTCGAACCGACGTCGATCGCCCGGTCGCCGATGACCTGCCGCGGTTCACCGAGAATCTGCATGCGGCTCTCGAACGCGCTCTCGAGCGCGATCGGCGGGATCCGTCGTTCGAGCCACCGCAAGAGGCGTTGAGCAGGTTCTCCTGGTCCGCCGTCTTCGAGCGTGTCGAGCGAGTCTGGCTCGAGCTCGCCGGCGATTGACTCCGGCGGCTCGGGAACCTAAATTTTCCGGGCTGAACCCTAGTCGAGGTGTGCGCACATGACCGACCAGCAGAACCCGGATCGCCCGGTCAGGATCTTCGGTTGCAACCGAACCACGGATGGACTGCTCAGCGCGTCGATCCGCCTGCGGACGATCGACGATCTCAACAGCGTATCCAAGAACTTCGTCCGGGTACACGGACCGAAGGCGGCCTCCGGGGACAGCGCGGTCCTCGACGGCCCGATGGCGATCAACAAGCGGTCGATCCTGTTCGTCCAGGAGTTGAACCCGCCGACCTCGAAGCCCAAGGCCAACTTCGGCAATTTCGATATCTCGCCCGTCCAGTTTCAGGTCGGCGACTACACGGTCCAGGGCTTCGTCCACGTCCCGCCCGGGGGCTCCCCGATGAAGCGGCTGGACCAGGACCACACGTTCCTGGCCGTCACGACGGCGCTGGTGTCGGGACCGGACGGCGAGTTCACGGCGCCGTTCCTGGCGCTCAACAAGCGACACATCGCCACGGCGCAGGTAGCCACCGTGGCGCAGCCGGTAGGCTAGTGTCTCGAACCCGAAGTCATGTTAACGAGATTAGCGTCGCTCGACGCCGCTGATTTCGTTACATCTTCTCGGAATACAGGGAGTATGCCGTCGTCGATGTGCCTCGTCAGCGACCCCGATCAACGCCAATCTCGTTAACATGACTTCGGGTTCGAGACACTAGCTGTCCGGCACGTTCCGCCTGTAGGCACCCGGCGCCATCTCCGGCGCCTCCCGCACCGGAATCTCGCCCCGCCCGTCTCCCGCAACCCAACGCCCGGTCCGCCGATCGCGACGCATCCAGATGGCCAGCGAGTGCTGCAGTCGTTCGGGGTCCCGGAATACGCCCAGCCGTGCGTGTCCGAGCTGCGGCTTCGTCTCCGTGACCTCCAGCGGTTCCAGGTCGCCGCCGCGGTTCTCGCAGAACGCGACCAGGACCGCGATCGGGTCGGGACCGCGAACCTCGATCATCTGTCCGGCGTCGTTGCGCTCGACGGCGGTCAATGACACGCGACGTGCGACCGGTGACGGACTCGATTCGCCGGCAACCTTCGTCTCGATCTCAGCCTCGGGAGTTGCCGGGCGGGCGGCGACGACCGGCGTCGTGGGGACCGGCCGTGCCGCGAAGCTGTTCCTCCAGACACCGACGGCCGCAGCCGAGATTGCGGTCAATGCCACCATCGCGGACACGAGAACCTGAAACCGTGAGACACGCGGACCCGAATGCGGCGCCGGCTCCGTGGGAGCGTTCGCGACGAGCTGCGCCAGCGCCCGCCCGAGCGCGATCCTGTTGTCGGCGACCGCAGCCGCCATCTCGCGACGGAAGCGGTACTTCGACATCAGGTTGCCGATGTAGGCTTCGCGATCGCCTCTGCGGACGGCCTCGCGAACGCTCAGCGATCCCGCGGTCACCGCGGCGGTGAAAGCCGGATCGTACTCGGCCAGTGCCGCGACAAGCTTCGAGCCGGCCCGAGGCGCCTCGGAAACGGCCGGCAGGTCGGCCTCGGCCGGCTCCTCCTCGGCACGGTTCGCGGCGCCGAGGTGATCCAGATCCTGCTCGGACAGGACGCCGAGCAGAATCGACAGAGACGTGGCGGGGTCCACGCGACGGCGTTGGGCCAACGCCATGGTCGCCTGATACTGGGCCGCCACGCTTGCGCCGAAGTCGGGAACCGGTTTCAGGACATAGTCACGCCCGCATTCCGAGCACGAGAGCTCGTCGGATTCGCGGAGAACGCGGTCTCCGTCGATCCAGCTCTCGGACAGACAGTCGGCGCAACGAAAATACACTCACGACCCCGGTGCCCTTCGAACTCGAATCGCCTCGATCCACGCGTCGCGCGCAGATCGCCGAAGGGCAGTCCCCTTGTTTCTCAAGTTCAGCGCTGCAGGAAGTTCGTCACCTTGTAGCTCTTTACCGCGTTGGCGGCATTGATGTATCCCGTACACCACTGGACGGTCGAGGCACCTCCGCCACTGGCGTCGTAGAACGAGTTCATGAAACCGTCGGTGCCCTGTGTACACCAGTCACTGCGATCCTGGGGCGGGCCGTTGGGCGTGGGATCGATGGCGCCGATGATGACGCCGCCGGAGGGATTGCCGTTGCCGCCGCCGCTTCGCAGAAGGCGTCCCTCGCCGACCACCATGACGATGCCGTCCCACCCTGTGTTTCCGCGATAGACGAGCTCTCCGGTTACGACGAGAATCCCGGTGTAGGAACCGCTGGGTGTGGACGACAAATCGCCGTCGATGAAGACGACCGTATCCGGAGATGCGGTGCTGGGAATGCTGCAACTGCTCGCATGCGAGTTGCAGTAGTAGTCGGCGCTGGCGGCCAGTTGCTCGATGACGGCCTTGAGCGACGGACAATCGACCCACACCGGGTCGATGATCCCATGACCGGCCGCATTCACGATCGGGTCCGAAAGGTCGGTCAGGTCGGCGACCGTGTCCTCCCCGGTATAGGGCCCGGACGTGAAGTTGTCCGGGCGGTTCATCGGGCGGTTCATGTCGTCTTGCACTTCGTCCCTGGATTCCGGGCTGACCGTCCCCACGATCGGGGCATACGCGCCGCCCGAGACGCCGCAGTCGTCGCCGCTGTGCGACTGTGCGTTGCTGTTGCCGTTGTCGAAGAAGGCCGGGTCCGGACCCAGCATGGTCAGCGCGGCCGGCGGCGTCGGTGGAATCGCCTGGAACGGCTCGAGGATCGCCTGGACCATCTCGACCGACTCGTCCTCTCCGGCACCGACCGCGGTGATCATCACGCGGTGATTCGAGTCTGTCGTGTTGGAGATGCCCTCGAGCGGGTCGTTGGTCAGGAAAGCGGCGTACCAGCCGGGGCTCTGCGCGCTGGGCAGCGCGGTCACCGCGCGCAGCGGGACGTCGTCGTTGTAGCCGGACAGGCCGGTCAACTGGCCGTTGGCGTAGGTGAAGCTCAGCGCGGCGGGATCGAAGTCGATCGTGCCGTCGATGCCGGCGGCCGACAGCAGATCGCCCCCGAACTCGATGCCTCCGTTCGCGGCATAGAGCGTCATGCGGCCGTCCTCGAGACCGGCCTCCGCCAGAAAGAACGACTTCTTGGCGCGCAGCCCGGCCTTGCTGGTCCGCGCCTCGTGCTGGCCGAGGAACATCACGGCGGTTCCCATTCCGGTCAGCAGCACGAGGGCAAACAGCGCGATGACCATCGCGGACCCCCGCTGACCCGATCGCAGACGGCAGCTCGTGTTCATAGTGATTTCCTCAGTGCGACGTCGCTGGTCACGGTGTGACGGATCGGCTCGCCCGACATCGGATCCGGGCCCGGCGACTCGGCCGTGATGCGCACCGTGATCCGTGTCGGGGCCGTCGTCGAGTCGGGCACGAACATCGGCTCGGCAGTGCCGTCGCCGTTCGCATCATTTGAAATGTGGCTGGCGACGATGTCGAACGCCGTCGCGACGTCGTTGTCGCGCCGCCACTCGACTCGCGTCCCCGTGTGCCGGATCAGGACTTGCTCGTCGAGCGCAGCCGTCGTGCCGTCGGCGTCCAGGTCGCTGAACACCTCGATCTCGCTGATCGCATCCCCGAGATCCGCGTCGAGCGCGACCGTGACGATCCCGGCATTCATCGGATCCCAGCCCGCGCTACGCAGCCGCTGGACGACCATCGACAGGCAGTTGCGGGCGTTCGCCTGAACCTGGGCCGTCATCTGCTCCGACTTGTTGATGCGCGAGCTCTCGACCATCACCTGGGCCAGACCTGCGGAGCACAGCAAGAACACGGACAGGCTGACCATGAACTCCAGCAGGCTGAATCCGCTTTCCGCCGAGCGCTGCATCAGTCGCCCCGCACGGTGACGATCGTCACCTCCTTGGGGAGTCCGATCGCCGGGGCCGTCGCGACCGCCCGCACCGTGATGATCTTGGTTCGCGCGGGGGGGTTCGGGTTGTCGGCGATGGTCCAGCGCAGGATGAACTCGGGGTCCGACTTGTCGAGGTAGCCGCTGACGTCGGTCCCGAGGCTCCCTCCGGCGGTCAGATTCGCGTACGGCTCCGAACGTAGGACTTCGAGTTGCTGCACGGCCGCGGCCCCGGCGATGCCGAGCTCGCGGCCCGTCGCGTTCTGCTTCGAGGCGAAGACGAACATCGGCGCCAGCGCCATCACAGAGATGGCCAGGAATGTCAGGGCGAACACCACCTCCAGCAGCGTGAACCCGTCTTGATTCCCGGCGATCATGAGCCGTCGTACCATTGCGCACCGTTCCAGTGGCTCAGCTCGACGCCGCCGGCCGCATGAACCGACACGCGGCTGTACTTCCCACCGCCGAGCAGATGAAGCTGGCCCGTGCCCGCGGAGACGACCCCGTCCGGGCCGACGATCGACTGGTAACTGTCCGAGCTACCGATCTGGGACAGCGTAACGGCGCCTCCCGTGTCGGGTCGGGCGAACGCGACCGATGCCGGCAACAGCGCCCGGTGCAACTGCAGGTCGTCGGATGTCGTGCCCGTACCGCGCGAGTCCCAGACCTCCAGAGCGCCCGCGGCCGTATCGACGACGAAGCGGCAGGGCCGGTTACGACTGGACGCCTCGATCTTGGTCAGCTGCAGAGCTGCGTGGGCGTCGTGCGCTGCGGCCCGCACGGTTTCCCGCGCCATCAACGGCAGCGAGTATGCGATCGTCACGGCCGCGACGATCGACATGATCGCCATGGTCGTCACGAGCTCCGTCAGTGTCATTCCGCGTTGGTCACACATCGTTCCGGCTCGGCGAGAGGGAGGGCGCTATCTGGAAATATGGACGGCGGGGTATTCGGGATCAAATACAATGTCGACGACGGGGTTACGCTGTCGTGCTCGAGTGGATCGATGGTGCAAAACCCGGCGTTTTTGTCGCGCACGTCGACGGACGAGGCCGCGAGAAAAACCGACGCTGGGTGCGGACTACGGAAGCAGCGCGTCGCGCTGAGGTTCGACGGCGATCGCCGATTGCCAGCTTCCGCAGAACCCGTCGAGCTTGACCAGGTAGTAGTAGATCGCGCCCCACGGCGGCTCGAGGGTGTCGGTCAACGCAGCGGCCGCCGGCTGCGATCCCCAGACGTCGACGAGATAGGACGCGACGTCGGCCAGGTCTCCGCGGACGAACTCGATGTCGTGCGGCGACTGCCAGACGAAGCGGGTCGTCCCGTCGGGGAGGATCGTCTCGGGGAACGGCGCCGGGCCCTGGTCGGGATTCGCGACCTGCGGGCAGTTGTCGCAGGCATCCCCCACGCCGTCCGAGTCGTCGTCGTCCTGCGGAGGGTTCGGGTCGACGGGACAGTTGTCCGCGACGTCCGGCACGCCGTCGCCGTCGCCATCGACCTGGCAGGCGTCCCCGATGCCGTCCTCGTCGTCGTCCAGCTGATCCGGGTTGGCGAAGGCGGGGCAGTTGTCCACGTCGCCGCAGATGCCGTCCGCATCGAGGTCGTTCTGCGGATCGTCCGGGCAAGCGTCGCAGGCGTTTCCCTGCCCGTCTTCGTCGTCGTCTTTCTGGTTCGGATTGAAGTCGTCGGGACAGTTGTCCACGTCCCCGCAGTAGTTGTCGCCGTCCGCGTTGTTTTGAGGATCGCCGGGACACGAATCGCAGTCGTCGCCCAGTCCGTCGAGATCGATATCTTCCTGGCCGGGATTGGGGTCGACCGGACAGTTATCGGCCTCCTCGCACACACCGTCGGAGTCCGCGTCGTTTGCGGCGTCCACCGGGCAGGGATCGCACGGATCGCCGATGCCGTCGGTATCGCCATCCGTCTGTGACGGGTTGTGATCGAACGGGCAGTTGTCCACGAGACCGCAGAGGGCGTCGCCGTCCGCGTCGTTCAACGGGTCGCCGGGACACACGTCGCAGACGTCTCCTACACCGTCTTCATCGGAATCGTGCTGGTTGTTGTTCGGGACGGTCGGACAGTTGTCGACGTCCCCGCACCGGTTGTCGCCATCCGCATTGTTCTGCGGATCGTAGGGACACGGATCGGCGTCGGCGCACAGCCCGTCGCCGTCCGCATCGTTGAGCTCATCCGTCGGGCAGGGGTCGCAAACATCGCCTTGACCGTCACCGTCTTGATCCTGCTGATTGGCGTTGGGGGCGTTCGGACAGTTGTCGTCCTCGGCACAGTGGCCGTCCCCGTCGGCGTCGTCGTCGGGGTCCAGCGGGCACGGATCGCACACGTCACCCGTGCCGTCCTGGTCTCCGTCGTCCTGCGGCGGATTCCCCTGCCCCGGGCAGTTGTCGCGGTCGTCGCAGATACCGTCCTCGTCCAGATCGCCCGCCGGACAGTCCTTGAGGATCGTGAAGCGATCGCGCACGACGCCCGTGTCGTCGAGGAAGGTCGCATCTAGGCGACCGGCGTCGATCTCCAGCACCATCGAGCCGAGCCGGAACAGCGTGGTCACCATCGCAGGATGGTCCGGCCCGATCCCGCCGAGACTGGCGGCGGTCCCGATGGTCAACCGCCCCGCGCTGCCCGAGACGGCATACACCGCCCCGTCTCCGCCGCCGGAGTACGGAGTCGCGCCGCGCGGTAACTTCTCGTAGGCGCCATCGCCCGCCTCGTCTCCGTCGCCCGCGTCGAGCTTCATCGACTCGACGAACGTCGTCGAGTCTCCGTGGTGGCCGTCGATCAGGTAGGAGC
This sequence comes from bacterium, assembly GCA_024226515.1. GTDB lineage: Bacteria > Acidobacteriota > Polarisedimenticolia > Polarisedimenticolales > Polarisedimenticolaceae > JAAELQ01. Next base: position 70,966 of record JAAELQ010000040.1, read on the forward strand.
GCTCGTAGGAATGACTGTGGCCGGCGAGAACGAGATCGACCCCGTAGTCCTCGAGAACCGGAACCACGTTCTCGCGCATCTGCTGCAGCCGGATCTCGTTGAACCCACCGGGATTGTCCGAGTCGTGGCTGCCCTTGCTGTAGGGCGGGTGATGCCAGTACGCAACGATCCAGTCCTGATCCGTCGCGGCGAGATCGGCGTCGAGCCAGGTCAACATCGCCGACCCGGGCGTCCGAGCGCTGATCTGCGAGTCGAGCACGACGAAATGCACGTTGGCGTGGTCGAACGAGTAGTAGTTCTCCGTTCCGGAGATGACCCCACCGGCCTGTCCCTGATCCGGCAGGTCGAAGATGTCGAAGTACGGCCAACTCTGGCTGGCCGCATCGTAGATGTCGTGGTTGCCGATCGCCGGCCAGACGGGCGTGCGGCGCAGGCTGTCGCCGAACACGTCGAACAGCGCCTGCTGATACTCGGCGTCGGTTCCGGTGGGATACGCGTTGTCCCCCAGCATCAGCATCAGATCCGTGTGGAGCGCTCCGGTCAACGAGAGATACGCGTCGCGCACCGCCAGCACGGCCGCGTTGGCCGTCCCCGAGTCGCCCAGCACCCAGACTCGCGTCGGACTGGAGGTGCCCGGCAGCGGCGCCGTGACGAACCAGTGCTGCGCGTCGCCGCCCACGGTCGGCGACGCATCGACGACCGTGCCGATGCCGTAGTAGTAGAGCGTGTCGGCCACGAGGCCGGTCAGCGCAACGGCATGTTCGGTCTTCAGATCCGGCTCTTCCGCACAGACGACGAGGCTGCCGGGGTCGGGTCCGCACCAGACACGGGAGCCGGCAGGCAGGTCGGTTCTCCAGCGCAGGAGAACCTGCTCGTGCGTCGCGAGCTGCAGAAACGGGCCTCGGGTCAGCGCGGCGCTGCCCGCCGACACGAGCGCCGGTAGCGCCAACGCCGCGATCATGAGCACGGCCCGGATTCCTGCCGGAAACGGGGCGTGCGGGGGATTCGATGTCATGAGGCTGCCCGCCGAGAGTCGACCGTACGACCAGAGTGTACCGCCATTGTCTGCCCCGACAAAGGCCGAATTCAGCCGGGGACACGGACTGGTCTCGGCGGTTTGGCGGCTCTATATTCGCCCCGTGTTCGCACACATACAATTATTGAGGAACGAGAGCCGGTCTTCCCGGGGCACGTGGGCCCTCGGGGCGTTGCTTCTCGGCGTCCTGTGCGCTCAGCCGGCGGTGGCGCAGCTGCTCGACTGGGACGTGGAGGCCTGGCCACCGGGATCCACGGCGGAGACGTTTTCCGTCGGCGGCGACAACGTCAGTCTCACGTTCGGCGGCGATCTCTCGGCTCTGCGCGCGCTCAGCGGGACCGCTTCGCCGCACATCAACTCGTCCCTGACCGGCGGGCTCAACCCGGTCGAGAACGGCCTCTACGTCCGCACCAACCATCCCAGTAACGGCCTCGACTACATCACCCTGACGATCGACTTCGCCCACACCGGCGGAGTGTATGGCGTTTCCTTCTCGATCCTCGACGTCGATCTGCGCAACACCAACCACATCGATCAGCTACAGTTCACCGCAACGGCGTCCGGCCTACCCGTCAACCCGTCATCGGTCATCACGGCGGCCTGCAACAGCTTCGACACGGTCAACACCGTCACCGGAACCTGCTCGTCGTCCTCGACGAGCTCCACTGGGAACGCGACCGTCACGTTCGACCAGACCGGGATCAGTCAGATCCAGATCGTCTATCGCAATACGTCGCCGTTGAGCAATCCGGGCGTTCAGGAGATCTCGATCCACGATCTCGCGTTCTCCACACAGCTGGAGCTCGTCAAACGAGCCTTCCAGTCCGACGGGACGCCGATCACCGACAGCTCGACGCTGCCGACCGGCGTGCCGGTGAAGTTCATGCTCTACGTGAACAACCCGGGTCCGCTGCTGAGCAACGTCAGCCTCCGCGACGTGCTGGATCCGCTGTTCCAGTATTCCAGCGGGGGTTTGCGCTTCGACAACTCGGTCGCCAGCTGTGCCGCTTCGACGTGCACGCCGGGCGAGGAGGATACGATCTTCGCAGCGGTAGATTCCGGCACCGTCGGGACGGAGGGCACGGGCGACGATATCGTCAGCGTGTCCGGGGCGACGATCGACGTGGGGAACCAGAACGCCACCAACGCCAAGCTTCAGATCCCGGCGAGCAGCGTGTGGGCGCTGCTGATCACGGTGACGTTACAGTAGCGTCGCGACGACGGGCGAGACCTTCACCATCATCATGGTGAATTAACGAGAGCCGGGTTCAGACGGAGCCACCCCGGACCGTGTGGCGCAACCACTCGTGGAGGATTGAAACCAGCTCCGGGTAGGAGAACAGCCGCTCGGCTCGCGGGCGCCCGGCCGCGGCCATCGCCTCACGCCGAGCGGGGTCCGACAGCAGCTCGCGGATGCCGCTGCCGAGTGCCTCGGGCGAGCGCTCGGTGAGCAGGCCGACGTCCGGCGTGACGACCGAGGGAACACCGCCGCCGCCGTACGCCACGGGGGGCGTGCCTGCGGCGAGCGCCTCGGCGTAGATGATGCCGAAGTGCTCCAGCTTCTGCGGAGCGGCGGTCAGGATCGTCGCCGCGTTGACCAGGCGCGTGCGATCGTCCGCCGACACGAAACCGAGAAACCTGCCACGGTCGCCCAGCTCGCGCTCGAGCTCCTCGCGCAACTCGCCGTCGCCGATGAAGATCGTCGGAGCGACATCGGCGTAACGCCGCGACGCTTCGACGACGTTCTGCGGCCCCTTCGACGACGTCAGCGCGCCGGGACACAGCACGAAGGTCTCGGGCAAGTCGTACTTCTCTCGGATCTCCCCCGACCCGCCCGGATGGAACTCGTCCAGGTCGACGCCGCAGGGCAAGACGAGGAAACGATCGTGCGGCAGGTCCACGAGCGTCCGGACCAGCTCGTCGCGTACGTAATCCGTCGTGACGAGGATCCCGGCGGCGGCGCGGATCGCCGCCTCGATCGCGTCCCACACCGGTCGTGCGTAGCCGCCGTGGTGCCGCGGCTCGATCCCGGTCCCGTGCAGGAACAACACGAAGGGTTTGCCGTGCCGCTTCGCGACACGGTGCGTTGCCACGGCGACGAGGTTGGCGTGGTGCCCGACGATCACGTCCAGTTCGGACGCCACCGCATCGAGCGCCGCCTCGTACGCCGGCAGGTAGGCGAGAGCCTCGTCGGCGGTCATCGAGGCGACCGTCTTCTGCTCGGCCTTGGCGGCGGGCAGGAACTCGTGCACCGGCATCGTCGTCGAGTGCAGCGCGATGTCGTGGTTGACGGCGCCCGGGGCGCCCTCGCCGACACGCGGGTGCATGTAGTGCACGCGGCATCCGCGCTGCGCGAGGTGACGTGCGTGCTGTCGCGCCACCTCGCCGCTTCCTCGGCCCTGATTGAGCAGCATGATTGCGATGTTCATGAACAGCATGTTAGCGAAAGGTGAACGGTCGCGTCATCGCATGACCGATTCGTATTCGAGCGATCAAAAGACCATCCGATTCGTCGGTTGCAACCGCGACCGATCGCAGCAGAATGAGCGGTGTAATACCCGCCTGACCCGTGTCACGGACGGCAGGCCGCGCGCCTGTTCGAAACACAGACGGCCTGTCGCCCGAGGAGGTCGTGATGTACCGGATTCTCCGGTTGTGTTTCAGGGCGACGCTGGTCGTCGCCATCTTGCTCTGCCCCGGCCTGTTGCAGGCCGGGTTCTCGGTGGACGAGGGCCCGAACGAGGTTCCCCTCGACCCCGGCGACGTGTTCTTCGCCGGTCTGGCCTGCGACATCGACGACGGAGACGGCTCGTGTCCACCGCCGTCGCTCAACGTCCCCGACCCGACCGCGTTCGACATGGACGCATTCGCCATCGACGAGCCGGTGGAAGTGTGTCCCGTGCAGCCGCCGTTTCCTCCCGGCATCCTGTTCTCGTTCGACGACGGGGACCCGGGGCCCGGGGTGTCGGCCCCGGACAACTTCACCGAGATCTTCTTCTACGACCACTGCGCGATCCTCGGACCGCGGCGCAGCTACCACACGGCGCTCACCGAGAGCGTCCTCGGGCTCGGCGCCGACCCGCCGCCGGCGCAGGTGGACGACGACGTCGATGCCTACGAGACCCGCCCCGCAAACGTCTTCTATCAGCAGGGCTTCACTTTGCTGTTCTCGCCCGACACGCCGTCGGACGGTGCGCTGGGCCCGGGCAGCGAGGCGCACATCTGGTTCGTCAACGGGCAGATCCAGCCGGTGCCTGCGATCTGGGCCATGGCCGGACCGCACCTCGGCGTCCCGGATCCCGACGATTGCGACATCGACGGAATCGCGCCGTTCTTCGACGAGAGTCTGCAGGTCGCCGGCGTGCTGTTCACGACGGACGCCAACGCCCCGTGCGGGCTGGATCCCGGCGACATCTACTGGTCGGATACGACCGGCAGCTTCGCACTGTACGCCGACGACGTCGCCGACATGCGCATCGCGGCGGCAGACCCGGGCCCCGAGGACATCGACGCCCTGGCGGTGAACGACTCGCCGCTCGACATCACCGACCCCTACGACCCGCCGACGCCGCCCGACCCCACGTTCTACAAGGCCGACTGGCCGAACTACGCGCCCAGCGGGATGCCGGACTTCTCGCAGTTCCACGCACAGTGGCCACCGACCTTCTGCGGCCCGGTCGCGGTCTGGAACTCGCTGTGGTGGTTCGACTCCGAGATGGAGTGCGAGTCGGACCGCACGACGGGATCCGCGTTCGAGATCGAACCGAACGACACGTGCGACCGCGCGATCCCGCTCGGCGAGACGCCGCCGATCCCCGGCGTGATGGGAGCGGGCGGAGCCGACGCCGACTGGTTCCGCTTCGAGTTTCCGGGCTTCGGCCGCACCTGCACGGTCAACATCTCGACGTGCGCACACGCACAGGCCGGTGACGTCGATACGACGATCGGCCTGTTCGACGGATGCTCGTCGGGAACCCCCGGCCCATTGCTGTCATCGAACGACAACGGCTGCTTGCCGAGGCTGCAGTCGGATCTCTACGCCCAGCTCGAGGGTGGACGGCCGTACTACGTTCAGGTTCAGCAGGCCGGTGGTCCGATCGGAAGCTACACCCTCTCTCTCGGCATCGATTGCTACCCGATGATCGACATCTTCCCCGGCATGCCGGACGATCACTCCGAGTACAACACGACGCCCTACATCCCCGGGATCGCGATGTGCATGAACACGGACGACGTCAACGCCACCGGGACGAACCACCGCGGAACGCTGATCAACGACATGCAGGCCTGCATCGACACGTGGCTGCAGATGCGCGGGCTGGACGTGCACTTCACCGAGGTCACCGTGCCTGCACCTCCGTTTCACGAGGTCGAAGAGGAGATCGAGCGCAGCGAGGACATCGTCTTGCTGCTCGGCTTCTACTGGCAGGATCCGCAGAACCCCGGTGACTGGAACCGCTGCGGAGGGCACTACGTCACCGCCGCGGGCGTCGACTCGGAAAATCTCACGATCACGCTGAGCGACCCGGGTCTGAACAACGCCGAGCCGCCGCCGTCGGGCAGCGGCGGGGCCGGACGCGTTCGCGGGCCCCTGCACGTGGACCACGCACCGGCGTTCGCTCCACCGCCGGACCATGACGATACGCAGAACGTGTCGCACGACCTCTACACCGTCGCGCCGTCGCTGATCGGCCCCCCGGTCTCCGACTGGCGCCTGATCGACTACGCGACCGCCGGCACGCCGACGCTGTGCGCCGACGTCCGGCAGTGGTGCATGAACCCGAACTACGGGCAGAACCCCATCGACCCGTTCCAGCCGCAGCAGCCTTGCCCGATCGACGGCTGGCCGGTGACCGTCGAGGTGGAGGCGATGGTCGACGTGTCGCCGCATCAGACGCCGATCTGCATCCGACTCGACCCGTTCGCGCTCTGGCCCGACAACCTGCGCATCGACAAGGGCGCGTGTCAGCAACCGTCGCAGACCAACGTCGCGTACGACGTGCTGCGCGGCAAACTATGCAACCTGCGCTTCAGCCAGGTCACGCCCACGGTCGATCTCGGCCACACGCAGTGCCTGTACGACGACACGCACCTAGACCAGTTCGACGAGCTCGGCCCCGACGACACCACGTGCATGGGATGCTGGTTCTATCTGATCCGCGAGCACACGGACGCGCACTACGGGCGCGCCGCGCCCGGCCTCGAGGTTCGCGTGCCCTCGAGCGGAGGCTGCCCTTGAGCGCCGCTGTCAGCAGGTCACGCGCAGACCGGCCAGACGATCGAGCGCCTCACGGATCTTCGCCTCGGCGACCCGTCGACCGTAGTACGCCGGGTCGACGCGTCGAATGTCGGGCGGAGGAACGAAGTTGGCCAGGTCGTAGGCCAGCGCCTCGAGCAATTGCCATTCGTGCTCCGCCTCCGAGTCGTCGCGATCGGTGGCTTCCCACACGGCGTGCTGGAATCGATGCACGCCGTCGGCCAGACGATCCGGGTGGCTCAGCGCCTCGACGAGCAGGTCGGCGAGTGCGTCAACAGTCGTCACTTTCGGCTCCTTCGAACCGCGATCTCGCTCAGACCAGTGTTCCGCTGGCCGCAAAATCACACACGCGCGGCTCCACGACCCGCACGAAGTCGCCGAACGACAGCCGTACGAGCTCGGTGTGAGATCCCGCGTTGAACGCGATCTGCTCGTCCTGCGTGAGCTCCTCCGCCACGAAGACCTTCATGTCCCACAGATTCCCGAACGGAGGCATTGCGCCCACCTCGCAGCCCGGGAAACGGTTGACGAAGTCCTGCTCGGTGGCCAACTCGGCAGTCGAGACTCCGGTCAGTCCCTTCAGACGGGTGAAGTTGACCATCGACGACGCAGGCAGAACGGCCATGTGCATCTCGTCGTCCAGCTTGATCATGACGGTCTTCGCCAGCTCCTTGCCGGGCACGTGGGCGGTCGCGGCGATCTCCTGCGCGGTATACGCCGGCGAGTGACTGATCGTGACGTACCGCACTTGCTCCCTGTCCAGACAATCCTTCAGCTTCTGCAATGGCATAACGACCTCCCGGGCGATCCCTCGATCGTCCTTGTTTCCAGCGTACTAGCCTCGGAAAACGGCCCTCGGACAACCGCGATGGTTTTTGGGAACGGTTCAACGGACCCCCACGGTCCATTTCCGGAACCGTTCGACTCCGTCGGCTCGGCACGGACGTTGCAGACTGACGGTAGGGATGATCGATCCATCGACACACGACCCGTTCGACGCGGACTACACGCGGCGCCTCATCGAGGGCCCGTTTCGCCCCGTGCTGGAACACTACTTCCGCCCCCTGCTGCTGGGGACCGAGAATATCCCCGTGCGTGGGCCGGCGATCCTGGCCGCCAACCACAGTGGGATGGCCTTCCCCTACGACGGCATCGTGCTCGACGTGGCGCTGTGGCAGCGGGACGGTTTGCGGCCCGAGGCGAAGTTCCGCTCGCTGTTCGAGAAGCAGCTGTCGATGACGTGGTGGATGCGGCCCTTCGGTCTGGACAACTTCTGGCGCCGCTGCGGCGGCATCGACACGACGTTCGAGAACTTCGAGCAACTGTTACTGCGCGGCGATCGCGTGATCTACTACCCGGAGGGCGTACGCGGTATCGGCAAGGGCTTTCAGAACCGCTACAAGCTGCAGCCGTTCCACACCAGCTTCGTCACCCTCGCCGCGCGCTACGGCGTGCCGGTCGTCCCGATGTACATCATCAACGCCGAGTGGCTGGTGCCGTACACCTTCACGTTCAAGACGATCGATCGTGTCATGCGGAGGCTGTTCCGCGTTCCGTTCCTGCCGCTGCCCGCGGCGCCGACCGCGATGTTGCTGCCCTGGGCCTGGTGGATGGCGCTGCCCTGCCGGATGGTGTTCGTCGCAGGCAAGCCGATCGACGTGCGGGCGTTGGCGCACGAGTGCGGCCTGGTCGACCTGGCGCATCCCGACCGCGAGGCGGCGATGCGAACCGCGGAGCGGCTGCGCACGATAATGCAGACTGAGATGGACCGTCAGGTCGAGGCCCACGGCCGACAGCCGTTCGAGCGCCGGACTCTGTTCCGCGAGCTGCGGACCGCGAGGCGCGGACGGGTGCTCGCGCGGACGCTACCGACGGGCTGGGCCCAGAGCTTCAAGCGCTTCGAACGGGACGCGCTGCGCCCCGAGGCGCGAAATCGCCTGCAGTTCATCCTGCGCGACTGGGATCTGCTGGCCTATTACCTGCCGTTCGGCTGGCCGCTGCTGTCACTGGCGCGCAACCTGCGGCGCCCGCCGTACGGCTATCGCGGGCTGAGCCGCAAAGAGCGCAACATGCGGCAGGGGCAGTATTCCTGGAACCTGGCCGAACGCAGGCTGCCTCCCCGAACCGCCTGCGATCCGGAACCGGCGGCGCGAGTCAGCCTGCGCGACTGACCGCCGGCACGCCCTTCGACGCGTGCGGGATCTGCCGCAACCTCTCTGCGGCCTCGCGACGCGTTATCTCGAGCAGGTCGGGGTCTCGGCGCAGATCGTCGGCCAGCGCGCGCTTGCTCGCGATCTCCTCGTCCGACAGGTAGCGACCGAACGAACTCAGGCCGGCCAGCTCGAAGCCGTGTTCCCGGAAGCGGCGGTGGATCCACTTCACGCGGTCGATATCGATGTTGCGACCCAGCGTGAAGCTCTCGAAGCGGCCCTCCATCGCCAGCAGCGCGGTCTCACCGAGGCAGGCGTAGGCCACGCCGGGAGGCAGGCCGATGTCGTAACCGAAGTTCACGTCCCCGGGCAGAACGACCTCTCCGCTCTCGATCACCAGCACGTCGGGCCGCAGCGCGGCCTCGGCCTCGCCGATGTCGGGCGGACGAGCGACGTCGCAGACGACCGCGCCGGGTTTGCACTCGCTGATGTCGACGATGCGCTGGCCGAAGCCGGACGTCGCGGTGACGATGACGTCGCAATCGCCGACGAGTCCCGCGGCACTGAGGCTCGTAGTGACGCGTACGCCGGGCGTCTCGTCCCGGATGACGCGCTCGAGACGCTCGAGCTTCTGCGGCTCGATCGAGACGAGTACGACATCGCGCAGCGCCATGGCGACCATGCGCGCGCAGACACTACCGATCGAGCCCGTCGCTCCGATCACCATCACCTTGCCGCGCGAGAGGTCCTCGGCACCCATCCGCCGGGCGGCGACCTTGGCCGCCTCGAGCGTCGCGGCGACCGTCAGGCTGTTGCCGCTGGTCACGGCGATCGGCGACTCGCGCCCGACCGTGATGCCCGCGTCGCCGACGACACTGGTGAACGCGCCCAGGCCCATCAGGCGAGCGCCGTCGGCCTGGGCCATGTGGGCGACACGGTTCAGTCGCTTGTAGGTGAACCGCGGCGACCGCGTCATGAGTTGCCGTGGCGTGGCGCACAGGGTGAACAGGCTGCCCTCCACGCGCTGTCCGGTCGACGTCGATCGGGCCCCCGTGATGCGCGACAGGCGCATCGGCGGCATGTGCGCCGCCACGCGCTCCACCAGCGCGTCCGGCAGGTAGCGGGTCCAGCGAAACAGCGGGTGGCTGTGAATGTGGCCGAGGTCGAGCGGATGGATGACGAACGCGAAGCGGTTGACGCCGTTCGGCGGTGGCGTCGCGTTAGCCATGAGTTTCCGTAGTTTGCGGAGCCATCGATCGTTCCAGGCGTTCTACGAGATCCTCGAGGCGCGTCAGCGTGTGCCGCAGATCCTCGGTGACCGGGGCCGCGGGCGCGGCGCTCCGGGCCGGAAGCCCGGCCTCGGTCCACACCGTGCGGTCCGCGTCGTGCAGGATCTCGTCGCGAATGCGGATGCCGCAGCGCGCGAAGACGGGTTCGAGCTCTTCTCGCCGCTCGGCGAGGTGCCTGCGCACGGAGTCGTACGCGTGCTCGCACACGCTGCGCCGCGAGGAGAAGCTGAAGATGTTGGTGAAGAACATCCGATAGTCGTCGCGATCGGGCTCGAACAGGATCGTGTCGGCGCCGGGGAAACGCGTCTCGTACGCGCTCATGCCGACCTTGAGGCGCGAGTGGACGAGCGTGCGGAACGTCTGCGACAGGACGGTCGGCAGGCCGCGATACACGAGCTTACCGCGGCGCATCGCTCCGGCCTCGATCGCGTCCTCGGTGTCGACCGGAACGATCGGGTTGACGCACAGCAGCAGCTCCGCTCCGGCCTCGAGCGCAACCGACGCGTGCAGCGTCTTGAGCAGCACGCCGTCGACGTAGTGCCGGCCGTCGATCTCCACCGGAGGATACAGCCCCGGCAGCGCCGAGCTGGCCTGTACGGCACGGGAGATCGGCACGTGGGCCGTCTCCGGGGTGCCGAAGCGCACCGCCGTTCCCGAGTCGAGATCCGCCGCGATCACGATCAGGCGTCGCCGGAGCTTGCGGAAGTCGTCCGTGCGGCCCTTGATCGCGAAGATACCGGACAGGTAGCGCCGCAGCGGATCGCCGTCGAACAGGCCCAGCGGCAACAGACGCGTCATGCGGGTGAACGTCTCGAGTACCGTCCTCTCGCCCGGGTTCGAGACGTAGTCGGCCACGGCGTTCCAGATCATACCCGGTGTCTGTAGGCCGCGGCCGAACCATTCGCCGAATGCGGGGGTGAACAGGATCTCGGGAGACAGCGGGTGCTCGTCCGGCTCGCTCTTGACGATCGCGCGGCAGAGCTGCGCGGTCGTCAGGCCGTTGGCCAGGCACGAGGCGACGAAGGAACCCGCGCTGACGCCGACGTAGACGTCCACCTCGTTGAGATCCAGCCCCTCGAGCACATCTTCCAGTGCGCGCAGAGCTCCGATCTCGTAGATCGCTCCTTCCGGCCCTCCTCCGGCGAGGGCCAGGCCGATCCGCTTACGGGTGTCGGGCACGGCCGATCAACGCGCGGCGAGCGCGTCCACCTTCTCCGTCAGCTCCTCGACGCGCATGATCAGGGTCCGGATCTCGCCGCGGTTCGGAATGCCGGCGCGGTTGAGCGTCGCCGAAACCGTGGACTCGACCTTCTCCTCGACCTGGTGGCCGAACTCCTTGACCTTGCCGGTCGCCTTGCCGATCATGAGGGCGTCGTCCTTCTGAGCGCCCTCGCCCTTCTGCACCATGCGATCGATCACGCCGCGCATCTCTTCTTCCGCGGTGACCACCGCACCGAGGCCGAACAGGTAGGTGTTGCGGCCGATCTTCATCGCCTCGTCACCCAGCATCTTGGTCGTATCCATCAGGGTCGCGTTCTTTGCCTTGCTCATTTCTCTTTCTCCTCCGAGGCCGTGGCAGTGGCGCCCACCGCTTCACCAGGGGGTTCAACATTCTTCTCTGTCGCTCGCCTCTCGAACTGGGACAGGGCTGCTTCCAGGCCCTCGAGCCGTTGCCGCAGCATCTGCGTCTCTTCGCGAACTTCGCGCAGAGGCGCGACGCGTTCGGCCCCGGCCGCGAGCAGGCGGTCGAATCCGTCGCCGAGCTGCTTCACACCGGTCGACACCAGCTTCTCGCCGCGCCGGATCATCTCGTGCAGCAGCTCGCTCGGCGGGAACGAGTTGTCGCGACGCCCCTCGTCGGCGATGACCTGGGTCAGCGTCTGCGAGGTCACGTCCTCTTCCGTCTCCTTGTCGACGACCCGGATCTCCTGCCCCTCGCGGATCCAGACGGCCAGTTCCTCCAGGGAGACGTACCGGCTCTCTTCGGTGTCGTAGAGCTTCCGGCTGCCGTAGCGCTTGATCAATCGGACCATCTCTGAACCTCCACGCGGCCCTTGCCACACCGCGTCAATAACCTATCCGAATTCTACGCTCCGACGCCGCATCGCGACAAGCGACACAAAAGACCCCGCAGGGCTGATAGCCACAAACAAAACAAAACAAAAGATTTAACAAGAAACCCGCAAAACCGACCCAGGTTGATTTTTTGCCGCGCCGCGTCAATCGGCGATGAGTCGATCCAGGCCCTGGAGGTCGGAAGGGGTTCGCGGCAGCATGGGTAGGGCGATCAGTGGCCGGCCCGGCAGCAACGCCCGGATCGACTCGACGCCGCGCTGGTCCCGCTCGCCGAGCCAGCCCATCAGCTGCAGCCCCCCGGCGGTCTCCGGGTCGTCCGGAGCGGGGCCCGGATCGAGCCGGGGGTGGACCCGGTTGACGATCACCGGCCCCAGACGGTAGCCCGCCTCCTCGAGGCGGCGAGCCAGGAACATCGTGTCGGCGTTGTTCTTCTCGCCCGGAGCGCTGACCAGCACGAAGACCGTCTCCTCCGAGTGCAGCATCCGCCGCACCTCCAGCGCCCGTTCCCGGAAGCCGTCGTACAGCGGACTGAAGGCCTGGAAGAACTCGGCCATGTCGCGCAGCAGGCCGAGGCCGATCACGCGGTCGAGAAACGCCTCGAACCGCGACCCGATGCCGGGCAGACGGGCCACGCGCAGGTGTCCGGTCTCGTCGAACCACGGACGCAACGCGATGCGCAACGCTCCGCTGTCGAGAAAGGCGATCAACCGTTCGGGAGCCTCGAGGAAATCGAGCACCTGCCGCGTCGGCGGCGTGTCGAGCACGATCCGGTCGTAGCGCCGCTCTGCGCTCAGCTCGTACAGGCGTTCGACAGCCATGTACTCGAGAATCCCAGCGAGCTGACCGGCGAGGTTCTTGTAGAACCGGTTCTCGAGGATCCGCTTTGCCGCCGTGTCGTCCGGCGCGTAACGGTGAATCAGGCGGTCGAAGGTCGCGCGCGCATCGATCAAGCTGGCGTGAAGCGGCGCGGCGGTGTCGCTGGCGACGGGAACCTCACACCCCCGCGCGCTGTCTCCGACGCCGAGCGTGTCCTTCAGCCGCAGCGACGGATCGAACGTCATCACCAGTGTTTTCTCGCCGGCACGGGCCGCCTGCAGCGCGAGGGCGGCGGAGAGCGTCGTCTTCCCGACTCCGCCGGAACCGACGACGATCACGTAGCGGTGATTGCCGAGATCTACACGCACGACACGCTCTCCACGGCATCCAGCGACGACTCGAGGCGCTCCCCGATCCGCTCGACCAGCTTCGGCCCCGGGGCGAACGGCAGCAGCGGAATGTCGACTCGCGGCCCGTCCCAGCGCTGCGCGAAGCGTCGCAGCTCGGCCTCGTTCGCCTCGCGCCGCCGGCGCCACAATCCGATCGGTCCATCCTGCGGCAACTCGCAGCCCGGCGGAATCGGCGGGTACAGCGCGTTGACCACCGCCAGCTCGGGACCGCGCCCGAAACGCCGATCGAGCTGACCCAGCATGTCGATCGCCTCGCTGATCGGAAGCTCCTCGGCCTGGGTCACCAGCACGATGCCCGCCTGCCGCGGATCGGCGACGAAGGCAGCCAGCTCGGAGGCCATCTCGCCGAAGGGTCCGGACGGAATGACCTCGGCGGCGAGTTGCGGCCCGGCCAGCAACGAGATGCTGTGTCCGGTCGCGGGAGCGTCCAACAAGACAACATCGGGTTGCGGGCTGTCTTCGTGGAGGCCGCGCACGAGTCGCAACGCGTGCCCCAGCACGGCCAGCTCCTCTAGCCCCGGCGCCGTCTCGGCGAACTGCCGGTAGATCGGGCTGTTGACGACGCGGCGCGCCAGCACGCCGATCTTCAGCTGGTCGTGGACCACCTGGTCCAGCACCTCTCGCGGTCGGAGATTCTGCACCCACAGTCGCGGGGAGACGCGTTGCATCTCGCCGCCCGACGGGTCCACGTCGAGCAGCGGATAGAGGCTCTCGCGCGGATCGATCTCGAGCAGCAGCACACGCCGCCCGGCCGAGGACAGACACCTCCCCAGAGCGGCGGTCAGCGTGCTTTTACCCACTCCACCCTTGCCGCTGACCAGGATCAGGCGAAGTCCGCCGATGCGCTCGAGGAGATTCATCGCAATCCCGCGTAGAGGACGAGTCCAGTATAGGCGCCCCAAGGTGGCCCCCTTTCGACCCTACCCGTCCGTAGCAGGTCGAGGGCCCAGCCTGCGGCATATGCCGCAAGGAGAATCGTCGCCCGGCGGGATATCAAGGGAGTTCCGCGATCCGGAATGGCACCGCGCTTGCGATGGAACAGGCCGGGGAGACGATCGCCATGCGCAACCGGTCTGTCGCAAGCCAACCGATGCCGGTCCCGGACCCACCCAAGCCGGGAGAGGAACCGGTCTTCGAGACCTACGTCGACCCCGGACGCCAGGGGCTGCCGCGGCGCCTCGTCGCGACGTTGCGACACGTCACCGCCCTGATCGTCGGCGGCTCGTGGGTCCTGTTGCGCGGGTTGCCCGTACGCGAACGCCGACGCCCGGCCGCGATCCTGGCGCACCTGCTCCTCGCGCCCGCGGTGCTGTTCGTCAATCGCGAGCTTCGCCGCCAGTCGTTCCCCGTCCAGCTGCGCCGGAGGCTCGAGCGGCTGGGCCCGACGTACATCAAGCTGGGTCAGATGCTCAGCCTGCGCGAGGACCTGCTGCCGCAGACGATCACGAAGGAGCTCGGCCGCTTGCTCGACCGACTGCCCGCACTGCCCTTCCCGCAGTTCCTGCAGCGCGTGCGCGACAACCTCGAACGTCCCGTCGACGAGGTGTTCGCTCACATCCGGTCGACGCCGCTGGCCTCCGCATCGATCGGACAGATCCACGTCGCGACGACGGCGGGCGGCGCACAGGTCGTGCTGAAGGTCGTCAAGCCCGGCGTGGCAGAGATGCTGCGGCGCGACGCCCTGCTGCTGCGCGGCGTCGGACGCGTGCTGCAGCTGTTCCTCGGTCGCTACCAGCCGCGGCGCGTGATCGCCGAGTTCTGCGACTACACGTTGCGCGAGGTCGACCTGCGCCGCGAGGCGGACAACGCCGAGATGTTCGCCGGCGCGTTCGCCGACCGACCCGACATCGTCTTCCCGCGGATCTACCGCGACTACAGCAACCGCAACCTGCTCTGCATGGAGTACCTCGACGGGATCCAGCCGACCGACGCGCGCGCCCTCGCGCTGAGTCTCGCCGACCGCGAGCGGCTGATCGACCTCGGAGCGGAAGCGATCGTTCGCATGCTGTACCACCACGGCTTCTTCCACGCCGACCTGCACCCGGCGAACCTGCTCATCCTGCCCGGGCCGCGCTGCGGCTTCGTCGACCTCGGCACGGTGGGACGCTTCGACGCCGACCTGAAGCACACGCTGATGTACTACTTCTACTGCCTGATCTCCGGCGACGCGGAGAACGCGGCGAACTACCTGACGGCGATCGCGGAGGGCGACCCGGGTTCGAACCGCAGGGGATTCCGGCGCGACGTCGAGGAGATCTGCCGCCACTGGTCGGGCAACGGCCACCTGCAGGAACTCTCGCTGGCGCGGCTGATCCTACAGTCCGTCGCCAAGGGCGCGGAGTACCGGCTGTACTTCCCGATGGAGATGGTCCTGATGGTCAAGGCGATCGTGACCTTCGAGGCCGTCGGCAACCAGTTGCTTCCCGGTTTCGACGTCACGCGCGTCTGCAAGCGTCACATCGGGCACGTCATCCTCGAACGCTTCAGCCCGCTGCGCCTCGGGCGCGAGAGCCTCACCGCCCTGCCGGAGCTGGTCGACGCCCTGGCCAAGACTCCGCGCCTGCTGACCGAGGGGCTGCGCCTGATCGAGCGCGCCACGCAGCCACCGTCCGAGAACCCACTTTCGGGTCTGCGCTCGAGCGTGTTCGGCGGCGCGTGTATGATCGCCGGCGCGATCCTGGCCGGGTTCGACGGACCCTGGCCGGTGTGGGCGCTGCTGCTGGTGTGCGGACTTCTGCTGTCGTTGCGTCGAGGTCCCTGAGGGCGATCGACGATGGATGCTGCTGCGATCGAACGTGTGCTGTCAGACCCCGAGATCTGGAAGTACGTCAGCATCCCGTTCGTCGCGGCGCTCGTCGGGTGGGTCACGAACTGGGTCGCCATCCGCATGACGTTCCGCCCCGTCGAGTTCGTCGGCATCCGCCCCTGGTTCGGCTGGCAGGGAATCATCCCGTCGAAGGCCGGGCGCATGGCCGCGATCTTCGTCGATCGGACGATGTTCCGCCTGGGCACGCTGCGCGAGCTGCTGCAGTCGATGCAGCCGGAGCGGATCGCCGAGCACGTCTCGGCCGTGATGACGCCGCGGCTCGAGCGCTACACCGACGAGGTGATGTTCTACAGCCATGCGAAGGTCTGGCGCATGCTGCCCGAGAGCGCGCGCCAGGACGTCTACCGCCGCGTGCGCGAAGAGCTTCCTCGACTGGTCCGTCCCCTGGTGGCCGAGATCGTAGAGCGCGTCGAGGAGCTGGTCGACTTCCGCGGGATGCTCGTCGAGATGCTGGAGAGCGACCGCAAGCTGCTCAACCGCCTGTTTCTCGAGGCCGGCGCCGCCGAGTTCCGCTTCATCATCCGCTCGGGGTTGTACTTCGGCTTTCTCTTCGGCCTGATCCAGCTCACGGTGTGGATCCTGTTCCCGAGCTGGTGGGTGCTTCCCGCGTTCGGCTTCATGGTCGGCTGGGCCACGAACTGGTTCGCGATCAACATCGTGTTCCGCCCGCTGGAGCCGCGGCGCGTGGGCCCGTGGCGCATCCAGGGCTTGTTCCTGAAGCGCCAGCTCGAGGTCTCCGCCGCATGGTGCCGGCTGGTCACGACCGAGATCGTCACCCTGCAGCGCATCATCTACGCGATGCTCTACGGTCCACGTGCCGAGAAGACCCGGGGCGTGATCCGCAAGCACATCCAGCCCATCGCCGACGAGGTGATCGCGCGTTACGGCAACGCTGCGGCGGTCGCGGTCGGCGACGCGACCACCGGGCGCATCCGACGCATGGCCGGCGAGAAGGCCGTGCGCGTCTCGAGCGACGCGTTCGATCACTGGCCGTTCAATCGGGAGCGGGCCCGTCTGGCGGAGAGACTGCTGCGCGAGAGGATGGAGCAGATGCCGCCGGCGGAGTTCCAGGACCTGTTGCGTCCGTGCTTCCAGGAGGACGAGATCAAGCTGATCGTGCTGGGCGGCGTCCTGGGCCTGCTCGCCGGAATCGCGCAGCTGCTCTTCGTGTTCGGTATCCCCGCATGATCCCCGAGGAGTCATCGTCATGCGTTCGTTGAAAGCCAAGAAAGTTCTGGTCACCGGAGGGGCGCGAGGCATCGGCCTCGCCATCGCGTCGCGCTTTGCCGACGAGGGCGCCGAGCTGATCCTGATCGACATGGACGAGGCCGCTCTGGCGAGCGCTGCCGACAGCGTCTCCGCGAGGGGGACGCGCCCCCACTGCTACGTGCTCGACGTGACCGACCTGCCGCAGGTCGAGCGGGTGCGCGCGCGCATTGTCGAGGAGGTCGGTCCACCCGACGTGCTGGTCAACAACGCCGGCGTCGTGTTCGGCGGAGCGTTTCTCGACGTCCCACTCGAGCGTCACCTGAAGACGTTCCGTGTCAACGTCGACGGCGTCGTCGCCGTGACCCACGCCTTCCTCGCCGACCTCGTCACGCGTCCCGAGAGTCACGTCGTCAACGTGGCCAGCGCCTCGGGCTTCGTCGGGCTGCCCTACGGCTCCAGCTACGCGTCCAGCAAGTGGGCGGCGATCGGGTTCTCGGAATCGTTGCGGCTCGAGCTGGAGCTGACCGACTGCAGGCACGTCGGAGTGACGACCGCCTGCCCCGGATACGTCGACACGGGGATGTTCGAGGGCGTCCGACCGCCGCACGCCACGCACCTGCTGACGCCGGAACAGGTGGCGAACGCCATCGTGCGAGCGGTGCTGCGGCGGCGCATCTGGGTTCGCATGCCGTGGCTGATCCGGGTGACGCCGTTCCTCCGGGGCGTGCTGCCGACGCGCCTGTTCGACATCACGGCGCGCATGATGGGCGCGACGACCAGCATGACGCACTGGAAGGGCCGAGGTCGCTAGCAGGCTAGCCCAGCGTCACTCGTAGACCGGAGTCCTCCCGGAGCGCCGCACGAGGTCCGCGATCTCGGGCAACGGGCGCCGATCGGAGATCTCGAACTGCGGCGTGCCGGACGGCTCGAGCGTGTAGCCCCCGGGCGCGGTCGAGACCCCCGCGCTGAGCTTGGTCGCGCCCAGCGCGACGAGCCGGTCCCGGATCTCCGGACGCTCGCGCGTGGTCACGGTCAGGTGGGCGCTCGGAAACCTCCTCCTGAGGAACAGCGCGGCCTGGATGAACTCCGCGTCCCCGACCGGCGCGGCGACGGAGTACTCGCAGCCGGCGTCGACGTCCTGCAGCCGAGGCAGGGAAAACCCGATGCGCACGCGGGGGAAATCCTCCGTCAGGATCCGGGCGTGTGCGGCGAGCGCCGCGAGATCGTCCTCGATCGGATGCAGGCCGAGCAGGATGCCCAGCCCGATCGACTCGAAGCCGGCCTCCGCCGCCCGATGTGCCCCTGCGAGACGATAGGCCATGTCGCGCTTCAAGCCGCGCCGATGCACCTCGAAGTAGGTTTGGGGAGCGTACGTTTCCTGATACAGGTGGTACGACGCGGCGCCGGCGGCCTTCAGTCGGCGGAACTGCTCCGTCGTCAACGCTCCCATATTCAGATTGACGCGACGGATGCCGCCGTCGGCGAGGATCTCGCGGGTCGCCTCACAGACGTAGTCGACGAACCGATCGGTCGCGACCTCGCCGGTGACGAGATCGATCGTGCGGTGGCCCTGCCGCGCGA
Organism: bacterium; assembly: GCA_024226515.1. Classification (GTDB taxonomy): domain Bacteria; phylum Acidobacteriota; class Polarisedimenticolia; order Polarisedimenticolales; family Polarisedimenticolaceae; genus JAAELQ01. The sequence goes on from JAAELQ010000040.1 coordinate 89,617, forward strand.
GCTGTCGCGCCTCTTGCACCGCCTGCTCGATCGACAGACGCGTCCGGTCGAAAGAAGCGCTCTTGCGAAACCCGCAGTACGCGCAGTCGTTGGAGCAGGCGCTGCACAGATAGAGCGGCGCGAACAGGATCACACGGCCGTCGAAGCCGTCGACGATTGCCGGCGCCGCCCGTGGCGGCACGGTCATGAGTTCGCGGACCTCACGGGCGAGCTCGCCTCGCAGTCCCTCGATGCGGGGCAGCAAGCAGCGCGAGTCCTCGATTGCATCCGAGAGCCTCCGCTGCTCGAGCGCAGCCGCAGCCTCTCGCGTCAGCGCATAGACGGTCTCGACGATCGACTCGACCTCGTTCGGCTTCAGCGAGTCGAAGTGGATTCCGGCGATGCAGCTCACGCTGCGCCTGCCGGCCGCGCACAGCGTGTGCGCGGCGTGCATGGCGATGCCCCGCTCCTTGTGCCCGGAAACCGTGAGGCACTCGGTCGTCGCGCGGTCGGCCCGCCACTCGGAGAGCGCCACGGCGCCGATGTGACGCTCGCCGCCGTGGATCCGGCACACGTAGTCGTCTCCGATCGACTCGACGCCGTACTCCAGATGCCAGGGGGGCCCGGAACAAACTCGCAGCTCGATGGGACCGGACTCGCGCACGCGATCCACGATATGGGCTCGGCAATTTCGGCGCCCATCGGCCTCCGACCGAAACGAGACCTGGCGGGTCCACGTTTGCCCGCACCGGACCGTCGTTCGTGGTGGACACTCTCCTGAGTGTAGGCTGGAGGGGTACCATGGCGGAAACGAGACAGATTCGAACGGGATGGGGCGCAAGCCTGGCGCGGCTGAGCATGGCCGCGCTGGTCTTCGAGACGCTGTCGGGCTTCGCGATCACGCTGGGGCCGTTTCACGCGACGATCCAGTGGAGCGTGCTGCTGCACACGGTGGTCGGGGCGGCGACCCTGTTGCCGATCGCCTGGTACGCCGCGGTCCACTGGGACGACTACCGGAGCTACGCGATGTCGCACGTGGTCCTGCTGGGCTACGTCGCGCTCGCCGCCCTGGTCGTCTGTTCGGCCTCGGGTCTCGTCGTGACGTGGCAGGGCCTGCTCGGTGTGAAGATGTCGCCGCTGTGGCGCAACGTGCACCTGGTCTCGGCCATCGTCGTGCTGGCCACGTCGGTCGTGCACCTCGTGAGCCCGTTCCTGCGCGCGGTGCGCGGAGCCGACGCGCGCACGGCGTGGCGCATGGCGGGCTTTTCCATGGCGGCGCTCGTCGTGGGCGGGCTGGTGACGGTCGGGCTGGCCACGCGGTATCCCGGAGTGGAATACGTCAACGAGTTTCCGGAGGACTACGAGTACCTGTACGGCGACGACCGCCCGTTCGCGCCCAGCCTGGCACGGACGGAGAGCGGCGGGGCGTTCGACGCCCGCTCGCTGGCCGGCTCCGACACCTGCGGGACCGCGGGGTGCCACGAACAGATCCTGGAGGAGTGGAAGCCCAGCTCGCATCGCTACGCCGCGATGGACGCGGCGTTCCAACGCATCCAGGGCATCATGGCCGAGCAGAACGGCGCCGAGTCGACGCGCTACTGCGGCGGCTGCCACGACCCGATCTCGCTGTTCTCGGGTACGAAGAACATCTTCGTCGAGGACCTGACCGGCCTGCAGGGCTACAACGAGGGCATCTCGTGCCTGTCGTGTCACGCCATCCGCGAGACCGACCTGCAGGGCAACGCGAACTACGTCATGAGCCAACCGCCGGAATACCTCTGGCAGTGGTCGGACGAGGGCTGGCGCCGCAAGCTGCGCGACTTCCTCATCCGCACCTACCCCGACGAGCACAACCGGCTCAGCAAGCGCATGTTCAAGGCGCCCGAGTACTGCGCGGCCTGCCACAAGCAGTTCATCGACGAGGAGGTCAACCGCGTCGGCTGGGTCCAGCTACAGAACCAGTACGACAACTGGGCCGCGAGCCACTGGAACCAGGAGGGCCACCCCGAGCGCACGGTCGAGTGTCGCGAGTGCCACATGCCGCTGATCGACTCGACCGATCCGGCCGCCGGCGACGTGGCCGACTACAACCGCAACGCGCGGGACGGCAAGCATCGCAGCCATCGCTTCATCGCCTCGAACAACGTCATGCCGGCGTTGCTGGAGCTCGAGGGCTGGGAAGAACAGGTCGAGCTGACGAAGGCCTGGCTGCGCGGCGAGTACGAGATCCCTGAGATCGCGGACAAGTGGGCGGGTGGACCGATCGTGGCGGTCGAGCTGGAGGCGCCCGACACGGTGGCGCCCGGCGACTCGATCCCGGTGCGCGTCGTGATGACGTCGAACAAGGTGGGGCACGACTTCCCCACGGGACCGCTCGACATCATCCAGAGCTGGATCGAGCTGGAGGTCACCGACGACGCGGGCAACGTCATCTTCACTTCCGGCCGCCGCGACGAGAACAACTTCCTCGAGGAGGGCACGTTCCTGTTCAAGGCCGAGCCGGTGGATCAATACGGCAACCTGATCGATCGCCACAACCTGTGGGAGATGGTCGGCGTGCGCTTCCGGCGCGCGCTGTTCCCCGGCTACTCGGACACCGTCGAGTACGTCGTGGGCTGCCCCTCGAGTGCGGCGGCGCTGGGGCCGACGCCGGAGACGGCGGCGGAGGGCCGGGCGCCGGGGTTCGACGTGCCGCCCGCCGACGAGGCCGGTACGTACCACATCGTGGCCAGCCTGCAGTACCGCAAGTTCGACCAGTTCCTCGTCAACTACATGTTCGGCGAGGACGCCGGCATCACGGCACCTCCCGTCGAGATCGGTCGGGCCACGGCAACGGTGCGCGTCGTCGCCGACGACGGCGAGATCGACCGAACGGGGGGCTGACCCCGGTGCCCGGAACCAAGCGGCCGCTGGGCCGGAGACGGCGGCGGCTGTACTGGACCGTCGGCATTCTGCTCGCCGCGGCCGTGGTGGGAGGAGGCATCGGCCTCGGCGTGTTCTTCGCCGGGCGAACCTCGACGTACCAGACCGGCGAACAGCACGCGGAGATCACGCGGCGGCTGGCGCAGAACGTCCCGGACGACGCTCCGAATCCGACGTGGACGGACGTGACGCAGGAGGCCGGCCTCGACGCATTCCGTGCGTTCGCCGGCGAGCGCAGCTCGCAGCTGCCCGAGGACATGGGCCCGGGAGCGGCGTGGGGCGACTACGACGACGACGGCGACGACGACCTGCTGCTGGTCAGCGCGGGCGGACCGCTGACCGCCGGGGTCGAGGAGCTCTCGCCGAGCGAGCTGTACGAGAACCGCGGCGACGGGACCTTCCGCCGCGTGGGCGGCTTCCCCGAGACGCGGATCGTCGGCATGGGCGCGGCGTGGGGCGACTACGACCGCGACGGCCGGCTCGATCTCGTCGTCACCGGCTTCAACGCCCTGCGGCTGTACCGCAACCGCGGCGGGCGGTTCGAGCTCGACGACTCGATCCCGTCGCGCGACGGCTTCTGGGCCGGGGCCTCGTGGTCGGACTTCGACCTCGACGGCGACCTCGACCTGTACGTCTGCGGCTACGTGCAATACGTGCGCGACGACGCGGGACGCCTGCGGGCCACCAAGCAGTACGGACGCAGCGTCCCGTACACGCTGAACCCGGCGTCTTACCGGCCTGCCAACAACTTGTTGTTCATCAACGACGGCAACGGGGGCTTCGAGGAGGCTGCCGAGGCGCTGGGCGTGTCGAACCCGGAGGGTCGTAGCCTGAGCGCGCTGTGGCACGACCTCGACGACGACGGCCGGCCCGACCTGTACGTCGCCAACGACATCTCGGACAACGTGCTGTACCTCAATCGCGAGGGCGGCTTCGAGGACGTCAGCCACGCGGCCTGGGTCGCGGACTACCGCGGCGCGATGGGCCTCGCCGCCGGCGACTGGAACCGCGACGGCGACGACGACCTGTTCGTCAGCCACTGGGTCGCGCAGGAGAACGCGCTGTACGACTCGCAACTGGCCAACGGCGCCGACGGCCGAGCGCGGCCGGGTGCGCCGCTGCGCTTCGTCGACGTCGCCGACCAGCGCGGACTGGGGCAGATCGCGCTGCGCCGCATCGGCTGGGGCGCCGAGTTCGGCGACCTCGACGGCGACGGCTGGCTCGACCTCGTCGTGGCCAACGGCAGCACGATGGAGGAGGACGGCGAGCCACGCAGACTCTCCCCCGAGCCCTCCTTCCTGTTCTGGAACCGGCGCGGCGAGTCGTTCCACGATCTCGCGCCGCTGACCGACGCGCTCTCGACGCCCCGAGTCTCGCGCGGCATGGCGCTTTCGGACTACGACATGGACGGCGACCTCGATCTGCTGTTCGTCGACAGCGGCGAGGGCGTGCGGCTGCTGCGCAACGAGATGCAGCAGGGCAACTGGGTCCAGCTCGTGCTGCGTGCGCGCCACGGTGAGACGTTCGTCGACGCCGACGGCGCGCAAGTCGCGGCACGCGTCGGCGACGCGACCCTGCGCCGGACGGTCTCGAGCGCGTCGTACCTGTCGCAGAGCAGCCGGCGCGTCCACCTCGGCCTGGGCGACGCCGAGGTCGTGGATTCGCTGGAGGTGCGCTGGCCGAGCGGGCAGGTGCAGGAGTTCGCCGAGCTGAGCGCCGGCGCGATCTGGGAGTTGAAGGAAGACGTCGCCGAGGCGCGCCGCGTCGTCGTGGCCACCGCACTGACGCGCGAGCAGCTGCTCGAGTTCTGGCGGCTGCAGCGCGCCGCGATGGACGCGGTCAAGATCGAGCAGAATACGTCGAGCGCGATCGAGCTGTTCCGCCGGGCGCTGGCGCTGAACCCGGCGCACGAGGACTCGCTGTACTACCTGGGCAACTGCCTGGCCGAGCAGGGCGACGTCGACGGCGCGCTCGAGCAGTTCGAGCAACTGAAGCGACTGAACCCGTCGAGCCACCGCGCGTTCAAACGCTGGGGCACGCTGCGTGCCGTCAGCGCGTCGGCGGCGGCGGAGGTCGATGCCGCGTGGGTCGCGCTGGAGCGCGCGGTGCAGATCAACCCGGAGGAGACCGGCGCGCCGATGGTGCTGGCCGAGCTGGCGCTCGTGCGCGGCGACTCGAGCGACGCACGGCGGCGGCTCGTTCGCATCCGCCAGACGAACCCCGGCGCGGGAGACGCCGCCTTCCTGCTGGCCTACGTTGCCTGGCGCACGGGCGATTCCGCCGAGGCGACACGACTGCTGGAGTCGGCCGCGGCGAACCACGAGGAGTGGCTGCCGGAGGGAACCGTCGCGGAGGGCGACGTGCAGCAAGTCATGCACACCGACGCGACGTTGTTGAACCGGCTCTACGAGACCTGGAACAACTCGACCGATCCGGACGCGACGTTTCGCGCGCTGGACGCGTTCGTCGACGACTATCGGAAATCCAGCGAGGGACAGTAATCTGCTGACGCCTCCGGTTGAGTAGAACAACTCCCGGCGTATTGTGCGTATTGGGATGGCCCCCCGGTGATCCGGTTGAGGGCGATGTTCAACTGCTTCTCTGCGGCGTCGTCGAGGTCCACATAGACGACAGGCAACTCCTCAATGCCTGACGCCTCGGCTGCCTTCACTCTTTGATGACCACTGGAGTGGGATTGGCTCCCCATCCCTAATGCATCTCAAACTCGGGAGAGCCTCGCCGGTCCAGCGATTCTAAACGGCTCCGTTCACCCGATAGACCATGGCCCTACAACAAGTTATGCTGACGCCGGGTCGACTCCTTCCTGAAGTTCTATC
>JAAELQ010000041.1 GCA_024226515.1 bacterium
ATGGCGTCCAGGATCCGGGCGAGCCGGGGATCGGCGGGGTGACGCTGGACCTGATCGACAGCTCGGGCGCGGTGGTGGCGACGGCGACCACCAGCACCGACGGCTCGTATCTCTTCACCAGCGTGTCGGCGGGCACCTACACGGTGGCGGTGACCGATACGGCGGGGGTGCTGGCGGCCGGAGGTTTCAGCCTGACGGCGAGCGCGGACTTTCCGAGCGAGACGGATTCGACGGTGTCGGTGCCTGCCGGCGGCGCGTTCCTGACCGCGGACTTCGGCTACAACAACTCGGGGCCGAGCCTGGGCTCGATCACCGACCTGGTGTACCTGGACAACGACTTCAGCGGCACGTTCACGGTGGGTGACGCGCTGATCGACGGCGCGTCGGTGATCCTGCTCGACGCGTCGTGCGTGTGGCCGTTCTGCTACGGCCAGGTGCTGGCCACGGACGTCAGCGGCAACGACGGGGTCCCGGGCGAGGTGTCCTTCCCCGACCTGCCGGCGGGCAGCTACGCGCTGCGGGTGTTGGCGCTGCCGTCGCCCCTGGGCGCGACCTCGGTGCCGGCGGGTTGCCTGACCTTCACCAACTGCAACTTCCTGAACGTGGCGCTGGCGAGCGGCGTTGACGCGTCGGCGACGAGCTTCGGCTATTCGGGCCCGGACTTCTCTGCGGTCGCGGGCGACCGGGTGTGGCTGGACGTCGACGGCGACGGTGTCGAGGATCCCGGCGAGCCGGGTCTGGCCAACGTGCAACTGCAGATCTTCCTCGCCGGCGGCGACGGGGCGATCGGCACCGCGGACGACACTTTCTGGGACGTCACCTACACCGACTCCGACGGCTACTACATCTTCCGCGAGCTATTCGACGCGCTCTTCAACGACATCTGGTACGTCGAGGTGGTGGCTGAGACAGTGCCCGCGGGTCTGGTGCCGTCGGCCGGCTTCAGCAATCCCGACGGGCCGCGTCCGATCGTGGGCGGCGGCTCCGACCTGGGCTTCGACTTCGGCTACACCAACGCGACACACCTGGTCGGCGACTTCGTGTGGATCGATGCTAACGACGACGGCACTCAGGATCCGGGCGAGCCGGGGATCGGCGGCGTGACGCTGACCCTGACCGACCTCAACGACACCCTCGATCCGTTGGACGACCGAGTGGTGGCGACGACGGTGACGCGTTCGGACGGTTTCTACCTGTTCGCCGCG
>JAAELQ010000042.1 GCA_024226515.1 bacterium
CAATCCAGACACGGTGGTAAAGTTGAATATTCCAGCGCATGCCCGTACTGCAACCCAGGTACCCACAAAGACTCAGACCGGTTATCTATCTGGCCTGAAGAAGGTCCAGCAGGTAAGTTTTGGTGTCGGCAATGTCAAAAGGCAGGTGATGGCATCCAGTACTTACGTGATATACGCGGGCTTGGCTATAAAGAAGCCTGCCATTATTTTGGGGTTACGCCGAAGTTTACAAAAAAGCAGAGCCATCTTAGCCTCAAAACGACGTATTTTAAAGCAGCAAATAATCATAAGCCCAAATTATCATACTGGAACGAAAAGCCCCAAAATTTTGCTTTTTGGGCACATAGCGAGCTTTTAAATAACAGCCAGCAGATCGATTACCTTGAAAAGCGAGGTATCAACCTTGACGCTATCAAAAAATTCAAGCTTGGGTTCAATGCAGAGGATGCATTTAGGGAGCGTTATGAATGGGGTTTAGCTGAAGAGTTCAATCAAAAAACAGGCAAACCAAAAAAGCTATGGTTGCCAGCGGGTATAGTTATTCC
>JAAELQ010000043.1 GCA_024226515.1 bacterium
CTACGGTTCGGGTCTCAGCTCGACCGGTCGGATCGTCAACAACATCGTCGTGGGCAACGAGGCGACCTCGCTCGGTGGCGGGGTACGCCTGTCGAACAGCTCGTCGGTCGAGCTGGTGAACAACACGATCGCGGCCAACACAGGCGACGGAATCTCGATGGATGCCGGCGGCGCGACGCTGACCAACAACATCGTCAGCCACAACACCGGCTACGGCATTCGAGAGGAAGACAGCACGGCCGACCCGGCGACGCTGGCGAGCAACAACATCCACTCCAACGGACTGGGCCCGTTCCTCGACGAGGGCGTCAACGCGATCCACAACGTCGCGTTGCTCAACGGCTTCGTGGCCGGAGCCTCCGGCAACATCGACGTCGACCCGCAGTACGTTGCGGGACCGGTCGATGCGGTTCACACCGACGACGACTACCGCTTGCTCGACAGCTCCGCCTGCATCGACGCCGGGGACGACGGCGCCGAGGTGCCGGTCGACGACATCGACGGGGACGTCCGGCCCTACGACTTCGCCGGCGTGGACAACAACGGCGCTGCGTTGGACTTCGACATCGGCGCCGACGAGTTCTTCATTCCGTCCGGTGACGTGACCGCGCCCGTTTTCGCGGGGCTCGAGAGCGCCGCCGGCGGCGCCGACCAGGTCTGTCTGGCCTGGAGCGAGGCGATCGATCCGTCGCGGCCGGTGCTGTACTCGATCTATCGAGCCACGACATCGGGCGGACAGAACTTCACGACGCCGACGGCGACGACCTACGGTCTCGGATTGTGTGACGGCTCCGTGATCGCGGGGACCACCTATTGCTACGTGGTTCGAGCGGAGGACTACTCCGGAAACCCCGAAGCGAACACGGTCGAGCACTGCGCGACACCGGGCGCATCGGAGTTCTGGGTGGACGTGGTCTCCGGATCGAACGTGACCGGAGACGGCAGCAGCGGAACCCCGTGGCGTCATGTCACCTACGCACTGACCCAGGTCGACGCGCCCGCGACGATCCGGGTTCGCCCGGGGACCTACGACACCACCGTCGACCCCAGCGGATACTCCGAGATCTTCCCGATCCGTCTCGAAGACGGGGTCTCTCTCGTGAGCACCGACGGATTCGCCACGACGATTCTCGACGCCCAGGGGACGGCCCGCGTCGTCGATGCCGTCGGCGTGGGTGCGGCGACACGGTTGGAAGGACTCACGATCACCGGAGGGTCGGTCAGCGGCCACGGTGCCGGCGTCTGGATCAACAACTCGTCGATCGAGGTGCGGGACAACCGGATCACCGGCAACCAGACCGCGGGATCGCAGTCCGGCGAGCTCGGCGGCGGGATCTACGTCAACGGCACCTCGACACCCTGGATCGTGGACAACGAGATTACGGCCAACATCGCCGACGGTTCGAACGCCGGCTACGGCGGCGGGATCGCGGTCAGCGGATCCGGTACCGCGGCGACACGCATCGAGGGCAACACGATCAGCGGCAACACCTGCGGCAACGCCAGCAACGTCTATGGCGCAGGAATCTATGCCGGAACCGGCGCCGAGATCCGCGACAACGTGATCACGGGCAACGTGCTGACGGGTTCGACCCGCTACGGTGGCGGGATCTACGCAGTGTCGAAGTCCATCGTCGTCGGAAACATGGTCGTGGACAACACCGGCGCGACCTATGGCGGCGGCATCTACACCGTGAGTCTGACAACCGAAGCGCGGATCGAGAACAACGTCGTCGTGGGTAACGCTGCGACGCTGTTCGGCGGCGGCATGCGGCTCACCGGCAGCGCCTCGATTCCCGTCGCCAACAACACGGTCAGCTACAACACGGGCGACGGCATCTCGATGAACACCTCCGGAGCGACCTTCCTCAACAACATCGTTTCGCACAACACCGCGTACGGGGTTCACGAGGAGGACTCCACGGCCGATCCGGCACTGCTGCGCTACAACGACATCTATCTGAACAGCTCCGGGGCCTACAACGACGAAGGGACGACGGTATTGGCCGACGTCGTGACCCTTCAGGGCGCGGTCCCGGAGGCGACGGACAATATCGAGGTCGATCCGCTGTTCGTATCGCCGGAAGACGACGCGGACCACACCGACGACGACTACCACCTGCAGTCGGGCTCGGGTTGCGTCGATGCAGGCTGGGACGGCGCGGAGGTACCGGTGACCGATATCGACGGCGATGCCCGGGCCTTCGACGCGGCGGGAGTGGACAACAACGGGCCGCTGTGGGAGTTCGACATCGGCGCCGACGAATGGATCGGCACGGACACCCTGGCGCCGCTGTTCGACGGACTGGAGGAGGCTCGTCCCGGCGACACGTTCGTCGATCTGCTGTGGTCTGTGGCATTCGACTCCTCGGGACCGATCGTCTACGACGTCTACGTTCGCACCACGGCCGAGAGCCACGACTTCGGGTTGCCGGACTTCACCACCTCGGATCCGTTCTTCCAGGTCACCGGCCTGACGAACGGCGTGACCTACTTCTTCGTGGTCAAGGCGCGGGATGCGCTGGGCCAACGCGACGGCAACCTGGTCGAGCTTTCGGCCACGCCGGCGATCAACGCGCTTCCTGGCGTATTCGTCGACCGAGTCTTCGGTTCCGACGCGACCGGCGACGGGAGCTTCGGCAATCCGTGGCGCCACATCACCTATGCTCTGACGCAGGTCAGCGGCCCCGAGACGATCCAGGTCCGCCCCGGCACCTATGACGCCACGATCGACGGGGAGGGCTTCGGCGAGGTGTTCCCGATTCCGCTCGCGGACGGCGTGTCGGTCCTGGCGACGGGCGGTGCGTCGGTGACGACGATCGACGCCCAGGGTGTCGCGGGCGTCTTGCGGGCCGACGGTATCGCGGCGGGGACGAGGCTCGAGGGCTTCACGATCACGGGCGGCGACGCGACCGGTCAGGGTGGCGGCATCTATCTGGTCAACGCGTCTCTCGAGATCCGGGACAACGTGATCACCGGAAATCAGGTGCAGGGCAGCTCGTCCGGATCGGGAGGCGGCCTGTACATCGTCGGCACCTCCTCGGCGATCGTCGAGAACAACGAGATCTCGGACAACCTGTCCGACGGCTCGAACTCGGCATTCGGAGGTGGGATCTTCATCAGCGGATCGGGCACCAGCGGTAGCCGGGTCGAGGGCAACACGATCGCGGGCAATCGCTGCGGTTTCGCCTCCACCGTCTACGGCGGCGGGATCTACGTCTCGTCCAGCGCCGAGATCCGGGACAACCTGATCGACGGCAACGTGCTCGAGGGGTCGACGAAGTACGGCGGTGGGATCTACGCCAGCGGGGCGGCGGTGCGCCTCTTCGGCAACCGCATCTTCGATCATGCCGGCGTCTCCTACGGCGGTGGAATCCTCGGCAGCGGCCTGAGCTCCTTCGGCCGGATCGTCAACAACATCGTCGCCGGGAACGAGGCGACGATCGCGGGCGGCGGGATCCGCCTACAGAGCAGCTCGTCGGTCGAGCTGGTGAACAACACGGTGGCTTACAACACCGGCGACGGCATCTCGTTCGACACTTCGGGGGCCGTGTTGACCAGCAACATCGTTAGCGACAACTCGGGCTACGGCATGCGTGAGGAGGACACGTCGGCCGATCCCTTGTCGATTCTCAACAACAACGTGTACCAGAACACCGCCGGCCTGTACTTCGACGAGGGGGCCACCCTGTACGCGACGCCCGCGTCTCTCGAGGCGAACGTGCCGGCGGCGGCGGCCAACATCGCCGTTGATCCTGGGTACGTCGCGCCCGAGAACGACACCGACCACGGGGACGACGATTACCGCTTGCTGGACACCTCGGCCTGCATCGATGCCGCACACGACGGACTCGAGGTACCCGCCGACGACATCGACGGAGATTCGCGCCCGTACGATTTCTCGGGTGTGGACAACAACGGCGCGACGCTGGACTACGACATCGGAGCCGATGAGTTCTTCATCCCCGCGGGCGATGTGACGGCGCCGGTCTTCGGCGGTCTGGAGGCCGCCGTGGCGACCACGGGTCAAGTCTGTCTCGACTGGAGCGAGGCCGAGGACGACTCGCGGCCGGTGCTGTACCGGATCTACCGCGCAGAGACGCCCGGCGGACAGAACTTCGGCACGCCCACGACGACGACGTACCGCACCGATCACTGCGATACCGGTCTGTCTTCCGCGACGACCTACTGCTATGTCGTACGGGCGCTCGACTACTCGAGCAACGGAGAAACGAACACCACGGAGGTTTGCGGGACGACGCCGTAGCCCTTTCAAGAACACCTTGAAACGGCGCCCCCACGCGAGCAGAGCCCATTCATGGCAGGTGTGAGCATGACATTTCTCCTTCTCTTCGCATTGCAGATCCTGTCGTCACCGCCGTCGGCGTTGCCCGAGACGTTGCAGGTCAACGGCATCGTTCGCGAGCCAACCGACGCCTGGAG
>JAAELQ010000044.1 GCA_024226515.1 bacterium
ACACTTCCAGGTCACCCATCTTACGCAACTGGCCGGGCATGGCGTGGAGGGCGGCGCTCGCGTGCTCTAACTGCCTACGCGCTTCGTGCCCGAACAAAGCGTCGACGGCGGCAAGGGCCAACCTACCAGCTCCGGTGGGGCACTGCTCGAGCGCCGCGGAGCATAGCAAAGCCAGCTGTCCGGTCGAACGCTGTATTGCTCGGACTAAGGCGGAGAACAGGAGCACATCGAGTCGGGCCAAAGCGGGCACACGAGACGGTTGCAGAAGGTCCGCGCGGTCGCCTGACGAAACGGACGCGACCCAAGCGATCAAGATGTCCCGCGGGACGTTCGACACGTGCTCGGCCAGCTGCGCTGTCACGGTGAAGCGCCAGCGCCGATAGTCAAGCACATCGCCGATCGTCGGGAGCATCAGTCGCCCTTCCCCGCCGGACGCGGCTGCCACGACGGACGCGGCAGGAACGGCGGAGGCAGCAGCCGGAACGAACGGATCGTCAACGGCCGGTTGCGACGACAAACGCGGCTGAAGCGGCAACGGCGAACAAACACCGAGCGGGTCTCCGAAGCCATGTGCCATCGCGTTTGCGGGGTCGTCCCGCGCCTCGCCCCACCGAGGGGGCGTCGCCCTACCGAGGGCGTTGTCGACGAGCTGCCGCACGGGGTCGGTCCCGATTGGCGAGGCAACGTTCGTCATCGGACGTCTCGTCGCCTCCGTCGTCGCATCGTCGTGGCCGGCGGGCGCCGAGACGAAATCGAGTTCGTCA
>JAAELQ010000045.1 GCA_024226515.1 bacterium
CGACGTTCACCTGACCGAGAGCGATCTCGATCGGATCAACGCTCGAGACCGTGCCTTGCGAGGTCTGGACGCTGCCGGCATCGAGCACGGTGTTCGCCGGTATCTGGTCGCGCAGACCGAGGGCGGTCGCGCCGGTGTTGCCGTCGTTGTGGACGGTAAGCTGGTAGCGCAGGACGTCGCCGGGGGAGGCGATGCCGTCGCGACCCAGGTCGGCGAACAGCACGTCGAGCGTATCGACGGTCAGATCCGGCTCGGCCTGGACCTGAGTCTCGGTCGGGTCGGCGTCGCCGCCGGCTTCGGGATCGTCGCTCAGCAGGTCGGGCAGCTCGGCGCTGTGCACCAGGGCCTGGTTGACCACGGCCATCACTCCGGCGGCGATCGGCGAATCGACCGCCACCTGGAAGGTCACGGTCACCACGTCCATGCCGCCGGCGATCTCGCCGACGGTCACGGTCAGCGGGTCTTCGGAATCGACCGTACCGCGGTCTGTGGTCGCCGAGCCCGGCACCACCGAGGTGTGCTCAGGCGTGGCGTCATCGAGCGCCACGCCGGTCGCCGAGGTATTGCCATTGTTGAAGA
>JAAELQ010000046.1 GCA_024226515.1 bacterium
CGGCGGGCTGGGCATCGACGACGTCCATCCATTGACGGACCTGGAGAAGACTGCCACGGTCGAGCAGTTGCTGCAGGGCCGCTCCGGGGTCTATCACCCGGCCGCGAAGGAACCGCGTTCGATGAAGAAAGGGCGGCCGGCTCGCGGCAGCGCCAAACCCGGCGAGCGCTTCTGGTACAACAACTGGGACTTCAACACGGCCGGGCACGTCTTCGAGCAGGCCACGGGACGCGGCATCTTCGAGGCATTCGACCAGGACCTCGCGACGCCGCTGGGCATGGAAGACTTCGAGATCGGCGACACCTTCTACCAGTTCGAGCGCGGTTCCTCCCGGGTGCCGGCCTACGCGTTTCGCCTCAGTGCCCGGGACGCCGCTCGCCTCGGACTGCTCTATCTGCGCGACGGCAAGTGGGACGGTCGCGACCTGGTTCCAACCGCCTGGATCGAGCGCAGCCTGAAGCCGCACTCGGAGCTGGGCGAGGGCCGCGGTTATGGCTACATGTGGTGGATCTACGGCCCCGGCTCGATCGCCTCGCAACCGGAGCTGATCGCCTACGCCGCCCGCGGCACCGGTGGGCAGTTGATCGCATTGGTGCCGGAGCTCGATCTGGTGGTGGTGCATCGCGGCGACACCGATTTCTCGCGCGGCGTCGACGGTGGTGAGGTCTGGTCGCTGGTGAGCGGCATCGTCGACTCCATCGACGGGCCGGCGCGTAGGAGCAGGAAGCTGAAGCCGGTGGAGACCAGGCCGTTCGCCGAAGAACTCCCCGAGCTGAGATTTCCGAAGATCGTCGCGCTACCCGTTTCGACGCTCGATCGGTACGTCGGAGATTACCGCATCTCTCCCGAGATCACCGTGAAGGTATGGCGGATCGACGACGTCCTTGTCGGTCGGATGACGGGCGCCGGCGAGACCGACCTGTTTGCCATCGGCGAGACGGAGTTCTGGGGCAAGGCCGCAGGCGCGCGGGTGCGCTTCGAGCTGGACGAAGAACAGCAGGTGACGGGAGCCACGCTGTGGTACCGCGGGCAGGAGATGCACGCGCTGCCGATGCGCGATGATGGGTCGTGAGCCCGCGTCTGTTCGGGCGTCCGACTGATGCCGGGCGCGTGCTGATCTGCCCCCTTTCGACCGTTCTCGCGCCTTAGGGGACGAGTCCGAGTGCGCCCGTAGCTCAATGGCCATAGAACGGGGCGCGCGCGCACCGTGGAAGTTCGGCGCCGACGCGGCGCCGGGGGAACGGCGGAGTCCGACTCCTCCGACCGGGAGCCCGGCGTTTGCCGCGGCCCGACGTGCATCGGGCACAGCGGAAACGGTGCGACCGCGTTCCGGAAGAGCGCCGGCCCGTTAAGCCGGAGGAGCGGGTTCGATTCCCGTCGGGCGTGCCATTCGCTCCGCCCTCCGTAACCCGCCCGAGGGAATCCTGTACCAGACCCTTGTGGAAGAAGTCCCGGGCGTGGCGTCCGTGGATCCGTTCAAGGGGGAGCGTCGTGAAGAAGCGGAGTCTTCGTGGTTTCTGTCTGACCCTGGTGTACACGATCGGGTTGGCGCTGGTGGTTGGATTACCCACGGCAGTACTGGCCCAGCCCTGCCCGGATGGCGACCTGGACGGCTACGCCGACTGCATGGTCCCCGGGTGCGACGACACGGGGCTGCTCTGCGGGGACTGCCGAGACGACCTTGCACCGGTGAATCCGGCGGCGCTCGAGATCTGCAACGGGCTCGACGACGACTGCAACGGTCTGGTCGACGAGGGCTCGACGCTTCTCACGGCACCGCTCCGCATCCGCGATCCCGAGAGCCGCGCCGGAGACGAATTCGGTGGAGCTCTTGCCGCGATCGGGGACCTGAACGGTGACGGGACTCCCGAGCTGGCCATTGGATCGAAGTTCGACGACGACCAGGCCGGCAACGCGGGAACGGTCGTGGTCGTCAGCGGCTCGGACCGTACGGTGTGGTGCCGGCTGACCGACCCGACGGGGGCGGGCACGGACAATCTGGGCTGGTCCGTCGCGGGGATCGGGGACGTCGACTCCGATGCGATCCCCGACATCGCCGTGGGTGTCCCGCTGGACAACAACGCCGAAGGGGCGGATGCCGGCAAGATCGTTCTCTTCTCCGGTGCGGACTGCACCGTGATCCGGGAGCTGATCGACCCCAACGGGGCGAGCTCCGATCGACTGGGCTGGTCCGTCGCGGGCATCGCTGACGTGACCGGTGACGGTGTCGCCGACGTTGTCGGCGGCGCGCCGTTCGATCATACGGCGTTCGGCGACGCGGGCAGCGTCGTCCTGTTCTCGGGGGCCGACGGCACGGTCGCGTTCAAGGCCACCGACCCGCTCGGCGGTGGCAGTGACAACCTCGGCTGGTCCGTGGCCGCCGTCGGCGACATCGATGGCGACGGCATGCCCGACGTCGCCGCCGGGGCCTACCGCGCCGACACGACGCAGGGAGTCGACACGGGGCACGTGCTCCTGTTCTCGAGCGCCGACGGTTCGCTGGTGCGGCGGCTCGTCGATCCGAACGGCGTGAACTCGGATCAGCTGGGCTATGCGGTGGCCGGCATCGACGACCTCAGCGGCGACGGGATCGCCGATGTGCTGGCCGGGGTCGTGGGGGACGACAACGCGGGTGGAAGCGGCGCGGGAGCCGTCCTCGTCTTCTCGGGGGCCGACGGGAGCGTGGTGCGTACGCTCCTCGATCCCGCGGGGGCCGTGCAGGATCAGCTCGGCTTTGCCGTCGCGTCGGTTCCCGACGCGAACGGAGACGGGATGCCCGACGTGGCCGCGGCGGCGCCGTTCCGGGACACGCCCCAGGACGACGACGTCGGTCGCGTGCTGCTCTTCTCGGGCGCGGACGGGACGGTCCTGCGGACGTTTGCCGACGCGGAGGGCGCGTTCGAGGATCAGCTCGGAACCGCGTTGGCGGTCGCGGAGCTCAATGGCGACGGTGTTCCCGATCTCGTCGCCGGTGCCCCGTTTGCCGAAAGCGAGGAAGAGGTGAGCGTCGGACAGGCGATCCTCTTCGTGGTGCAAGCGGATTGCGACGGGGACGGCGTCGTGCCGATCGCGGGCGACTGCGACGACGGCGACGCGTCCAACTGCCCCGGCAACCCCGAGACGTGCGACGGTCAGGACAACGACTGCGATCTCGTCGCCGACGAGGACGCGGACGGGGACGGCTTCGATGTCTGCTCCGACTGCGGGCCGAGCAGCCCGCTCGTCTATCCGGGCGCGCCCGAGCGCTGCAACGGTGTCGATGACGACTGCAACCTCGTCATCGACGACGGGAGCGACGTCGACGTCGACGGCGTGGAGGCGCCGTGCGACTGCGACGACGACGACCCGAACGTGTTCCCCGGTCAGGTCGAGACCTGCAACGGTCTGGACGAGGATTGCGATCGCATGGTCGATGAGGGATTCGCGCAAGAGACGTACGCCGAGCGCGTGATCGATCCCGAACAGTTCGCCGGAGACGAGATGGGCTACGACGTCGCCGCGGTCGGGGACGTGAACTCCGACGGCATCTCCGAGTTCGTCGTCGGAGTGCCGAACGACGACGAGGGGCTCGGTGGCTCGGGCAGCGTGCTGCTCTTCTCCGGGAGTGACCGTTCGCCGATCTGCCGCATGACACGCACGTCGCCGGCCAACTCGGATCAGCTAGGTTACTCGGTGGCCGGCATCGGCGACGTCGACGCGGACGGCGTGCCGGACGTCGCGGCGGGGGCCATCTTCGCCGATCCGAGCGGGGGCAACTCCGGAGCGGTGGTGCTGTTCTCCGGCGCCGACTGCAGCGAGATCCGCGTGCTCTCCGATCCGGACGGGGCGGGGAACGACAATCTCGGCTGGTCGGTGTCGGGGATCGACGACATCAGCGGCGACGGTATCCCGGACATCCTCGCCGGGTCTTACGGCGACGACGTCGACGGTGAGAACGACGCGGGCAGCGTGCTGGCCTTCTCCGGGGCCGACGGTACGGTGATCCACAAGCTGACCGACGCGGACGGGCGATTCCGCGACCGCCTCGGCGCGTCGGTGGCCGGGCTCGGCGACGTCGATCTCGACGGTGTTCCGGACATCGCCGCGGGCGCTCCGGAGGACGACACGCTGCGGGGCAGCCAGGCAGGCACGGTGGCGGTCTTCTCCGGTGCCGACGGCTCGCGGATCCACACGCTACGCGACCCCGACGGCGCAGGTAGCGACCGCCTCGGGTTCTCCGTGGCCGGTATCGGCGACGTGAACGGGGACGACATCCCCGACATCGTCGCCGGCGCCCCGCAAAACGACGATGGCGTCTCGAACGGGGGAGCCGTGTTGCTGTTCTCCGGCGCCGACGGCTCACGGATCCGCCAGATCACCGCCGCCGTCTCCTCGACCGCCTACCTCGGTCACTCCGTGGCGTCGATCCGGGACGTCGACGGCGACGGGATCCCCGACGTCGTCGCCGGGGCGCGCGCGGACGACAGCCAGGCGCAGAACGCGGGTAGTGTGCTGCTGCTGTCCGGCGCCGACGGATCGTTGATCGATCGGCTGACCGATCCTCTCGCCGGGCCCGACGACAACCTCGGATTCTCGCTCGCGGTGATTCCCGATCTGAGCGGGGACGGGATCCCGGAGATCCTCGCCGGCGCCGAGCTGGCCGACTCCGCCGAGGAGGCGGACACGGGTCGCGTGGTGCTGTTCTCCATCGGCTCCGATTGCGACGGAGACGGCCAGAGTCCGTTCGGCGGGGACTGCGACGACGGGAACCCCTCGCGCCGGACCGGCCAGCTCGAGGTGTGCGACGCGATCGACAACGACTGCGACCTCGCGGTGGACGAGGACCAAGACGGAGACGGCGCCGACGCTTGCGCCGACTGCGACCCGGACGATCCGTCGATCTACCCCGGTGCGCCGGAGCGCTGCAACGGGAAGGACGATGACTGCGACACGGTCGTGGACAACGGCACGGACGGTGATCTGGACGGTGTCGAGACCCCGTGCGACTGCAACGACGAGGACGACACGATCCTGCCGGGTGCGCCGGAGGTCTGCGACCGTACGGACAACGACTGCAACGGACTGGTCGACGAGACCGCCGCGCAGCCCGCGACGGCGATCCCGGTTCAGGATCCGGATGGTCTGTTCGCGGACGAGTACGGCATCGCCGTGGCCTCCATCGGCGATCTCACCGGGGACGGCGTCTCCGAGCTCGCGGTCGGGGCCTGGTTGGCCGGGTCGGGGAACTCCGGCAAGATCGTGGTCCACTCGGGGAGCGACCTCAGCAAGGTCTGTGACGCGGTCGACACGCTCGCGGGGTTCAACGAGACGCTGGGTACATCGGTGGCCGGCGTCGGCGACGTGAGCGGCGACGGCATCCCCGACTTCGCCGCGGGCGCCACGAGCGCCGACGGGACCGGGTTCGACACCGGGGTCCTCGTCGTGTTCTCGGGCGCTGACTGCACGACCTACCGTCGACTGACGCTCCCCGACGAGCAGGCCGACGACGAGCTCGGGGAGAGCGTGGCGGCTTTCCCGGACGTGACCGGCGACGGGGTCCCCGAGATCCTGGGCGGCGCGTGGCGCGACGACACGCCGCTCGGTGGAGGCAACGCCGGCAGCGCGGCCCTGTTCGACGGGGCGACCGGGGCGCAGGTGTTGCGTCTGATCGACCCCGACGGGCGTTCGGGGGACCAGCTCGGCTCGAGTGTCGCCGCGATCGGCGACGTGGACGGCGACGGGATCCCCGACATCGCCGCGGGCGCACCCCTCGATGACCACTTCCTGGGCGGCAGCGCCGGCAGCGTCTCCCTCTTCTCCGGCGCCGACGGCTCGCGGATCCGCAAGTTGATCGACGCCTCGGCGCCGTCGGGTGGCGCGAGGCTCGGCACCAGCGTCGCCGCGATCGGCGACGTGAATGCGGACGGCATCTCGGACATCGTCGCCGGCGCGCCGCGCGACGCCACCGAGGCCGGCACGGGAGGTGCGGTGGTCGTGTTCTCCGGGGCCGACGGCACGGTGCTGCACAAGCTCACCGACCCGCTCACGGAGAACGGCGACCAGCTCGGGTACCGCGTGATCGCGCTTCCCGACGTCAGCGGGGACGGCGTGCCCGACGTCGCGGCGGCCGTCTGGCTCGACGATACCGGCGGAGGAGTCGACGCGGGGAGCGTCGTCGTGTTCTCCGTGGCGGACGAGACGGTCCTGCGTCGCTTCTCCTACGCCCTCGGAACCGAGGGAGACCGGCTCGCCACTTCAATCGCGATGCTCGGCGATCTCAGCGGAGACGGGATGCCCGAGATCCTCGCCGGAGCTCCGGAGGCCGAGCGTGCCGACGACGGCGCGGTCGGGCTCGCGGTGGTGTTCTCCATGGAGAGCGACTGCGACGGCGACGGAGTGAGCCCCTACGGTACGGATTGCGACGATGCCGACGCGGCGAACTTCCCCGGCAACCCGGAGCTGTGCGACGCGCAGGACAACAACTGCAACGCTCTGGTCGACGAGGACGAGGACGGCGACGGGGTGGGCATCTGTCAGGACTGTGCGCCCACGAATCCGCAGATCTACCTCGGTGCGCCGGAGCGCTGCAACGGGCTCGACGATGACTGCGACACGGACGTCGACGAGGGGGACGACCTGGACGGCGACGGTTTCCAGACTCCCTGTGATTGCAACGACGACAATGATGCCATCCGTCCGGGCGTCGTCGAAGCGTGCGATCACGTCGACACCAACTGCAACGGGGCGATCGACGAGGGGTTCCCGGCGCCGATCGCGCAGTTGAAGCTGGTCGACGACTTCGAGACGGCGGCGGACGGCTTCGGAGGATCCGTCGCCAACCTGGGCGACGTCAACGGGGACGGATTCCACGACTTCGTCGTCGGGGTGCCCGGGAACGACGATCTGTTCTCGGCCTCCGGCAAGGCCGTCGTCTACTCCGGTGCGACCCGTCTGCGAATCTGCAACCTGTACGACCCCGACGCGGCGGGGTCGGACAACCTCGGCGGCTCGACGGCGGGCATCGGCGACGTCACCGGAGACGGGGTGCCCGACATCGTGGTGGGCTCCGGCCGGGACAACACGACGGCTGGAAACGACGCGGGGAGCGTGCTGTTGTTCTCCGGCGCCGACTGCTCGTTCGTGCGCAAGCTGGAGGACCCCCAGGGGTTGGCCGGCAACCAGCTCGGCGACGCGGTGACCGGCCTTTCCGACATCAGCGGGGACGGAGTTCCCGACGTTGCGGCGGGTGCCCCGTTCGACGACTCGCCGGTGGCGTCGAACTCCGGCAGCGCCACGGTCTGGTCGGGCGCCGACGGCTCGGTCCTGTTCCGACTCTTGAACCCGGCCGGGCGTGACGCCGACCGGATGGGCCAGTCCATCGCGGCGATCGGCGATGTCGATGCGGACGGCATCCCCGACATCGCGGTCGGCGCCGACGGAGATTCCACCGTCTTTGCCAGCGGCGCCGGAACCGTGTCCCTCTTCTCGGGGGCGGACGGCTCGCTGATCCGCACGTTGCGCAACCCGAACGCGGCCTCCACCGACCTGCTCGGCATCTCGGTCGCCGGCATCGAGGACCTGAACGGCGACGGAATCGGGGACGTGGTCGCCGGCGCCTACCGGGCCAACAACGCGACTGCGAACGATGCGGGCAGCGTCTTCCTCTTCTCCGGCGCCGACGGTACCGTGTTGCTCGAGCTGTTCGATCCCGACGGCATGGGAGGGGCGTGGCTGGGCAACAGCGTGGCGGTCACGCCGGATCTCGACGGCGACGGACTGCAGGACGTCGTCGCGGGTGCCCCGTTCGAGGATGGCGTCGCCGGCACGGACACGGGCAGCGCCGTCATCTTCTCTTCTTCCTCGGGAGCCGTGCTGCGTAAGCTGACCGACGCGGAGGGGGCGGCGGACGACGAGCTGGGGCTCGCACTCGCCGTGGCCGGCGACATCAACCAGGGAGGAGCCACCGAGATTCTGGCCGGCGTCGCCGGGGACGACGGCCCGCCCGGTTCCGGGAGCGGAAGCGTGGTGCTGTTCGCCTTCGAGCCCGATTGCGACGGCGACGGTCAGTTGCCGCTGTTCGACTGCAACGACCTGGCCGGGGGGCTGCAGTCCGAGCCCGGCGAGGTGGTGAACCTGCGTTTCACCGACACGACCACGTTGACCTGGGACGTCCCGGTCGACTCGGGCGGCGATCCGTCCCTTCTCGTCTACGACGTGATCCGATCGGAGGACGCCATCGACCTGGTCGACGGCGCGATCTGCCTGGAGTCCCAGGACGGCAGCGACCGTCAAGCCACCGACGGCGACGTGATACTGCCCGGCGTCCCGTTCTACTACCAGGTGCGGGCCGGCAACCCGTGTGGACTCGGGGACCTGGGGAGCTGGAGCGACCAGGTGACGCGTCGCGAAGGGCGAGTCTGTCCGTGATCTCGCGGCCCCGTGACGAGTCGATCGTGACGGGGCCGCCCCTGCACCCGGAGAGTGTCGTATATATGGGCGGCATGCATGACGCCGCCCCCAAGTCCCGCTACCGCTTCGCGACGACCGAATGGAGCGTCGTGCTGGCTGCTCGCGATCCGGAGGAGCCCGGATTCCGCAGCGCCCTGTCCGATCTCTGCCGTCGCTACTGGTACCCGGTCTACGCGCACGTCCGGGGCCAGGGTGCGAGCGCCGACGAGGCCCAGGACCTGACCCAGGGCTTCTTCGCCGATCTGCTCGAGCGCAACGCGCTCGGATGCGCGCGCCCCGAGCGGGGACGCTTCCGCGCGTTCCTGAAGACCTGCCTGAACAACTTCCTCTCCAACCAGAGAGACCGTGATCGCACGCGAAAGCGAGGCGGGCACGTCGCGATGATCCCGCTCGAGTGGGACGAGGCAGAGCGGCTCTACGAGCTCGAGAGTCGCTCGGACGGCGACGACCCGGCGCGAGCCTTCGAGAAACGCTGGGCGCTGACGGTGCTGGCGAACACGATGGAGCGCCTGCGCGACGAGGTGCGGAAGTCGAGACGGCCCGAGACCTCGCTGGCGCTCTTGCCCTGCCTCACCGGTGACCTGGGCACGATGCGCTACCGCGAGGTCGCGACGGAGCTGGGCCTGTCCGAGTCGGTGGTCAAGGTGCGTGTGCACCGGCTGCGGCGTCGCTACGGAGAGTTGCTGCGCTCGGAAATCGCGGGCACCCTGGCCGACCCCGAGCGGGCGGACGAGGAAATTCGCGCGCTGTTCTCCGCGATCCAATGACCGACTCGCGTCCAGCCGATCGCTGCGACGCGTGCGGCTGCGCGGTTTCCCCGGACGGTCCTCTCGCCGGCTCCTGCCCGCGCTGTCTCGCCGGACTCGCGATTCCCGAGGAGCCACGGACGATCGGTCCCTACCGCATCCTCGACCTGCTGGGAGAGGGCGGCATGGGCGAGGTCTACCTGGCCGAACAGCAGGAACCGATTCGCCGACAGGTCGCTCTGAAGCGCATCAAGCCCTGGACGGGACGGCGCGGCGTGCTCGCTCGCTTCGATTGCGAGCGAGAGATGTTGGCGCGGCTCAGCCACCCGGATATCGCTCGGATTCACGACGCCGGCACGGACGGGGACGGCCGCCCCTACTTCGTCATGGAGTACATCGACGGGGTACCGATCACCGAGCACTGCGATCAACATCGACGGACCCTCCGCGAACGCATCGAGCTGTTCCTGGAGGTCTGCGCCGCGATCGATCACGCACACCGGCGATCGATCCTGCACCGGGACCTCAAGCCGTCGAACATTCTGGTCACCTACGACGGCGGACG
Source organism: bacterium (assembly GCA_024226515.1). Taxonomy (GTDB): domain Bacteria; phylum Acidobacteriota; class Polarisedimenticolia; order Polarisedimenticolales; family Polarisedimenticolaceae; genus JAAELQ01. Next base: position 9,760 of record JAAELQ010000046.1, read on the forward strand.
AGCACGCCCCAAGGTCATCGACTTCGGTGTGGCGATGGCCATCGGCGACGCCAACGACGTCGCGGGGGGGGCGGCGCGCGGCCCGCTGGCAGGCACACCGGAGTACATGAGCCCCGAGCAGGCCTCGCCACAAGCAGCCGTGGACGCGCGCTCGGATGTCTACGGCCTCGGCGTGGTGCTCTACGAGTTGCTGGTAGGCGTGGTTCCGCTGGATCTGGCGCAGGCGAGAGGGTCGGGGAAGGAGCAGGTGCGGCGGGCGATCCGCGAGGTCGAGCCCGAGCGTCCGAGCGAGCGCCTGCGGCAGCTGCCGATCCCTACACAGGAGGAGATCGCCAACGACCGACAGACGACCCGTTTCGTGCTCGCGCGCCAGTTGCGCGGCGATCTGGAATCGATCGTTCTACGGGTCCTGTCGAAGCGGCCGGAGGAGCGATACGCGACACCGGCTGCGCTGGCCGACGATCTGGGTCGGTTTCTCGACGGGAGGACGGTCCGAGCGCGGTCGGCCGGTGCTCTCTATCGCGGGTGGAAGTTCGCCGGCCGGCATCGCACGCTGGTTGCCGCCACCGTGCTGGTCATCGTGGCTCTCGGTCTCGGCGCCGTACAGGCTACGCTCGGCTGGCGCACGGCGAAGACCAACGAGCGCGACGCACAGGACGTCGCCCATCTCATGATGTCGCTGCTGCGGACCGTGGATCCGGCGACCGGAGAGGGGCACTCCCTGACCGCACGTGATCTCCTCGCGGTGAGCGCGGAGCGTGCCGAGACCCTCGACGGACAGCCCGCGCTGAGGACGGAGTTCCTCGTGGCGATCGGTGAAGCTTACGCCCGACTGGGCGAACACCCGGAGGCGCGTCGGCTGGTCGGGCGAGCCCTCGAGCTCGATCGCGAACTGCTGGGTCCCGACCATCCGAAGGTGGCGAGCCGCCTCGAGTCCCTCGGCGAAGTGCTCCTACGAGCCGGCGACTACGGGCCGGCGACCGAGCTGTTCGAGCAGGCGCGTGGGATCCGCGCATCCGCCGACGACCTCGACACCTCGGCCACTCTGGGGCTGGCGGAAGCGGCCGGTCGCTCCGGACAGCTGGAGCGGGCGCAGCAGCTCTACGGTGAAGCCCTCCGCGGGCTGCGCCGCATCCGGGGAGAGGACGATCCCGAGGTCATGAGGACGCTCGAGAACCTGGCCGGAGTCCACGCGGCGAACCGTAGCTTCGACGCCGCCGAAGCGCTGTACCACCGCGTGCTGGCCTACCACGATGAGGATGAGACTCACGGCCGTTCTCGCTCGAGTGGAGCGTTGAACGGTCTGGCCATGGTGTACCTGGAACAGTCGGCCTACGACCGGGCCCTGCCGCTGGTAGAACAAGCGCTGACCATCGACCGGGAACGCTACGGCCCCGACCACGTCGCGGTGGGGAACGACCTGAGCAACCTGGGTTTGCTGCTGGTCAAGCTGGGAAGGCTGCGCGAGGCTCGTCCCGTGCTCGAGCGATCGCTCGAGATCCGTGGTCGCGCGCTGGGACCCACCCATGCGGATCTGGCGACGACCCTGGGGCACCTGGGGGCGGTCTACCAGCGCACGGGCGACAACGAGTCCGCGCGCGCCGTGTTCGAACGCGCTCTCGAGATTCGGCGGCATGCGCTGGGGCCGCGGCATCCCGACACGGCCCGGGCAATGTGTAACGTCGCGATCGCCTACGAGGCGTTGGGTCAGTGGGGTCGGGCGCGCGAGCTGTACCTGCAGGCGCTGGATATCCAGGAGTCGGCCGAGCCGGTCGGACGCTTCGTCGCGGCCCGCACGCTCGAGCACCTCGCCCGACTGTTCCGCCGCGAGGGCCGCCTGGAGGAAGCGCGCCGGTTGCTCGAGCGCTCGTTGGCGCTGAACCTCGAGCACTTCGGCGAGAACACACTCGAAATAGCCCGCACGTTGCACGACCGCGCGATTCTCCACCTCGATGGCGGAGAACTCGAGCTCGCCGAGAGCGATCTACTGCGCGTACTCGACATCCGCGAGCGCATCCTCGGCGGGGAGCACCTCGAGGTCTCCGAGGCGTTGCGCGATCTCGCGACCGTGTACGAGCTGAGCAACGAGAGCGATCGAGCGCGTGAGCTGCGCGCCCGCGCGACCGAGTTGCGGGTCGCGGCCATCGGCGGCGATCACACGGACGCTGAGGATTGCGGCACCGACAACGGTTCGTCACCGTGTGACGATACGCGGTAGCCTCCCCATCGACTCAGTTCGCTCGGTTCAGCTCCCAGGAATAGTCGAGGAAGGTGACCTCGAAGCCGCTCACGTCGGCGTCGGTGTAACGATCGACGTAACGCGCCAGCGCGGCCTTGCCGCCGAAATCCTCGGCGTACCAGTCGAAGATGCGCGACAGTTCGAGGCGCTTCGCGCGGACGTCGATCCGGTTGCGTGCGGGATCGTTGACGAAGCGGCGCATGTTGCGCTCGAGCACGCGGTCGAGGTCGGCCGCGGCGTAGGCCCGGGGCAAGATCGACGGGCAGGAGCGCGCCGCACAGACCAGGGCGACGTGGATCCGTGGCTCGTCGAACTGTTTGCGGATGATCTCGTGCTCGAGTCGGTTCAGCGAGAGCGCCTCGCCGGCGACGCGTACCACCGGCGCATCGAACACGGAGAAGTCGTCGCGCGCGGGGGTCCAGTCGCCCGGGGCGTTGCGGGCGATCACCTCGCGCACCATCGTCGCGTTGTAGAGGTTGATGTACAGCGCGAGCCGCTCGGCGTCGGGCAGCTTCGCGGGATCGAGCTCCGCGATGGCCGCGAGGTACCTTTCGAGCTTCGAGGCGTGTGCGGAGCGGACCCTGGCGTAGTCGATGCCCTCGCCGACGACCACGTCGCGCAGGATCCTGTCCCACGCCGAGTGGTCGAATCCGCCGGCTTCGGCGTCCGGCGCGCCCGTTGAGGCGGGGCTCGCCGCGAGCAACGCGACGAGCAGCAGGAGCGTCGAGGGTGAGATTGTCTTCGTCATCGGGGCACCGTCCACCCATGCTACAACGGAGGGCGCCTGCGCCGTATTCCGCGCGGCGGGAGGAACGATGGCCGGCTACTCGGGAACGCCGCTGCCGAAGAAACTCGGTATCAAGGACGAGCAGCGCCTGGCGCTGATCCACGCGCCGCGGGGTTTCGCGACCACGCTGGGCAAGCTCCCGGCCGGGGTGAAGTCCAGCCGCGACATGCGCGGGCGCGCCGAGTTCGACGTGATCGTCGCGTTCTACGAGTCACGCCGCCTGCTCGAGACCGAGTTCGCGCGCCTCGCGCGCCGGTTGAGACCCGCGGGCGGCCTGTGGATCGCCTGGCCCAAGAACGCGTCCGGGGTCGCGACCGACGTCACGGAGTCCGTCGTGCGCGGGGCGGGGCTGGCCGGCGGACTGGTGGACAACAAGATCTGCGCCGTGGACGAGACGTGGTCCGGGCTGCGCTTCGTCATCCGGCTGAAGGACCGTTAGTCGGCGTCGAGCGGGTTGAACGGCTTCTTGTCGTCCTTGGCCGCCTTCTTCTTCGCCTCTTCGAACTTCTTGTCCAGCAGGTCGTCCAGCTTCTGCGTGCGGTTGAACGCCTTGTCGAAGGCGTCCTCGCGACGCTTGGCGCCCCCCTCGACCTGGTGCATCGCGGTCTCGAAGGTCTTCTCGTGGTCGACCTTCGGCCGCTCCTCGGAGAGGATCTCGCCCGTGTCGGTATCGACCGCGAGCTTGGTGCTGCAGCAGGGGCAAACGACGTCGACTCGGTCCTTCATTTCCCGACCCTCCGCTCCAATTCTCCGCCAACGCCGCGGCGCCGTCAAACGCGGGGCCTGAGCCGGGCGATCGTCGCACCCCAGCCGCCGCGCTCCGGCGGCGCGTCGTGGTAGGACTCGACGTCGGCGTGCTTGGCGAGCAGCTTCTGCACGCTGTCGCGCTGGAAGCCGATGCCGCGGCCGTGGATCAGCCGCACCTCGGTGTAGCCGGCCTCGCGCGCCGCCTCGAGATAGGCCTCGACGACCGAGCGGATGTCGCGCGGGCGGAACGGGTGTAGATCGATGAAGTCCTCGATCGGGACGACGACCTCATCCGGCGCATCGTCGTCGTCGATCATCGGCCGTTGGCCGTGCCGACAACGACGCTGACCGGCTTGCCGTCGTCCGGCAGCCGCACGCGGCAGGACGCGCCGGGAGCGCTCGCGGGACGCAGGAGCACGATGTGCGCGCCCGCGCTCTCCACGACGCGCGCGCCCTCGCAGCCGGCTGCCGGTCTGCGCTTGCCGATCAGCAGCCAGCGTGTTCCGGGCGCGAACACGGGCGCGGCGTCCGCGCGGCCCGCGACGCGCGAGCTCGGCACGCGCGCCAGCCACTCGCGCTCGTTGCGGACCTCGATCACCCGACCGTCGGGCACGACCCCGTCGGCCAGCTCGACCGCGAGCGCCACGGCCGGCACCTTCTCGGTGAGAGCGAGTCCCTCGCGGGCGACTCTCGGATCGGCCGCGTCGGCTTCGGCGAACGGTGAGGCCGCAAAGCTGTCGGCGGCGCTGGCCTTCTCTGCCTCGGCCCGCCGGGCCTTGCTCTTGGCCAGGGGCGCGGCCGCATCCTGCGTGACGCTCTCGGCGATGATCGGGCTCGGCTCGCCCGCGGCAGCCGGTGCGGGGGCGTCGGCGGGCGGGGCGACCTCGTAGCGCGGAGCGCTTCGGGCGCGTGCGTCGTCGCGATCCGCGAGCTTCTTGCGCGGGGCGGAGCGGGCGCCCGTGGACTCGTTCTTCACGGAGTCGGGCTCCGCGATCGGCGACGGCGCGATCGGCGGCGGCGCGATCGTCCGCTTCGGGGCGGCGGGGCTCGCCGCGCCCTTCCCGCCCGACGCCTGTTTCTTCTCGGCAGGGGGGGGCGTCGCCGGTGCGGCCTCTTCGTCGGCGAAGCCGACCGCGGGAGGTTCGGCCCGTCGTTGCTCGGGCTTCTCATCCTGTCGTTCTTCCTTTTCCTGTTCCTGCTCCTGCAGGCGCGCAGTCAGCGTGCCGGTCTCCGCCGTGGCCGGTTCGTCCCGCTGCAACAGGCCGGGCACGAACGCGACGGTCAGCAGCAGGCCTGCGGCGACGACGCCCGCGGATTGCCACGACAGCAGGCGGAAGCCGCGGCGCGCGGGCGCGGCGGATTGTTCCTCGAAGCGCGCGCGAAGCCGCGTGTAGTACCCGGGCGAGACACTGTCGCCGTCGTCGCGCAGCGCCCGCCCGATCTCGCGCAGCTCCTCGACGCGTCGCTCGAGCGCTCCGTCGCCCGCGATGCGGCGCTCGAACGCCTCCGCGTCCTCGGGGGCCAGCCGTCCGTCCAGGTAGTCCTGGATCTTCCGCTCGATCGCGTCGCTCATGGTCCTGCTCCGAAGATCTTGCGCAGGTCGGCCCTGGCTCGAGCCAGACGCGAGCGCACCGTGCCCACCGGAACCTCCGTCATCTCGGCGATTTCTTCGTAGGACAGCTCCTCGACCTCGCGCAGCAACAGCGTCAGGCGCCGGGTCGGCTCGAGCCGCGACACGGCCTCCCGCACCGCCTCGGCCCGGTCGTCGGCCTCCAGCCGCTCTTCGGCCGAGGGCGCGGCGTCCAGCGGCTCGGGCGGGCCCTGCTCGTCGTCGTCGCCGCGGCCGCGGAACCAGTCGACGATCCGCGACCGGCTGCGCGAGCGCAACCGGTTCTTCCACAGGTTCGTCAGCGCTCGCACCAGATACGTCGACAGCTTGGCGCGGCCCTCGAACTTCCGTAGGGCGGGAAGCGATTTGAGCAGTGTCTCCTGCACCAGGTCCTCGGCATCCTCCCGGCGGCGGCACAGCCGCAGGGCCAGGCGGAACAGGCGGGGGGTGTGCTCGCGGGCGACCTCCTCGAAGGCGTCCGCGTCCCCGCGTCGGATTCGTTCCAGCAATTCGGCCGGGTCCCGCTCGGGGGCCCGGTCCACGGAGCTATGGACACCGCCGGGCCCGTCGAGTTCCGGGATCTTGCCGGATCCGGGTTCTATGTCGTCGTGAGGGGACATGTTCGGCATCAGGTTCGCTCGCGTCGGGGCAAGTCGTCAAGCCGGGGGCGTCGCCGAGCCGGCCGCGATAGAATGCGGCGCTCTCCCCGAGTGGGCCGGGGAGTGTTTTCTCGGGGGCGAAAATGACGGTCGGACGAAGAATTCCAATGTTGCTCCATCGGGGCGTTTTAGCGACGATCGTTCTCGGCATGCTGGCCGGCTGCGCCGGGCCGGCGCCGGAAGGAGATCCGGATCCGAACCGCGTCGTCGCGGAGGTGAACGGGGTCTCCATCCCGGCGTCCCGCGTTCGGGCGATCGACGAGGCCGACCTCGAGCGGTTCGACCCCGTGCTGCAGGAGGCGGCCGCGGCGGTGGCGGGCGACGAGCAGGACGCCGCGCGGCGCGCGCTGAAGCTGGCGATCAGCGGCGAGCTGCTGATCCAGGCGGCGCAGAAGAAGGGCGCGACCGCAGGCGAGACCGAGATCGACGAACGGCAGGAGGTTCTGCGTTCCCAGTTTCAGACCGACGAGGAATTCGCCGCGCACCTCGCGGAGACCGGCCTGACCCCGGAGACATTCCGTCGACAGATCGGGCGCCGGCTGACGATCGCGGACTATGCGCGGTCGATCACCGACGGGATCGCCGTCGACGAGGCCGAGGCGCGGAAGGTGTACGACGCAGAGCCGGAGCGCTTCATGGAGGACGAACAGGTTCGCGTCTCGCGCGTGTTCGTCGGCATCCGACCCCATGACCCGGAAGAACGGCGCACGAGGGCGCGCTCTCGCCTGGAGGATGCGCGACGCCGCGCGCTGGCGGGAGAGGATTTCGGCGCGCTGGCCGACGAGTACTCCTTCCCCCGGCCTCCGACCCCCGGGGGCGACATGGGGTTCGTCGCGCGCGGGCACGCAGGACCCGAGCTGGAGCGCGTGATTTTCTCGACCCCGGTCGGAGAGATCTCGGAGATCTTCGAGTCACCGAAGGGGCTGCACATGATCCGCGTCACCGAGCGCCGGGAGGCCGCGGTCGCTCCGTTCGAGAAGGTGCGCGCAGGGCTGATGATGGTCCTCGCTCGCGACATGCGCGGCGACGCCCTGCGCGAGCACGTCGACGAGCTGCGTGCCGCGGCGACGGTCGAGATCCTCGATCCGCAGCTGCAGCCGTAGCCGGCGCTACTTCGGGTTGACCGTGTCCCCGACCTGCTGCTCGACGTTGATGCGCTGGATGCGGTAGTTGTCGTAGCGTCGCGTCGATGCGCGGATCGGCGCCACGCGCGCCAGCGAGACCGCGCGGAACGTGTCGTAGCGCAGTTGCGTCGGAAAACGAAGCCCGTCGCGGCTCATGGAGAACTGGATGTGCGCGCGATAGCCGAAGGGCTTCGGCGCCGTGCGCATGCCGACGATGCTGAACGACTTGTTCCAGTTGCGGTACAGGCCTTCGATGCGCTCCTTCTGGCCCGCCGGTTCGGCTCGGATCTCGAGCGGCGTGTGGTTCACGGCGTCGATCAGCACCGTGCCCTCCCACTCGCGGATGTCCTTGCCGCTGGTGAACGACAGGCTGCCCTTGAAGTAGATCTCGTACACCCAGTCGAAACCCTCGAAGCGATCCCCGAGGTAGGCCAGCGAGAAGTACGGCTCGTTGAAGCGGCTGAACAGAAACACCCACTCGTACGCCGGGGGGAAGGGCTCCTCGTCGAGCACTTCGCCCGCCTTGAGGTTGCCGTTGCGCCCCATCTCCTGCCGGAACTCCTCGAAATCCTCCTCGCCGATCGGGGACTTGCGCAGCAGGTAGCCGTAGCGGCGAACGCGCTCCTTCGAGACCGAGCCGTTCTTGCTGTCGTACTCGGCGACGCGCGCCTCCTCGTCGCAGGTGAAGCGGCGCGTGTACGCGCGATAGACCTCCGCGCGCTCGTAGAGCGGCTCGAGCAGCTCCGGCGGCAGGCCCCACTCGAGGCCGTCGGAGGGCTTCTCGAAATCGGGCTCGTACTCGACCGCATCCTTCGGCGGCGGCTTGCGTGGAAGCGGCGGCGGGACCGGGTCGGGCAGGCCCTGCTGGTGATCGGGCGTCTGCATGGCCCAGGCCAGCCCCAGCGTCAGGGCAAACGCCCCGGCGATCACCAAGCTCCGTCCGATTCGCATCCGGGCATTCTATCCTTCAAATGCGCTCCCGTCGCATCCTTGACAGGCTCGGGTCGCGATCCTAACAACCGGAAGGCGGTCGGCATCGGAACCAGAACATGAAAAAAGACTATTACGAAATCCTCGGGGTCTCGAAGAGCGCCGACGCGAAGGAGATCAAGTCCGCGTACCGCCGGCTGGCGCGCAAGCACCACCCGGACGTCAACAAGGGCGACTCGCAGGCCGAGGAGAAGTTCAAGGACGTCGCGGAGGCGTTCGCCGTGCTGTCCGACGACGAGAAGCGCGCCCGCTACGACCGCGGTGGACATGCAGCATTCGGTCCGGGCTTCGACCCGTTCGCCGGCGTGGACTTCGGCGACCTCGATTTCGGCTTCGGCGGCATCAACCTGGGCGACCTGTTCGGCTTCGGCTCCCGTGGCGCGCGGGGCCCGCGGCGGACCAAGGGCTCGGATCTGAAGATGCAGCTCGACGTCTCGTTCGAGGACGCCGTGCGCGGGACCACCGTCGACCTGAAGATCCCGCGCACCGTCAGTTGCCGCGTCTGCGGCGGCAGTGGGTCCGCCGCCGGCGCGAGCCGGTCGGCGTGCCGCGACTGCGGCGGCTCGGGGCAGCTGGCCCAGTCGCGTGGCGTGCTGCAGCTCGGTCGGCCCTGTCCGCGTTGCCGCGGGACCGGGCAAGAGCCCGGGCCGCCCTGCACCGCCTGCGCGGGGGCGGGCCAGGAGAGGGCCGAGCAGCGGGTCAAGGTGCGCATCCCTGCGGGGGTCGACGACCGGGCCACGCTGCGACTGGCCGGAAAGGGCGACGCCGGCGCACACGGCGGCCCGCCCGGCGACCTGTTCGTGCAGCTCGCCGTGCAGCGCCATCCGCAGTTCGAGCGCAACGGTCGCGACATCGTGTGCCAGGTGCCGATCGGGCTGGCGCGCGCGGCGCTGGGCGGCACGATCGACGTCCCGACGCTCGACGGCTCGGCGAGCATCCAGGTCCCCGCCGGGACGCCGAGCGGTCAGAAGTTCCGCCTCAAGGGGAAGGGCGTGCCCGGTGACGGTCGGCGCCCCGACGGCAATCTGTATGCCGTGATCCAGATCCGGCCGCCGAAGAAGCTCGACGCGCGCTCGCGCGAACTGCTCGAAGAGCTCGACCGGTTGAACCCGGACAGCTGACCCACGTGGCGGGCGTTCGTATATAGTCCGCCCGATGTGGCATCTGTTCCATCCCGCACTGGTGCACTTCAGCGTGGCGTTCCTCGTCGCAGGCGGGCTCGTCGAGGCGTGGGGGCTGCTGGCCGACCGCGAACGCGCGGCGCGCTTCGGCGCCGCGCTGGTCGTCGCGGGCACGGTGTCGCTCGTGCCCACGCTGGCCACGGGCTACCTGGCGGCCGCGAACGTCGACGCTCCCTCCGCGGTGGAGCCGCTGCTCGACGCGCACGAGCGCAACGGGCTGATCCTGGTCGCCGCGTTCCTCGGGCTGCAGTTCTGGAAGGGCTGGAACCAGGGCCGGATTCCCGCGGGCCAGCGCAGGGTCTACGCGCTGATGCTGCTCGCGGGCGTCGCGCTGGCGGTGTACGGCGCGCTACTGGGCGGCGAGCTGGTCTACCTCCACGGCGTGGGCGTGGGGGACTAGCCGCGCTGGAAGATGGCCTTGAACGCGTAGCCCGCGATCTGTGGGTTCTCGCGTAGCCGGCGCACCGAGTACGAGTACCAGTGTTTGCCGAAGGGCACGTAGACGCGCAGCCGGTGACCGGCGTCGATCAGGATCTTGCGCAACGGCTCGTCTACGCCCAGCAGCATCTGGAACTCGTACTGGTCGGGCGTCAGCCCGTACTGCCGGATCAGTCGCAGGGCCTCCCACACCAGCCGCTCGTCGTGGGTCGCGATCCCGACGTAGTCGCCGCGACGGAACATCTGCTCGAGGATCAGCGTGTAGTTCCTGCGGATCAGCTCGGCGTCCGTGTACGCGATCTTGCGCGGCTCGAGGTAGATGCCCTTGCACAGGCGGAAGTTGCCCGGCTCTTCGCCCTGCGCGTCGACGTCGTCCAACGTGCGACGCAGCCGCGACTGGAGCACCACTCCGACTCGCCCGGGGAACTCGCGGCGCAGCGTCTGATACGTCTCGAGCGTGGCGGTCGTGCACGGAGAGTCTTCCATGTCGATCCGCAGGAAGTTGTCCGTCTCGGCCACGAGCTCGACCAGCTCGCGCATGTTGTCCAGGCACAGTTGCCGGTCGATCAGCAAGCCCAGCGCGCTGAGCTTGACGGAGATGTGGGCGTCCGTCAGCCCCTCGGCACGGATGCGCTGCACCAGTTCGAGGTAGGCCTTCGCGTTCTCGCGCGCCGCGCCGGGCGCCTCGATGAACTCGCCGAGGATGTCCAGTGTCGACAGCGCGCCCTGGGTCCTGAGCGAGCGCACGACGGACAGCGCATCCTCGATCGTCGGCCCGGCGATGTAACGTCTGGAGAAGAAACGGACGACAGGTTTCGGGACGATCGGCAGCGTGGCGCTGATGAGACGATCGAGCAAGCTAGTTCCTCACCCGGTGAAACAGGATCCGATCACGTCGAACGCGCTCGCAGCGCGTCGGCGATCTCCGGCGTCTCCGGAAACCGTCCCTCGGCCCTCTTCGAGAAGACCAACTCATCGTCCAAGCTGACCTCGAACACTCCACCACCCGACGCAACCAGCTCGGTCTCGCAACCGAACTCTCGCTGCATCTCCGCCGCCAGACCGGCGGCGCGCGGCTCGTAGTTTCACTCGGAGCAGTATTCGATGCGCAGCTTCATCTTCGAGCCTCAGCTCTTCTTTTCCACGTGCCCCAGACCGTCGGGCGAGATCGGAGTCCCGCTGATGTTGGCCATCGCCGGTCCGAGCCGTTCGAGAACCTCACGCGCAGGAACGCTCTCCACACGCGGTTGCTGGTAGTCCTTCATTGTCTTACCTCCGTACCCACTTGACCCCGGCGCCATATTAGCAAGGTGACCCGGCTTTACCAAGAAGGCGTCCGTGGTAGGATTCCCGGCCTTCCGGAGCCACGGCGATGCCGCTGTACGTACTCACCATCCTGGTCACAGGGCCGCCCGAGCAGGTCTCGGCCGCCGCCGCCGAGCAGCGCGAGCGGCTGCGCGACCTGCACCGCGGCGGAAAGATCTCCCTGGCGGGGGAATTCGCCAATGACGACGGCTTCCTGCAGATCCTCGACGTGGCCGATCGCCACGAGGCCGAGGCGCTGACGCGCGACCTGCCGCTGGTGCGGGCGGGGCTGGCGTCCTGGATGCTGCGCGAGTGGAAGCGGGCGGAGTTCTAGGAGGAGAGGGGTCAGACCCCAATCGTGGACCGTCGATGGCGGCAAGTCGCACAGCGTTGGGTCAAGGAGAGGGGTCAGACCCCAATCGTGGACCGTCGATGGCGGCAAGTCGCACAGCGTTGGGTCAGACCCCTACTTCATTTGATGGCTCAACCCAGCGGCCGTGCTGCTTGATCAGCTCGACGAGCCGCTCGTCCGCCTCGTGGGTCGGGATGTCCTTGGCCACCATCTCCTTGCCGACGAACAGCGCGATCTTGTCCTCGCCCCAGCCGACGTAACCGAAGTCGGCGTCCGCCATCTCTCCGGGACCGTTGACGATGCAACCCATCACCGCGATCTTGACGCCCTTGAGGTGCGAGGTGCGCGACTTGATGCGCGCCGTCGTCTCCTCCAGATCGAACAGCGTGCGACCGCAAGACGGGCAGGAGATGAACTCGGTCCGCGTGATGCGCACGCGCGCGGCCTGCAAGATGCCGTAGGCCAGCCGGCGCGACTCGTCCGCGGCGCCCGCGTCGATGTGGACCGCGTCGCCGATCCCGTCGCACAGCAACGCGCCGATGCTGCGCGCGCTGCCGAGCATGGGGTCCGCGCCCCGCTCCGCGGGTCGATCGATCAGCACCACCGGCGTATCGAGTCCCTCGCGCGAAAGCAGCGCCACGAGCCTACGCGTGGTGTGCATCGGAGTCGCTCCGAGGGCGGGGGAGACACCCAGCATCAATCCCCCGGAGTGCGTGCATGCGCGCGCGAGGTCGACCGCGGCGCGCAGCGCGTCGTCGACCGATCCGGCGGCCGACGTCGCCTCGACGAGGATCGCCCGGCACGTCTGGGCCGCCTCGGTCACCGCGGACGCCGTCGCCTCGCGCGGCGCGTCCGCGTCGAGTTGGACGTGCAGTCGATGCGCGGCATAGACCCAGGCGTGACGACGCTCGGGATCGTTCAGCCACTCGGCGGGCACCCGGGCCGACAGCGCGACCGACGGAGCGACCAGCTCGACGGACTCACGCAACCCGCGCAGCGCCTCGAGCTCGTCGGGCGACCCCACGTGGATCGAGAGGATCTCGGCGCGCGTCTCCTCGGGCACGCGTGCGCCGACCTGCGAGTCGATCTCGCCGCGCAGCGACTTCGCGTCGGCGAGCGGCGTGACCAACGGCACCTCGACCCGCACGGGCAGGCCTGCGCCGATCTCGTGCGGGCCGAACTCGACGCGGGCGCTCGCGCGTCGCTCGTAGACGAACGGATCGCGGCGTTCCTCGATACCGTCGGAGACGGTAGGCGTCGCTTCCGGCGCGGTCGCGCTCTCGCCGTGGTAGGGCGCGACCAGCGCGCGCGCGACCGGAATCTCCGCGACGGGATCCTCGGTCAACGAGACGCGAACGGTGTCGCCGATCCCCTCGTCGAGCAACGCGCCGATGCCCACTGCGGACTTGACGCGCCCGTCTTCACCGTCCCCCGCTTCGGTGACGCCGAGATGGAACGGGTAGTCCATGCCGCACTCGGCCATGCGCTGCGCCAGCAGGCGATAGACCTGCAGCACGACGACCGGATTCGACGCCTTCATCGACAGGATCAGTTCGCGGTAGTCGTGCACCTCGCAGATGCGGACGAACTCCAGAGCGGATTCGACCATGCCCAGCGGAGTGTCGCCGTAGCGGTTCATGATGCGATCGGACAACGAGCCGTGGTTCGTCCCGATCCGCATGCTGACGCCCAACTCCTTGGCGCGCAGGACCAGGGGCGAGAAGACCTCTCCGATACGTTCGAGCTCTTCGCGGTACTCGTCGTCCGTGTACTCGCGCACCGCGAACTTCTTCTTGTCCGCGTAGTTGCCCGGGTTGATGCGGACCTTCTCCACGTGCTCGACCGCCTTCATTGCGGCTGCCGGAGTGAAGTGAATGTCCGCGACGAGCGGCACGTGCAGCTTGCGCTTGTTCATCTCGGCGCGGATCGCCGGCAGGTTGTCGGCATCCCGGCCGGTCGGTACGGTCAGGCGCACGATCTCGCAACCGGCGTCGACCAGGCGCTCGATCTGGCCCACCGTCGCCTGCGTGTCGCGGGTCGACGGCGTTGTCATCGACTGCACGCGCAGGGGGTGCTCGCTGCCGACGGCGACGTCGCCCACGTACACGGTGCGCGTGGGGCGGCGTCTGCGCCGCAGGCCGTCATAGCTCCAACTCGACATCGATTACGATCCTAGCAGGAAGGGTAGAGACTCGAATCCTCGGTGCCGTAAATTGACAGTGGCGGTAGGCCACGGCTGTCCGGATACTTCTAGAACCGCCGCTAACCCGCATTCAGGAGGTGCCGCTCTTGATGACCCCCCGCACGCGCTGGACCATGATCCTCATTGCGATCGTCGGCACCGGAGTCTGTTCCAGCGCCGTCATCAGCTTCATCCTGACCATCTTCAACAACGAACTGCCGGTCGAGCCCGGCGGCGGGTCGCTGCAGGCGCAGTACCTCGCCGTGGGCCAGACGTACAGCCAGGGTTTCACCGTCGGCTTCTTCCTGTGTCTGTTCCTGAGTCTCGTCGCGATCGCCATCGGTAGCTGGACCGACTCACGACGCGCGGCCCGCCTGTCAGATCAGACCTGAGGCCAGACCCAGACTGAGCAGGATCAGCAGCACTCCCACCAGCTTGCGCACCGTGTCCAGCGTGACCTTGCGCATCAGCCGCACGCCGACGAAGGCACCCACGAACGCAGCCGCAGTGGCGGCAAACATCAGGCCCCGAGCGACGCCTCCGTCGGCGGCGTCCGCCGCGGGCCAGAACGAGGGCGCGTACACGGCCAGGCGAGCGATGTCGACGAGCACGGCACAGGCGACGCCGGTTCCGATGTAGGCCTCCTTGGTGATCCCCGACTGGATCAGGAACGCCGAGCGCAGCGCGCCCTGATGCCCCGACAGCCCGCCGAAGAACCCGGCCAGCAGTCCGCCCCACACGAGGTGCGGACGGCGGAACGAGAACTTCTTGCCCGCTGCCGACAGCTCGAACACGGAGAAGACGAGAATCAGCAGCCCCACGACCAGCTTGACCGGCGTGACGACGTGCTCGCGTCCCCCGATCGCGTAGCTCAGCAGCGGGTCGCCCCCGGCGAGGGTCGCGAGCAAGCGCGCTCCGACGAGCGCCGCGAGCAACGCCGGGACCCCGAACGCGATCACGAGCCGCAGGACGGCGTGGCGTCCGACGAGCGCGATCTTGAACACGTTGTTCGCCAGGTGCACGATCGCGGTCGAGGCCACGGCGACCTCGATCGGGAAGAACAGCGCGAACGCGGGCAGTAGCAGCGTCCCGAGGCCGAAGCCCGAGAACAGCGTCAGCGCCGAGGCGATCAGCGCCACGGAGCAGATGACGAGATAGCTCAGCATGGGTCGAGCCGCGGCAGCACGGCCTCGATCGCGGCGACGACGGCGCGCCCGAGTCGCGGCAGGTCAGCCTTGCGAGCGAACAGCTTCTGATTCACCTCGAGCTCCAGGCACGGCAGTCCGTGGTGCTTCCCGTGGCGGTCGACCGAGTACATCATCCCGGCCATTCCGGAGTACGGCTGGTTGTAGTGCACCGTCAGCCCGCGGTCGCGCAGCGCGCGCCCCATCCGGTGCGCCAGCCCGCGATGGTGCTCGTACAGCACGCCGACGTCGAACTTGCGCTGCTGCCCGTGGTAGTCGGGCGTGAACGTGTGCATCGCCAGCAGCAGCGGGCGCACGCCGCGCACGACCCGGCGCAGGATCAGGCGATCCACCTCGACGTGGTACGGCGTGTGGTAGCGCAGCACGCGGCGCTCGATCTCGGCCGGAGTCAATCCCCGGTTGAACGACAGTTCCACGCCGCCCGCGCGCCGGCGAACCAGCGTGGCGTCGTCGACGCGCCGGTTGGGGTCGACCAGCAGCCGCGCCCAGCGGGCGCCGATCGCCCCCGCCTTCATGCGCCGCGCGACGTCGCGCGTCAGGTCCCATGCGCCGATGTCCCAACCCCAGTGGGTCTTCATCGTCTCGCGCTCGGCCGCTGAGAGCCCGGCGCGGAAGGGCAGTCGGTTCGTCGCGTGCTCGCAGGTCAGCAGCAGCGGCCCGGTGTTCCGGGCGGCGATCGTGAAGAACGGCCTCGTCGCACTCATCGGTCTAGAATAGTCATCGTCCGAACGACGTTCCAACGGAGATTCCGTGAGCAGCCGTACTGCATTTGTCCTCGTTCTGGCCCTGGTCGTGTTCGTCGGCGGGGTCCTGGCCGGCCAGTGGATGCAGGGCCGCTCGCCGGCGACGCAACGCGTCGTGGACGAGGGCTCACCGCCACTGCTCGCCGCGCGCACGGCGCCGACGGAGCTGCCGCAGGATCTCTCCGAGGACGAGCGGCGCAACATCGAGATCTTCCGCCGTGCGTCGGCGTCCGTGGTTTACATCACGTCGGTCGCTCTGCGGCGCAACATGTTCTTCGACGTGCGCGAGATCCCGCAGGGCTCGGGGACCGGCTTCTTCTGGGATCAAGATGGCCACATCGTCACGAACTACCACGTCATCGAGGACAGCGACCGCATCTCGGTCACGCTGGCCGATCACACGGAGTGGGACGCGACGGTCGTCGGCGTCGCGCCGGAGAAGGACCTCGCGGTACTACGGGTTCGCGCTCCGCGGTCCAGCCAGTCGCCGCTGCCGGTCGGCGGCTCGGCGGACGTGCTCGTCGGCCAGAACGTGCTCGCGGTCGGCAACCCCTTCGGCTGGGACCAGACGTTGACCGTGGGCGTCGTCAGCGCGCTCGGGCGCGAGCTGACGTCTCCCACCGGCCGCACGATCCACGACGTGATCCAGACCGATGCGGCGATCAACCCCGGCAACTCGGGCGGACCGTTGCTCGACTCGCGGGGGCGGGTGATCGGCGTCAATACCGCGATCTACAGCCCCAGCGGAACCTCGGCGGGCATCGGTTTCGCGATCCCGATCGACACCGTCAGCAGGCTCACGCCGCAGCTCATCGCGCACGGTCGCCCGATCGAGGCGGGGATCGGCGGCGTGGTCTGGCTGTCGGATCGGACGCATCGCATCGAGGGCGCCGTCGTGCGCTCCGTGCGAGGCGGCAGCCACGGCGAAGACCTGGGGCTCGAGGGTCTCGGCGTCACGCGCCGCGGTCGTGTCGTCGCCGGAGACATCGTCGTCGCGGTGGACGATCGCCCGGTGCGTTCGGTCAACGAGCTGCGCGACGCGTTCGAGGGGGCGGGCGTCGGCGAGCCGGTGCGCCTGACCGTGCGGCGCGACGGCAAACGGCGTACCGTCGAGACGCGCTTGATGAGAGTCGACTAACGACATCAGGGGAGATCGAATGAAGCTCGCTCACACGATGATCCGCGTGAAGGACCTCGACGCCACGCTCGACTTCTACTGCAACTTCATCGGGCTGAAGGAGACGCGCCGCAAGGACATCGGCGACGAGGCCACGCTCGTCTTTCTCGAGGACGAGGCGGGGCACTATGCGATCGAGCTGACCGTGAATCACGGCAAGACGGACTACGCTCTGGGCGACCAGTTCGGTCACCTCGCGTTCTTCGCCCCGGACCTGGAGGCGGTGATCGAGACCGTCGAGAGCCGCGGCTGGAACTACCGTCGCTCACGCCCCGAGCTCAGCTCGAAGTACATCTTCGTCAAGGACCCCGACGGCTACGACGTCGAGATTCTCGAGCGGCGCTGAGCCGGAGGTTCGGCTACCATCCCGCCGAGCCTCAGGAGACGACCGTGTCGACCAAGCCCACCAAGGACCTCGAGACGATCCCCAACCCCAGGCCCGGCCGGGCCTACGAGATCGAGTTCGACTGTCCCGAGTTCACCTGCCTGTGCCCGCGGACCGGTCAGCCCGACTTCGCGACCATCCGGATTCGCTACATTCCGGCCGAGTCGATCGTCGAGCTCAAGTCGCTGAAGCTCTACCTGTGGTCCTTCCGCGACGAGGGCCACTTCCACGAGGCGGTGACCAATCGCATCCTCGACGACCTCGTGGCGGCCGTCCAACCCGAGAAAATGACCGTAATCGGGGAGTTTTACGTGCGGGGCGGGATCCACACCACGATCACCGCCGAGCACGAGACCCGCTGATCCGCACGCCGATTTGGGTTGGCCCCGAGAGGCCCAGGTGTTATATTCCGCTGTGGATTCGACTGTTTTCGGGTCCTTTCGAACATCTAACTAAGGAGGAATGACTCAATCGAGCACAAAGTCCGTCTGAACGAGCAGATTCGTCTGAGTCCCGTCCGCTTGATCGGTGCCGATGGACAACAAGTCGGCATCGTTCCCCTCGATGAAGCCCGCCAGGTGGCCAGCGAAGCCGGCCTAGATCTGGTGGAAGTGGCCGGTGAGGCACGACCGATCGTCGTGCGCATCATGGATTACGGCAAGCATCGCTTCGAGGCCAACAAGAAGGCCAAAGAGGCGCGCAAGAAAGAGAGCCGGATCCAGGTCAAGCAGGTCAAGCTGCGCCCCAACATCGACAGCCACGATCTCGAGACCAAGCTGGGTCACGCCAAGCGTTTCCTCGAGCAAGGTGACAAGGTCAAGATCGTGATCATGTTCCGTGGCCGCGACATGCGTCGCCCCGAGAACGGTCGCAAGCTGCTGGCTCGTGTCCAGGAGATCCTGCGCGAGATAGCGATCGTGGAGTCCGCGCCCGGAGCGATCGTCAACCGCGACCTGTTCATGGTCGTCGCCCCGCGCAAGACGTGATTCCCTCCGTCGACCGCTTCCGCCCCGCCATGTGAAGCCCTCCAGAACTGCACCCGCGGCGTTCGCCCTGTACTTCGGTTTGCTCGCGATTCCGATCGCGGCGCTGTTGCTGGCGTTCCACGTCGACGACCTCGCGGCACGCAGGTTCCTGGAGCTGCCGCTGGCGCTGTGCGTCATCCCGGGCATCCCGGTGGCGGTCGCGCTGGCCGTGCGGCGTCGGCGCTACGATGTCTGGATCGCTCAGCTGACGCTGGGCTGTCTCGCGCTGTTCCTCGTCGCGCTGGCGGCACGCATGTCGTCCGATTTTCGCGACACGATCCTGGACGACTCCCGACTGGCCTGGGGGACGTTCGCCGTGGCCGCCGTCGCCGCGCTGGCGTACTCGGCGGCGCTGCTGATCCGGCGTCACCACCGCGGCACCGCTGCGGCCGGAGCGGGGATCGTGGTGCTGGCCCTGTTGCTCGTCTCGCTGCAGGGGCGGATGCAGGGCTATCGCGCGTCGATGCAGGAGGACGCCTGGGCCGAGTGGGCCACGACCTTCCTGTTTCTCGGCGCCGGGGTCGTGTTCCTGCGCAACGCCTGGAGGGTCCGGCGATCGAGGATCGCGGGCCCGCTGCGACTGGCCGGACTGGTCGCCGTCGTCGCGCTGTGTCTCGTCATCGCGGGTGAGGAGCTGTCCTGGGGCCAGCGCTTGATCGGCTTCCGGCCGCCCGAGCTGTTCCTGGAGCAGAACTACCAGCAGGAGCTCAACGTCCACAACTTCTTCCGCAAGAGAACTCTCGGCGGGATCCCACTCGACACCAAGCACCAGGTCGCCTTCCTGGCCATCGGCTACGGGGTGTTCGCACCGCTGGCCGGGATGGCGATGGCCGGCATCCGTTCGCGGCTGCGCACGGCGAGTTCGCTGCACGTGCCGAACGCCTACCTCGTGCCGTGGTTCGCCGCCGTGGCGCTGGCCGAGTTCGACTACCCGGTGACGTTCACCGGAGAATCGGCGGAGCTGATGCTCGGCGCCGCGTTGCTCGTCGACGGGTTGCTTCTGGCCGACCTCCGCTCCGTCCGCGCGAGCGCGCGGACGGTGGCCGCACCCGCCGTCGCCGTCGGCCTGGCCTGGTTGTTGGCCGTGCCCACGCCGCCGCTGGTCGAGCGCCTGGTCTACGGCTCGGCCGAGCAGACCGCGGCCCGGACGCGCGCCGAGCTCGAGACGCTGCGGGACGACCTGTCGGCCCCGGGCGTACTCTCGCCGTCGCTGCTCAAGCGCAAAGTGCACAAGCGGGTGTTCACCGCGATCCGCTCCGATTACCTCGACCTGGGAAGCGGAAGCGCATTTCTCGAGCAGCGCCCGACCCCGGCCGACGAGGACGCCGCGGACCCGCGTCGCGATCGCCGCGGCTACTTCCTGGATCCGTGGAACAACGCGTACTGGATCTACCACTGGCGGCGCGGGAATCACGTGGTGCTCTACTCGTTCGGCCCCAACCGGCGACGCGACACGCGCTTCGTCGGCCTGTCCGAGGAGGAATGGGCCAACGCCGAGCTCTCCGGCGACGACATCGGCGTGGCGCTTACGCTCCGGCCGCCTCAGGGCGTCGGCGCGCCGTAACCCAGCCGCAGCGCGATCGCGCGATTCGCCTCGTCGACCGTCACGACGAACAGGTCGTCGTACTCGCCGTCGTCGATCGTGATCGATCGCTCGACCCCGAGCGCGGAGAGAATCGCGGGCACCGTGTTGCTGTGCCCGGAGACCAGGATCGTGCCGCCGCGATGACCCTTCAGCAGGGTCGCGGCGAAGCTCTGCGCGTACTCCGCGACGGGGGCCGCCGCCGGAACGACTTGCACCTCCAGCCCGTGGGCCTCGGCCGTCGGCCGTGCGGTGTCGCGTGTGCGGCGATACTGGCTGGAATAGACGGCGTCCAGCGGCACGTCGGCGAGCACGCGCACCAGCTCGGCGGCCCGCTCCTTGCCGGCCGCCGTCAGCGCCGGATCACGCCCGCCGTCGGCGGCCTTCTCGGCGTGACGCACGAGGATCAGCGTCGTGGGCCCCTCGGGCGGTGACTCCGCGGCCACGGACAGGCCGACGAGCAGCGAGAGTGCCAGGCAGATGACGAGCGGGCGGTGGTGGCGCATCGAGATTCTCCTCACGGGCCGGTCGGGCGGGCCGACCTATATAATGCCCCGCTTCACGGCTTCACCGCGCAGAGGAGAGGGAACCGATGGAAAACGCTCGCTACGACGTCGTCGGGATCGGCAACGCGATCGTCGACGTCCTGGCCCGGATCGAGGACGATCTGCTCGAGACGCACGGGCTGATCAAGGGCTCGATGACGCTCGTCGACGCCGACCAGGCCGAGGCGCTCTACGCCGAGATGACGGGCACGGTCGAGTGTTCCGGGGGCTCGGCCGCCAACACGATGGTCGGACTGGCCTCGTTCGGCGGGCGAGCGGCCTACATCGGGAAGGTACGCGACGACAAGCTCGGCCGCGTGTTCAGCGCGGACATCGCCGAGGCCGGGGTCGAGTTCCCGACCCTGGCCGCAGCCGAGGGCTCGCCGACGGGCCGCTGCCTGGTCCTGGTCAGCGCCGACGCGCAACGCACGATGCAGACCTTCCTCGGGATCAGCGCCGAACTCGCACCGTCCGACGTCGACAGCCACACGATCGCGGCCGCGAACGTGACCTACCTCGAGGGCTACCTCTGGGACCCTCCGCCGGCGAAGCAGGCGTTTCTGTGCGCGGCCGAGATCGCCCACGCGGCCGGCCGCCGCGTCGCGTTGAGCCTGTCGGACTCGTTCTGCGTCGAGCGGCATCGCGACGAGTTCCGCGACTTCGTCGCGACCCACATCGACATCCTGTTCGCCAACGAGGACGAGATCGTGTCGCTGTACCGGGCCGCCGACTTCGACGAGGCTGTGCGGGCCTTGCCGCCGCGCTGCACGACCGCCGCGCTGACGCGCGGGGCGAAGGGCTCGGTGATCGTCGACGGCGGCAAGGTCTACGAGGTCGCCGCGGCGCCGGTCGAGATGGTGCTGGACACGACCGGCGCGGGAGACCTGTACGCCGCCGGGTTCCTGTTCGGTCTGGGGCGCGGCGATACGGCTCCGGCCTGCGCCCGTCTCGGCGGAATCGCCGCCGCCGAGGTGATCTCTCACGTCGGCGCGCGACCGCGCAAAGAGCTGGCCTCCCTGATCCCGTGAAGCCCCTCGGAGCAAGTCGATGAATCCCACGCGCTGCGTCGCCCTCGTTATCGCCGTCGTCTGGCTCGCATCCTGCGCGCCGGCCCCGGTGCCCCTCGACCCCGCGTACGAGGCCGAGCTGGCGGAGCACCGCGAGGAGCGCAACGACGGATTGCGCAAGGAGTACAGCTGGCTGACGCTGGTCGGGCTGTTCTGGCTCGAGCCGGGCGAGAACCGCTTCGGCAGCGCCGAGGAGGCGCCGGTTCGGCTCAGCGCCGACGTCGCGCCGCCGACCGCGGGCAGCTTCATTCTCGAGGACGACGTCGTGCGCATGGTGGTCGCCGACGGAGTCGAGGTCCTGGTCGACGGCGCGCCCGTCGAGGAATGGGACACGTCGCGCATCGACAAGGACAACCCGGGCACGATTCGCCTCGGACGTCTCCGATTGCGCGTGCTCGGCCGGGGGGATCGTTTCGCGGTGCGCGTCCGCGACCCGGAGAGCCCGGTACGAACCGACTTCACCGGCCTGAACTTCTTCGACGCCCGCGCCGAGTACGACATGACGGCCGCGTTCCGCCCGCACGAGGCCCCGCAGACCATCGAGATCCCGACCATCGTCGGCATCCCGGCGAAGTTCCACTCGCCCGGGCTCGTCGAGTTCACGCTGAACGGCAAGACCCATGCGCTGGAGGCGTTGAGCGACGGACCCGAGGACAACGAATTCTTCATGATCTTCAAGGACAAGACGAACGGGAAGGAGACGTACGGCGCGGGGCGCTACCTGGCGGCGACCCGCGAGGGCGATAACGTGAAGCTGGACTTCAACAAGGCCTACAATCCGCCCTGCGCGTTCACGCCGCACGCCACGTGTCCGCTCGCGCCGCCGCAGAACCGGCTGGCCGTGCGGATCGAGGCCGGCGAGAAAATGCTCGACGTGGCGCACTGATCTGGAGTGCAAGTGAACGAGTTCTCGACATTCGTGCAGGAGTTCTGGCAGTACGCATGGGCGCGCGCCCTGACCTACTTCCTCGCCTCGTTCGTCGCCGGCAAGGTCGTCGACTTCATCCTGTCGCGCGCCGTCGCCCGTCTGGCGCGCAAGACCAAGACCGATCTCGACAACAAGCTCGTGGCGTTGCTGCACCGACCCGTGTTCGTGACCTTCGTCCTGATCGGCCTGCGGCTGGCGGCGATCGAGCTGAGTCTGCCCGCGACCCCGGCGTACGTGACCCACGGTCTGCTCGCCACGCTGATCGTCGTCATCTGGACCACGGCGGGCTTCAAGATCGGCGGCACGATCGTCGCCGAGCTGTACCGAGTCTCGGGTCGGGTGAGCTGGATCGACGGTCGCACGGTTCCGTTGCTGGACAACGTCGTCAAGCTGCTGCTGATCGCCGGCGCGGTCTACGGCGTCCTGCTGGCCTGGAACCTGAACGCGACGCCGTGGCTCGCCTCCGCGGGCATCGCCGGCATCGCGCTGGGCTTCGCCGCCAAGGACACGCTGGCCAACCTGTTCGGCGGGTTGTCGGTGATCGCCGATGCGCCGTACAAGGTCGGCGACTTCATCAACCTGGTGGACACCGCCCAGCGCGGGCAGGTGGTCCAGATCGGCCTGCGCAGCTCGCGTCTGCTGACGCGCGACGACGTCGAGGTCACGGTGCCCAACGCACTCATCGCCAACTCGACGGTAATCAACGAGTCGGGCGGCCCGTGGGAGAAGACGCGCATCTGGATCGAGGTCGGCGTGGCCTACGGCTCGGATGTCGACCACGTGCGCGAGGTGCTGACCGCGGCCGCGAACTCGGTGGAGTACGTCCTGGAGGATCCCGCCCCGCGTATCCGCTTCCGCTCGATGGGGGACTCGGCGCTGATCTGGCGCCTGCAGTGCTGGATCGACGAACCGGTGCTGCGCGGACGCACGGTCGACGCGCTGAACACGGCCGTGTACAAGGCGCTGGGCGCGGCCGACATCAGCATTCCGTTTCCACAGCGCGACGTGCACATCGTCTCGTCGGCTCCGCCCGCCGCGGGATGAACGCGCAGAATCAGCTCGACGCCCGGGCGCTCGACGAGCTGCGCGTGGCCAAGCGACTGCTGGAGTCGCCCGGCCTGGCGGTGCGCATCGCCGACGCGCTCGGTCGGCCGATCGAGAAGAGCATCGGGATGTTGCCCGAGAAGGCGCACGCCGCGATCCAGAACGCGGTGCGGCTGGCGCTCGAGCGCGCGGTCGACGTCGCGCTGGCCACGATGGGCAACGCGGCGCGCGAGCGCTCGTCCGACGGGCTGCATCACCTGGCCGGCGTGACCAGCGGCGCGCTCGGCGGGTTCTTCGGCCTGCCCGGACTGGCGATGGAGCTGCCGGTGACGACCGTCGTCATGCTGCGTTCGATCGGCGACATCGCGCGCAGCGAGGGGCACGACCTGGGCGATCCCGCCACTCGCCTGGCGTGCCTCGAGGTGTTCGCCCTCGGCGGTCCGTCGTCCGCGGACGACGGCACCGAGAGCGGCTACTTCGCCGTGCGCGCGGCGCTGACGAAGCTGTTCTCCGACGCCGTGCAGCACGTGGCGCAGAAGGGGGTCGGCAGCCGCTCGAGTCCGGTGCTGGTCAAGTTCATGGAGCGCGTCGCCACGCGATTCGGAATCGTCGTGGAGGAGAAGGTCGCGCTGGAGTGGCTCCCGGTCGTCGGGGCGGTCAGCGGAGCACTTGTAAACAGCGTGTTCATGGGCCATTTCCAGAACACCGCGCGAGGGCACTTCGTCGTGCGCCGGCTCGAGGCGATCCACGGAGCCGACACGGTGCGCCGGGCCTACGACAGCCTCTGATAGACTGCTCGCGTTCCCGCAAAAAAACCGAAGCATTGATCCGGATCTCTAGGAGGGGGATATGCGCTTTCTCACCGATCGCGGGGCGGCGACCGCCGGCCTGCTGTTAGCCCTGTTCGTTCTCGGTGCCGTGGCATCGACGGCTCAGGCCGGCGATGCGATGGAGATCGACATCCCGCACGAGACGTTCGTGCTCGGCAACGGCCTGACGCTGATCGTGCACGAGGACCGCAAGGCGCCGATCGTCGCGGTCAACGTCTGGTACCACGTCGGATCGAAGAACGAGAAGCCCGGCCGCACCGGCTTCGCTCATCTGTTCGAGCACCTGATGTTCAACGGTAGTGAGAACTTCGACGACGACTACTTCCAGGCCATGGCGCGCATCGGCGCGACGGACCTCAACGGCACGACCAACAACGACCGGACGAATTACTTCCAGAACGTCCCGACCTCCGCGATCGACTCGGCGCTGTGGATGGAGTCCGACCGCATGGGCCACCTGCTCGGCGTGGTGACGCAGGAGAAGCTCGACGAGCAGCGCGGCGTCGTGCAGAACGAGAAGCGCCAGGGCGAGAACCAGCCGTACGCCAAGAGCCGCGAGCTGATCACCAAGTCCTGCTACCCGGAAGGCCACCCGTACTCGTGGACCGTGATCGGCTCGATGGACGACCTCGACGCCGCCGCGCTCGACGACGTGCACCAGTGGTTCAAGGGCTACTACGGCGCGGCCAACGCGGTCGTGGTCGTCGCCGGCGACATCGACGCCAAGACGGCCAAGGCCAAGGTCGAACGTTTCTTCGGCGACATACCCTCGGGGCCGCCGGTCGATCGACCGGACATCGAGGTCGCCAAGCGCAGCGAGTCCACTCGCACCGTCGTGCAGGACCGCGTGCCGCACGCGCGCATCTACAAGGTGTGGAACGTGCCGCAGTTCGCCAGCCACGACCACGAGCTGCTGGAGCTGGTCTCGGGCGTACTCACCTCCGGCAAGAACTCGCGACTCTACAAGCGGCTGGTGTACGACGAGCAGATCGCGCGCAGCGTCACCTCGTACGTCGGCAGCCGCGAGATCGGCAGCCTGTTCCAGGTTATCGCCACCGCGCAGCCCGGAGTCGATCTGGCCCAGGTCGAGGCGGCGGTCGACGAGGAGCTCGCACGCCTGATCGCCGAGGGCCCGACCGCAGAGGAGCTCGAGCGCGTCAAGACGGACAACGTCGCCGGCTTCATCCGCGGCATCGAGCGCATCGGCGGCTTCGGCGGCAAGTCGGACATCCTGGCCTACAGCCAGGTCTACGGCGGACGCTCGGATTACTACAAGACCGCGCTGGCTTACCAGCGCGAGGCGACCGCGGCCGACGTGCAGCGCGTCGCGCGCGACTGGCTCTCCGCGGGGGACTTCAACCTCGAGATCCATCCCTTCCCGCAGTACGCGCACGCCGAGGCGAGCGACGTCGATCGCTCGAAGCTGCCCGAGCCGGGCGAGCCGCCGAAGGCGCAGTTCGTCAAGCTCGATCGCGCCACGCTGTCCAACGGGATGAAGCTGATCGTCGCCTCGCGGCACGCGACGCCGATCGTCGACTTCGACCTGTTGATCGACGCCGGGTACGCCGCGGACAAGGGCGCGGCCCCGGGTACGGCGAAGCTGGCGATGGACATGCTCGACGAGGGGGCGGGGAGCCGCGACGCGCTGGAGATCGCCGACGCCCTGACGCGGCTCGGTGCCGAGCTGGGGACGGGCTCCAACCTCGACATGTCCAGCGTCTCGCTGTCCGCGATCAAGGCCAACCTCGACGAGTCGCTGGAGCTGTACGCCGACGTGATCCTGAAACCGACGTTCCCCGAGAACGAGTTCGATCGGCTGAAGAAACAGCAGCTGACCACGATCGAGTCGGAGAAGTCGCAGCCCGTGTCGATGGCGCTGCGCGTCTTCCCCGGCCTGCTCTACGGCCGCGACCACGCGTACGGGACGCCGTTCACCGGATCCGGATCCGCGGATACGGTGTCGAGGCTGACGCGCAAGGACCTCCAGCAGTTCCACGGCACCTGGTTCAAGCCGAACAACGCGACGCTGGTCGTCGTCGGCGACACCACGATGTCCGAGATCAAGCCCAAGCTCGAAAAGCTGTTCAAGGGCTGGAAGAAGGGCAACACGCCGAAGAAGGACATCTCGACCGTCGCGCAGAAGTCCGGCGCCGAGGTGTACCTGATCGACAAGCCCGGCGCGATCCAGTCCGTGATCTTCGCCGGCCACGTGGCCCCGCCGCGCGGCGCGGGCGACGACGTCGCCGCCGAGACGATGAACACGATCCTCGGCGGCTCGTTCATCTCGCGGCTGAACATGAACCTGCGCGAGGACAAGCACTGGTCCTACGGCGCGCGCACGTTGCTGCTCGACGCTCGGGGGCAGCGGCCGTTCCTGGCCTTCGCCCCGGTGCAGACGGACAAGACCAAGGAGTCGATGATCGAGATCCAGAAGGAGCTCGACGGCATCCGCGGCGGCAAGCCGGTGACCGCCGCCGAGCTGTCCAAGATCAAGAACAAGAAGGTGCTGGAGCTGCCCGGGTCGTGGGAGACCAACGGAGCGGTGCTCGGCTCGATCACCGAGATCGTGCGCTTCGACCTCAACGACGGCTACTTCGACACCTACGCCGACAAGGTGAGCGGGCTGTCGCTGGAGCAGGTCTCGGGCGCGGCCGCGGCGATCGTCCAGCCGGACAAGCTGGTCTGGGTCATCGTGGGCGATCGCGAGAAGATCGAGGCCGGCATCCGCGAGCTGGGCTACGGCGAGATCAAGCTGATGGACGCCGACGGCAACCAGGTCGACGGCACGCGCACCGCGTCGCAGGCGAAGGGCGTTGATCGGGCCGCGGCCGGCTCCTGATCTCACGCCTACGACCGATCTTCGAGGCCGGGCGCCCAGGGTGCCCGGCCTTTTTCTCGCCCTGACGGTTCGGGGCTCGCCCCTGCAACGTGGTTTTGACGCCTATCCCGCCGTACGGTCATTCTGAAGAGGGGCACGGATGGGGAAAGGGCCGGATTTCCGTCGATGGTTCCGCAGCGCGGCCGCCGTGGCGCTCGGCGCGACCCTTGCGTTCGGCGCAGCGGAGAGGGACGGGGCGCGCTCGATCGACCCGCCCGCCACACTGGAGGACATCTTCGGCAAGACCGGAGACCGGTTCCAGGCGGGCCTCGGCATCCTCAACTTCGAGAAAGTGCGGGCCGGGGACCCGGACCCGGCGTCCGGATACGGGGTCGGCGTCGACGACATGGTGATCGAATGGCGTGAGTTCGGCCTCGTGCCGGACGAGACCGACTGCTCCCTCGCAGGACAGTGCGCCGTGGTCAAACTGGAGACAGGCAGTTATTACGAACGCAGCCCGCTCGTGGAACTGACCGTGATCGACGGTTCGCACGACCACAACACCGACTGCGACCTCGACGGCGTGGGTGACGGGGTCGCCAACTGCGACGCGGACGCCAATCTCGAGATCTCCGTCGAGGTCCAGACCGAGGCGGAGTTGAACCCCGGCGAGCGCCTGCTGCTGAAAGAGACGGTCCCGGGATCGGGCGTCTACACCGGGACGGTCCCCGTCTCGGTGTCGTACGACGTCCCCGGCACGCTGTTCGCGCAGGTCGCCGGAACCGACAACCCGACCGTGTTGGCCACCTATCTCGACAACAACGACGGCACCTGCGCGCCGCCCGCGACGTGCAAGTGCCTCAACGACGTGGACCCCGCCGCGCAGGGTGACGTGCAGGCGGCGGCCACGATCTTCTTGACCGCGGGCAATGTCATCGTCACGTCGACCCTGCTGTCGGACAACGGCGACGACGACGGATGGGCCGACACCAACGAGACGGTCGAGATGCGACTTCAGCTCTCCAACAAGACGGGCGTGGACCTGACGGGCTGCACGGCACGCCTGACGTCGGGCGATCCGAAGATCGACTGCATCGTCGATTCGTTCGCGAACGTCGGCTCGATCGACGAGGGAAAGGACGTGCTGGCCGCGGACGCGTTCCGCTTCCACGTCGCCGCGACGGCCGACCGCACGACGGCGGGCCTCGACGACCTCGAGCTGTTCGAGGCCTCGTTCGGCGTTCTCGTGCAGTGCGACCAGTTCGACGTGGTCACGATGCCGCAGACCGTGACGATCGATCTCGACCTCAGCGCCACGGGTGGCTCCGATCCCACGACCTACCTCGAGGGCTTCGAGGTCGCCTCCGGCCTCGGATCGTTCACCACGATGAACCTGGACTTCGGCGCGCTCACCGGGGATCCTCTGGTCAACTCGGACGGAAAGCGTTGCCAGTACAGCGACCCTGACTGGATTTACTCCAACTCGTACGGCGCAATCACGGACTGCTTCGTCGGCCCGACGGCGGCGGCCGCGGACGCCTATCGCTGGCAGGTGCATCGGCCGAGCGACATCGATGGCGGCAGGGCCTTCTCCGGAACGCGCTCGCTCTACATGGGCATCTTCGGCTCCGTCGCCGACGAGCACACGACCCCGTTTGCGTCCCTCGAGGCGGTCGGTGCGGCGGACCCGATCAACCTCGGCTGGGACGGAGTGGCGCCGCAGATGAGCTTGCGCCACCAGATCAGTCTGATCGACAGCCGCAGCGTGGGCGCACCACGCGGAGAGGCGGCCGATCGCGCGGTCGTTCACGTCCAACTTGCCGACGGGACAGGAAACGGATTCGGCGAGTGGGTCAAGCTCGAGCCGTACCAGAACGTCTACGACCAGCAGGGTACGGACAACTACACCAACTGCCTGTTCGACCCCGACGACGACGGCAACACCGAGGACGACTTCTTCGACCCGAGCGATCCCGACCGACGCATCGGGCCGTCCTCGATGTGCTTCCCCGCATTCTCGTGGGTCTACCTGGGGGACACGTTCAGCCCGTTCAGCGCCGAGCGGCTGGGCAACGCGGAGGGGCCCGGCGAACCGGGCAGCCTCGGTCTCGGGACGTGGATCGAGTCCCGCTTCGACCTGGCCCGCTTCCGCGGACGCCGCATCCGGCCGCGGTTCATCACCTCGGGCATCAAGTTCGGTTCGTTCGCGAGTTACGAGCAGCTGTTCGGCTTCAACCCCGACCCGGGGGACGACGGCTGGTGGATCGACGACGTCGAGATCACGCACACGCTGCAGAGCCCGGCCACGATCGTGAACGACGACTCCGACAACGGCGCGTTGCCGGGCTGCGGAACGACGTGCGACGGTGTGACCGCGGTCCTCGCCCTGGACCCCGCGGCGACGCTCGGCGCCCCCGGGCGGCCGGTAGAGCTGGACGCGTCCGCATCGTTCGCGGCCGACGGCCGTTGCCTGGACGGAACGCTGCAGTATCGCTTCTCGAGCGATCTCGACGGACTGCTGCGCGACTACACGGACGATGCGCTGCTGATCGATGCGCCCCTGCTCGCGACGACCTACACGGTCGACGTGCGTTGCTCGTCGGATGCGACCTGCAACGGCTCGGACAGCCGACTTCTCGCCATCGCATGTCCCACGGGGCCCGGGCTCGCGATCTCGTTCGCGGACGAGACCGCGTTCGGCTGGAACAGCGGCGTCGACAAGTGGCTCTTCGCGCAGGGGATGTTGTCGACGCTCGACGCCGATCGGACCCCGTCCGCGTCCGGCACGACCTCGTCCGACTGCTCCGCGCCGGGAGGCGGCGCGCATTGCGTCACGGACGTGATTCCCGAGCCTGGCGACGGGGCCTGGTGGCTCGTGCGGCCCTTCGGCACGCTGGACGAGTTGTGCAACCTGACCTGGTCGTCCGGCGGGGTCGCGGAGCATCCCGGGAGGGACGACTCCGACCTGCCCTAGCGGGTCTTCCTCCGTTGCCTGCCCCTCCCGCAGCCGTTTCGCGCCTATCCTGAGTGTAGGAAGCACCAGGTCGAGGAGGAGAAGGCATGTGCGCTCTCGCGTTCCGGATCGCTGGGGGCGCGCTCTGCGCGCTGTTGCTGACCTCGGTGGCTGCCGCCCCGCTGCTCGAACGGCGGGAGCGCGCGGCCGAGCCCACTCGCGAATCCGACCTCGCCGCGGGCCGCTCCGGACGCGCGCCGACCTACGCGCGCGGGAGCTACGCGTGGCCGTACGCCACGGGACCGGCCTACGGCAACGTCTCCGCGCGCGAAACCCGCCTTCCCGGTGTCCTGCACACGCCGGTGGGCGCGCTGCGCCTGGACGATCCGCAGCTGCGCCTGCCGCAGGAGTTGACGACGCGCAACCGGCTGGATCTCGGCGGCGAGCAGTACTTCGTCGTCCAGCTGGACCCGGAGGCGCTGAAGCTGGGCGCCGGCGCCGAGCTGCTGCGTGAGGTCGAGAATCTCGGCGGCGCGATCGTGCGTCACGTACCGGTCTCCGCCGTGATCGCACGCCTGGATGCCGCGGGGCACGAGCTCGCGCGAACGAGCCCGGCCGTACTGCGCGTCGAGCCGTACCACGCGGCGCTGAAGCTCGACCCACGGATCGGCCGCGTGCCGCTGCGCGACCCGATCAAGGCGCTGTCCGACGTGTACGAGCTGGAAGTCGCGCTGTTCCCCGGCGAGCCGACGGCCGACGCGGTGCGCGAGATCGAGGCGCTGGGCGGCAGCGTGAAGCACGTCTGGGGCCGCGTCCTGATCGCGTCGCTGCACCGTGCGAAGCTGGCCGAGCTGGCCTCGGTCGAGGCGGTGGAGCGCGTGCTCGAGCACATCGCGCCGTCGCCGCACGGCGAGGAGACGACGACCACGATCCAGACCGGAGCCTGGCGCAACGGCGCGCTGCCGTACCACGCGGCCGGCATCCGCGGCGGCGGGCAGGTGCTGATGTTGCTCGACACCGGCATCCAGCTCGACGCGCGCGACCTGTCCGACACGGCGACGACGCCGGGCACGCCGGGCACGGACTGCGCGAACAACGCCGCCGCCGACTGCGTGCACCGCAAGGTGCTGCTGTACAAGACGACGGGCGACTTCGGCGGACGCGGCGATCTGCAGGGTTGCGACACGCCGTATCTCGGCGGCTTCACCCACGGCCACGCCGTCGCCGCGACCGCGGGCGGCTGGGCCTCGGACGGTCTGCCGGACAGCTACTGCGCGAACCCGCCCTGCAGCGGTGTGACGGCGTCCAACCCGGAGGGCTCCTCCGATCGCTGGAAGCTCGACGGCGTCGCGCCCGAGGTGCGCTTCGTGGTCTACGATGCGCAGTTCACGCCCGCCACCGGCGCCTGCACGGACCCGCTGAACGACACGCTCGAGCCGGGCGACCTGTACTCCGGCGGCGCGACGGGCTCGATGGGCGACTCCCACATGACCCACGGAGCGCGCGTGTACAACTTCTCCTGGGGCTCACCGGGCAACGGCTACACGACGAACGCCTCGAAGATCGACCAGTTCGTCTTCGACAAGGCCGACGCCGCGGTGTTCGTCTCCGTCGGAAACTCCGCGGTCGACGCCGATGAGGACGGTGTACCCGACGCGGGCACGCTCCACGCGCCCGCGACGGCGAAGAACGTCGTCGCGATCGGCGCCTCCGGAACGGCGAACGATCTCGGGGCCGGGGGCGGCCCCGAGAGCCGCGCGGTTCTCTCCTCGGTCGGTCCGGCGCCCGGCGGGCGCATCGCGCCGCTGTTGATGGCGCCCGGCGAGGACTTCGGCGACGACGAGAACCTGGGCATCGACGGCGAGATCAGCTGCCGCTCGGGCGACACGGATCAGGCATCACCCGTCGAGTGCGACCTGCGCGCCGGGGGCACGGGGACGAGCCACGCCGCGGCCGCGGCATCGGGCGCGGCGCTGCTGGCGCGCGACTGGCTGGCCCAGGGCTTCTACCCCGACGGAACGACGGACGACCCGGACAACGCGTCCGATCGCGTCGCCGAGCCGTCGGCCGCGCTGATCAAGGCGCTGCTGATCAACTCGGCGGAGTTCATGGACGGGCAGAACCTGACGCGCCGCTTTCGCTTCAACCGCGAGCAGGGCTACGGCCGGATCCGGCTCGACAACGTGTTGCCGCTCGAGGGTCACGCGTCGAGCCCGACGGCGACGCTCGTCGTCGACGGCGGCGTGGACGGCAACCCGCTGGACGTCGCGGGCCTCGACGGCACGCTCGACGCGGTGGGCGGCGAGACGCACAGCGGCAGCTTCACCGTGGTCGACGCGGGGCAGGAGCTGCGCGTCGCGCTGGCCTGGGTCGAGCCGCCCGGCGCCGCGCTGATCAATAACCTCAACCTCGAGCTGCTGTCGCCCTCGGGGCGGCTGTACCACGGCAACTACTACAACGACGACGACCGCGACGGCGTCGTGAACCTCACCACGGAGGACTGCCCGGCGTTCGACGGGACCGTCGGCGCGAGCAAGCCCGACTCCGCTGCGTGGAGCCTGCCCGCCTGCCTGCGGCAGGACGCGACGCTCTCGCCGCACGACCATGCGAACCCGACCGAGGCGATCCACCTGACGCCGGACCTCGACGGCGACGGCGCGGCGGATGCCGACCCGTCGGACGACTCGCAGGTCGAGGTCGGGGCGTGGACCGTGCGCGTGGTCGCCCCGGGCGGCGACGCCGACCCCGCTCAGCGCTACGCGCTGGTCGTGACGGGCGGGCTCGGCTCGCGTTCCTCGATCCGTCTCGACCGCGCGGCGTACGGCTGCGACGACAAGCTGGTCGTCGAGGTGCACGAGGCGGAGGAGGACCCGGATGCCCTCGACCCCGTCGCCGGGCTGACCCCGTCCGCGATCGCCGAGCGCGTCGTGCTGCAGGTGCTGGACGGCGCAGCGGTCGTCGACGAGGAGTCGCTGGGCTTCGCGCAGCCGTCGCCGTCGGCGCTAGTGTTTCGCTCTGCTCCGGTCGAGCTGTCGGGCGCGACGGCGCAGCAGCCGGGCAACGGCGTGCTCGACGTCCGCGGTGGAAACAGCGTGCGTGCGGTCTACGCCGACCGCGTGGGCGGCGTGGCCGACCCGGACAGGCGTCGCGCGAGCTCGGCGCCCGTGGAGTGCCGCCCGGCGATCAACTCGGGGACGATCGCGTTCGCGCGCATCGGCACGGACGCGACCGTCAACGTCCGTGGCGGCTGCGAGGTCAACGCGCGTGGTCTGCGCGAGTTCGGATTCCCGGACCGTTATCTCGACGCCGGCGAGAACGCGATCGTCCAGTTCGCCTTCTCCTCGGACGAGACGCTCGACCTGGAGAACGTCGAGGCCGCGCTGCGCTGCGTCGTCGCGGACGACTCGAAGGCCGACGCCGCCTGCCTGCCGGGCGACGCGCTGCGCCCGGGCTGCAGCGATCCACTGCGCGCGACGCACGCGGCATGCTCCGGATCCATGACGATCCTCAACAGCCCGCTGCGCATCGGCAACCTCCCCGCGGGATCGGCGGTCGCTCCGAACTTCAACGTGCAGATGGCGCCGGCGATCGCCGGCACGCCCGAGGTCGAGCTGGTGCTGGAGGTCACGGCGGCGACGGCGGGCAGGCCCGCGAGCGCCGTCGCGGTCTCGCGCCAGCGACTCGACGTGGACGAGTCCGAGACGCTCTACAGCACCGACTTCCCCACGGGCGGCAGTGAGATCCGGGACTTCAACGAGAACGAGTCCGTCGAGAATCCGACGACGCACATCGATGAGTTCCTGCTGGACTATCGCTTCGAGACCCGGACGTTCGGCGATCTGACCGCGGGCGGTACCAGGAACCTCGACCTTCGTTCGCCGTGGAACTTCGATCTCTCGGACGGCGGTTTCCGTGCGGGCATCGCGGCTCCCACGACGGAGAGCACGATCGTGGACGTGATCGCGCAGTGGGGCGAGGACAAGAACTTCAACGGCCTCCACGACCGACGGTGCGACGCCCCGCATCAGCACGTGCCGTGCCTGTCCGACGGCGACTGCGCAGCCCTCGTCCCGCCCACGACCTGCGTCTCGACCGAGGATCGCGACCCGCTGAACGGAGTGCTCGACAGCAACTGGGGCACGGGCGGCGGCTGCGGCTGGCAGACGATGGCCCCGGCGAGCTGCGACCTCGATCCGGGCGGGACCTTCTGCTACACCGACGACGATTGCATCGTCGGCACGTTCGACGTCGGCCCGTGCGGTTCGGCGGGGCAGGCGTCCGGCGGCGTGTGGCACACGGGTCGGATCGGTAACGAGTTCGGCACATGCCTCGTCCAGGGTGCGGCGCCCGGTCAGTGTCAGGTCTTCGAGACGGTCAGCGGCGACAGCGGCGAGCGACTGTGGTTCGAGCTGTTGCTGACCCCGGAGATCGAGAAGGTCGGCGGTGACGCGGCGACGGTCGAGATCACGAGCTGGGCCTGGAACCAGGCGATCGACCTGCCGGACGAGAACGTCTTCTGGACCTGGGAGTTCGACACCGACACGTCGCGGCTGGAGCCGGTGGATCTCGTGTCGGACCTGACGGTGCTGAACTTCGGCAGCGGCGGGTACGGCGCGTGGACCCAGGAGGGTAATCCCGATCTGACCAACGGCTTCTCGATGTTCGCGCCACAGGCCGTCACCGGCGCCAGCTACAACGGAACCGTCGGGAACAACCGCGTCGGCAAGAACGCCTGCTTCTTCGAGAACGCCGGCGAGCAACTGGGCACGCCGGGGCCAGCTCGCCCAACGGACAACGACCTGGCCGAACGCTATTGCCAGGATGCGCCTCACGTCCTCTGCAACGGCGGTATCGGGGACTGCACCGCCGCGGGTCTCGCGGGGCCCTGCGTGCAGGACAACGCGATCGTCGACGAGTACGTCAAGACCAACGGACCGCTGCGCAACATGGACCTGCTCGCCTTCAACGGCCTGGACATGCGCTACCTCAAGCTCGAGGACCTGTTCGGCCCCACGGGCGACACGTTCCGGGCGGCGGTCGGGATGATCAACTACGAGAAGGCCGAGCCGGAGGATCCGAACCCGGCGCTGGGCTACGGAGTCGCCGTCGACGACATGCTGGTCGAGTGGCGCGAGTTCGAGCTGGTCGACGACGCGACCGACTGCGACGCGGTCGGCCAGTGCGCCCAGATTCACGTCCAGACGACGAACGTCTACGGCCCGAGCGCGACGCTCGAGGTCTCGGTGCTGGAGCCGACGCACGATCTCGACACCGACTGCGACCTGGATGGCGCCGGCGACGGCGTCGACGACTGCGACGGCGACCTCAGACGCGAGATCGTCGTGCGGGCCGAGACGGACCGGGACGCCGACTCTCCCGAGTCGTTCCTGCTCGAGGAGACCTCCGCGGGCTCGGGCGTCTACGTCGGGTCGATCCCGTTCTCCGCGGCGTACGACGCGCCGGGCATCCTGCACGGCCGCGCCGTGGACGGGACGGACCCCGAGGTCACGCTGAGCTACACCGACGGCGACGACGGCGCCGGGCAGGAGTGCCGGAACCACGTCGACCCGTCGCAGCGCGGCGTCGTCGAGGCCCGCACGACGGTGTTCCTCAGGACGGGTTCCATCGTGGTCACCGGCACGCTACTGACGGATAACGCCGACGACGACGGCTGGGCCGACACGAACGAGACGGTCGAGATGCGCGTCGGTCTGCTGAACAAGACCGGTATCGATCTCACCGGATGTACGGCGACGCTGACCGCGCTGGACGCGAACGTCGACTGCGTCATCGACGCCTTCATCCACGTCGGTGACCTCGGCGCCGGCGCGGGGCTGCTGACGACCGAGTCGTTCCGCTTCCACGTCGCGAGTGCCGTGGATCGCCAGGCGGAAGGCCTGAGCGACCTCGACGCGCTCGTCTCCGAGCTGGACATCGCGATCCAGTGCAACGAGATCGACGGGCTGGCTCAGCAACAGAAGATCGTGCTGGACCTCGACCTCGACGCCGTTGGCGGCGCGGGCGCGACGACCTACTTCGAGGGGTTCGAGGTCCCGAACGGGTTCGGTTCGTTTACCACGATGAACCTCGATTTCGGCTTCGTCGTCGACGGTGACACCAGCGGAAACAACGATCGATCGGACGGGTACCGCTGCCAGTACAACGATCCCGATCACACTGGCGGCGCAAGCTATGGCCAGATCACGGACTGCTACATCGGCCCCAACGCCGCGACGGCGGATGCCTACTTCTGGCAGGTTCATCACCCGAGTGACATCGACGGGGGGCGCGCGTTCGCCGGAACGCGGTCGCTGTACATGGGGATCTTCGGTGCGACACCCGACGGTCACACGACGCCGCTGGCCACGCTGGAGGCGGCTGGCTCGGACGCGCCCATCAACCTCGGCTGGGAAGACGTATCACCGCAACTCAGCATCAAGCACCAGATCAGTCTCATCGACGAACGCTCCGTCAACGCGCCTCCCGGCGAGTCCGCGGACCGCGGCGTGGTGCACGTTCAGGTCGCGGACTCGGGCGGCAACCCGGTCGGAGACTGGATCAAGCTGGAGCCGTACTTCAACCTCCACGACCAGCAGGCCACCGACAACTACTCCAACTGCTTCTTCGACCCGATCGACGACGGCAACACCGAGGATCACTACTTCGATCCGGGCGATCCCGACCGGAGGCTCGGACCCTCGTCGATGTGCTACCCCGAATTCAGCTTCGTCTATCTTGGCGATACGTTTGATCCGTTCGCCATCGAGAACACGGGCAACGCCGAGGGGCCGGGCCTCGCAGGATCGCATGGCCTTGGAACCTGGGTGGAATCGCGATTCAGTCTCGATCGTTTCCGCGGGCGGCGTGTGCGATTGCGTTTTATGACCTCGGGGATCAAGGTCGGAACTTACGAGAACTACGAGGCGCTGTTCGGCTACAACCCGGACCCCGGCGACGACGGCTGGTGGATCGACGACGTCACCGTCTCCGATACGCTGACGACACCGGCCACGATGAGCGTCGACTCGACCGACAACTCGGCGCTGCCCGCCTGCGGCGCCGCGTGCGACGGCATGAGCGCCGCGCTGGCGGCCGATCCGCCGGGGCCCGCGACGCCCGGACAACCCGTGGAGCTCGACGCGTCGGCGTCGGCGGCCCTCGACGACCGCTGCGTCGACGGCGTGCTGCAGTACCGCTTCACCAGCGACACCGGCGGCCTGCTGCGCGACTGGACGGACGACCCGACCTACCTCGACGCGCCGCGGACGGACACGTTGTACGGCGTCGACGTGCGCTGCTCGGCGGACTTCGCCTGCGCGGACGCGGCGAGCGTGACCTTCGACGTCGATTGTCCCGCGGGGCCGCCGATCGAGGTCGCGTTCGACGACGGGGACGCCTTCGGCTGGGACAGCGGCGTCGACCGCTGGCTCTACGCACAGGGGACGCTGTCGACGCTGGGCGCCGACCGGACGCCGACCGACTCGGGCGCGACCTCGTCCGACTGCTCCGCAGCGGGAGGCGGTGCGCACTGCGTGACGGACGTGACCCCGGGCCCGGGCGACGGGGCCTGGTGGCTCGTGCGGCCGTTCGGCACGCTGGACGAGTTGTGTAACCTGACCTGGTCTTCCGGCGGGGCCGCCGAACAGCCCGGGCGCGACGGATCGGATCTGCCGTAGAACGCGACGCGAGTCTGACGTAGGATGTCTCCACCCACGGGCTGGAGGTCCTCGTCATGCGTTTCACGATTCTCGCGCTGCTCGCCGTGCTCTGCCTCCCCGTGATGGCCGGGGAGGACGAGAGGCTCGAGACGGCCGACCGCTTCGCGCGCCTCTTCATGGACGGCGCCTACGACGAACTGCCGCCGTTCCTCGACGCGGCGCTGAGCGGCGCGATGCCGCCGCCGGTCGCGCGGCAGGTGCGCGAGACGCTGATCGCACAGAACGGCGCCGTGAAGAGCGTCGGCACGACCTGGCTGCAAGATGAGCTGCAGGGCTACCTACGCTATCGCACGCCGGTCGAATTCGAGCACGCGGTGCTCGACCTGCGCGTGATCCTCGACGCCGAGGGCAAGGTCGCCGGCCTGTTCCACGCGGAGCACGAGCCGCAGCCGGGGACCGAGAAGAAGAAGGCCGAGGGCAGGCCGCAGGATCCCGCTCCGCCGTTTCCGTATCGCGAGGAGGACGTCGAGTACGGGAACGGGAAGATCCGCCTCGGCGGGACGCTGGCCATCCCCGACGGTGACGGACCATTTCCCGCCGTGCTGCTGATCAGCGGCAGCGGCCCGCAGAACCGCGACTCGGAGCTGTTCGGCCACCGGCCGTTTCACGTCTGGTCGGATCAGCTAGCACGCGCGGGCGTCGCCGTGCTGCGCGTGGACGACCGCGGCGTGGGTGACTCCAGCGGAGACATCGCGAGCTCGACGACCGAGGAGTTCGCCGCCGACGCGCTGGCCGGCGTGCACTTTCTCGCGGCGCGTCCCGAGATCGACGCGCAGCGCGTGGGCCTGCTGGGCCACAGCGAGGGCGGCGTCGTCGCGCCGCTGGCCGCGTCACGCTCGGACGACGTCGCCTTCGTCGTCATGCTGGCCGGCACCGGGGTTCCCGGGGACGAGACGCTGTACCGGCAGATGGAGCTCATCTCCCGCGCGGCCGGAGTCAGCGGAGAGCCGCTGAAGCAACTGCTCGACGCACAGCGCGTGCTGATCCGCGCCGTGTTGAAGGGCAAGGACGACGCAACGGTACGAAAGGCGATGCGCGAGCTGGTCGTGACGCAGAACGGAGGCCTGATCGCAGAGGATTCGTTGAAGACCCAGGTCGAGCAGCAGACCGATCGCGTGACGAGCCGTTGGTTCCGCTTCTTCCTGGCCCACGACCCGCGCCGCGCGCTGCGCAAGGTCGACGTTCCCGTGCTGGCGCTTTTCGGCGGCAAGGACCTTCAAGTCGAGCCCGCGCAGAACGCTCCCGAGGTCCAGCGCGCGCTGAAGAAGGCCGGCAACGATGACGCGACCGTGCTCACGATCGACGGTCTGAACCACCTGTTCCAGAAGGCCGAGACGGGTGCCTCGGGCGAATACGGAGCGATCGACGAGACGATCAACCCCGAGGTACTGCGCATCGTCGGCGAGTGGATCGTCGAGCGTTTCGCTTCCGACGGCTAGTTTGCGAACAAACGACATGAATGGAGAACGACGATGACGATCCGATCGAAGGCCCTGTTGCTCGCGTTCTGTGTCGTCGCCCTGTCGACGGCGGCGGCGGCGCAGGACCGGCCCAACATCCTGCTGGTGTTCATGGACAACTTCGGCTGGGGCGAGCCCGGCTTCAACGGCGGCGGGATCATCCGTGGCGCCGCGACGCCGCGTCTGGACCGGCTGGCCAACGAGGGCTTGCGCCTGACCAACTTCAACGTCGAGGTGCAGTGCACGCCGTCGCGCTCCGCCATCATGACGGGCCGCTACGCGATCCGCAGCGGCAACGGCACGGTTCCGCTGGGCGAGGGCGTCTACGGCCTGGTGCAGTGGGAATTCACCATGGCCGAGATGTTGTCCGAGGCGGGCTACGCCACGGGCATGTACGGCAAGTGGCACCTGGGCCGGACGGAAGGGCGCTTTCCGACCGATCAGGGCTTCGACGAGTGGTACGGAATCCCGAACACGACCGACGAGTCGGTCTACACGTCGCTCGAGGGTTTCGCCGAGAGCGGCCTGTCGGCGCCGTACGTGCTGGACGCGGTGAAGGGCGAAGAGCCGAAGCAGGTGCGCGTCTACGACGTCGAGTACCGCCCGCTGATCGATCGCGACCTGACCGATCGAGCGAAGGCGTTCATGGAGAAGAGCGCGGCCGCGAACAAGCCCTTCTTCGTCTACCTGCCCTACACGGCGACGCACTTCCCGACGTTGCCCCATCCCGACTTCGCGGGGAAGTCCGGCAAGGGACGCTGGGGCGACATGCTGATGCAGATCGACAGCTACGTCGGCGAGCTGGTCGACACCCTCGACGAGCTGGGCATCGCGAACAACACCATCGTCATCTTCACGGCCGACAACGGCCCCGAGTCGCTCGGCTCGGGCGAGACGTCGTTGACGGTCGAGACCGCCCTGCACGGCAGCGCGGGACCCTGGCGCTCGAGCCTGTTCACTGGTTACGAGGGCGCGCTGCGCGTTCCTTTCGCCATGCGCTGGCCGGCGCAGATCGAGGCCGGGCGCGAGAGCGACGAGATCGTGCACGAGATGGACCTGTTTCCGACCTTCGCGAAGATCGCCGGAGGCAAGGTGCCCCAAGACCGCGTCATCGACGGGGTCGACGTGTCCGATCTGCTGGTCGGCAAGAGCGAGAAGTCGGGGCGCGACGGCTTCGTCGTCTACATGGGCAACGACATCTTCGGCGTGAAGTGGCGCGACTGGAAGATCCACCTGAAGGAGCAGAGCGGGTGGAACGGCGTGCTGCGCGAGTACACCATGCCGCGGGTCTACAACCTCATCAACGACCCCTTCGAGCGAGACAACGTGTTGTTCCCCCACACCTGGGTGCTGAGGAAGGGGCTGCCCCAGCTCGAGGAGCACGTCGTGTCGTTGAAGAAGCACCCGCCGATTCCGACCGGAACGCCGGACCCGTACGAGCCGCCGCCTGCCCGATGACCCCTCCCGCGCTGGCCGAGCAGCCTGCTAGTGGAGGAGCGCGCTCAGCGCGTCGCGTTGGGCCGCGTGTTTCGTTGCGTCGTCGTGCCTCAAGTCTCGTCAGGTTGAGGAGCTTCCAACGCACGGCCGGGTAGCCGGGTCTTAGTCACCGGCCGAACCGAGTTGCGACTTGGAGCGCGTTCCTACGAGGAGCCTGGCCGAACGCGATTCAATGTGATCTCTCCTTCCTCTCCTGCCGCGACGACGACCGGGACCGCCGAGACCCATGAGCCCTTGCCTTTGCCGATGCGAACTCGTAGGTCGTACTCTCCCGGCGGCAGCATCGTGAGGAGCCGGACCTCACCGTCCCGACCCTCGGCAACACGATGCCGCGCCCGTGGCACGGATACCCATCCGGAGGCTGCGGGATCCCTTGCTTGGACCTGTCTGACCTCCAGCGACACCGAGTCCATGTGGGTCAGCCGGTAGTCCCGTAGTCCCGTGATCACACCACCTACCAGTTGCCCTGGGAGTGTCTCCACGATCGTCCTTTGTCCGGGGCGCACCGCATGGACCGAAGCTCGGGGCGATTTGCCGTCCGGTGTCCAGGCCGGGATCGCGAGGGATTCCTCCGAGAAGTAGCTCCCGGCCGTGAAGCTCCAGTCGCCGGCTGGAAGCCCCAGGGTGCAGCCGTGGTTCGGAGAGCGGTTGTGCCGAAGATCGAAGAGGCGACCGCCGGCACTGCGGGAGGTATCCGCGGGGACTGCATACAGCCACGTGATCGGTAGCGGGCCGGGGTCCCTCGACGTTTGCATGCCTCGAACGCAGAGTGCGCCTCCCTCCGTCGCCAGGATGTCGCGCTTCACGTCTTGCTGTTCTGCGATCTCCACCGGTGGGAGCGGTGCAAGAGGCTGGTCCACGCCGCCGAGGAGAAGGAACCGTTCCTCACCCCACTGCACCAACTCGTGCAGTTGAACCTCATACCGTCCGGGACCGAGCGGGTGAAACGAGAAGGCGCCGTCCGATCCGGTCGTCCATTCGCTCGCCCGTGCCCCACTACCTCGAACGAGTTCCAGATGAAGCTCCGGGATGCCGTGACCGTGTTTGTCGACGACCGTGCCCGAGAATGTCGCGCCGCGATCGAGGCGGATCGTCCAGGAATCACCGCAGGCATTCGGTGGGACGGCCACTTCCTGTTCGGCGAAGTACTCGGGGCTATCGCTCCAGTACGGAAGAAGATCGATGGTCGGCGGACAACCCGGTGAGCATGGGATGGCGAAGCCGCCACCCTCGTTCGTTGAGAATGAGGCATGCCGCCTGGGAGAACTCTCGAGGCAGTCGAGGTCAGCCATCACATGCACGCCGACGATCGGCTCTCCGGAATCCGATCCGAGCACGCGAA
Organism: bacterium; assembly: GCA_024226515.1. GTDB lineage: Bacteria > Acidobacteriota > Polarisedimenticolia > Polarisedimenticolales > Polarisedimenticolaceae > JAAELQ01. The sequence continues at coordinate 51,692 of JAAELQ010000046.1, forward strand.
CGTTGACTCGCTGACCGGTCCAGGGTTTCGCTACCCAGGTGAGCTCGTCGCTCGTCCGTTCGACGTCCAGACTCACGGGGTCGAGCACCCATCGAGTTTCGGCGTCGCTCGCTCGAAGCTCGATGTTCTTCGAGTCTGCCGGGATCCTCAGGCGAAAGCGCCCGTCCGCGTCGGATTCCGTGGACTGCGAGTGCCCCTTCGTGGTTTCGACCTCGATTCCCTCGATGGCGACGCCAGCCGGATCGACGATCACTCCCTTGACCGTCATCTTCGGCTCAGGGCGCGTCACCGTGAACACGACGAGCTTCCCGGAATCGCCGACCTCGAGTATCTCGGACTCCGGAGTCACGCCGTCGACCGTTGTCGGCTGTTCGAGGAAGTTCTCGTCGTCATGGTAGGAGAGTTGATGCTTGCCTCTGGTTAGCAGGAGCTCTCCCAGACCGTCGTCCTGGATCCGCGTGCCGATCGCCAGAGTGGAGATTCCGTCCCAGTCTACCGGCGAGGCGGAGACCGTGCCGCCGCCCACGGGCTTGTTCGAACCATCAACGACTCGACACTGCACCCGACGGATCGGGAGTATCGAGATCTCGACCTTCGCACGTCCGTCTTCATCGAATTCGAAGAGGTGACGTGCCAGCCTGAGGGATTTGTCGCGAGTCCACCTATCGACGTCGGCAGGCAGATGCACTGCTACCGTCGAGGGTCCGCAACTCAACTCGTCGAACTGCACGCGGTGCGTTGTGGCGCTGGTCGTGATCGTGTGCGTCGTGCCGGCCCCGTCGGTGATGCGAACGGAGAGCGCGACGCGCGGCACGCCCTCGGCAGTGTCTTTGAGTGTGACCTCGGCGAAACAGGTGCCAGAACCGGCGTGGACGATTGCAGACGACAGCAGAAGGGCGCACGCCATGCAGGCAATCCAACGCGGCGTCATCCGGGGCCTCCCTTCGCTATCGATCCTTGATACCGATCATACTCCAGTTGTGGGGCGAGTGTTTCGGCGCCGGCGTCAGGCTAGCGCGTCGGCAGCGTGTTGCACGAGCGCACGAGCGCACCGTCGCGCGCCTGCACGACGAAGCCGATCGGCCGGTCCGCCTCGCTCTCCACGGTCAGCGCGCGCCAACCGGCATACTCGAGGCCCGGCATCTCGTAGTGCTGAGCGACGTCGGGCCGGTGAAGCCCGGTTTGCACCAGCGCGGGCAACAGCTTGCCCTCGGCGTCGGTGAAGTGGATCGCGCGCGGGTCGACCGCGCGCCCGCCGTCGCGCGCCCAGCCGGCCACGCCGATGAGACGCCGACCGCTGTTCCAGTCGTAGTACGACAGCGACGCCTCCTCGACGGCGCCCGAGCAGGTGCCGTCGTCATCGGCGTGTGCCAGCACATCGTCTCCGCCGCCCGTTCGCGGCGGCGGTTTGCGGTCGACGACTTCGAGCCGCTCCCAGCGCAGGTCGAACGCGCCGCCCAGGCGCGTGACGGGCCCGGCGTCGAGGCGCACCTCGGTCACGACCTGCGCCATGCCGTCCGACAGCATGGTCTTCAGCTCCCACAGCGAGGTCGGCAGCGGCATGATCCACAGGCCCGACGGCAGATGGTCCGGCGGGACGCGGTACGTGCGCTCGCGGCCGTCCGCGAAGCGCAGCGAAACGCGGACCGGGGCCTGGCGGTAGGCCAGGCGCTCGAAGCGCTCGATCAGCCCGGCTTGGTGCTCGACGGCCAGCAGCAGCACGCCGCCGTCGATCGCGGGGGCAGGCTTCCACTCGCCCCACTCCGCGCGGTCGGTGGCGATCGTCGAGCGCTCGCCGAAGCGTGGCGACTCGCGCCGCACCAGCAGCGTCGCACCGTCCGCCGAATCTTCGACGTCGTAGCGATCGACGATCGTCTGCAGCGTGTAGGGCTCGTCCCAGAACAGGTGCCGGCCGTCGATCCCGTACACGCCGGCCCCATTGGTCCACAGCAGGAAGCGCGGGGCGTCGTCCGCCGCGAGGAACTGCGCGTTCAGCCGGTCCAGCTGCGGCGTGTAGCTGCTGAACGACGTGGGCAGCGGCCGTCCGCGCCACGACATGTCGTTCGCGGCCGTGTAGGCGACGTCGCCGGGATAGACGTCGACCGCCTCGCCGCGCACCGCTGCGAGCAACGGGTCCGGCAGGCGTAACCGCTCGAGGTTCTCGCGCGACGTCGCTGCGAGTTCGGCGCGGTGATCTCCGTAGCGCAGCGAGCGCAGGATCTCGCCTCCGGCGAGTCGTCGCAGCGGGCGCGTCAGCAGGTCCGGCACCTCGATCGGCGGCACGAGCCCGGACCCCGCCGAGGCGACGAGCAGGAACGCCAGCGCCACGACGGCGATCGCGCCGGACTCGCGGCGCTTGGCCGAAGGGACCGCGATCGAGCCCGCCACGAGGACGAGCGCGCCGAACAGCGCGAGGAACACCACGTGACCGTCCTGTCGCACCATCGAGTGCTTCCACGCGGTGAACAGCGGGAAGGCCGAGGCCGCGAGAACGAGCAGCAGCTTCCGCTCGCGCACCCTCGCGGCCCACAGGCCGAGCAGGGCGAAGAACGACAGGTAGCCGACGACGCCGATCCACCCGCCCGGGGGAGCGAGGCTCATCGCGGCGGAGTATCCGCTGCTGATCTGCCACCCGGTGGACAGGTACTCCGGCAGCGCGGCGAGGCTCGCGCCGGTCGTCAGCCAGCCGCACGCTCCGACGAGGGCCGCGGCGCCGACGCCGGCGCCCAGTCGTTGCGCGATGCGGCGCGGTTGTGCGAACAGGGGCGCGGCGACGAGCAGCGTCGCGAACGCACCGAAGCCCAGAGAGAACTTCAACAGCAGGTACAGTCCCGCGATCGCGCCGGCCGCCCCGAACCACGCCGCGTCGCGTCGCGCGTCGAGCGCGCAGGCCACGACCAGCGTCAACACGCCGAAGGCCAGCCACTCCAGGCTCTGCACCGCCAGCGCGTAGGTCACGGCGACGGTCAGCCCCGCTGTCGCCCACGGCGCGGCCGCTGCGTACTGCAGCACGAAGCGCATCGCGACGATCCCGCCCGCGACCAGCAGCACGAGCTGGAACAGCAGCGCCTGCACGGCGTGGCTGCCGATGTCGAGCGGCATCAACAGGAAACCGTACGGCCCGTACGTCGACAGGAACTCGCTGCCCCACTGCAGGCCGCGCTCCGCGGCGAAGTTGTAGGCGTAGATGAAGGACGGGTCGAGGCCGCCGTCGATCGCGCGCAGGTGAACGCGCAGGCCCAGCAGCAGCATGGCGCCGACGCCGACGGCATACGGCACGACCCACGCTCGCGACCCACGGGTTACGGAGGTGTCACTCAAAACGTAGTCATCATGGGGCAGCGGCTCGTGATTTCCAAGCGGGGGCGGGATCGCGCATAGAATGAACGCGGGAGGACGCCGAAGTGAGCGAAGAGCCCCGGATGACACGGATCGCCCTGGTGCAGCAGCCGGCCGGGCCGGACAAGACGGCCAACGTCGAGAAGGGCCTGCGCGCTGTGGAGCGGGCGGCGGAGCGGGGCGCGCGACTGGTGGCGTTCGCCGAGCTGGCCTTCGAGCCGTTTTGGCCGCAGCGGCCGGCGCGGCAGGATCCGACGTCCGTCGCCGAGCCGATCCCCGGGCCGACGACCGAGGCCTTTCGCGAGAAGGCGCGGCAGCTCGGCGTCGTCGTCGTGCTGAACCTGTTCGAGCGCGACGCGGGACTGACGTTCGACAGCTCTCCGGTGATCGACGCGGACGGCCGCCTGCTGGGCAAGACGCGCATGGTGCACATCACCGACTACGAAGGATTCCACGAGCAGGACTGGTACGCGCCGGGCGACACCGGTGTCCCGGTTTACGACACGGCCGTGGGGCGCGTCGGTGTCGCGATCTGCTACGACCGGCACTATCCCGAGTACATGCGCGCGCTGGCCCTGGCCGGCGCGGAGCTGGTGTTGGTGCCGCAGGCGGGCACCGTCGGCGAGTGACCGGACGGGCTGTACGAGGCCGAGATGCGCGTTGCGGCGTTCCAGAACGGCTACTTCACCGCGCTCTGCAACCGGGTGGGCCGGGAAGACACGCTGACGTTCTCCGGTGAGTCGTTCGTCTGTTCGCCTTCCGGCCAGACGCTCGCCCGCGCACCCGAGGGGGCCGAACATGTCCTGATCGCCGACGTCGATCTGGCCGAGGTTCCGCGATCCCACGCGAGGAAGCTGTTCCTGCGCGACCGACGTCCCGAGCTCTACGCGGACTGGCTCGGGCGTTCTTGATCCTACCGGGCCCCGGCCCTACGTTTCCTTAGTCGAAAAACCCTTTCGAAAGGTCGCCCCATGTCCCAGGAAACAACCCTGACCTCCGTACTCGAGCCGATCGACAGCGAGCAGAACGACGTCGCCGTGGAAGGCACGTGGGATCCGCAACTCATCGAGTCCCTCTACGATCTGCTCTACGGTGTCAACCCCGGTCGCGAGCTGGTCTCCGAGCTGGAGTTGCTCGAGGCCCGGCACGGCGGAGCGGTCTACTCTGAATTGATCTACTTGCTCTCGCACCTGCGCTTCGACCACGAAGAGGCGCGCGAGCACTGGACGAAGATCATCGACCACCGCGACCGCATGCAGGTGGACGAGACCGTGCGCGTCGATCTGCGTGTCGCGCTGGTGAGCTACTTCGTCGAGGTCAACCGGCAGTTCACCAACCCGAAGGTGATCGAGCTGCGCGTGTTCGAGCAGACGCAGGCCTCGGCCTACCGTGACGACCTTACCGGGTTGCACAACTACCGTCTGTTCCGCGAGCAGCTGATGCGCGAGATCCGTCGCGCCGACGCCGGACACCTTCCGTTGTCGCTGATCATGCTCGACGTCGACTGCTTCAAGGGCTACAACGACCGGCACGGCCACGAGGCCGGCAACGAGGTCCTCAAGCAGGCCGCCGAGGTTCTGCGCGATTCGATTCGCAAGATGGACGTCGCCGCGCGCTATGGCGGCGAGGAGTTCGCCCTGATCCTGCCCGACACGTTCAAGACGGTCGCCGCGCAGATCGCGGAGGAGACCCGGCGCCGGATCGAGGACCACGCGTTTCCCTTCGGCGAGACGCAGCCCGGCGGAAGCCTCACGGTCAGCGTGGGTGTCGCGACCTATCCGGCCGACGCGTGCGAGCCGCTGCAGCTCGTTCGCGCCGCGGACCGCGCGCTGTATCTGGCCAAGAGCGGTGGGCGCAATCAGGTCCAGCTGTACGGCAGCGATCGGCGTTCGTTCCGCCGCATCGACGCCTCGCTCGAGGGCAGTTACCGCATCTTCGATCAGGAGGGCAGCACGCTGTCCACGCTGAACATCAGCGAGGGCGGGTTGTTGCTGCTGGTAAACCGACCGCTCGAGACGGACAATGTCGTCGAGGCCTCGGTGACGCTGCCGGAGTCGTCCGAGTGCGTGTCGATCGTCGGCCGCGTCGTCACGACGAAGGAGCGCGGCGACGGGATGTTCGAGGTCGGCATCCGCACGATCGAGATCGGCCAGTCCGATCGCGAAGTGCTGCAGGACTACCTGAAGGTGACGGAGACCGTCGACTGAATCCCGATCAGACGCTGACCGACCGCGCGAAGACGACGTCGTCGATCGCGCAGATCCGATCCAACACCTCCGCCGGGACTTTGCTGTCGACGTTGATGATCGACACCGCGACCTCCTCACCCCGCGGACGTCCGAGACGGATCCCGGCGATGTTGACCCCGGCGTCGCCGAGAATCGTCCCCATCGTGCCGACCACCCCGGGCACGTCGCGGTTGCGGAAGAACACCATCTCGCCCGCGCAGCGCGATTCGATCGAGACGCCGTCCACCTCGACCAGCCGCGGTCGATCCGCGGTGACGAGCGTCCCGGCGACCGTCGTCGTTCCCGCGTCGGTCTCCAGCGTCAGACGCAACAGGCCGGCGTAGGGCGAGCCCTCGCTGCTGCGGCTCTCGTCGACGGTCACGCCGCGCTCGGCGGCGAGGGCCAGCGCATTGACGTAAGACACTCCGCCGGTGGTGACGACCGGGGTCAGCAGACCCTTGGCGGCCGCCATCACGACGGGTTTCAGCGTGTGCTCGGCCAGCGTTCCCACGGTGCGGATCTCCAGCCGCTTGAAGCCGCCCTCGGCGATCTGCGCCAGGAAGCTGCCCAGCCGCTCGGCGAGCTGCATCACCGGCACGAGCACCGCCGAGTCGTCGCGGCCCATCGACGGGAAGTTGACGGCGTCGAGGATCACGCCGTTCTGCAGGTAGTCACGGATCTTCTCGGCGATCTCGGTTCCGACGCGCACCTGCGCCTCGCGCGTCGACGCCCCGAGGTGCGGCGTGGCCACGACGTGCGGGTGCTGCACGAGTCGCAGATCCGCCGGCGGCTCGCTCTCGAACACGTCCAGCGCCGCGCCGGCGATCTTGCCCGCCTCCAGCGCCTCGAGCAGCGCCGCCTCGTCGATCAGCCCACCGCGGGCGCAGTTGATCAGTCGCACGCCGGGCTTCATCCGATCCAGCATCGCGGCGTCGATGATGTGCCGCGTCTCGTCGGTGCGCGGGAGGTGCAGCGTGAGAAAGTCCGCGCGCTCGACGACCTCCTCGAGCGACATGGCTTCGATGCCGTAGTCCCGCGCCATGTCGGCGGAGACGAACGGGTCGTAGCCCACGACCTCCATGCGCAGCCCGCGGGCGGTGCGCGCGACCTCGCGCCCGATGCGTCCCAGGCCGACGATGCCCAGCGTTTTTCCGGATACCTCCACGCCCATGTACTTCTTGCGCTCCCAGCGGCCCTCGCGTAGCTCGGAGTTGGCCTGCGACACGTTGCGCGACAGGGCCAGCAGATGGGCCATCGTCAATTCGGCCGCGGCGACCGAGTTGCCGCCGGGCGTGTTCATCACCACGACGCCGGCCTTCGTCGCCGCGTCGAGGTCGATGTTGTCGACTCCGGTGCCCGCGCGACCGATGGCGCGCATGCGTCCCGGCTCGGCCAGCGTGTCGGCGGTGACCTTGGTCGCCGAGCGGACGACCAGCGCGTCGTAGTCGCCGATGACCTGCTGCAGCTCCGCGGGTTTCATTCCGGTCTTGACGTCGACTTCGAAGCCGGGAGTGGAACGCAGGAGCTCGATGCCCTCGTCGGACACCGCGTCGGCAATCAACACTCGCACAGGATCGGGCATGCGCATTTCCTCGGGAGGATCGGAGGTCGTGGAGACGGGTCGAGTGGGGATTGTAGCGGCGGCCCGAACGGGCCTCAAGACGGAGCGACGACTCTACCCGTCGCCCGGCAGAAACTCGACCGAGAAGGTCGATCCGCCGCCCGGGGCGTCGGCGTGACGCACCGCCGCGTTCTGCGCTCGGGCCATCGCCGAGACCAGGGCCAGCCCGATGCCCAGCCCGGCCGGGGCCTCCGGGTCCGGGTTGCGCAGGAACGGCCGGAACAGCCGCCGTCGCAGCGAGCCGGCCACGCCGGGGCCGTGGTCGGTGACCGACACCACCGGGCCGCGAGCGCCGCTCATCACACGAACTTCGATCGAGCGGTCGCGGGCGCCGCGCGAGTACTTCTCGGCGTTGTCCAGCAGGTTCTGCAGGATCTGGTGCAGCGCGTCGCGGTCGAAGTGGGCGTGCTGCACGTCGCGATCGACCGTCACGACCGGGCGGGCGCCTTGCATCTCCAGCGCGGGGCGCAGGCGCTCGACCGACTCGCGCACCGCGGCGGCGAGGTCGCCGGGAACCGTGCGCAGGGTGTTGCCGCCGCGCTCGAGATTGGCGAAGCCGAGGACGTTCGACACGACTCGCCCGAGGCGGTCGGCCTCGTCCGCGATGCGGCGGGCGTACTCCGCGCGCCGCTCTTCGTCTCCGGAGCCGTCCGCCAGCATCTCGCCGTACAGCCGCAGGCCCGTCAGCGGCGTGCGCAGCTCGTGCGCCGCCGAGGCGGCGAAGCTGGCTCGCTCGCGCGCGAGTCGCTCGGTCTGGCGCACCAGCAGGACGACCGCCGTGCCGGCGATGCACGCGCCGAGCATGCCCAGCAGGAACGTCAGGCGGAAACGGGCGAGCACGCGCGCACCCTCTGCGGCCGCGGTCTCCAGCCGCGCCGTGGGATCGAGCGACACGGCCCACGGGTCACCGTCCAGCGCGATCGGGCTCTCGCCGTCCGCCGCGGCCGGTCCGGGACGGACACGCACCGCCGGGCCCGAGCCGGCCAGCTCGCGCTCCAGCGCGCTCGACAGGATGACGAACCCCTGGTTCAGCACGGCCCTCGGCGTGCCCACCTCGCGCAGGGCGACCAGCGCCGGGTCGTCGGAGACCCTCACGGTGTGCCAGCGGAACGGTCCCACGGTGACGACGCCGCCGGGCGCGGCGAAGCGCCTGCGAGCTTCGAGCTCCTCGTCGTGAGGCGAGGCCAGCAGATGCCCCGGGGTGGCGCACTCCAACTCTTCGAGGATCGCCCGCTGGATCTGTTCCGCCTCGACCGAGTCGTGCCCGGGCAGCGTCGGCAGGGCGATCTGTCCCAGCTCGTCGAGCTGGAAGTGGGCCCAGACGAGCGGGTCGTCCGGCCCCGCGGCGAGCGGGGAGGGGCCCGCGAGATCCAGCTCGCACTCCGGCCCGAACACGCGCGGGTCGCGTTCGTAGTCCGTGACCGGCCTCCGCGACTCGGAGTCGCGCAACGACTCGAGGCGGACCGCCAGCCGCTCGGCGTGCCTCTCGGCGTCGCGCTGCACGTCCGCCCGGACGGCCTCCACGACGCCCGAGGCGCGATGCCGCGCCGCGCGCCAGCCCGACACGTACCACGCCGCGCAGGGCAGCACGACGGCGGCGACGGTGAGCACGATCGCGACCGTCGTCCGATCGAGCCGGCTCACGATTCGCCCCAGGCGTAGCCCAGTCCCTTGATCGTCGTCACGATGCGCGGGACTGCCGGGTCGCGTTCGATCTTCTGGCGCAGGTTGGCGACCGTCATGTCGACGGTGCGCGTCTGCATGTCGCCGCGGGCGCCCCACACGGCCTCCAGCAGCTCCGGCCGCGTCACGGCTCTCGCACGGTGATGGAACAGCCAGCGCAGCAGCGCCACCTCGCGCGCGGTGAGCGCGATCGCCTCTCCGTCGCGGTGCGCCTCGCAGCGTCCGAGGTCGATGCGGCAGCCGTCGATCTCGATCGACTGCACGGGCTCCGGCTCACGCCGGGCCCGGCGGGCCAGCGCCTCGACGCGCGCGATCAGCTCCTTCGTTCCGAACGGCTTGGTCAGGTAGTCGTCCGCGCCGGCCTCGAGCCCGCGCACCTTGTCGTCCTCCGAGCCGAGCGCCGTCAGCATCAGGATCGGCAGGTCGGGGCGCAGATCGCGCAACCGGCGGCAGACCTCGACACCGTCCATACCGGGAAGCATCAGGTCCAGGATCAGCATCTCGACCGCCGCCTCGGATCCACGCGCCAGGGCCTCCTCGCCGTTGTCCACCGCGACGACGGAGTGTCCCGCTCCGCGGAGCAGGTCGATCAGCCCGTCGCGCAGGACGGGTTCGTCTTCTACGACCAGGACGCGCAAGGTCACCTCTGCCCAACATACTGGTTCGCCCGGGGCAAGTCTGTCAAAGCAGGGTAAAAGGCCGGTACGTATACTTAGACGATGGATGACGCGCAGCAGCCGAGAACCGGACCTCCGGCGTCCGGCGAGGACGACCGCCTGCTGGCGGTCTACGACATGATCCGCGCGTTGAATTCCGAGACCGACCCGGACGTTCTGCTGGAGACCATGCTGGACATGGCCCTGCGTGTCGTGCGCGCCGAACGGGGGATGATCCTGCTGCGCGGCGAGACCGACGACACGCATTCGGTCCGGCTGGCGCGCAACCTCGAACACGAGACCATTCTCGAGGCCGCCGAGTTCAGTCGCAGCGTCGTGCTGCAGGCCGGTGAGGGCAAGTCGGTGCTGGCCATGGACACCGGCAAGGACGAGCGGCTCAAGCAACTCAAGAGCGTCAGCCTGTACGGCATCCGCTCGATCCTCTGCGTCCCGCTGCGCGTACGCGGCGAGATCGTCGGCGCGGTCTACCTCGACAGCCGCGTCGAAGGGGCGCTGTTCACGCGTGACGACCTGCGCTTTCTCGAGGCGTTCGCCGATCACGCCGCGCTGGCGCTGCAGAACGCGCGTCTGTATCGCGGACTCGAGTCGGAGAACCGGCGCCTGCGCGTCGCGGCGGAGGCGCGCGACGGCCTGGGCCGGCTCGTCGGCCGCGCGCCCGCGATGCAGGAGGTCTACGACCTGATCGAGAAGGTCGGACCGACGTCGCTGCCGGTGCTGATCCAGGGTGAGAGCGGAACGGGCAAGGAGCTCGTCGCGCGCGCGATCCACGAACACAGCCTGCGCCGACGCAAGCCGTACCTGTCGGAGAATTGCGCGGCGATTCCCGAGACGCTGCTCGAGTCCGAGCTGTTCGGACACGTCAAGGGCGCGTTCACCGGAGCCGACCGCGACCGCAGCGGCCTGTTCGAGCACGCCGACGGCGGCACGCTGTTTCTCGACGAGATCGGCGACATGCCCGCCGCGATGCAGGCGCGCTTGCTGCGCGTGCTGCAGGAGGGTGAGCTGCGCCACGTCGGCGATCACGTCCGGATCAAGGTCGACGTGCGGGTGATCGCAGCCACGCATCGAGATCTACAGGTCGAGGTCGCCGAGGGTCGCTTCCGCGAGGATCTGCTGTACCGCCTGCAGGTGCTGGGCATTCGCCTGCCGCCGCTGCGCGAACGTCCCGGCGACGTCGAGCGGCTGACGATGCACTTCCTCGAGCGCATCAGCGGCGACCGCGGGCGGCCTCGGCCCGGCATCAAGAGCGACGTGCTCGACGCCCTCGAGCGCCACGCGTGGCCCGGCAACGTGCGCCAGCTCGAGAACGCGATCCAGCGCCTGGCGCTGCTGGCCGGGGACGACCCGATCACGGTCGAGCTGCTGCGGGCCGACAAGGAGCTGAGCGCGGCGCTGCTCGGCCCGGCCGCCGACGTGCCGCTGTACTCGCTGCAGCGCAACGAGAAGGACCGCATCCGCGAGGCGCTCGACGCGTCCTCCGGCAACCGCACGCGCGCGGCCAAGCTGCTCGGCATCTCCCGTGCGACGATCTTCCGCAAGATCAAGGAATACCGGCTGTAGGACCCGGTTCGCGCGCGTTCGAGTTCTCGGGTCGGCGGGGCAAGCGACCGCCCGGGCAAGAAAAAGGCCGGCCGCATGAGCGACCGGCCTACTGACGAACTGATGGAAGTTCAGTTCTGCAGCACGGGCTCCTCGCGGACAACCTGTGCTTTCGGTTCGACCGCGGGGACCGGGATCACCTCGCGGGGGTCCGTCGGTTCTTCGTCCTCGATCGGTCGTCTCGACAGTGCCCAGACGACGACGGAAGACGCCGCGGCCAGGAAGCAGAGCATGCCGGCGAAGACGAACGCCATGACGTACTCGCCGGTGGCGTCGAACAGGACGCCGCCGACGGCGGGTCCGAGGATACCGGCGACACCGTAGGCGGTGAAGATGAAGCCGTAGTTCATGCCGAAGTTCTTCGCGCCGAAGTAGTCGGCCGTTGCCGACGGGAAGAGCGCGAAGTTGCCGCCGAAGTTGAGGCCGACCCAGGCCGACGCGATGAAGACCGCGATGTGCGATTGCACGCCGGCGAGCAGCATGAAGGCCAGCCCCTGGCCGAGGAACATGATCATCATCGCCCGCGGACGGTCGATGAAGTCGCTGATGCGGCCCCACAGGACGCGGCCGATGGCGTTGAAGATGGCGAGGATGCCGACCGGCTCGACGAAGCGGCCGAAGCCGCCCATCCATTCGGGGGCGAACGTCGTCCCGGCGAGCAGGCTGCCCATCATCGGCTTCCACTGGCCGATGGCGAGCAGGCCCGAGGTGGCGCCGAAGATGAAGGTCAGCCACAGCATGCAGGCCAGCGGACGCTCGAGCATCTGCTTCCAGTTGACGTCACGCTGCACTTTGACGACCGCCGCGCTCTCTTCCCAGCCCGGGGGCTTCCAGCCCGCGGGAGGGTTGCGCAGCAGCGTGGCACCGAGCAGCACCGCGGCGCCCGCAACGACGCCGTGCAGAATGAAGAACGCCTTCCAGCCGATGCCGAAGCCGGTGCCCTTCGAGACGCCGAGGCCGACGAGCAGGATCTGCGAGAGGCCGATCGGCTCCGCCTCGGCCGGAGGCAGCAGCAGCACCGACGCGGGGCCTGCGAAGAACAGCGCGCCCGCGCCGAAGCCGGCCACCGCGAGGCCGGTGATCAGCCCCTTCTTGTCCGGATACCACTTGACCGCGGCCGCGATGGGGCAGACGTAGGCGAAGCCGATGCCCGCGCCGCCGATCAGCCCGTAGGTCAGGTACAGCGCCCACGGCCTACTCGGCGCCACCAGCAGGGCGCCGAGCAGGAACGAGGCGCCCAGCAGGAGGCCTCCGATGGAGGCCACCTTGCGTGGGCCGATGCGGTCCTGCAGCCTTCCGGCGGGGATCATGCTGAGCGCGAAGGAGGCCAGTGCGACCGAGAACGCCCACTGGGTCGTGGAGCGATTCCAGCCCATCGCCGTCTCGAGCGGTCGAACGAAGACGCTGAACGCGTAAACGGTTCCGAGGATGACCTGAACGATCAGTCCTCCGGCGATCACGGTCCAGCGGTTGTGCGTGGAGTTGTCCACCATCGTGTTCTCCTAACGTCGCGCCAGGACCAGTTTCTCCACGACGCTCGGGTCGGCGAGCGTCGAGATGTCGCCCAGCTCCTCGGTCTGTCCCGCGGCGACCTTGCGCAGGATGCGGCGCATGATCTTGCCCGACCGTGTCTTGGGCAGCCCGGGAGCGATCTGGATGTGATCCGGCTTGGCGATCGGACCGATGGCCTCGCGCACCTGCTGCTGCAGGATGCGGGTCAGCTCGCTCTCGTCCTTGTTCTCGAACTCGGGGTTGACCAGGACGTAGGCGTAGATGCCGGTGCCCTTGATCTCGTGCGGGAAGCCGACGACCGCAGCTTCCGCGACCGCCTCGTGCGCAACGAGCGCGCTCTCGATCTCCGCCGTGCCGAGTCGATGGCCGGAGACGTTCAGCACGTCGTCCACGCGGCCGGTGATCCAGTAGTAGCCGTCCTCGTCGCGGCGGCAGCCGTCACCGGTGAAGTACAGGCCGGGGTACTGCGAGAAGTAGGTCTCCTTGAACCGCTTGTGATCGCCCCAGATCGTCCGCGCCTGTCCGGGCCACGAACGTTTGATGCACAGGTTGCCGGAGACACCGTTGCCCGACAGCTCCTTGCCCTCGGCGTCGACCAGCACGGGCTCGACGCCGAACAGCGGCAGCGTGGCCGAACCGGGCTTGGTCGGCGTGGCGCCGGGCAGCGGGCTGATCAGGATGCCGCCGGTCTCGGTCTGCCACCACGTGTCGACGATCGTGCAGTGCCCGTCGCCCACGACGTCGTGGTACCAGGTCCAGACCTCGGGGTTGATCGGTTCGCCGACGGAGCCCAGCACGCGCAGCGACTTGCGGCTGTACTTCTTGACCCACTCGTCGCCCTCGCGCGCGATGGCGCGGATCGCGGTCGGCGCGGTGTAGAAGATCGAGATGTTGAGATCGTCGACCATCTGCCAGTAGCGGCCCGCGTCGGGATAGGTCGGGATCGACTCGAACATCACCGTGGTCGCGCCGTTGGCCAGCGGTCCGTAGATGATGTAGCTGTGCCCGGTGACCCAGCCGACGTCGGCCGCGCAGCAGTAGACCTCGCCGTCGTGGTAGTCGAAGACGTTCTTGTGGGTCATCGCGGCGAAGACCATGTAGCCGCCGGTCGTGTGCATCAGGCCCTTCGGCTGACCGGTGGAGCCCGAGGTGTAGAGAACGAACAGCGGATCCTCGGCGTTCATCTTCTCCGGCTCGCAGTCGGTGCTCACCTTGGCGGTCTCTTCGTGCATCCAGTAGTCGCGTCCCTGGACGATCGGCACGTCGAGCTCGGTGCGCTTGACCACCAGCACGGTATCGACGACGTCGATCGGATCGAGCGCCGCGTCGACGGTCTTCTTCAGCGGGATCTTCTTGCCGCCGCGCAGGCCTTCGTTGGCGGTGACGACGATGCGCGACTCACCGTCGATGATGCGATCGCGCAGCGCCTCGGCCGAGAAACCGGCAAAGACGATCGAGTGGATCGCCCCGATGCGCGCGCAGGCCAGCGCCGTGTAGGTCAGCTCCGGCACCATCGGCAGGTAGATCGCGACGCGATCGCCCTTCTTGACGCCGTGGGCACGCAGGACGTTGGCGATGCGGCACACCTCGTCCTTCAGCTGCTTGTAGGTGATGTGGGTGTACTCGCCCGGCTCGTCCTGAGCCCAGATGATCGCGGTCTGGTCACCGCGCTTCTCGATATGACGGTCCACGCAGTTGACGCAGGCGTTGAGGCTTCCGTCGCCGTACCACTTGAAGTCCACTTCCGCGAGGCCGCCTTGTACCACCGTTTGCGGCGGTTCATACCAGGAGAGCAACCCGGCTTGCTCCTTCCAGAACGCCTCCGGGTTGGCCAGCGACTGCTCGTAGAGACGCTCGTACTCCTCCATCGAACCGATGTGGGCGCGGTTGGCGATTTCGGGTTTGACGGCGATCATGACGGAACTCCTTACGACGTGGGGGTCGAAAATCCGAATTTATAGATTGCAGAGAATTGGATGCGATCGAGGTCGCCGTCTTGGTCGGCCTCGTTCTCGCGGTCGGCGTGGATGTACTCCACGCCGAAGGTCAGTTTGGGAACCGGTGAGACGAGGAGGTTGACGGACATGCTGCCGACGCTGCGGGTCACGTCGGTCCCACTCTGGGTCACGTCGTGATCGGCTGTGAATGCCGAGTAGTTCACGTTCGATCTCCAGCGATCGTTGTACCAGTGGCGCCAGCCCACGAAGCCCGCCGTCGAGGGGACGGCCTCGAGGTCACCAGTGAGATCCATGGTAGCGGAATTCGCGGTGTTGAGCGCCAGGTGGCGTCCCAGCCCGTCGCCCGTCGTGGCCTGAAACACGAAGTCGTCGCGCTCTCCGGCCTTGACCTTACCGCCGACGCTGATGCCCCAGCCGGTCGCGGTCGTAGCGTCGCCGGCCTCGTCGAGCCGTAGCTGGCGCACGATCCCGGCTCCGGAGATCGAGCCCCAGTCCGCCGAGTGGTTGTAGCGGGCGATCACGTCGGGCAGTGTGTTGTCGTCGGGCTCGACTCGCGCCCCACCGCCGTTGGGCGTGATCGTCGTCTCGGGGTTCTCCAGCGAGAACTGCCACGGCCCGTGGGTGTAGCGCACCTGCGGCTGACGGCCGAAGGTCGTGCCGTCCGGAACGCCGACGAAGTCGAGGTCTTCGGGGAGCACGACGATCATGAACGTCGACCACGTCTGTCCGAACAGCCAGTCGCCGTAGGTCAGGTAGGCGTGGCGCAGCCTCGGGTTGTACGAGTTCGAGACGCGCTCGTCGCCGTTCAGGCCCAGCAAGAAGTCCAACTCGATATACGCGCCCAGCGGTTGACGCGCGGTCTCCTTGCCCAGTTTGAAGCTGAATCGCGTCTCCTTGGCGTGGAAGTCCAGCGCCTCGTCGCCCTCGCCGTCGCCGACGGGGATCGCGCCGGGCAGGTGAAAGTCGCGCAGGGCGCTGGTCGAGGGCACGCTGCCGCTGTCGTACTCCGAGTACATCGCGTCGAGCTTGACGTAGCCGCCGAAGGTGAAGTCGACTCCCCCTGCGAGTCCCGCCGGGGCGATCCCGACGACGAGCAGGCCGATCGCGAGCGGGCGCAGCATCACGCGCCTCGCAGCGCGAGCTCTTGCTGGAACAGCTCGCGGATGCGGAACTTCTGGATCTTGCCCGTCACGGTCATCGGAAACTCGTCCACGATCTTGACGTGGCGCGGCACCTTGAAGTGCGCCATGCCCTCCTTGACGTATTGCCGGAACTCCTCGGGGTCCGCGCTGACATCATGGTGCAACTGGATCCAGGCGCCCAGCTCCTCGCCCCACTTCTCGTGGGGAATGCCGAAAACGGCGGCCTGGGCCACCTTGGGATGCCGGCAGAGATAGGCCTCGATCTCCGCGGGGTAGACGTTCTCGCCGCCGCGGATGACCATCTCCTTCAACCGTCCGGTGATGCGGACATAGCCGTCCTCGTCCATCACGCCGAGGTCGCCCGAGTGCAGCCAGCCGCGCTCGTCGATCACGTCGCCGGTCGCGTCTTCCTGCTCGTAGTAGCCGCGCATCACCTGGTAGCCGCGGAAGCAGATCTCGCCCGGCTCGCCGAGCGGGACGATCTTGCCCGTGGCCGGGTCGACGATCTTGGACTCCTGGTGCGGCATCGTGGTGCCGACCGTCATCGTGCGGTGATCGAAGCTGTCGTCGCGGCTGGTGATGTGGGTCACCGGCGACGCCTCGGTCTGCCCGTATCCGATGAGGATCTCGCGGCAACCCAGGTCGCCGATCACTCGGCGCAGCAACTCCGGAGGGCACGGCGCCCCTGCCATTACACCGGTTCTCAGACTGCTCAGGTCGTGTCCGTTCTTGTCGAGCAGTTCGAGTTCGGCGACAAACATGGTCGGGACGCCGTGCAGGACGGTGCAACGTTCCGAATCCACCGCGGCGAGCACCGCATCGGCGTCGAAGTGCGGTGCGGGGATCACCAGCGTCGCGCCGTGAGAGAGTCCGGCGAGATTGGAGATCACCATGCCGAAGCAGTGGTAGAACGGCACCGGTATGCAAATCCGGTCTTCCTCGGTGAGGCCCATGGACTCGCCGACGAAGAAGCCATTGTTGAGGATGTTGTGATGCGTCAGGACGACCGGCTTGGGGAACCCGGTCGTGCCCGAGGTGAACTGGATGTTGATCGGATCGTCGGCCTCGAGCTCTCGCGTCCGATCGTCGAGCTGTTCGTCGCTGAGGTTCTCGGCGCGGCTCAGGACTTCGCTCCAGGTCAGGTAGCCCGGGGCCGGCGCGACCGTGCCCTCGGCGTCCTCGGGGTCGTAGATCACCACGTTGCGCAGGGCCGGCAACTTGCGGCAGCTGAGCTCGTCGGCCCGCTGTTGCCGCACCTCCGGGCAGACCGCCTCGACCATGCCGGCGTAGTCCGAGCGGCGGAAGGCCGGCATGAGAAACAGCGTCTGCACCTTCGCGGCCTGCATCGCGTGCTCGAACTCCGCAGTCTTGTTTGCGGGGTTGATGTTGACCAAAATCGCGCCGACACGCGCGGTGGCCAGTTGCAACAGCACCCATTCCGCGTTGTCCGTGGCCCAGATCCCGACGCGGTCACCGTGTTCCACGCCCAGTGCCAGTAGCCCGCGGGCCAGCTTGTCGGCGCGTTTGAACAACTCCGCGTACGTCCAGCGGATTCGCTGGGGCAGCGAGACCAGAGCCTCTCGATCGGGCCGTCCGCGGGCCACCTCGCCGAGGTAGTCCGGGATCGTCTCGCCGATGAGGGGCCGGTCTCCGCCGCGATGCTCGTACGAAAGTCTCTTCATGGTGTTCGCTCTCCTAGAACGCGTCCGTTGTGGTGGGGGTCGCAAGGTGATTCTCGTGCGTGGCCGTGTCCGGGTCGATCTCGTTGCCGGAGTTCGCTTCCTGTGCATCCACCGTGGCGATCGCCGCCAGGTACAGCACGTCCTTCGAGCTGCAACCGTGCTGCAGAATGTGCACCGGCTTACGCATGCCGGTCAGCAGCGGCCCCACCGCCTCGGCGCCGCCGAGAGCCTGCAGCAGCTTGGAGCCGGTGTTCGCCGACTGCAGGTCGGGGAAGATCAGCACGTTGGCCGGTCCCTCGAGCGGGCTGAACGGGAAGACCTTGTCGCGCAGCTTCGGCGACAGGGCCGTGTCGACCTGCATCTCGCCGTCGATCATGATGTCGGGCCGCCTGCGGCGCACGATCTCGGTCGCCGCGCGGACCTTCTCCGTCCGCGGATCGCGCACGCTGCCGTAGTTGGAGAACGACAGCATCGCCACGCGGGCCTCCGCGTGGAACCGGCGCGCGACGTCCGCAGTCGAGATGGCGATCTCGGCCAGCGCCTCTGCGTCGGGATCGATGTTGACCGTGGTGTCGGCGAGGAAATACACGCGGTCCTTGATCACCATCATGTGGACCGAGTGCGCTCGCGTCTCCTCCGTGCCGATGATCTGCATCATCGGGCGTAACGCGTCCGGGTAGTGTTGCTCGATCCCGCCGACCAGGGCGTCGGCGTCACCGTCGTGCACCATCAGCGCGCCGAACACGGTGGGATCCCCGACCGCCTGGTCCGCGTCGAAGCGGGTCACGCCCTTGCGAGCGCGCATACGGTGGTACTTGATCGCGTACGACTCGCGCCGGCCCGAGGTCGACGGGTCGAGGATCCGCACGTGCCGCAGGTGCAGGTCCAGCTCGTCGATCTTCCGTCGGATCGTCGTCTCGTCGCCCAGCAGGATGGGTCGCGCGAAGCCCTCGTCGAGCATCGCCTGGGCGGCGCGCAGCACGCGGGAGTTCTCACCGTCGGTCAGTACGATGCGCTTCGGGGAGCGCTTGGCGCGGTTGATCATCAGCCGCATGACTTCGCGAGACTTGCCCAGTCGGCGCTCGAGCGAGTCGCGGTACTCGTCGATGTCGACCTGGCGGCGAGCCACTCCCGTGCGCATGGCCGCCTCGGCCACGGCGGGGGAGACGCGCAGCAGCACGCGTCGGTCGAAGGGCTTCGGGATCAGGTAGTCCGGACCGAAGTGCAGCCGGTTCAGGCCGTAGGCGCTCATCACCGAGTCCGGCACGTCCTCCCGAGCCAGCTCGGCCAGGGCGCGTGTCGCGGCCAGCTTCATCTCGAGGTTGATTGCGGTGGCCCGCACGTCGAGCGCGCCGCGGAAGATGAACGGAAACCCCAGCACGTTGTTGACCTGATTCGGGTAGTCCGAGCGTCCCGTGGCGACGATGGCGTCATCGCGTGCCGCGCGCGCCTCGTCGTAGCCGATCTCGGGCGTCGGGTTGGCCATCGCCAGGATGATCGGACGCTCGGCCATCGAGCGCACCGCCTCGGCGTCGAGCGTGTTGGCCACCGAACAGCCGACGAACACGTCGGCTCCGACGAGGGCTTCGCGCAGCGTCCGCCGGTCCGTCTGCACCGCGAGGCGCCGCTTGAACTCGTTCACGTCGTCGCGGCCGTCGTGGATCACGCCGCGGCTGTCGCAGGCGATCAGATTCTCGGGTCGGACGCCCAGCTCCAGGTAGTACATCGCGCAGGCGATGCCGGAGGCGCCGGCCCCGTTGAACACGACGCGTACGTCCTCGATCTTCTTGTCCACCAGCTCCAGCGCGTTGAGCAGCGCCGCGCCCGAGATGATCGCCGTACCGTGCTGGTCGTCGTGGAACACCGGGATCGACAGCCGCCGCTTCAACTCCTCCTCGATGTAGAAGCACTCCGGTGCCTTGATGTCCTCGAGGTTGATGCCGCCGAACGTCGGCTCGAGCATCTCGACGGTGCGGATGATCTCGTCGGGGTCGGTCGAGTTCAGCTCGAGATCGAAGACGTCGATGTCGGCAAACCGCTTGAACAGGACGCCCTTGCCCTCCATCACCGGCTTGCCGGCCAGGGCGCCGATGTTGCCCAGCCCCAGCACCGCCGTGCCGTTGGACACCACGGCGACGAGATTGCCGCGGCTGGTGTAGGCGAAGGCGCTCTCGGGTTCGTCGCGGATGCGCAGGCAGGGCGCCGCGACGCCGGGCGTGTAGGCCAACGACAGGTCACGCTGCGTGATGCACGGCTTGGTCGGTACGACCTCGACCTTTCCGTGTCGTCCCTCGGAGTGATAGTCCAGCGCGTCTTTGTCTCGGATCATGGCTCACGCCTCCCTTTCGAGGTCGAACCGCGAATGCGTGTTCTGAGTAACCGGATCGGACGCCGAAAGCCCGGTTGAGCTCCTCTTAGCAAAGTATTTTGTCAACTTGGTCGCGATGGCTACAGAGCCTGGACGGGAGCCGCCCGGTCCCTTTTTGTCCTTGACTATCGGCGCGCGTATACTGCGCCCCTCTCCTGGTCCGAAAGCACGAGGATGACTCGATGAGATGCTTGTTCCGCAGGTCCTCGCCGGCGCTGATCGGCATCGTTCTTTTCGCTCTGGCGGCGCATTCGACGGCCCGCGCCGAGGGTTGGAAGTGGGAGCTCGTTCCGTACCTCTGGGCCAGCGACGTGCGGCTCGACGTGGCGCTCGACAGGGTGGACGTGGCCCCGGTCGAGGTCGGCTTCGGCGACCTCGTGGAGAAGCTGGATCTGGGCGCGCTCGTGCATTTCGAGGGCAGCAAGGGGAAATACGGCTTCTTCGTCGACGCGAGCTACTTCGAGCTGTCCGACGACCAGACGATCGCCGGTAGACCCGCGATCGAGGACGGGACGACGGTGGATACGGCGCTGGAGCAGTTGATGCTGGAGCTCGGAGGGAAGTACCGCCTGCCGTGGGACGCGCGCGCGCTCGATCTGCTGTTCGGCGTCCGCCTGTTCGACGTGTCGGTCGAGATCGACCTCGACCCTCCGCTCGCGCCGGATGCGAGCGTGGACAGGGACCGGAGCCTCGTCGACGCGTTCGTCGGCCTGCGTTACGGGGCGCAGTTCGCCGACCGCTGGAGCTGGAGCGTTCGCGCCGACGCGGGCACCGGCGACACCGATCTGAGCTGGCACGCGGCGGCGAACGTCGGCGTGGCGCTCGGCGAGAAACGCAAGAACTCGCTGCATGTGGGCTACCGCCACATCCAGTTCGAGGCCGAAGACGACGGACCCGGAATCACCGAGACGGAGCTGTCGTATTCCGGGCTGATGCTGGGCTATCGTTTCGTGTTCTGAGCAGGAGTCACCGTGGAGACGATCTTCGGTCTGGTTCCATCGGCGGTCACGATCGTGTTGATCGCCGCGGTGCTGTACATCGCGAACCGCGTCCTGGACCGCCAGACGCGAGGACTGTCCGGCCACCGCTTTCGTGCGCAGCTGATCATGGTCGGGCTCTTCGCGGTCGGGCTGCTGATCATCATCCTCGTGATTCCGATCGGTGACGCGCGGCGCAGCCAGTTGCTGAGCCTGATCGGCATCGTGCTCAGTGCGGGCATCGCGCTGTCGTCGACGACGGTGCTGGGCAACGTGATGGCCGGCGTGATGCTGGGCGCTATCCGCAACGTGCGGATCGGCGACTTCATCCACGCGGGCGACCACTTCGGCCGGGTGACCGAGCGTGGCCTGTTTCATACGGAGATCCAGACCGAGGAGCGGCGGCTGACGACGCTGCCGAACCTGTTCCTGGTGACGCATCCCGTCAACCGCGTACGGGCCTCGGGCACGATCGTCTCGGCCCACGTGTCGCTGGGCTACGACGTCTCGCGCGTGAAGATCGAGAAGGGGCTGCTCGAGGCGGCGGAGAAGGCGGGCCTGTCCGACCCGTTCGTCCAGGTGCGAGATCTCGGTGACTTCTCGGTAACCTACCGCGTGGCCGGCATGTTGACCGAGGTGAAGCGCATTCTCACCGTACGCTCGGAGCTGCGTTGCCAGGTGTTGGATCGCTTGCACACCGATCAGATCGAGATCGTGTCGCCCAACTTCATGAATCAGCGTGTCCTGCCCAAGGGGCAGACGTTCATCCCCAGAAGACGAGCGAAGGTGGACGTTGCGGTCGAGCAGAAGGGTGCGATCGAGGACGTCGTCTTCGACAAGGCCGAGGAGGCCGTCTCGATCGAGGCCATGAAGGAGTCGGAAGCCGAACTGGCGAAGCAGATCGCCGAGCTCGAGAGCAAGCTCAAGGAGGCCGAGGACGGCCCCGGAAAAGAGACGCTCGAGCGCACGCTGAAGACCCACCAGGCACGCCGGGAAAGCCTGGTACGCAGGATCGAGCACCGCCGGGCGAGCGTCAAGGACTCGGAGTAGCTCGCAAGCGACCGCTCCGCGCCACAATGCGAGTTGCATGTCCGCCAACCCTCGGGTTAGCGTCGAGATACGATCAGCAAGGAGGACCGGGCACGTGGGCACCATCATCGAACCGTTTCGCATCAAAGCCGTCGAGCCACTGAAACTGACGACCCGGGAAGAGCGCCGCGAGGTCCTGGCGCGCGCACACTGGAATCTGTTCCGCGTCCCCGCGGAAGAGATCCTGATCGACCTGCTGACCGATTCCGGTACCGGCGCCATGTCCGCCGAGCAGTGGGCCGCGGTGATGCGCGGCGACGAATCCTACGCCGGCTCGCGTTCGTGGTTCCGCTTCCGCGATCGGATCCGCGAGCTGACCGGCTTGGCCCACGTCGTCCCCACGCACCAGGGGCGCGCGGCGGAGAGAATCCTGTTCGCCTGCATGGGCGTCAAGGGTCGCACGGTCATCAGCAACACGCACTTCGACACGACGCGGGCCAACGTCGAGCGACTGGGCGGCACCGCGGTGGACCTTCCCGTGCCCGAGGCGTTGCAGCCGGCGAACGAGTTTCCGTTCAAGGGCAACATCGATCTCGCGGCCCTGGAGCAGCGACTGTCGGCAGCCGGCGCCGACATCGCGTGTGTGATCGTCACGGTGACCAACAACTCCGGAGGCGGCCAGCCGGCGTCGATGGCCAACCTGCGCGCGGCCGGCGAGCTGACGCGCGCGCACGGCGTACCGTTCTACCTCGACGCCTGCCGCTTCGCGGAGAACGCCTACTTCATCAAGCTGCTCGAGGAGGGCTACGCCGACCGTAGCGTGGAGTCGATCGCGCGCGAGCTGTTCTCGCTGGCCGACGGCGCGACGTTCAGCGCCAAGAAGGACGGGCTGGCCAACATCGGCGGCTTCCTGGCCTCCAACGACGACCGTCTGGCGCGCCAGGAGGTCGAGCTGTTGATCCTGACCGAGGGCTTCCCGACCTACGGCGGCCTGGCCGGACGCGACCTGGAGGCGATCGCCGTCGGGCTGAACGAGGTCGTCGACGAGAACTACCTGAAGTACCGCCTGGCCTCCACGCGCTACCTGGGGCGGCAGCTCGTGCAGGCGGGGATGCCGATCGTCCAACCTCCGGGAGGCCACGCGATCTACATCGACGCGGGCACGTTCCTCGATCACATCCCGCCGCAGGAGTTCCCGGGGCATTCGCTGGCCTGCGCGCTGTACGAGGAGGGCGGCGTGCGCGGCTGCGAGATCGGGACGCTGATGTTCGGCGGCGAGGATCCGGTCACGCACCACGAGCGCATCGCGCCGCTGGAGCTGCTGCGGCTCGCCATCCCACGACGCGTCTACACCAAGAGCCACATCGACTACGTGGGCGAGGTCGCGGCGCGGGTCGCCGAGCGGCGCGCGTCGCTGCGTGGCCTGCGCATCGTGGAAGAGCCTGCGCAGCTGCGACACTTCAGCGCCAAGCTCGAGCCGCTGAACTGATGGGCGGGCACCTCGGCGTCCGATTCCTCGCGGCACTTGCAGTGCTGGGATCGCTTTGCCTCTGCGCGCCGGGCTCCGACGCCGCGTTGCTGAAGAAGGACGGCCTCGAGCTGTTCGCGGACTTCCGGCTGCGCGCCGAGGCGGACTGGGATTCGCAGAGCGCCGCCGGGGTCGAGCGGGACGACCGCACTCGCATCCGCATCCGGGCGCGCGTCGGCCTGAACTACGAGGCCGGCGACCACGTGTCGTTCGGCGTGCGTTTGCGCACGGGGTCGGATCTCAGCCAGCAGTCTCCGCACATCACGATCCTCGACCTCGACGACAACGACACCGGCGATGCACAGATCAACTTCGACAAGTGGTTCGTCAAGGCGCGGCGCCACTCGCTGTGGGGCTCGGTCGGCCGCGACGGTCTTCCGTTCTGGAGGCAGAACGAGCTGCTGTGGGACGACGACGTGACACCGGCAGGGATCGCCGGGGGGCTCGACACGCGCTTCGCCGAGGAGAGCTGCCTGGCCGTCAACCTGGGCTACTTCTCTCTTCCGGTCGGCATGCAGCAGTTCTCCGGCAATCTGGCCGCGGCGCAGGTGGTCTATTCGTTCGAACCGACCCGGGGCGGCGCGACGGTCGCCGTCGGGCACCTGGCATTCGACTCGGATCCCGCCGACGCCGACGCGGCCACGCTGCTGAACGGAAACGGACTGCGGGACTATGCCGTCTGGGTCGCGAGCGTTCGGGGGCGGGTGAAGATCGGGAGCCGCCCGCTCAAGCTCGGCGTCGACCTGTTTCACAACGCCGAGGACTACGCCTCCGTCGACCCGGGACTGCCGCCGGACGACGCCGAGCAGATCACGTTCGACAACCGGGACGAGACCGACGGCTTCGTCGCGTCGCTGACGTACGGCGACGCGAAGGAGAAGGGGCGCTGGCTGGCGGCGTACTATTACGCCCGCGTCGAGACGCTGGCCGTCAACGCCTCCTATGCCCAGGACGACTGGGTGCGCTGGGGCTCGGCGGTGGAGACGCGGGGCAGCGACATGCGGGGCCACGAGCTGCGCTTCGTGTATGCGCTGGGGGCGAAGTCCAACGTCGTCGCGCGGTTATACCTGGTCGAGGCGATCACCACCGCAGAGGACGGCAACCGCTTCCGCGTCGACTACAACCGCAGATTCTGATCCCGCGGGCAGGCCCGGTTTCGCGGCCCACGGGCGAGTGGTTTGCAGGAACCCGGCCCGTTTTCTATCCTCCGCGATGCCCCCGCGACACCGGCGGCGTGGCCTTACCGAATATCGAGGAGTGAATCATGCGAACTCGCCGCTTCTACTGCATCGTTTGTGTATTCCTGATCCTGGCGCTTCTGGGCGGCTGTGCCGCGCGATCGACCTCGACGGACGGTCCCGATCGTGCGACCAAACGCGACAAGACCAAGAAGGGCGCTGCCATCGGTGCCGCCTCCGGGGCCGTGCTCGGAGCCCTGATCGGCGAGGGCGAGCTGGACGAGGTGCTGGCCAGCGCTGCCATCGGCGCGGGCATCGGCGCCGGAGTCGGCGCCTACATGGACAAGCAGGAAGAGCGTTTCGGGCGCATCCCGGGCACGACCGTCGAGCGCGTCAGCGACGACATGCTGCTGGTCCATTTCGAGTCGGACATCCTGTTCGAGGTCAACTCCGCGGAGCTTCAGGCCGCGTCGCGTGCCGCCCTGGAGCAGGCGGTGGGCGTGTTCAACGAGTTCCCCAAGACGGCGATCATCGCCCAGGGACACACCGATTCCACCGGAGGCGAGGCTCACAATCAGGAGCTCTCCGAGCGCCGCGCCAAGTCGGTGATGAACGACCTCATCGCCCGGGGCGTCGACGCGGGCCGGCTGCTCGCGGCGGGCTACGGAGAGTCCCACCCGGTGGCCTCCAACGATTCGTCGGACGGGCGACGCCTCAATCGACGGGTCGACTTGCTGCTGAAGGCCAAGGCGCGTTGAGCCACAACGGCGTCGTCTAGAACTCCAGCCGCATCGAAACGAACAGCGAGCGCTCCGGCTGCGGAATCTCGTCTCCCTTCTGCAACCCTCCGACGGGCAGCGGCACCGTCGGAGTCAGATGGTCGTGGTACTGCTTGTCGAACAGGTTCTCGACGCCCACGCGCAGCTCCGCGTAGTCGGTGATCGAGAGGCTGCCGCGCAGGTGCCAGACGGCATAGCCCGGCGTCGCGTTCTCCAGCAGCGACGGGTCGAACCGATCCTGGCCGTCGACGAAGCGTCCCCCGATCTCGAACCAGCCGAGATAGCGCGCGTCGACCGTGTAGCGCGCGGCCAGCCGGCCCTCCAGCGCGGGGATGTAGGGCAGCGGGGCGTCCGTCGCCCGCTGCTCGCCGCGGACGTGGGCCAACGCCAGCGGCAGGCTGATCCGTTCCGTGGGACGGAGGACCGCCGCGACCTCGACGCCGTAGAGCACCGCGTCCTCGTTGACGAAGCCGAACAGCCTGTCCGGCCGGCCGTCCCCGCTGACGTCCTGATCCGGAAGGCGGGTCTCGAGGATGAAGTCGTCGATCGCGTAGTGGTAGACGCTCAGGCTTCCGCCGACCCGCTCGGCCTCGAACACCGCGCCCGCCGAGAGCTCGCGCTTGCGCTCCGCGTCCAGCGTGGGGTTGCCCACCGCGAAGCCCTTGGGGAACGCGGCGAAGACCAGGTAGCGCTCGGTGATGCTCGCCGCGCGCGCCGCGACCCCCGCTCCGGCCTGCAGCGTCCACCGTGGCGACAGCCTGCGCGAGAGCAGCACGTTGCCCGTCAGCAGATCCTCGCTCCGATCCGTGTCGGCCGCCTCGGCGCCGTAGAACCGGACGTAGCTCTCGCGAACCGTCCTGCCGCCGATGCCCGGGTCGTCCGCCGCGCGCGCCTCGCTCTCGACACGGTCGTAGCGCGCGCCGATCCGCAGGTGCCAGTCCGTGGCGGGCACCCAGCCGTACTCGGCGTAGAGGCCGAGGTCGTCCTGGCGCACGTCCGGCCACAGGTGATCGTACGACGCCACGCCGGTGGCCAACGGACGGCGCTCGCGCAGAGCGTCGCGGTTCAGGCGGGAAAAGCCCGCCCCGGCCTTCAGGATGGAGCGCGGCGTGACCAGCCAGTCCGACTCGACGCGAGCCGTGTGCGAGCGCGACTCGGACAGCGTCTCGTTTTCCGTGATGTCGCGGCTCGGCTTGCCGCGATTGCTCATCCCGTGATCCACGTCGCCCAGCCCCACGCTGAAGTCGACCGACATCGGTCCCATGCCGCCGCCGCGGAAGCGCTGGCTGTAGCCGGCCGTGTAGACGCGCGTTTCGAGAAAGTCCGCGTTCATCGGCATTGCCGGGTAGTCGATCTCCTCGGCGTCCTGCGTCACCACGTTGGCGTACCAGCGGCGGTAGTCGTCCGGACGGTGGCCGAAGGA
The DNA here is from genome assembly GCA_024226515.1 of bacterium. Lineage (GTDB taxonomy): Bacteria > Acidobacteriota > Polarisedimenticolia > Polarisedimenticolales > Polarisedimenticolaceae > JAAELQ01. The sequence continues at coordinate 78,415 of JAAELQ010000046.1, forward strand.
CAGGTGCCCACCGACGGAGCTGTCGCCCGCCGGCACGAGCGTGCCGTCGGCCGAGCGGTAGTCGTTCTCCTCGACCACCTCGAGGCCGGCGGAGAAGTCGAGCCGCTCCGTGCCGCCCGCAATGCCCGCGCTGCCGGTGATTCCGTCGCGCGCCGCGTCGTGGGATAGGCGCGCGTAGGGGATCATCTCGGTGGCCGCTTCGTAACCCCGATCGTGGTCGGTCGAGATCTCGAGCCTCCCACCCGTGCCGCCCGCGCCGAGCGTGACCGACGACAGTCCGCGGACGACGGCGACATGACGCACCGCCGTGGCGGGAAATGTCGTCGCCGGCGGGTCCATGCGGCCGGGGCAGGCCCCGTACAGCGGGACTCCGTTCACCTCGGTCTGGATTCGTTCCCAGCCCAGGCCGCGCACGACCGGTTCGAACGCGTTCTGCGAACGGCGCACGCCGGCGATGCCGGGGATGGACTCGAGGGCGAGCGCCAGGTTCGTCGCCTCGCCGGACTCGACGAGGTCCAGATCGACGCGGGCGACCGCCTGGTTCGGCGCGTGCGCCACGACCAGAACCTCTTCACGCAGCTCGGGTGGGTCCTCCCCGGCGACGGTCGGCGTGAATGCCGCGATCATCAACACCCAGACACGAATCTTCTTCATGACGATGCCCCCGCGACGTCCCGTCGCATGCGCCCGCCTCGACGACAGGCGCGGTTTCTCCAACGGCCGAATTGCGGATCCGGGATCGAATCACGCGATCGGGGGAGCTCTGGGATGCGCGGCGCCGAACGGATCGCTGCCGAGCGGCGTGGGGTCGCCGGGGACGAAGGGGATGTCGCTGTCGCACGGGGCGATTCGCTGCAGCTCCGCAGCGACGCCGCCGCCGCTCGGGTGCCGCACCGCCGTCCCGATGTCCGAGCACTCTTCCACGCAACGGTCGCGCTCCGAGCGCGCGCGGGTCGGCGCGGTGTTGTGCCGCCGAGGCTCGCGCGCCGCTTTCCAGCGCGCCTTGCAGCAGCAATCCGGCGTGCCGGCGCAGGCGCTGCGGCAGACCGGCCCGGCGGCGTGCCAGGCAAGAACCGCGGGCGTCGGAGCGACGGAGACCAGCAGCAGACCGATCAACGCCGACGCGAACGATCGTGCGCTCAGGAGAAAGGCCACATCAAGAATCTACTCCGGGCCCGACCCGGCCACCGTGGGGGATAACCGACCTTTACGACGACAACTGTCCACTCCAGCGTGGGGCCGCGCTCTCGCCTCAGGGGCCGATCGCCGAGACGAGATACTCCCGTGTCAAGCGGTGGTCGCGCCCGCTCCAGCCCCTCCATCCGGACTCTCGGCGACGCAACAGATCCTCGACGAGCCGATCTCCGGCGAGGCGCGCCGCCACGGTTCGCGAGGGGCTCGACCGGGCCAGCTGCGCGAGGGCGGGCAGGGCCTCGGGCCCCAGCCGTTCGAGGTACACGATGTCGATCCGTGGGCCGGCGCCGCGAAGCTCGCGGCAGTGCGCGACGTTGTAGCTCGCGATGAACCCGTCGACGTCGAACATCCCGACCGCGGTCAGCACGAGCAGCGTCGCCAGCAGGTTGACGTTGACGAGCCACATGTTCGTTCGCCCGAGCGCGAGCCGTAGTCCGATCGAGATCAGCCCCGCCAGCACGAGGATCATCCAGATCGCCGCGGCGACGCGCCAACGCGTCAGGCTGTACTGTTCGACGTAGAGCAGCAGACGCCACGCCGCGGAGAACGTCAGCATCAGCGTTTGCGCCAGCCAGGCGAGGACCAGGCGGCGGGCCGTCGGGCTCTCGCTGACCGGGCTCCGGCGACGAAACAGCGCCAGGATGAACGCGCCCGCCAGCAGCGCCGCGACGATCAGCGGGTACGCCCCGCGATGCGCGTAGCTCGCATACGTCATCCCCTCCGGCAACGCCGCGCCGCCCCACAGGTAGAGCGCGTCCAGCAGCGACTGAGCGGCGAAGACGACGTTGCAACAGACGAGGGCGCGGATCACGGGGCGCGGCTCGTGCAGGACCCGATCGAACTCGTGGCCGTGCAGCGGACCTCTCTCCTTCGGTTCCCTGCGCGCCAGGATGGAGGGCGCCAGCCAGGCCCAGCACGCGACGGCGATCGCGGCCCACATGACGAAGCGTGGCGTACGGAAGATCGTGTCGAGCAGCTCGCCGAGACCGTCCCACAGCGCGAGCGTGAACGACTCGACCAGCGGGTTGGCGATCGAGAACAGCGCGACGAAGACCCCGGAAACGGTTACGGGCAAGAGCCAGTCCCGGGCCGAGCGGGCGCGCTCTGCCCGCCGGCCTCCCAGCGCGGCGTGGAGCGAGCTCCCGAACGCGACCAGCGACCGGATCCACCCCGCCGCGACGAACGCGGCCCACAGCCGGACCCACTCCGTCCCCGACACGACCCGGCCGCGCGTGCCCAGCACGGCCAGCGAGAGTAGGGCGAGCAGGCACAGCAGGCTCAACAGCACGCCCGCGTGCTCGGCCAGGCCGAGGGCCAGCACGAGGCAGGGGAGCCCGGCCCAGCGCAGCCCCGGCTCGCGCAGGCGCTCGAAGCGCCAGTAGGCCAGGCCGGTCAGGCTCGCCGCGAACAGGGCCGCGTTCAGCCCCACGGGGCGGCGGAAGAACAGGAAGTCGAACCAGGCCACCAGGGCCAGGCAGATCACGAGCAACCCGCTGAACGACTTACCCTGCAGGACCGATCGGACCGCGACGCTCGATGCCATCTTCGTTCTCCTCGACATACGGGGCGCGGTGAGAAAGTTCCGCCGCCGCATGGCCAGAAGATGGCGATTTGCGCTATCTCATACCTGAGCGAATCGTGAGCAATCGATGAGAGTCGGTTGACTCGTGGAGGATCGCTTGGAAACAGCCGACAAACAGACGCTCGTCGCAGAGCTGCGCGCTCGGGTCGAGCTCGAGATGCAGTCACTCCGCGAGTCCCAGCGCGCCGCCCAGGACGGGGCGATCCACGAGGAGGCACGCCAGGAGGACCCCAAGGACACGCGCGCGATCGAGGCGCAGTACATCGCCCGCGGCCTGGCCGAGCGCGTCGAGACGTTGCAGGGGACGCTGGCTGCGCTGGCGCAGTTTCGCCTGGACGGGTTCGGGCCGGACGATCCGGTGGGCCTGTCGGCGCTGGTTGCCCTGCACGACGGCGACGACGAGCGGGTCTACTTTCTCGTTCCGGTCGGGGGAGGCGAGGCGCTGGAAGCGAACCGGACGACGGTGCGCACCCTGACGCCCGCCTCGCCGCTGGGCCGGGCCATCACCGGGAAGTGCGTGGGGGACGACGTGGAGCTGGAGCTTCCGGGCCGCCGCCTCGACGCCACGATCGAGTGGGTTCGCTGACGCAATGGCCAGTCCGAATCTTCTGAGCTGCCACGAGATCTCGAAGTCCTTCGGCCGGGATCCGTTGTTCGAGCGGTTGAAGTTCTCCCTGCGCGAGGGCGACCGGGTGGGCCTGGTCGGGCCCAACGGGGTGGGGAAGTCGACGTTGCTCAAGATCCTGGCCGGCGTCGAGGAGCCGGACGAAGGATCCTGCGCCCGGCGCAAGGGCCTGCGCGTCGGCTACGTCCCGCAGCACTTCACCACGGCGCCGGGACAGACGGTGCGTGAGATCGTCGGCGCGACGTTCGCCGCGGACGCCGATCGTCAAACCGAGCAGAGCATCTCCGTCGCGCTGACGCGAACCGGATTCGACGACCCGTCGCGACAGGCGGACACGCTGTCCGGCGGCTGGCGTGCGCGACTGGCTCTGGCCTGCGCGCTGGCGCACGAGCCCGAGTTACTGCTGCTCGACGAGCCGACGAACCACCTCGACCTCGAGTCGATCCTGTGGCTCGAGTCGTGGCTCGCCCGCGAGGTTCCGACGTTCGTCGTGATCAGCCACGATCGCTTCTTCCTGCAGCACGTGGCCAACCGGATGATCGAGATCGACCGCGTCTACCCCGAGGGATTGCTGTCGGTCGACGGAGCCTACGCCGACCTGCTGGAGACGCGCCAGCGCGTGCTCGCCGAGCAGGCGGCGCAGGAAGAGTCGCTGGCGAATCGCGTGCGGCGCGAGGTCGCCTGGCTGCGCAGCGGGGTCAAGGCCCGCACGACGAAGTCGAGCGCGCGGATCCAGGCCGCAGAAAAGAGCATCGACCAGCTCGCGGCCAGCCGCGAGCGACGGCGCACGGCCACGACAGGAATCGACCTGACCTCGACGGGTAGAAGAACCAAGCGCCTGTGGTCCTGCGAGGGGCTGGCCAAAGCGTTCGGCGAAACGACGGTCCTCACCGGTCTCGACCTGTTGCTGACGCCCGGGGCGCGGCTCGGCATCCTCGGGCCGAACGGCGCGGGCAAGACGACCCTGCTGCGGCTGATCGCGGGTGAGCTCGAGCCGGACGCGGGCGAGATCCGTCGAGCCGACGATCTACGCGTCGTCTACATGGACCAGAAGCGAAGCAACATCGATACGAGTCTCTCGCTGAAGCGTGCGCTCGCGCCGGACGGCGACACGGTGCTGTACCGCGATCGTTCGCTGCACGTCGTGTCGTGGGCCAAGCGCTTCCTGTTTCGTGCGGATCAGCTCGAGACGCCCGTGGCCCAGCTCTCCGGCGGCGAACGCGCCCGGATCGAGCTGGCGCGGGTCATGTTGCAGTCGGCCGACCTGTTGATCCTCGACGAACCGACGAACGACCTCGACATCCCGACGCTCGACGTCCTCGAGGAATCGCTGATCGAGTTCGACGGCGCGTTGATCCTCGTCACCCACGACCGGCACCTGATCGACCGCGTCTCGACGCGCATCCTGGGACTGGACGGCCGCGGCGGCGCGCAGCCCTACGCCGACTACTCGCAGTGGGAGACCGCGCGCCGAGCGTCGGAGACGCCGAAGAAGCCGCGCAAGTCGTCCGACGAGCCGCAGGCGAAGCAGCGCTCGAACTCGCGCAAGCTGTCCTATCTCGACCAGCGCGAGTGGGACGGCATGGAACAGAAGATCCTCGACGCGGAGGCCGAGCTCGAGCAGGCGCAGGAGCTGGCCCACGACCCTGCGATCGCGTCCGATGCCGGCTTGCTCCAGTCGCGCACGGCCGAGCTCGCCGACGCGCAGGCCGCGGTCGACGCGCTCTACGCCCGCTGGGTGGAGCTCGAGCAGAAGCTGGACGACAGCCCGTAGCTTCTTTCCGGCTCGAAAACCGGCGCCGACCTCTTCCGCCGCCGACCAAAGGGGACGGTCACGCTCCTGGTTCCGAGCGGTCGACGATTGACCCCGGCGTTCGATGACAGTATCGACGAGTAAAGGGACTTTGTGTCCTGGCCGGGGACAAGTATGAGCTTGCGCGGAGTCGGTCATTTCGGCATGCTCGTGCTGTCGCTGGCCATCGGGTTGGGAGACGCCGGCGCGGCAGTGGTCAGCGGCGTCGTGCGCGAGGAAGGGTCGCTCGAGCCACTCGCCGGTGCGCTCGTGTCCGTGCAGGCGCTCGACGTGCGGACGACGACCGGCGCCGACGGTTCTTTCGCGCTGGACGTGCCTTCCGGAGCGGACCCGCTTCTCGTCGGCGCCAAGAAGGCTTACTTCAATGCCTCGGTTTACGTCGCTCCGCCCGAAGCCGGCGTGGAGATTCTCCTCGAGCCGGTGCCGCAGGGAGACAACCCCGACTACGAGTTGATCGAACCCGACGGCTGCGCGGTCTGTCACCTGGACCAGTACATGCAATGGCTGCGCTCGCCGATGGCCAAGGCCGGCGGCAACACGTGGGTCGACGACATCTACAGCGGAACCGGGACCGCCGGCGGGATGGGGGGATTCGTCTACCTACGCGACTCGGTCTTCGCCGACTCGAACCCCAACTCCGAGTGCGCTGCGTGCCACCAGCCCGAGCGCTGGCTCGACGCACCGTTCATCGCCCTGGCTGACACCAGCGCTCCGCCCACGCTGGAGCTCCTACACGGCATCTCGTGTGAGGTGTGCCACAAGATCGCCGACGTCGACGTGGCCAACATCAACTACCCGGGGATCTTTCCCGGAGCGTTGACGCTCACGCGACCCGACGACGCGGTGACAGAGCAGGTGATCTACGGCGTGCTGGGCGATACGGACTATCACCAGCCGGAGTTGATGCGACCCTCGTACCAGCCCCAGCTCGTGGCCGAGGTGTGCGGGGCCTGTCACCAGGACAAGAACGACATCGACGAGAACCACTCGTTCGCGGGAGTCACCTCCGAGCCGACCTACATCGAATGGGTCGAATCGCCCTACGGGGATCCGGATTCGCCGACGTACGCGACGTGTGTCGACTGCCACATGCCACCGGGCGAGGCCGAGACGTTCTGTACGGCACGGCCGGTGCGCCGCGAGTCGAGCACGATTCGCAATCACGACATCCGCGGCACCTCGCCGTTCTACCTCGAGAATGCGGTCGAAATGGACTTGCAGGTCGAGCAGGTCGAGCGACGGATCCGTGTCGAGGTGACCGTGAACAACTCGCTCACCGGCCACCACGTCCCCACGGGCGTGACGGTGCGCAACATGATCCTCGTCGTCGAGGCCTGGAAGGACGGAGACGACCCGCTCGTCGCCCCCCTCGAGCACGCCGGCGAGCAGGTGATCCACGACCTGGCGGGCGTGGGCGATCCGGCCCAGGGCTACTTCGCGGGCCTGCCCGGCAAGTTCTACGCCAAGGTCAATCACGACGCGAGCGGCAACGGGCCGACGTTCTTCACCGATGCGACGGGCATCCAGTTCGACAGCCGCATCCCCGCCCTGGCGTTCGACCGGACCGGCTACTCGTTCGGCGCGCCCGAGGACGGAGGCCTGGTCCGCGTTCGCGCGCGGTTGATCTACCGCCGGGCCTTCCGCTTCCTGGTGGACGCCAAGCAGTGGACCGAGGACGGGCACGGCAACCCGCTCGGCGACGTCACGGCGCCGCACTTCGGACATTTGATGGAGATCTCCGAGCGGACGATCGGGGTCGGCGCGGACCCGTGCGGCAACGGCGTTCAGGATCCGGGCGAACGGTGCGACGACGGCAACACCGCCGCGGGCGACGGCTGCAGCCCCGAATGCACGATCGAACCGGAGGCCGCGATCCCGATCGTCGGTGTGAGAGGCCTGATCCTGATGGCGCTGCTGATGCTGGGACTGGCTCCGTTTGTCTTCGGCTCGCGCGGCTTGCGCTGAGACACGGATCGCCGCGTTGGGACTACTCGCAGACGTCGTTCGCGTGATCGTCGGAGGTCATCCCGGCGAGGCCTGCGGCGCTCCAGGTGCGTTCCAGATCGCTGGATCCGTCGAACGCGTAGCCGGGATGGCCCGCGGTGTCGCCGGAGGTCCAGACGATGTTGAACCAGACGTCGTCCAGCCCCGCGCTGTCGATCACCGCCGTGCCGTCGCCCCCTGCATCGTCCAGCGCCGCGCCGGCGTAGGCGCCGAACTCTCCCAGGTTGCCGTAGAGGATGACGGTCTGGGAGGTCGAGCAGGTGGAGTTGTCGTAGGTGACGTCGATCAGGTCCGGGTCGCCCGCGTTCTGCGAGAACAGCGCCGCGCTGCCGGCGAGCTTTCCGTCGGCCAGCGGCGGCGGTGACGTTGCGCTGACCGTGATCTCCCGCGTGACCTGCGTCTCCAGCGCCGCCGCGTCGGTCACGGTCAGCGTCACGCTGTGCACTCCCACGGGAAGGGAGGCCAGGACGCTCTCTCCACTTTCCGGCGTGCCACCGACGTTCCAGGCGTAGCCGTACGGCGAGGTTCCGCCGGATCCGCTGCCCGTGAAGCTCACGCTCGCCCCGTCGGCGGGTGCCTCCGGAGAGAAGCCGAAATCGGCGCGCAGCGGTCCGTCGCCGCCGCGTACGACGCGGACGTGGTTATAGACGCGAATCGCATCGCCCTGCGGGCCGTGACCCGTCGGATAGTCGGCGGGATCGCCGTTCTTCGGATCGCTGCGTTGGGCGCCGGCGCCGTGGACGTCCTGCCAGATGTTCGACCAGTAGCCCAGGGAACGTCCGAACGAGACGTAGGAACCCCATCCACCCCCGCCGCCATAGGTGGCGTGGGTCGTCCCGCTCCAGTAGGAATTGTAGTCGAACTGGCCGCCCTCGTTGGTGATCGACGTCGAGTCGAACAGCGGATCGATCGCGGGCGTGCCGCTGGTCGCGGGCGAGCGCGTGTAGTCGACGATCCCCTGCAGCTCTTTTACGTTGGGCAAGCGCCAATCGGAGTGGCCGGCCAGGACCAGGCCCTCGGCATAGTCCAGCGCCTGCTCCCAGTTGTAGGTCACGATGCTGTCGACCTTCTGCCACATCAGTCCCGTCGCCAGGTCCGTGATCGTGCCGTCGCTGTTGTCCACGAAGTCGTTGATGCCGTGGGAGGGGTTCCCTCGCACCAGCGCGACGTAGTAGAGCTTGTTGAGTTGTGGGTAGCCCTTGATCCTGCCGTCGGCGAAGTTGACTCCGAAGACCGTGGCGTTGCCGTCCATCGTCGTCGAGACGTACTCGGTGCTCGAAACGTACTGCGAGTCGATCAACCGCTCTGCGGGGACGGCCGACAGGTCGCCGTACCCATACTCGAAATACGTTGTGTCGATGAACGGGACGAGGCGGCTGGGATCGCTGCCGGTGTAGCCGCTGGCATCCTCGCCGCGGAAGTCCATCAGCGAGTAGACCTCCTTGATCGACGGGAGGCGCCAGTCGTTGTGGCCACCGAAGCTGATCGCGTTGAGCGTGGCGGGATAGGCCAGGGCCTGGGCGAAGGTCAGCTTGTCGTCGGCGTCGATCGTCCCGTCGTCGTTGAGGTCGGTGGACCGCGTCCAGGTCAGGCCCGTTGTCGCGTCGTGGACGGTGAGACCGTCGCCGCTGATCGAAAACGCCGTTGCGTATCCGTCGAACTGCGCGTCCTGGCCGTGGAACGCGGCCCCCGCGGCGGGGCAGCCCACGCCGGTCGCGTCGTCGTAGCACTCGAACTGCTCGGTATCCGGCATGACCCAGGACGCGCTCACGGTCGGAACGCTGATGTCCACGCTCAGCGTGGCGGCGTCGGACAGGTCGGAGCCGGAACTGTTGGTCACCAGGCAGTCGTAGTCGCCCGCGTCGTCCGTGGTGACGGACAGGATCGTCAGCGTCGCCGCGGTCGCGCCCGCGAGATCGCCGCCATCCCTGCGCCACTGATAGTCCAACGGGTCGGAGCCCGTGGCCGAGACGCCGAAGCTCGCCGCCTCACCCACTCGCGCGATCAGCGACCGGGGATGGCTCACCACGCCGGGTGGCGTGTTCGGTGCGGCGGTCACGCTGAAGCCACCGACCGCCGAGAAGACCACCGTTCCGTTCGGCGTGGTGAAGGTCACCGCGGCGTCCTTCGCCCCCGAGGTTTCACCGGCGGGAATGTCGAAAACCGCCGTGACGGTGTACTGGCTCGAATGGGTGATCGAGGCCCCGCTGAGGCTACCGATGGTCGCGCTGTCGGGCATGGCCCCGGCCGGAGGAGGCGGCGGTACGTCGCTGTCCAGCGTGAACGCGACCAGCAGGCCCGTCGTGCCCGCCTGGGCGGAGTCGGGGACGACCGCGACGATCTCGTTGGAGTTCTGGGCCCGGGCGGGCGTCGCCGCGACCAGGCCAGCCAGCAGGCCGACGATCGCCAAGAAACTCGCTGTCTTCACTTTCCGCATCGAGCGCCTCCTGTGGGTCCGGTTCGCCGTCTCGTACCGGGTAGACGTGCGGTCGGGGCAAATGGTGTCATCGCGGCGGAGCATTTTTTTCCACGCGACCCGCCTGCGTGGCATTTCCGCGGATCGAGTCACCCGACTACTGTATACTGATCGGTGTACAGGAGGTCGCGTGCTGAAACTCGGCATCGACCGGGGGCTCTCCGACCCGGTATACGAGCAGGTGGCCGGTCAGTTGCGCCGCATGGTCGCCACCGGCGTCCTGTCGCCGGGCACGCTGCTGCCCTCCGTGCGCCAGCTCGCCGGCGATCTCGGCGTCAACCTGAACACGATCGCGCGCGCCTACCGGCTGCTGGAGGAGGAGGGCTTCATCCTCATCCGCGGCCGGGTCGGCGCCGAGGTCGCGGCGCCGGCGGGACGCGCGAGGCGCGACGCGAAGTTGCCGCTGGTCGAGCAGCTACGCGCGACGCTGGCGCGCTTGAAGCAGACCGGGGTGAGCCATCGCGAGCTGACACGGATCGTGCAGCGCGAGATTCGGGCTCTCGGTACAGAAGAGGAGTCGTTCGATGAGTGAAGCGACGATGGTCAACGTGTTCACCGTGTTTCGTGTGCTGCTGGTCGGCTGCATCTTCCTGGTCATTCCGTTGGTGACGCGCAAGGGTTTGCTGTTCGGCGTGTACGTCGGTGAGAGCGTGGCGCAGGGTAACGCGGCGCGTGCGCTGGTCCATCGTTGGTACCGCGCGATGCTGCTGCTGATGGCGCTCGCTCTGTTCGTCGGGCTCGGCATCAGTCAATCCGGCCGGTCGCTGGCGGGCGATCTGACCGCGACCGCGATCCTCGTTGGCGGCGGCATCGCGTTCTACCTGCGTCTGCACTATGCGGCGCGCACGCTGGTGCCGCCGGAGGCCTCGCGTCCCGCCGAGGTGGCAGTCGCGTCGCTTCAGGCCGGCGAGCCGAAGGGGGCCGCGCTGGCCAAGGTGGCGATCGCGCTGACGCTGATCGCGGCGATCGGCAGCGTGGTTTACGCCACGGTGTCTTACGAGTCGATGCCCGAGCGCGTGCCGACGCACTTCGGCATCTCCGGCGAGCCCGACGCCTGGTCGGACAAGTCGATCACGTCGGTCATGGTGCTGCCGCTGATGAACCTGGTCGTCTGCCCGTTCATCGCGCTGATGGCGCTGCTCGTCTCACGGGCCAAGCGCTCCGTGCGCGGCGGGTCGGGTGGCGGCTCGATCGAGGCGCAAGACGCGTTCCGCGGCGCCGTGGCCAACCTGCTCAGCGGGGCGGCCCTGCTGACCGGCCTGATGATGACCGTGCTGTCGGTCCAGATGGTGCGTGTGGCGCTCGATCCCACGCAGACGCTCGGTCCCGGGTTCCTGGTGATCGTCGGGCTGATGATGGTCTACATGTTCGTCGCCTTGATCCGCATCGTGATCAAGTACGGCCAGGGCGGAGCGCTGATGGAGCAGGGCTCGCCCGACGCCCCGCTGACCGACGGCCTGGCCGACAACGAGCACTGGGTCGCGGGCGTGTTCTACGTCAACCGCGACGACCCCTCGATCATGGTCGAGAAGCGTTTCGGTATCGGCTACACGATCAACTTCGGCAACCGCAAGGCGGTGGTCATGCTGACCACCTTCCTCGCGTTGCTCTTCGCGCTCGTCGCGCTGGCCCTGCTCGCCGGACTCTGACGCCGCGTCAGCGCGGCCCTCTCGAACCGAAGACGAACGGCGCCGCGCCCAGCAGCAACAGGCTCAGCAGGATCAGTCCCCACCCTCCGACGGTGGGAATGGCGAAGCCCGGCTCGACCGTGCAGGTCGGCGAGCATCCGTCGCCCGCCGTCGTGTTGCCGTCGTCGCACTGTTCGCCCGGGTTCTGCGTGCCGTTGCCGCACAGGTCTTCTTGAACCTGGAGCGTCTGCTCGGAGAGCTCCATCAGATGACCGTAGTGCGGTGCGGCCACGTCGCCCAGCGGGTTGCCGTGCCCGTCCTCGGTCCACTGCTTGGCGTCGACCAGGAAGCGGAACGCGCGGCGGTAGACGAGCCGCGCGCGCACACGCACCAGCCCGCCCTCCTCGGGGGCGGCGAAGGTGTAGCTCGTCGAATCGACGGCCAGCGCCGGGATGCGGCTGTCGAACTGGATCCCGGTGGCGTCGGTGAAGAAGGTCGGTCCGTTGCCCGAGGCGTCGTGGTTGACCTTGGCGTAGAACTTCCCGGCCATGCCGGCGTAGTAGCCCTGGGCCGGGTCGCCCACGCCGCCCAATTCGTGCACGACCTGGTTGCCGGTGTGCTCGAGCGGGGCCGTCAGCGGATCGTCGCCGTCCATCCAGGCCTCGACCACGAGAATCATGTTGCGCACGGTCACGCCCGTGGGCACGTGGTGACCGGTCAGCGAGTTGTCGACATTGACGTTGACGCGTACCTCCGAGCCCTCCTGCTTGAGCGTGACGTTCATCTCGACCGCGTTCTCGAGGAAGAACGGCGTCGTGCCGCGGATGTCGTGGCTGCGAATCGTCTCCGGGTCGCGCTGGATCGGCACCACCGTGCAGATCCGCGTCGAGTTGCCCGTCGACGGCATGTGGCAGTCGACGCAGGTCGCGAAGTGCGGGGACTCGGGATCGGCGTACGCCGATTCGACCCACTCGATATAGGTCGGCTCGGAGGTGATGCCGCTGAACGAGTGGTCCTCGTCGATGTCGTTCTTGTCCTGGTGGCACGCGCCGCAAACCTCGGCGACGAGCTGCGGCTGATACGAGGCCCGCATCAGTCCGGGCGCGTGATAGTCCGAATCGCCCAGCACGCCGTAGATCACCTGATCCGTCTGCGGGTTCTCGGGGCGGGTCAGCGTCAACGCTCCCGGGAAGATCCCCGGGTAGTTGATGTTGTCCACGTTCACGTCGCCGATCTTGTGGCACACCTCGCACGAGATGCCGTGCATCACCTGCTCGCTGGGCGGCAACGACGTGTCGGCGAGCGCGCTGAACGGCTCGTCGAGCCACAGCTCGGGCTGGTGGCAGGCCGAGCACTCGGACTCAGGGTTGGACGCGGCGAAGACGGAGTCGCGCAGGTAGACGAAGCCACCCATTCCGTTGGGGGTTCCCGTGCCGCTGTAGATGTCGTCGACCCAGGTGTTGGTGCCCGCCTTCGACATCGGCGAGTCGATCCACTCGCTGTACTGCTCCCAGTGACAGCCCGAGCAGGTCTCCGGCGAGATCCGGTCGTAGTCGGGGTCGTCGCTCTGCGGGACGGACTCGAGCAGGATCTCCACGCCGCTCTCGGGCGGGATGGTGAAGACCGACGAGTTGAAGTACGACTTCTTCGCGCCCACGATCAGTGGGTCGACGCCGTTCGGAACGTCCAGGCTGAACGTGCCGTCGGCTGCGGTCGTCGTTCGCGCGGCCGTCGCCTGAACGGTGACCAGCGCTCCCTCCACCGGCTGGAGTGAGGTCTCATCCCGGACCACGCCCGAGACGATCGCCGCAGCCGCCTGACCCGCAAGCAGCGACAGCAAGAGCACGAGCACACCAATCCGGTCCCGACGGTTCGATCTCATGGTTTCCCCCTGGAGAAAGGAGATGAGCTATCTCCTCCAACGCGGAATACGGTGAACGGCGGCAGGGGGCAATCAGGGACTGTGTGGATACCGGAGTCCGGTTGTCCTCAATCGCCGGGTTTCCGCCGGTCGGCTCGGGGCACGCAGCGCTCACCCTCGCGGCGGCCGAGTCGCCCGACGTCTCCCGAATTATCTGCGGTTTGCAACCGGCAGGCGCCGTTGCGACGGCGGTCGAACTCGACCCAGTTCAGGTGAAATCCGCCCACTCCGGCCTCGATGCGCAGCACCTGGGTCCCAGCGGGCAGCGTCAGGTCGCGAATCGTCCAGTCGGTGAAGTGGCCGGCCGTATCGGGGACCGGCACGAAGCCGTCGGTGACGTCTTCACCGTCGGACAGCAGGCGCAGCGAACGGCCGGGGAGTCCGGAGGCGACGCGGAACGTCATGTCGTAGAGCCCCGCGAACGGAGCGTGGACGGTGTACTCCAGCCACTCGCCCCCGACGACGTCGGTGACGTTCAGCCCGCCTCCGCCGGGGTCCGACGTCTGCGTCAGATCGACGCCGTCGATCGTGCGCCACTCGACCCAGCCGCCGTCTCCGTCGCCGAACTGCGCATCGTGATAGGCGCCCTCGAGGCCGTTCCACTGCCCGCCCCAGTCGTAGTGTTCGGCCTCGATCCGTTCGAACGACAGCAAGTGCGGCGTCCCGCCGAACGGCACCTGCTGCACGGGAAGCGACGCCCAGGCCTCGGGCTGTTCCAGCGCGCGCCACCACTCCGCGGTGGCCGTCGCGGCGTCGGCGGCGACGGCGACGATCGCGCAACCGGGCCCGGGAACGCAGTCGGCGTCGCCTCCGGTGAACACCGGCGCGCATCCGGGGCCGGGGTAGCACGGAGCCCCGTTTCCAGACGCGCCGTAGCGTTCGAACTGCGCGCGTCGCGTGGCGCTGACGTAGGTCCCCGCGATCGAGTGCTCGAAGTCCACCATGCTCCAGATCCCGCCGCACGAGTCCAGGTCGCGCCCGCCGGGCAGCCCGGTCGGGTACTGGTCCTTCTCGAACATGAAGCGGCGCAGCTCGTGGTCCGGGATCGCGCTCTGCAGAAGCTGTTGCTTCGGCACCAGCGGGCTCGGTAGGGGCTGCATGTCGACCACGCCGATGTAGTGCAGCGCGAAGCGGTCGAGCGCGATCGCCGACGCCCATCCGTCGTAGGCCCCGTTGTAACCGATCAGGTCGTCGACACGCGAGTCGATGGAGAAGACGCGCAGGCGTTCGGCGATCTCGGGTTCGAACAGATAGGCCTCGGCCAGCGTCGAGAACGGTCCGCTGACCCAGTAGTCGATCTCGTTTCCGGGCAGCCCGTCGGATGCGGCGAGGATCGTCTCGATCAGCAGGGGAGTCCCGGGCGCCCCCTCACCGTCTCGCGACGGCTCGGTCGCCTCGATCACGAGGTCGACCGGAGGCATCAGCGGATCGCGGTCCACGCCCTGGATCAGCGGCGGCAGCTCGCCGCGGAAGCTGCGCGCGGCCTTGCCCTGGAGGTCCCCGCCGTGCGCCCACGAGGCGAACGAGGGCGAGGCGTCGTGGTTCGTGGCGACGACCGCCAGCAGCTCGATGTCACCCGCGGCATGCAGCGCCAGGCAGTACTCGAACATGTAGGAGTCCAGGCTGCCGTCGTTGTCGCAGATCACCCTGGGCACCGCTGTCGCGGGCAGCCAGGCGAACGTGACCAGCAACACGGCGACCGCACAGATTCTTGCGGGGCCCATGAGTCTTCCTCGATTGCGAATTCCCAGAGGGTCTCGCGCCGGTGGCGCCCGTGCCGAACGCCAGTGGCGCAACCTCCGAGTTGCGGGCGCAGGATAGTCGAGAACAGCCGCGAGTGCCAGCCGGTTTCGTCCACAAAACCCCGAATTCGGACCGTTTTGGGTCCGACGGGGCCGTGCGGGAGGCGGCGCACCCGGCGGCCGTCGCCTAGAATAGTGACCTCGACCGAAGTAGGGGGCAACGATGAAACGTCTCGCAACCGCAGTCACCGTGATGATCGTTCTTTCGCTGGCTCTGACCGCTCCGGCGATGGCCAAGAAGGGCAAGACCTACGGCAAGCCGCTCGGCGGAAAGGACACGGTCGCGGTGTCCGAATTGATCGCCAATGCCGATGACTACGTCGGTCAGACCGTCCGCATCAAGGGTGTGGTCAACGCCGTGTGCCCCAAGCGCGGGTGCTGGATGACGATCGCATCCGACGAGGAATTCCAGGAGCTGAAGATCAAGGTCGACGACGGCGTGATCGTCTTCCCGCTCGAGGCGAAGGGCAAGCGCGCCGTGGCCGAGGGTGTGTTCATGCGGATCGAGATGAGCCTCGAGCAGACCGTGGCCTATCTCGCGCACCATGCCGAGGAGCATGGCGAAGAGTTCGACCCCGCGTCGGTCAAGGAACCGATGACGCGCTATCAGATCCAGGCCACCGGGGCGGTGGTCTACTAGTCCGGCGCAGATGGCCGAGTCGAAACGCCGGCGTCTCCAGTGGCGACGCTGGAACAAGGTGATCCACCGCGACGTGGGTTATATCTGCGTCGCGCTGACGATCGTCTACGCGGTCTCGGGCGTCGCGGTCAACCACATCCACGACTGGAATCCGAACTACAAGATCGAGCGCGTCGAGCGCACCTTCGAGCCGATTCCGGTCTCCGATCGCGAGACGATGGTGGCGTTGGCCGTAGAACGCCTGGACCTACCGGGATTGCCCGCCGAGTCGTTCCGCTCGGCGCCATCGCAGGTGCAGTTGTTCTACGACGGCTGGTCGGTCGAGCTGGACGCCGAGGCGGGGACGGCGATCGTCGAGCGTCCCCGCGACCGCTTCCTGCTGCGCGACTTCAACTTCCTGCACCTCAACCACCCGAAGGGGCTGTGGACCTGGGTCGCGGATATGTTCGGGGTGTTGCTGTTCCTGCTGGCGGTGACGGGGTTGTTCATGCTGAAGGGCCGGACCGGCCTGGCAGGCCGCGGTAAGTGGTTCGTCGCGGCGGGGCTGATCGTCCCGCTGGCTTTCCTGGTGCTGCTGCGTTACGTCGGTTGATTCCGGCGTGGTGCGCAGTGGGTCTTCGGTTCTTGGCCGTGGGCTGAGGGGAGTCCCCGGGGGCGACTGCCCCCGGACCCCCGCTACCGCACTGCACGACGGCCGCAGACGGCCATCGTTCCGTTTGGTCCTTGTTCTTTCGGAACGAGATACGATCGTTGCTACTGGCCTCGTCTCGGAAACGGTCCTCGATTCGACGCAATCGGAACTCTTCGAAGCGGCGAACAGCTTCACCCGACCGCAGAACGCCCTCCGAGAGAAAAGGCCCAAACGGAGCGACGTCGTTCTGACGGCGTCGTGCAGTGCGGTAGCGGGGGTCCGGGGGCAGTAGCCCCCGGGGGTTCCCCTCAGACAACCGCCACCACGAGCATCCGGACGCCGGACCCGTCCGTCTCAGCCGCGCAACTCCGACAGGAGGTCCTGCAGCGGCGCGTTGTCGCCGAACGTCTGGCTGACGTGCGCGAACAGGTCGCGGTCGCCGGGACCGAAGACGAAGCTGCCGCCGAGCTGGAACGGGTCGCGGCCGAACTTCTTCTGTCCGTGCCCCTGAGCCTTGGCTTCGTTGCGCCAGCGGAGGTTGTCGGCGCGCAGCAGGTGCAACATGCCCCCCTGCTTCAGCCCGGCCGCACGATAGGCCCGACGCCGTTCGTCGACCAGCAGCGGGAACTCGATCCCGGTCTCCTCGCGGAAGCTGCGGGCGTAGTCGGTGCCGCCGAGGCCGACGGCCGCGATCTTCGCACCTGCTTCGCGGATCTCCTGCTCGTGGTCGCGCAACTGCGCGACGTGTTGGCGGCAGAAGATTCAGCCGTAGTGGCGCAGGAAGACCAGCACTGCCGGCCCCGCCTCCCACAGGCTTCCCAGGCGCACGCTGCGCCCGTCGGTATCGGGAAGCTCGATGGGAGACAGCGCGGCGCCGAACGATTTGTGGCTCATGGCTACGATGATAGCGCTCGGCGCCGAGTACTCAAGCGGTCTTGCGCTGGGTGGTGCTGCGTCGCGCGCGACGCCGACGCATACCCGAGCCCGGCTTGCGGCTTGCCGTCTGCCGGCGCGCTGCGGGCCTTGCGGATCGCAGCGGCGCCGCGTCGAAGCCCTCGACCGAGCAGCGCTGGATCGGCGAGCCGAGGCGTAGCTCGACCTGGTCGACCATCGACCGATCCTCGCCCGTGACGAACGTGTACGCCTTGCCCTCGCATTCGGCGCGGCCGGTGCGGCCGATGCGGTGCGTGTAGGCGTCCGCCGTGTTCGGCATGTCGAAGTTCACGACGTGCGACACCTTCTCCACGTCGATGCCGCGGGCCGCGATGTCGGTCGCGACGAGGATGTCGAACTCGCGTCGGCGGAAGCCGTCCATTGCGCGAACTCGGGCGTTCTGGGACATGTTGCCCTGCAACGCCACGGCGCGATGTCCGGAGCTGTCGAGCTGGCGCGCGATGCGCCGTGCGCGGTGTTTGGTTCGTGTGAAGACGATCGCCGAATCGAAACGATCCGCGTCGATCAGGTGCTTCAGCAGTTCCAGTTTCTGCTTCTCGTCCACCGGATACAGCGCGTGCTCGATGGCGTTCACCGGCCGGCGATGCTCGACCTCGGCCACGTGCGGCTTGTCGAGGTGTCGGTTGGCCAGGCGGCGGATCTCCTTCGGCATCGTCGCCGAGAACAGCAGCATCTGCCGCCGGCTCGGCAGGGCCTCGATGATCCGGGTCACGTCGGGCAGGAAGCCCATGTCGAACATGTGATCGGCCTCGTCGAGCACGACCGTTTCGATGCGGCCGAGCTTCACGATGCCCTGCTGCATCAGGTCGAGCAGTCGCCCGGGGCAGGCGACCAGGATGTCCGGTCGCTCCCGGCGCAGCGCGTTGACTTGCGAGTTCTGCGATACGCCGCCGAAGACGGCGACGGCGCGGATCCGCGTGTAGCGCCCGAGCGTACGGATCTCGTCCGCGATCTGCGTCGCCAGCTCGCGTGTCGGAGCGACGATCAGCGCACGCGGTCCCGGACCGGACTCACGGGACAGGTTCTCCAGCATCGGCAGCACGAATGCGGCCGTCTTGCCGGTGCCGGTCTGGGCCAGGCCCAGAACGTCGCGCCCCTCGAGCACGGCGGGTATGGTCTGCACCTGGATCGGCCGCGGCTGCTCGTAGCCGGCCTGCTCGATGCCGCGTTGGATAGCGGCGCCCAGTCGCATTTGACGGAATTCTTCTGACATTCTTCTCTCTCTGCGGCGCGCGCGCACTTTTCGGGCGCGACGGTCCGCCGCCTTGGCTTCCCACACAACAGAAGTAGGTAGTTCGGGGGTTGATCGGCGCGGTCTCGTTGCGAGCCCTGTTGTACGCCGCGGCCAGTGGATGGCCTAGATCAGAACTGTAACGTACCAGCCGAGCGACCAAAAAGCCAGTCGGCCTCTCATTCGCCTGCTAGAGTCGCCGTCTCGGGAGGTCTTGCGTGCAAATCTGGGTCGATGCGGATGCGTGCCCGCGCGCGATCAAGGAGATCCTGTATCGCGCCGCGGAACGGGCGCAGGTGAGCGTGACATTCGTCGCGAACCAGCCGCTGC
>JAAELQ010000047.1 GCA_024226515.1 bacterium
CGAAGCCGTCGCAGAAGATCAGCTCGCCGATGCCTGATGGGCCGTAGTGGAAGTCGCGCAGGATCTGACCCGACGGCGACCGCAGCGTCCAGTGCTGCTGGACCTCGCCCGAGGCCAGGCCCCAGGTCGCGAGACGCTCGTCGGCGGCGGTGTAGATCGCCGCCCACTGCGACGCGTCGGCCGCCGGGTTGCGCAGAATCGCCATGTTCAACGGGTCGTAGGCTTGAGTCCATACGCCGCTGAAGCTGGTCAGGTTGCCCGAGGCGTCGTAGCCATGGCCTGTCAGGCGGTTGGTCTCCGCCGTCACCGGAAGGTCCAGAAGCGTCGGCACGCTTTCGGGAGGCGTCGTCTCGACGGAGGTGAGATTGCCGAACGCGTCGTAGACGAAGTCCTGGAGCCAGCCATCGTGCACATCAGCATACGTAAGACGGCCGAGGAGGTCGTACCGGAAGCTGTCCGCGCCCATCGCCCAGACGTTGCCGGAGCCGTCGTAGGCGTAGTCCCCGGTGTCGAACGGCGTCCCCTCGACGACGTCGGAGACGGTGATCCGGCGTGGGCGGCGCATGCTGTCGGGATCGGCGGCCTGCGTCACGACGACACCGTTGCCGTGCGCCAATGTCGACCACAGACCGTTGGGATGGTAGGTGATCGCGACGCCGGCTTCGGGCACAGCAGGCGTGCCGACCCCGACCAGATAGTCAGCCTCGTATGTGTTGCGCACCGTCAACGGATCGTTCGGACACTCGGAAGAGCCCTGGCAGACAGGATAGGTCAGGTCGTAGACGCGGCCCAACGGGTCGTAGCTCTGGGAGACCAGAAAGTCGAAGTCGTTGAAGGTGTTGGCGGTATGCACGGAGGAGACCCGGCCGCCGGTGCCCGCGTAGTCGTAGGTCTCGGTCACCACCACGTCCACCGGGTCGCGGGTACGGTCACCCGGGACGTCGAGGCGGTTGTGACGGATCGCCCGATGCACCTTGCCGGAGCCGTGAGTCGGTGCGGTGTCGTAGACGAACTGCTTGAGCAGACCCTCGGTGGCGCTGGTCACCGTCAGCAGGCGACCGGCGGCGTCGTAGGCGTAGTCGAGGGTCCGTCGGTCGTCGGCCATCCGCCCGACGTTGCCGCCAGCATCGTAGTCGTCGTAGGTGACCGTGCCGTTACCACCCGTCCCCACCTCGGGGTAGGTCTCGAAGCGCAGAAAGCCGAGGTTGTCGTAGTCGAAGACGCGGGTCTGGGTGATCGGGCCGGCCATCGATACTGACGACAGGCGGCTGCCGACGTCGTAGCCGTAGGTCGTCTCGGTGCCGGTGCCCGGTTCGACCACCCGATAGAGTCGCCCCTGCTGGTCGTAAATCTCGGTGACGGTCGACGGCGTCTCGAGCCCGCCCGCGCCGGTCGCCACCTGGCGGGTGCGAGCGACCTGGCGGACACCGGCGTAGGAGAACGTGACGTCGTGCGCCGAGCCGTCCGGGGGCCGGATCCGCCCGGGCCTGCCGAACGGATCGTACTCCAGGTACACCGTCTTGTTCGCCGGCGTCCCGAGCTCGATCTCGGACACCGAGGTCCGGTCG
>JAAELQ010000048.1 GCA_024226515.1 bacterium
CCGGGGCCGACGATGACGAGTACTTCGAGATCAAGGGCCCGCCGGGCACGTCGCTCGACGGCGTGCGCTACATCGTCATCGGTGACGACAACGCCGGCGCCACGGGCAGCGGCTACATCGAGGCCATGGTGAACCTCAACGGCGAGACGATCCCCGCCGACGGGCACTACCTGCTCGTCGAGGATACGTTCACGCTCGCGGCGCTCATCCAGATTGATGAGTCCTTGCCCGCCGGCGGCCTCCGGTTCGAGGGCGACGACAACGTCACCCACCTGCTGGTCGCCAACTACTATGGCACCGTGGGCCAGGACCTCGATACCAACGACAACGGCATGCTGAACGTCCAGCCGTGGCTGGATCTCATCGATGGCGTAGGCATCATCGAGGAGGCCAATCCGCCGACGGAGACGGAGTACTCCTACGGCGCGTCGTTGGGCTTCGTGGACGTCGGGCCCACCGTGGACGACTTCCTGCCCGGCCACGTGTATCGGTGCGAGCCGGACGGGACGTGGCTCATGGGGACGTTCGACGTCCTGGACCCGAACGCGACGGACACGCCGGGCGTGCTGAACAGCGGTTGCGCGCTGTGCCCCCAGGACCTGTCCGGCAACAGCCAGGTCGACTTCGCGGACATCCTCGTGATCATCGGTGCGTGGGGCCCGTGCGGCGTGCC
>JAAELQ010000049.1 GCA_024226515.1 bacterium
CCTCGCTTGGCGGTACGCCCTCTGCGCAGTGGTAATGGTGAGAGGCCGGCTGCTGTCGGAGCCGGGGAACAGCCACGGCCGTGGACGCTGGAGCTTCCAGTAGGTACGCAGCTCAGTGAGCAGACGCGGGGACAGGAGCGTCTCGCGATCCTTGCGTCCCTTGCCCTGGCGGACGCGGATCGCCATCCGCGCGCTGTCGATGTCGGTGACCTGGAGGTGAACGACTTCGCTCACTCGGAGACCGCCGGCGTACGCGGTCATCAGGATAGCCCGATGCTTTGGATTGTCCGAAGCGATGAGGAGCCGCTCGACCTCCTGCCGGCTGAGCACCTTCGGCAGCTTCTGCTCACGTTTGCAGGGGGGCAGCTTGAGCCGCAGTTGGTCCCACTGGAGCGTCTTGAAGTAGAAGAAGCGGAAGGCATGGATGGCGATGTTGCAGGTGCTCCAGGCGAGCTTCCGCTCAACGAGCATGTGATGGAGGTAATCGTTGATCTGACGAGTGGTGAGCCGATCGGGCGACTCGCGGTAGAACGTGGCCAGTTGTTTGACCGCGCCGATGTACGCCTCCTGCGTCTTGGGTGCCATCCGGTGCAGACGCATCTGCTCGAGCATGTTCGCGCGTAACGTCGACATCGTTGCCTCCTCTGGAAAATGGGTGTCGAAACCCACAGAGGAGGCGCGCACTCATCGCCCACGGCAAGCCGCGGTCGCCACGGCTGCCCCTCACGCCATCAGAACCTCAGAAAGAACATCCACGAGCTGACCGCCCGCAGCTCCTCCTGCCGCGGAGCGGCTTCGTTCAACGGGACTTGGGGAAACAGGAATAGGGGACGAAGGTCCCGCTACGTCCCCGCAACACGATAGGACGCGATGACCCGGAGCTCTTCAGGGTCGTCGTCGCGATGCGTCCGGCCCGCAGGTGTCGCTGAATGAGGAAGGTAGACCCGATGTGTCCCATCGGGTCTACCCCTGTTCGGTAATGGAGCCGGGGGGATTCGAACCTCCGCAGAATCGCGGCTCGCGGGGGCGCCGGCGGGGCATCACGCACAAAGAGACGCACAAGGATCGGACACAGCCCGGCACGAAGGGGCACCGCTTGGCACGGGTGACAACTCGTTCGCGCTGGCGGAGGTCGTGACCGTTTGGCCTCGATTGCCGGATCACATCCGACTGGCAATCGGCACGCTCGTTGAAGCAAGCTGCGGAACGTGAGAACCACTCAAACGTTGCGGAGACTGATGCACGGTTGCAGCCTGAAAATGCTCACTGTCCAGGAGCCGCTCCCACCCTACAAGGTCATGAGCTGGAAAGAAGTCGATCCCAACAACCAGATATCGGACGGCATGGTTGGATTCTGTCGCCCCGCGTGTTTACCTGAACTGGGCAGGTCACAGATCTCGAACCGGGTTTTGTGGTCATTGACCAGCGGAACCGTATCCGACCAGCACGGAAACCAATAGTAGAAGAGCGGGTCGCAGTTCGCATCGGGGCTAGAGCCCTGCTGCTCGGAACGAGGCGGAGTCAGGCAGCGAGGCGAGGGTTACTCAAATGAAGCGTCCATCGTTCATCGACGGTAGGGGATACTGCGTGCTCGCGCTGGCAGGCATCACCTCCATGCTCCTGCCGCGAGCGCTCACGCCGCCGACGGCGATGGCAGCGGCCGCCCCGCCCGAGATTCACGTGATCGGCGTGGTGCGCGACTTCAAGAGCGCGCATGTTGACTTCAATGTGACACCATCCGCCGGCTACGGCCACTACGCCAGCAACATCGCCCTCTCGCTTGCGGCAGACCAGAGGCCCACGTTCGTCGGTGTTGGCCGGAAGGTCATCACCCAGTGGCTCGAGAGCAACGGCTACCCGATCGCCCCCCACCTGTACCTCGAGGCAGTGGGCGGGGGTGGAGGTGGGTCGGGAACGGTTCCGCTGGTCAATGGCCCGAGCATCATCGACGGCGCCGAGGTCGATACCTACGACTGCTCCGGTCCCTACGACCCGGGAACGGCCGGTCCTGAGCCGACCTATGAAACCGGTGTCCCCATGCCCGCTGTGACCGTGCCGGGCGGCCTGACCAACGTCGGGACGTACGAGAAGACGAGTGGCGTCCACACGATCAGCAGCGACTTCCGCTGCGATGAGATGATCGTGAAGGATGGCGCGATCGTGCAGATCAGCGGCAATCGGCGAATCGTCGTCGACGACAAGTTCGCCCTGAGCAACTACGGCAAGATCCGATTGCTGGCGGGGGCGACCCTCGAGATCTACGCCAAGAAGGACTTCAAGGTTGAGAACCATGGTCTGCTGAACGCAAACACGGCCAAGCCGTCACTCGTCACTCTCTACTGCGTGGCGAGCGGCATCGAGTTCTACATCCAGGACGACAGCGAGGTGTACGCGAACATCATCGCTCCGAACACCGAGATGCGTGTCCAGAACGGTGCGCATGTGTATGGCTCGTTTACCGGCAAAGACCTTCATCTTCAGAACGACGCCCAGCTTCACATCTGCTCAGGCGGCGGTGGTGGAGTTCCCGCGCAGGTCTGCGGCGTAGACGCGAACGACACCCTCGGCGCGACGGGTGTCAGCAGCAGCGGTGGCGTTGACTCGGCCAGTTCATTTGACGAGTGGTACCACGACGTGCCGGGCACGAACATCGCCCTCGCTCACACCTTTACGCTCGTGCGAAACGACACGGGTGTGTACGAATACCTGACCGACGCGTTCCATCCCATCGACGACCGGCTGTGGGGCAACGAAGGCGCCGCCCACAACTACCTGTTCACGTTCACGTTCAAGGCGACCTTCGTCTACAACGCGTGCAGCGACCAGTTCTTCGAGTTCGAGGGCGCCGATGACGCTTGGTTCTTCGTGAACAACGAACTGGCGATGGACCTGGGCGGTGTCATCCCCGGTACGCCCCAATACGTTCCGATCGATCGTTTGACATTGATCGACGGTGAGACGTACGAAGCCGTGTTCTTCTACGCTCAGCGTCAGGACCACACGTCGGTCTTCCGACTGCGGACCAACATAGAGTTGACGACGGTCACGCCTGTCCCGACGACCGCAGCGTACGATTGATCCCGGATGGGTTCGGAGCCCCGCGCGATCGGACCATGCCGTTCATCGGCCGCTCGCCAGATCCTGACAAGGTGCTTCCGGTCTCCGGATGCGGGCCGGTCGCTCAGTCCGCCGCATCTTCCACTTCGGCGCCCGTTTGCCAGGGCGCTCCTTGCCAGATCGCCGCGAACTCACGTGTGCGGGGGGCTCTCCGCCGAACGCTTGGACAATCTTGTCGGCTTTGCGCAATGTCCTGCTTCAGGCGTATGCGAGGCAGGACTATTGGGAGCCGAGTGTTTGATCATGTTCCCGACTGTCGAGTCGAAGAGCGCATCGAGCGAGTCGTCTACTGATCGTCATGAAGAGCAAAAAAATGGAGCCGGGGGGATTCGAACCCCCGTGCCGAAACAGTCAGCAAGCCGCGTCTACGCGTGTAGTCGTTTGATTAATCTCGGCTGGCGGGCCCCAAGCGACAAAGCCCCGCTTCACCTTGAGCGACTGTTTTCTCGTTCCGCGGCCGCCGATCAAAGCGTTGGAACCAGCCCGATGGCTTCGATTGCCGCCCCATCGGGCGTCAGGCGACAATCGTCACGACCTATTCAGGCCGCGAGGGCATACTGCGTGTTGGCAAGTATGAGGTTGCATCCTTTTTACGTGGCAAGGATGCTCCACGACGCGCAACAACAAGCCTTCCCTGTCCGGTCGATGCCATTCGGCCCCAGTTGTCAAAGAGTGACTGATCTACCGATCCTAGGCGCAGCCTGTTCATCGGTCGAGATCGTGCTCGACTTGCCCCTGGAGTTGCACGCGTCCGGTCAACTCCAGTTCCCGAGCACCTCGAGGATGTCGGCGAAGTTCACCGTGCCGTCGTGGTTGACGTCGCCCGCGCACGTCGTCGGCGGGGCGGGGCAGGGCCCCCACGCGCCGATCACGGCGAGGATGTCCGCGAAGTTGACGATGCCGTCACCGTTCGCGTCGCCGGGCGCGCCGAGCGTCAGCTCGATCCGGAACTCGCCGAACGCGTAGTCGTAGAAGAAGAAGTCGCCGAAGCAGCTTCCGGCGCTGAAGCCCTTGAGCCGGTACTGCCCCGGCTGGAGGAGGCCCGACTGGAACGAGGACACCTCGTCGTTGAACGGGCTTTCCACCGTGAGCACGTCGCCCGACGGTCCCGTGAACAGGAAGCTCGTGCCTCCGCTGTCGTACGCGGCGAGGGAGACGTCGATCGTGTACGGCGTCGCATCGCCGACCTGGAACGTGAAGTCGAAGAGCGAACTCCCCGACGCGTCGCCGAACCCGTCGGAGTCGTAGCCCTCGGCGTTCGCGAAGGCCGCTCCCTGGGCGAAGACGTGGTTGCCGGTGATCGTCGAGTTCTGGTTGCCGCCGCCGGATGCGTAGGCGTTGTATACGTTGGCCGTGCCGTCCCTCGCATCGACGAACGGACCGAAGTCCGGAGCCTCGCTGCTGTCGGCGTCGCTGTCCGAGCCGCCGCTGTCCTCGGCGAACGCCGCGCCGGCTACGGACCGCCCCTGGGTGACGAGCGTGACGTCCGCCGAGGCGAACGAGACGCACGCGCCGAGGGCAAGGGCCAAGGCAAGGGCCGAGGTAGGCGCCAAGGTAGGTGCAGGGGCGACCGCTCGCATGGGGCAGGGTGACCTTCATCATCTGGCTCCTGTTGATCCGTGAACCCCGCCCGCACGCGCGCATCGTGCCGCACGCGGCAGTCCCCCCGAAGCGCGGATTCGTCCGTTTTGGATATCCTTAGGAGTCACCCGCCAACCCGCACGGAGATCCCCCATGGCGACGCAGCAGGTCTACGGATCGGTCATCGACACCGTCTTCAACACGCCCCTGGTGCGTCTGAACCGCGTGATCCCGGAAGGTCACGCGACCGTTCTGCTCAAGGGCGAGGCGTTCAACCCGATGTCCAGCGTCAAGGACCGCATCGCCGAGGCGATGATCCGCGACGCCGAGGAAAAGGGGCTCCTGAAGAAGCACACCATCATCGTCGAGCCGACGAGCGGCAACACGGGGATCGGCCTTGCGTTCGTCTGCGCGTCGCGGGGCTACCACGTGGTGCTGACGATGCCGGAGTCGATGAGCGTCGAGCGGCGGGTGCTGCTGCGATCGCTCGGGGCCGAGCTCGTCCTGACACCGGCGGCGGACGGAATGAAGGGCGCGATCGCGAAGGCGGAGGAGATCCTCGACAGCACCAAGCACGCGTGGATGCCGCGCCAGTTCTCGAACCCGGCCAACCCGGCGATCCACGAGCAGACCACCGGGCCGGAGATATGGGAGGCGACGGGCGGGAACGTTGACATGCTCGTCACCGGCGTCGGGACCGGGGGCACGATCACCGGCATGACGCGTTACCTGCGGTCGGTGAACCCGGTGTTCCAGGCCATCGCCGTCGAGCCGGAAGCGTCGCCGGTGATCTCCGGCGGCGAGCCGGGGCCGCACAAGCTCCAGGGCATCGGCGCCGGGTTCATTCCCGAGAACCTCGACACGTCGCTGCTCAA
>JAAELQ010000050.1 GCA_024226515.1 bacterium
ACACGGTGCCGGTCACGACGGGGACGATCCCGGCCGGGACCCCGATCGCCCTGGAGCTGGTGTCTTTCGGCGCGGGGAACGAGTTCGTGCCGGGCTTCAACGAGCTCGGGCAGACGGCGCCCAACTACATCAGCACGCCGGCGTGCGGCGGCTTTCCCGAACCGACCGACCTCGCGCTCTTGCCGACGCCGTTCCCCGATCAGCACCTGATCCTCGACTGCACCAGCCTCGAGGCTCCGCCGGTCGACGATTCGATCGGCTGCAACTACTGCAGTCCGGCCGTTCCCAACTCGACGGGTGCGAGCGGGACGATCTCGGCTAACGGCAGCGTCCTCATCGCCGACAACGACGTCACGCTAACCGCGCAGAACCTGCCGCTGAACGAGAGCGCGTACTTCCTGGCGAGTCCGGGCAACGGCACGCTCGCGCCCGCCGGCTCCATGGGCATCTTCTGCCTGATCGCGCAGAACCCGGACTTTGTCGGCCGCTACTTCAACGACGTGTTCGACACCGGCAGCTCGGGCAGCGGATCCATGACGATCGACATCGACAACGTGCCCATCGCGGGCGGCATGACCCCGGTCGGGCCGTTCACCCGCGGTCTGCAGCCAGGCGAGACGTGGCGCTTCCAGTGCTGGTACCGCGACGGGACGTGTGGCACGTGCAACAACTTCACGGACGCGATCGAGATCCTCTTCCAGTAGGCGGCCCGAGCGAGCAGATGCTGCTTGGCAGCCCACCAGCCCCAATGGCCCGGCGCCATCGTTCCGATGGCGC
>JAAELQ010000051.1 GCA_024226515.1 bacterium
CGGTCCGTTGTTGTCGATCCCCGCGGCGTCGAACGCGCGGGCATCCCCGTCGATATCGTCGAACGGCACGAAGGCGTCGTCCGAGCCGGCGTCGATGCAGGGAGACGTCGGCTGCAGGTGATAATCGTCGTCGGTGTGATCGGCGTCGTTCTCCGGGGAGACGAACTGCGGATCGGCCTCCAGGTTCAGGTCGGCCTCGGCGACGTTGGACTGCAGCAGGTCGAGGTTGACGTAGGTCGAGCTGCCCTCGTCGAGGTACAGACCCGAGGCATTGGCAAACAGGTCGTTGTATTGCACCGTCGCCGGGTCGGCGGTGGCCGATTCCTCGCGGATTCCGTAGCCGGTGTTGTGCGACACCACGTTATTGAGCAGCGTCGCGCCGGAAGCGTTCAGGGCGATCCCGTCGCCGACGTTGTAGGAAACGGTGTTGTTGACCAACGGCACCACCGACGTACCGGTCATGCGCAACCCGCCGCCGACGATGGTCGCGTCGTTTCCGACGATCGAGTTGTTGCGTATGCCGTCGGTCGAGCTGAGCGAGCTGGTATAGATTCCACCGCCGTACGTCGCGCCGGAATTGTCGACAATCGTGTTGCGTAAGATCGACACGTTCCCGGTGGCGTAGATCCCACCGCCGTAGCGCGTCGAGCCGCTGAGCACGTTCCCGGACAGAGTGTTCGCCCGGAGCTCGACGCCGGAGCTCGCGTACACGCCGCCCCCGTACACGCTGTTCGCGTAGCCGACCGTGTTGTCGGCGATCGTGTTCTGCTCGACACGAAGTCCGGTCCCGTTCGGCGAGAGGAACAGGCCGCCGCCGAACGCCGAGTTGCCGCCGTCGCTGAGGTTGCCCCGGATTTCGTTGCCCACGATCCAGGCCGGGCTGGTGCCGGCGACGTAGACGCCGCCCCCGGCGCCGGAGTTCGATCCGATGGCCTGGTTGCCGGTGACGACGTTCGCCCGCACTTCCACCGCGGAGTTGTTGATGTGGATGCCGCCCCCCTGACCGCTGATGCTCCCGCCGCTGATCGTGAAGCCCTCGAGCCGGGTGCCGGCGCCGACATCGTGGATGTCGATGACACGCGTCGTGCTCTCGGCGTCGATCGTCGTCATCGCCGCGCCGTCGGTGCTGACGAGCGACACGTCGTCGCGCATGGCGATCGGGAACACCTCCGAGTAGCCGTCAAGATCGACGGTGGTGTCGTAGGTTCCGGGGCGAACAAAGACCGTCGCCGGCGCAACGGCCTGGGTCAACGCGTACGTGATGTGCCGCCATGGATCACCGCTGCTGCCGTCACCAGTCGCGTCGGATCCCGAGACGATATCCACGTAGTAGTCGCTGTCCAGGGGAGCCGCGCACAGTTCGACCGTGTTGGTCTCGCCATTGCCGGCGTAATCCTCGGCCCGTACGACGTAGCAGGCGGTCGTTCCCGGGGGGACGGTCCCGTCGCAGTAGCTCGTTCGGTAGGTCGTCGCCGTCGCAGTCACGAAGGTCTGGCCACCGGGCGTCGCGGCCCGGTAGATGCTGTAGAGCACCGGCCGCGACGGATCGTCGGCCTCCGACCAATCGAGACAAACCTGATTGGATCCCGCTTCGAGCGACTCCAGTCCGTCGAAGACCGGGGCAGTGATGTCACCGACCGGGATGAAGAACTCGTCGGCGCCGATATCGAAGTCCAGCGCCGCGCCGTTGTTGTCCACGCCGGCGAAGTCGTAGGGTCGAACCTCCCCGTCGATGTCGTCGACCGGCACCTCGACGCCGTCGTGGCCGGCGTCGATACAGGGCGAGCCGTCGAGCAGACGATAGTCGTCGTCGGTGTGGTCCGCGTCGTCCGGTCCCGCAACGTACTGCGGGTCGACGTCGAGGTTGTCCGAGGCTCCGCCCAACAAGCCGTTCACAAGCTCGATATTTACGATAGCGTTGGTCGCCTCGTCGAGATACAGTCCGGTGCCGTTCTGGTGCAGGTCGTTGCGCACGAGCGTCACCGGATCGGCCGTGGTGTCCTCCTCGCGAATTCCGTAGCCGGTGTTGTGGCTGACGATGTTGTTGATCAGCACCGCGCCCGAGGCATCCATCGAGATCCCGTCGCCGGTGTTGGCCGCGATCGTGTTGTTCACCAACTCGACCGACGAGCTGTTCGACAGGCGCACCCCACCGCCCAGCAAGGTCGCCTCGTTGCCGACGACGATGTTGTTGACGATCCGACCGGTAGAGCTGAGACCCGAACCGTAGATCCCACCGCCGTACGTCGCCCCGGCGTGGTCGAGGATACGGTTGCCCAGCAGACGTACCGAGGCTCCGGCGGTGTAGATCCCGCCGCCGCGCTTCGTCGAGCCGATGAGTACGTTGCCCTCGATCCGGTTGCCGCGGATCTCCGCGCCCGACGGCGCATAGATCCCCGCTCCGTAGACCGACGAGGCATTCCCGCACGTGTTGCGCGCGATGGTGTTGCCCTCGATGCGGGTGCCGTTGGTACCCGTACCGCTGATCGCGATTCCACCGCCGTAAGCCGAGTTCGACCCGTCGGCCAGGTTGTCGGTGATCTCGTTGTTCTCGATGATCGCCGAGGACGTCCCCACGATATAGAGCCCGCCGCCCCAGCCCGCGGACGAACCGACCGACTGGTTGTCGGTGATCACGTTGTCCCGGATCTCCAGGGACGAGTTCAGGACATAGAAGGCTCCGCCCTGGGCCGTCGTCAGCCCGCCCGTGATCGTGAAGCCCTCGAGGCGGGTGCCCGCCCCGACGCCGTCGGCGTCGAACACCCCGGCCGTCCTGTCAGCGTCGACCGTGGTCACCGACGCGCCGCCGGTGGAGAGGATCGATACACCGTCCGCGAGCTGGATCGGGAACACCTCGGAGAAGCCGTCCCCGTCGACCGTCGTGTCATAGAGCCCCGGGCGGACCCGGATCGTCTCGGGCGAGCCGACCTGCGTCAGCGCGTAGGTGATGTGCCGCCACGGGTTGGCGAAGCTACCGTCGCCTGTGACGTCCGAGCCGAAGGTGATGTCGACGAACACGCCGGTCAGCGCATTGACCTGCGGTGTCGCTGAGAGCTCGACCAGGTTGCCGTCACGCTGGCCCAGCGCGTCCCGCGCCTTGACCACGAAGAAATAGGTCTCGCCGTTGGTCAGGCCGTCGACCTGGAAGAACGTGTCGAACGTGGTGAAGTCCGGGAGGTTGTAATTGTGGCTCTCCGCCGTGGTGCGGACGTAGACGTCGTAGGCCACGGGCTGTGAGGAATCGAGCGCCGGCGACCACAGCAGATCGACGAACGTATCGCCGGGACGTGCTTCCTCCAAACCCGTAAACAGCGGGGCCACTGTGTCCGCGCCGATCCACTCGTCGGCCCCGATATCGAACTCCCACAGCGGTCCGTTGTTGTCGATACCAGCGGCGTCGAACGCACGGGCGTCCCCGTCGACGTCGACCGTCGGTACCTCGGCGCCGTCCCAGCCGGCGTCGATGCAGCCGGAGCCGGCCTGCAATCCGTAGTCGTCATCGGTGTGATCGGCATCGTCGGCGGGCGAGATGTAGGCGGGGTCGAGGGCGATGTTGGACGAGATCTCGGGAATCACCGCCTGGAGAAGATCCAGATTGAAGAAGCTGGTCAGATCCTCGTCGAGATACATCCCGGCCGAGTTCTGGAAGAAGTCGTTGAAACGCACGTCGGCCGGGTCTGAGGTGGTCGTCTCCTCCTCGATGCCGTGGCCGGTGTTGTGCGAGAAGATGTTGTTCAGGAGCGTTGCACCCGAGACCGCGAGCGCAACGCCGCTGCCGTCGTTGTGGGCGAACGTGTTGTTGACGATCGGAACCGGGGACCCGGTGATGCGAACACCGCCGCCGACGAGCGACGCCGAGTTGCCGACGATGAGGTTGTTCTCGATGCGCGAGTCGGCCTGCAGGTTGACTCCGTAGACACCGCCGCCGTAGCGCACGCCGGTGTTGTCCACAATCCGGTTTCCGGACAGCAGGGTGTTCCCGGCCATGTAGATACCACCGCCATTGGCCGTCGACGCACTGGATGTGTTCGAAGAGATCTCGTTACCGACGATGATCGCTCCGGAGCCGGCGTAGATCGCGCCACCGTAGGTGTTGCTGGCGAACCCCACGCTGTTGCCGGTGATCGTATTGTTTTCGATACGCGTCCCGGAGGTCAGCGAGCCGCTGAGCGCGATCGCGCCCCCGTATCCGCTGTTGCTTCCGTCGGCCAGGTTGGCGCTGATCTCGTTGCCCGAGATCAGAGCCGCCGAGTCGCCGCCGACAAAGATCCCGCCGCCGAGCCCCGCCGACAACGTCCCGGAGGTCCGGTTTTCCGTGATCCAGTTGGAGACGACCTCGAGCTGCGCGTTGTTCAGGTAGATCCCGCCGCCCTGGCTGTCGGCCACGCCGTTTCGGATCGTGAATCCCTGCAGCCGAATCCAGGCGCCGAGGTTCTGGGCCTCGATCACCCGCGCGGTGGACCCGGCGTCGATCGTCGTCGCCCCCGAGCCGTCGGTGCTGACCAGCGACACGCCGTCCTCGAGAACAATCGGGAAGCTTTCCGCCTGGCCCTCGGCGTCGACGAACAAACTGTAGACGCCGGGCTGCACGAGGATCGTCGCCGGAGCGGAAACCTGGGTCAGTGCGTGGCCGATGTGGGCCCACGGGTTGGCCGGCGAGCCGTCTCCGGTGAGGTCCGATCCGCCCCCCACGGCGACGTGGTACTCGACGATCGTGAACTCGTCCGCGCCGATGTCGTACTCCAGGCGGTTTCCGTTGTGGTCCACGCGGTCGTAGTCGAACGGACGAGGCTGAAGGGCGACGTCGTCGAACGGTACCTCGGGGCCGTCGAACCCGGCGTCGATGCAAGGTGAGAAGCGGCGGATCCGGTAGTCGTCGTCGGTGTGGTCGGAATCGTCTTCAGGCGAGAAGAACAACGGATCGGCTTCCAGGTTGGCCACGGCCTCGGGGACGGCGCCTTCCAGGGCGACCAGATCGGCGTAGGCCGTCGCCGCTTCGTCGAAGTACGCGCCGAGAGCGTTCTGATAGAGATCGTTGTACTTGATCGCGACCGGGTCGGCGGCTGCGGTTTCCTCGCGCAGGCCGTACCCGCTGTTATGCGACAGGATGTTGTTGACCAGGTTCAGACCGGCGGCGTCGATGGAGATCGCGTCGCCGGTGTTGTAGCTGACCGTGTTGTTGACCAGCGGAATCGCCGAGTTGCCGGACAATCGTATTCCGCCACCGGCGACCGTGGCCTGGTTGCCCACAACGACGTTGTTGCGGATCCTGGCCGACGCTCCGATCGAGCTGCCGTGAATCCCGCCGCCGTGCGTCGCGCCGGTGTTGTCCAGAATCGAATTGGCCGCGACCTCGGCATCGCCGGCGAAGTACACGCCGCCGCCGCGCGAATTCGATCCACTCACACTGTTTCCGGAGATATGGTTGCTACGAATTTCGCCACCCGAGCCGGCGTGAATCCCGCCGCCGAACGCGTCCGTGGCGGCCACCGCGGTATTGTCCGCGATCGTGTTGCTTACGACGAAGGTGCCCGACGTCCCGCTATCGGCAAGGTAGACGCCGCCGGCGGCGGCCGACGTGCTGCCGCTGGCGGTGTTGCCGCTGATCTCGTTGCCCTGGATGAACGGTGCGGAAGTCCCGGCAACGTAGATCCCGCCGCCGAGCTCCGAGGCCGCACCGGTGGTCGTATTGCCCGTGATGATGTTGTTCACGACGCCGAGTGACGAGCTGTCGATGAACACACCCGCGCCGTGGCCGCTGACCGCGCCGCCGGTGATGGTGAAACCCTGGAGCGTGGTCCCCGATCCGACGTTGACGGCCCGGACGACCCGGTCCGACGCCTGGGCGTCGAGCACCGTCACCGCCGCTCCCGCATCGCCGATCAGCGAGATGCAGTCCTGCATCTCGATCGGGAAGCTCTCGCCGGCAGCGGGACTGTAGGTCCCCGCCGCGGCGTGCACGGCCGGACAGATGCCGACGAGCTGGCTCTGGGCATAGCTGATGTGCTGCCACGGTTGCTCCGGCGTACCGACACCCGTCCCATTGTCGCCGCCGACGATATCCACGAAATAGTCGTCGCCGAGTTGGCCGCTGAGGGTGTTCGACAGCGTGGTCTCGTTGCCCTGGGCGTCGTAGGCCCCCACCGCCACGTGGTACTCGACGCCCATCGAAAGGGTGCTGATCTTATGAGAGAGGACGTCGCCGACGTCGGCGGAGAACTCGAACGCCGCAGGATCGGTGCCCCAGTAGACCCGGTAGCCCGCGACGTCGATCGGCAGCTCCGCGGTCGTCCAGAAGAGGTTGACCCCGTTGATCGGATAGAACGCGATCAGCACCGGAAGCCTGGAAATCCGCGTGGCGCGGACATTGCTCTCGTTGGCCGAGTCGTCGACCGCCGAGACCAGGTAGTAGTAGTCCTGACCGTCGTTGAACACGCCGGTGTCGCTGAACGAATTGGACGGAGGTGTTCCGATTCGGTTCAGGAATGTCCCTCGGTCCGGTACATAGCCCGGGGCCGTTCCGCGGTAGACGTTGTAGTGGTTGATGGTCTCAGGCTGACCCAGCACGTCGAGGCTGACGCCGTTCCACGACAAACTCACATCGTTGCCGGAAACGTCCACGACCAGGCCGACCGGCTCTTCGGGCCGCAGCACATCCTGGGCGACCGCCGGGGCGGCAGCACACAGAGCAAGTGCAAGTACCAGGAGGCAAAATGGTGTTAACTGCGCGCAAGTCCGGGGCATCGACAGCCTCCTTGGCCCGAAGGAACGAGTTCAGCGATTGATGTACTTCAAAGCCTGGGAGGAGGCCAGCGGAGATCCTCGGCGGGCTGATCGCTATCGTCGGTTATTTCATTTTCTTGCCTGAGACGGATTCCATCGTCCTATTCGTACTGCTACGAGTCCTTGTTGGTGCGGTCGTTGCAATGATCGTTGCACCCCTGCTGGCAAGAGTGCTTCCGTCGAAACGGTAGGATGTGTCCCTCCGGCCGTCTTCAGGAGACGGCTCGAAGGGCTGGAAAACTCTAGTTTCGAATTGTCTACTTGACGGGGGAGCTTACGGTGGGTGCTCCGAAGCGCCGGGCTCGCGGCGAAACCCTGACCTTCCCCTGACCCGCCCGCATTGCTCGTACCACTCGATGCTTTTCTCACTCCACCCTGCAACCTATCACAGTGATACATCGTATTACTCTGTCGAAGCCCGACAACCGAAAGGAACCGATGTCCCGCAAAGCCCGCACCCCCTACGCCCTGCTCGGTCTCCTCTCCTGGAAGCCCATGTCAGGCTACGACATCAAGAAAATCATCGAGATTGGGCTTTCTCACTTCTGGAGCGAGAGCTACGGGCAGATCTACCCCGTGCTCAATCGCCTGGTCGAAGAGGGGATGGCGCATTGCACCGTGGATCCCACCAGCGGCAACCGTGGCCGCAAGGTCTACAAGATCACCAGGAAGGGTCGCAACGCCTTCGCGGGCTGGCTGCATCAGCCCGGCGATCTACCACGGCTGCGTGACGAACTGAAGCTGAAATTCTTCCTCACTTCGCGCAGCAACCCGGCCGAGAGCCTGCGGTTGCTGGAGGAGTACCGCGACCAGCAGCGAGAGCACCTGGCCACGCTCCGCGAATCCGAGCGATTGCTGGAGGAGGTGTTGAAGACGGGCGATCTGGTCGACGATCTTCTCGAGTTACGCGATGTGCTGGGCTGGGCCACGGAGGACGACTCCGATCAGCGCCGATCCGAGCTGATGATCTTCTATCTCACCCTCCGCAACGGCGTGCTGGTTTCGGAAGTGCGCATCGCGTGGGCCGATGAAGCGTTGTCGATGCTTCGCCGGGGAACGTTGGGTCGTGGTGCCGCAGGAAAAGTCAGGATCAAGGGTGTAAGGGACTAGGGGGATACGATGAACATGTGTGAATCCAATGGATTGCGATGGGTATGCTGCGGGGCGATGTTGCTTGGCGTCGCATACCTCGCCGGCGCCGATGCACACGCCGCCTCGATGGCGGAGCGAATCGAGACGATCCTGCAAGAGCGCGAGGCCGACCTGATCGAGGTCCGTCGCGACCTGCACCGCCACCCCGAGCTGGCCGGCGAAGAGGTACGAACCGCAGCAGTGATCGCGAGACGGCTTGAAAGCCTGGGTCTCAAGGTACGAACGGGTGTGGGTGGACATGGTGTCGTCGGGGTATTGCGCGGCGAGCTTCCTGGACCGGTGGTGGCCTATCGAGCGGATATGGACGCGATGGCCAGCACGGCGCCGGACCCCGTGGACTTTGCCTCGCAGACTCCGGGCGTACGTCATATCTGTGGTCATGACATGCACGTGACCGTGGGCCTGGGGATCGCCGAGGTGCTCGCTGCCAATCGCGCTCATCTCGCCGGCACGGTGAAGTTTCTGTTTCAGCCGGCCGAGGAGAACGCCGAGGGCGCGAAGGCGATGATCGCCGACGGAGCGCTGGAAGACCCCTCCCCCGAGGCGATCTTTGCCGTCCACAGTGCGCCGCTGCCCACGGGGCAGTTCGGCAGCCGGCCCGGGATGATGCTGCCCGGGCTCGACATCATCAAGATCACGCTCACCGGCGACGGCGATCTCCGAGCGGCGGCCGAGGCCTGCTCGAACGTCATCGCCGGGGTCAGCACGACGGCAAGCCTGGCGCCCGATCACGAGAAGAACGACGACCCGATGGATGCGGCGATGGATCCCGGCGCATTCATCTCGGCCGGGGCACTCTCATCGGAACCCGCTGGAGATGGATGGACGGTGTCCGGCATGGCGCGGGCGTCCAGCGAACCGATGCACGCCCGGGCGAAGTCCGGCATCGAGAAGGGGCTCGCAGCGCTGGAGCTCGACAGCATCGAGTACAAGCTTGTGTACATGGAACGGGCGATCGCTCCGGTTAACAACGATGCGGATCTCGTGGCGCGAGCGGACGAGCTTTTTCGTTCGATCGGGGGCGAGGCGGCGGTGCTGACGCTCGAAGAAACCACGCCCTTCTTCAGCGAGGACTTTGCGTTTTTTCAGGAGGTCGTGCCCGGCGCGCTGTTCTTCATGGGCGTTTCCAATGAAAAAGAGAACATCGTGGGAATGCCGCATCATCCCATGTTCGTCGCCGACGAAGCGGCGATTGCCGTGGGCGTCAAGAACATGAGCCTGGTTCTGGTCGACTTCCTCGAGAACGGAGTCGGGGGAAGCGATGAGCCCTGAGGTCGGTCCCGTCTCGCGCCTGTGGCGGAAGCTCCCCGCGTCGTTACGAGCCGTGCTGTCCGGCCTGTTCGTCTTTTTCGCTCTCCAGCTGGGATGGAACGTGCTCGCTGTCGCCAACATGCGACTCTTCCCGCACATTCCGTGGAGTGCTCCGCTGGTGCTGGTCTATCTGTGGGTCGTCTTCCGGTTCTTCAGCGGCGCCTGGGGACCGGCCTCGACCTCGGCGAGACGCCGGGCCGCGATGGGAGCCCGCCGCCTGAGTGCGCGGGAGTGGCGGGCGGTGCTCCCCACCTGCCTCGCGGCCGTGGTCTTCATCATCTCGACGACGATTCTTCTCTATCGAATCATCGAGGTGCCCGGAGACGCGGCCGCCATGCCCGAACTACCCTGGTGGTCGCAGTACGTCATGTTGTTGATGATCTCCCTCGTTGCCGGTGTCTCCGAGGAGGCGGGCTTCCGAGGCTACATGCTGGGCGGACTGCTCCGGCGCCACGGCGCGGGCGTGGCGGTCGGCGTCAGCTCGGTCATGTTCTGGCTGGCACATCTCAACCACGCCTCCGGCTATGCGCGAGCCGTTTCGCTCATCCTGATGGGCGCAACGCTGAGTTACCTGACCATCTGCACTCGCTCGATCCTGCCTGCGATCGTGGCCCACGCCACCGCCGACAGCACCGTCTTCATCGGCGCAGCCGCCGGCATCGGCCCCGATTACATCTGGTCTCCACTACCCCTCGCCCGGACCGGCCTTGACACCTACTTCTGGATCTTGCTGCTTCTGTCCATCGTGTCCTGCCTCGCGGGCGCGGCAATGCTCTCGCGAGATCGCTCCGGTGCCGCCGTGGAATGCAGAGCTTGAGGCTTGCTTGACACGTCTTGCTCGGTCAGGGAGGGACGACGGCTACCATCGAGCTGCAGCGTAGAGCGAATCACGGGACCACTCGTTCATCCCAACCGCCAGCCGGCGTAGGGTCGAGGGCTGGCGCGGTGCTCCGAAGGTCTGGCCTATCCATTGTCTCCCCGTTTCCTTCGGGAGTGCCTCACTAGCCAAACCGTGAGTCCGTTTCCAGCCCCCGCCACCTCAAACGCAGCGTGCGGTTTTCCCGCACTACGCTTTCCTGACGGATTCGCATCAAGGGTTATGTGACCTATCGTGCTGGCAGCGCTTTCGCTCTCGGGCTGCGACGAAGGCCGTAACCATTGAATAGGCCCAGCGTCTCGTACAGCC
>JAAELQ010000052.1 GCA_024226515.1 bacterium
ACCAACGCAGGCACCGTCGAGGAATCGGGCCGGGTTTATCTCGTGCGCGGTCTGTCGCGCTTTCGCAAACCGGAGGATGTCGCCGCGGTGGTCGTGCGCTTCCAGCAGGACGCCGAGGGGCGCAACGTCGCCGTGCGGATCGCCGACATTGCCGAGGTGAAGCTGACCGCCCGCGAGATCACACATCTCGTCCGGGTGGACGGACGGGAGGGCGTCGGACTGGCGATCTACAAGGAGGCCGGCGCCAACACGGTCTCCGTCTCGCGCCGGGTCCGCGAGGCGCTGCAGAGCATGCAGACCGATCTTCCCGGTATCGACGTCAGCGTCGTCGCCGACGAGGCCGCGCTGATCGAAAACGCCATCGACGACGTGCAGACAGGCGCGCTGATCGGCATCGCCCTGGCCGTGCTGGTACTGGCCCTGTTCCTGCGCGCCGCCGCGCCGACGGTGATCGTGGCCACGGCGGTGCCGGTGTCGCTGCTGACGACGCTGTTCCTGATGCATCTCGGCGGCCAGAGTCTCAACGTGATGACGCTGGGTGGCCTG
>JAAELQ010000053.1 GCA_024226515.1 bacterium
CACACGGCGCACCATCGAATCCGGACGCAGCAAGAACATGCGCAGCAAACAACGCCGCGTCACGAGATAAGTCCTGCCGGGCACGACCCAGCGAGGTCTGGACATTGACGCAACCCCAGGAGGCACCCGGGACACCCGAATTCTAACCGATCCCGGGCCCGGTGTGAGTCTCGGCGCCCGGTCGGGGGTTGTCGTTCGAAATCAACCTGGGTCGGGGGGGGGCTACCGGAACAGGGCCAGGAGGAGGAAGCCCAGTGCGATGCGGTACCAGGCGAACGAGCGGAAGGTGTGATTCGAAACGAAGTGGAGTAGCCAGCGCACGGCCCACCAGCCGACGAAGAACGAGATGACGAACGACAGGGCCAGCCACAAGACGTCCGAACGCGACAGTAGATCGAACGAGTCGAGTAACTTGTACGATGCCGCACCGATCATTGTCGGAATGGCCAGGAAGAACGAGAACTCCGCCGCGGTGCGACGGTCGAGCCCAACACACAGACCGCCCAGGATCGTCGCCGCCGAGCGCGAGAAACCGGGCCACAACGCCAGGCACTGCGCGAGACCCACCAGCAGCGCCTGAGGCAGCGTCATCGCCTCCATCGTCCGCGTACGCACCTTCAAGTGCAGACCCTCGACCAGCAAGATCAGCAGTCCGCCGACGATCAAAGCGGAGGCGACAACGCGAGGCGAGAACAGGTACTCGAAGATAGCGTCGAACAACAACAACCCGAGCACCGCGGATGGGATGAACGCAAGAGGAACAACCACCGCAAAGTGCCGCGCTTCAGAACTGCGCGGAAGATCGCGCGTGATTCCGGCGAGCTTGCCGCGGTGCTCCCACACGACGGCCAGGATCGCGCCGAGCTGAATGAAAATCTGAAACACCTCGGCGCGAGGCCCTTCGAAACCGAGGAACTCGGAAGTCACGACCAGATGCCCGGTGGAAGATACAGGCAGAAACTCGGTCAACCCCTCGACGATGCCGAGGACGACGGCCACCCAAAGCAGAGACACGTCAACTCCGCCGTTCGTCGGATCCGGGCTGCGCATCCGCACGCCCCATCAGCGCCGGCACGAGCGTCAACGAGGTCAACAAACAGCACGCGGACCCCAGCAAAGCCACCGTGCCGAAGCTGCGCAACGCGGGGTAGTTGCCCAGCGTAAGCGTGTAGAACGCCGCGATGTTCGTCAGCGCGGCGATCACGACCGCCTTGCCCGTCTCGAGCACACCGGCGTCCACACGGCCGCCGTTGAGACTGAGTCGATGCACCAGATGAATGCTGTAATCGATACCCACGCCGAGGATCATCGTGGCCACAAATGCGTTGACGTAGTTCAGGTGAATGCCGAGCACCTTCATCGTGCCCAACATGATCGCGACTCCGCAGAGCAACTGCGTCAACGCGACTGCAGTCAACTTCAAACTGCGGAAGTCGATCCACAGCAGCGCCAATACGAACACCAGCCCGATAGCCAGCGACTGCTTCGATTCGCGCATGAAGATGCGGCGAAACTCGACGTTCGCCACGTTGGTCCCGGTGACGACGATCCCCTCGTCGCCCGCCGTCAATGCGTCGATCATCCCCGGAGGAGACCGACGCTTCCACGCCGGATCCGTCAGGTGCAGGTAAGTGACGATCCTCACTCGCCCGCCGTCGGTATTGACGTAGCGTTGCAGCAGACGATCGAGTCCCTGCTGCTCCAGGTCGTCGAGCGTCACGGGCCGCGCGGGCGCAAGAAAGCGCTGCATGCGCTCGAGGAACTCGGCGTACGCCTCGTGCCGGAATCCTGTTTCGTTCAGTCCTCTCAGAAACGTCGCTCGGATCCGCTCGCCGTCGAAGCGACCCTCGGCATCCTCGCTCAACGTCCGCAGCACGTGAGCCTGCTCGGTCGAAGCAGGTAGGTAAGTCAGGATCGAGTCCATCGAACCCACGGTGCCATCCTCGATGTACGGATGCAGCCGTTTTGCCACGCGCTGCGTGAGCTCCATCGCCTCATCGCGCGTGGGCGCTTCGGCGATGGCCATCATGTAGGACAGCGATGCGCCGAACGTCTCGGCGATCTCCGACTGAACCCGAAATGCGTCGGAACGATCGCTGCGCAGCACCTTCGACGTGTCGTCGAACTCGACTTGAGTCGCCCCGTAGACGCTGGCGGCCGTAATCAGCGCCGCCGCCGTCAACACCAGGCCACGATGGCGGGCCGAGAACGTGATCAGATGTTCGAGCAGAAACGACTGCAGGTGCAGCTTCTTGACGACGTCGCTCTTGCGCCTCCGCACGCCCTCGTTCCATTTGATCATCGCCGGCAGCATGAAGAGGATGGCGATCGCGCACAGCAAGATCCCGCTGCCGATCAGGAAGCCCAGATCGAACAGGCCGCGAAACTGGCTGATGCACATGGCGTAGAACGTGCCCGCCGACGTGATCGCGCCGGTGAAGACGCCCAGGCCGGTCTCGCCGATCATCAACTCGGTCGCCTCGGCCAGCGTCCGACCCTTCTGCCGCTCTTCCACATAACGCGCATAGATGACGATGACGAAGTCGGTGCCCAGCCCCATCAGCAGCGCGGCAAACGCCGAGGACGAAGCGTTCAGCCCGCGCAGGACCAGAAACGCCAGGCCGAAGGTCAGCGCCTGGCCGACCAGCAGCGGCAGGCTCGAGTAGAACAGCGCGGCAAAACGTCGGTAGCACAGGAAGTACAGCGCAGAGACGGCAAACAACGACGCGAACGCGTTGAACGTCACGTCCTTGCGAATCAGCCGCTCTTCATCGACGGCCACGGCATACGTGCCGCCGTAGCGCGCGCCGACGCCGACCTCGTCGCCGGCGACGTAGCCCATGTCGTCGCGCAGTTCCTCGCGAGTCGCCGCTTCGGCCTCACTCACCCCGGCCAACAGGAGCTTGTCGAACGCCAGGTCCTGCGACGGGCCGGTCGGCTTGACGAGCATGATCAACGAGCGACCGTCCTTGCCGAGGTAGTAGCCGCCCGAGAGGTCGATCTTGAACACACCCTGGTTGCCGGCCAGACGGTTGATGAACAGCGGCATCAACCCCAGCGGGTCGTTGCGCACCTGGTCGGCCATCAGCGCCCCGGTGGGCGAGGTCATGATCAGCTTGTTCTGCCGCAGCTGCTCGAGGATCGCTTCGTCCTCGAGTTGCCCCGCGATCTCGTCCAGACCGTCGGCGTCCAGAAACAGCAGCGCGTTCTCGTAGAACAGCTCGAGAAACGCCTCGTCGTGCTCAAAGCGGTACTCGACGACGTCGATCAAGTCGTCCCGCTCCTCGAGATTCTCCGCGAACAGGTCCGCGAACTCCTCCAGCTCGTCCGGGCCCTTGCCCTCCTCCGCCTGGAGCAGGACCAGCAAGTAGTCGATCGAGCCGAAGTCCTCGAGCGCCTCGCGCAGGCTGTCGACGCGGGGGTTGCCCTCCGGGATCAACGCCAGGATGTTGGACTCCAGCTCCAGCTTGGAGCCCAGGAAAGCCCCACCGGCCAGCGCGGCCAGGGCCAGGACGAAAATCAGGAGGTAGTTCCGGCGGCTGAAACGCTCGACCCTCAGCAGCAGCCGGTGCTTGCTGCCGAGAGCTTGGTTTTGAGGGGGAGCGGACATCGGGTCGGAACTCCGGGTGGCACTGCGAGCCGGGATTATTTCTTTTATGCGTAAGGAGCGTCAAGGACCCCCGCCGACGATCGCGCGACGATGCCGAACGGCGCCCGAAATCTCGGGCCGCGAGGGGCGTCAGAAGCCCCGGCAACGCCTGATTCTCCGTGCTATTGTGGCCTTCTAGCAACTCTCCGAGGGACCAGCCATGGAAACGACCAAGACGAACACCGCAGAGTACATCCGCCTCGAGGACGCCTACGGCGCCCACAACTACCACCCTCTGGACGTCGTGATCCAGCGAGCGGAGGGCATCTGGGTCTGGGATGTCGAGGGCAACAAGTACCTCGACTTCCTCGCCGCATACTCGGCGGTCAACCAGGGTCACGCGCACCCCCGGATTCGCAAGGCACTGATCGAGCAATCCGAGCGCGTCACGCTGACCTCGCGGGCGTTCCGCAACGACCAGCTGGGCCCGTTCTACAAGCTCGTCCACGAATTGACCGGCTTCGATCAGATGCTGCCGATGAACACCGGCGCCGAGGCGGTCGAGACCGCGATCAAGGCCACCCGAAAGTGGGGCTACAAGAAAAAGGGCGTCCCCGAGAATCAGGCCGAGATCCTCGTCTTCGAGGGTAACTTCCACGGGCGCACGACCACGATCGTCGGCTTCTCGGACGACGACCAGTACAAAGACGGCTTCGGGCCGTTCACGCCGGGCTTCAAGCTGTTGCCGTACGGCGACCTCGAAGCGGTGCAGAACGCGATGAACCCCAACGTCGTCGGCGTGCTGATCGAGCCGATCCAGGGTGAGAGCGGCATCATCATTCCGCCGGCCGGGTACCTCAAGGGCATCGCGGAGGCCTGCAAGAAGCACAACGCGCTGCTGATCGCGGACGAGATCCAGTCCGGTCTCGGGCGCACGGGAACGATGTTCGCCTTCCAGCACGAAGGGGTGCAGCCCGACGTCGTCACCATCGGCAAGGCGCTGGCGGGCGGGTTCTATCCCGTGTCGGCCATGCTGGCCAGCCGCGACGTAATGGACGTGTTCAATCCCGGCGATCACGGCTCGACGTTCGGCGGAAACCCGCTGGGCTGCGCCGTCGCGCGCGAGGCGCTGCAGGTGCTGGTCGACGAGAACATGATCGAGAACTCGGCCCGCTTGGGCGAGTACTTCATGAAGCGGCTGTCCGAGTTGAACAGCCCGAACATCCAGGAGATCCGCGGCAAGGGCCTGTGGATCGGTCTTCAGCTGAAGCCCGAGGCGGGTGGCGCCCGGCGTTACTGCGAGGCATTGCAGGACGAGGGCCTGCTGTGCAAAGAGACGCACGTCGACACGATTCGCTTCGCACCCGCGTTGAACGTGCAACAGCAGGACCTCGACTGGGCGATGGAACGGATCGTCAGCGTGTTCGCGAAGCTCGGCTGAGGACTCTCCCGCGCGAATCGACGATCCGCGAGTCCGATAAAAACCTTGCCGGGGTTCGGAAATCTGGTTTACGATGTCGTGAATTCCCTCCCCGCCAGGTACTCGCATGTCCGACCGAATTCGTGTTCTGGAGGATCGCCGTGAATCGAAAGTACCGCCAACAGGGCTATCAGGACTCGGATCGCGAGGACCGCGATAAGCCCCGGCAACCTCCGCGGCAGAACCTGACCAAGGAAGAGCGGATTCAGAAACGCTCGTTGCGTCACGCCATCGACCGCGAGGCCAACGAGGTCATGCGCTGCTTCGACTGCGGGCGCAACGCGTCGAACTTCGGCGGCGTCCCGACCCCGACCGCGGTGTGTCCTCACTGCTCGGCCCCATTGCACTGCTGTCGCACCTGCACGCACTTCGACACGGCAGCCCGCTGGCAATGCCGCGCAACGATTACCGAAGCCGTCTCGAGCAAGACCAAGGGCAACGAGTGCAAGCTGTTCCAGCCGCGCCTCGTGCTGGACGTGACCGGCCGCCGCAGCAACAACGTCAGCTCGTCGAACGACCCGAAGTCGCAGTTCGAGAACCTGTTCAAGCGATAGCCGTGCGTCGCTTGCGGCCGCTGCTGGCGCTGACCGCGATCCTCTGTGGATCGGTCGCGGCGGAACCGGATCTGCTGCTGGGCAAGGCCTACCCGATCGAGGTGACGGTCTCACAGCACGCGGCGCTGCTGCACTGGCTCGATTCGTTGACCGGACTGCAGAATCGTGGCGCGACGGCGGGCAAGACGATCGTCGCGCACCGTCTGCAGTTCCGCAACGTGTTCGGCGAGCCGACCCCGGCCGACATCGAGATGCTGCGCCGATTCGTCGACGCGCGAAAGCAGGGCATCGCGTCGGCACCGGAGGGCGCCCCCCACGCGCTGACCAAGCTGTTCTTCGAGGCCTCATCGACCGAGCAGGCACTGGCCGAGCTACCATCGTGGCTGGGCGACGGGGCCCGCAACGATCTGCGTGATGCAGTCCAGTACTTCAAACCGCGCTACGCCCGGGTCTGGAGCGACGGCCTCGTCGTGCGACGCTTCATCGAGCGCTCTCGCGGCTATCCGCAACGAAGAGCGCTGCAGCGTTTTCTCGTGCGTCTTGCCGAGTTCTACGGAGTCTCGCCGAGACCGTCTCCCGCGCCGACGCTCGTGCTGGCGCCCGTGCTCGACGGACACGGGACCCACGCTCAGGCGATCGGCCGCCATCTGCTGATCGAGGTTCGACCCCGGGAAGGGCTGGTGGACGAGATCCCACCCATCGTCCACGAGAACGCGCACTTCCTGTTCGCGCGCATCCCCGCCGAGCGCCTGCAGCGGCTCTACGAGCGGGCCGCGGCCGCGGGGCCGGCCGGCGCTGAGGCGTGGCAGCTCATGCTCGAAGCCCTGCCCACCGCGGTGGCCCAGGGCGTAGCCTCGAGTCGCTTTCGGGACGAGCGATTCAGCCTCGAGGCGCCGTGGTACCACCTCGAGGACGTCGACGACTACGCCAAGACTCTGTATCCGCTGGTGCGCAAGACGCTGGACGGCGACGG
The DNA here is from genome assembly GCA_024226515.1 of bacterium. Lineage (GTDB taxonomy): Bacteria > Acidobacteriota > Polarisedimenticolia > Polarisedimenticolales > Polarisedimenticolaceae > JAAELQ01. The sequence continues at coordinate 6,597 of JAAELQ010000053.1, forward strand.
CAAACTGGACGAGGCATTCATCGAGGCGGCAGTGGGGCTGCACCGCCGCGACTGACGTTCACTCGCCGATGACCTTGACGAGAACTCGCTTGGGACGGCGACCGTCGAACTCGCCGTAGAAGATCCGCTCCCAGGGACCGAAATCGAGTTGACCTTCGGTGATCGCCACGACGACTTCACGACCCATGATCTGTCGCTTGTGGTGCGCGTCGCCGTTGTCCTCTCCCGTCCGGTTGTGTTGGTAGCGCGACGGGTCGTGCGGCGCGAGCTGTTCCAGCCACTCTTTGTAGTCCTCGTGCAATCCGGACTCGTCGTCGTTGATGAAGACGCTGGCGGTGATGTGCATCGCGTTGACGAGCACCAGTCCTTCGCGAACGCGGCTTTCCTGAACGACCTGCTCGACGTCGGGCGTGATGTTCACGAAGTCCATTCGGGCTTCGACGTTGAACGTCAAGTAACGGGTGCAAGACTTCATCGATCCTCCTCCGAGCCGATCCGTGGATTCGATTCTCGCACGGTGGCGTCGAGATTTTGACCCGAAGTGAGCAGCGCGCCGTCGAAATGTCGATGTTCCGGGGAATTCTGCCTCCGCGTGCGAGTGGCACCCCGATTGCTGCCTGGGATCGTAGGCGGCAGGCTTGCGTCGCCGGGTGTTGGCCCTGTAAGGTTTTTAAGCTTGCCGGCGTGAGTGAGACCGTGGCGCCGGGCCGAAATCGAGTGGGGGTGAGCATGATCGATCACGACCGCGAGCGCGTAAGAACGCGCCTGTCCGAGCGAGACCGACTGCAGCAGTTGAACCGTCGCCTCAGCGACTTCCTGCGCAAACCGCGCCCGCGTGCGGAGACGCCCGAGGCCCACGGCTGGGCTTCGAGCCTGTCCCAACGCCTGACGGAACTTCACGAGTCGGTCAGCCGCGACTTCCGCAAGGAGCAGGACAACCGAACGCTGGCGCAGCTCGGCGAGCGCTATCCGCGTGCCGCCGACCGTCTGCAGAACCTGTTCGACGAGCAGGGCCGGATCCTCGAGAACCTGCGCGGCCTGGTCGACGCCTCGATGAGCTACGCCGAGGCGCGCAAGCCGGAGGACCCGAAGCTGCGCGAGCGAACGCGGAACTTGCTGGGCTCGATGGCGCGCCGCGATGCGGCGGAGACCGCCTTGATCCAGGACCTGGTCTCCACCGACGTCGGTGCCGGCGGCTAGGAAACTGTCCGGTTTCCCCCAAAAATGACGATCCTTGTCCCCTCCGGGGGCGAGACCTATATTCGTCCTCGATGTTCCGATCCAATCAGAAGGGCGAAGGCCGAATCGGTCTGGTCGTGGCTATCGCGGTGGTCGGCTGCGCGATCTTCGTCGGCACCCAGTACATCCCGGTGCGGATCAAGGCCTACGAGTTCCGCGACGTGCTGCGCAACGAGGCGCGCATGGGCGCCGTACGGGCCAGCAACCAGACGGTCACACAGAGGATTCTCGAGAAGGCCGAGGAGCTCGAAATTCCGCTGACCAGGAAGAACCTGAAGGTCCGGCGGACGAAGGCCGAGATGATCGTCAGCGCGACCTACGAGCACCCCATCGACCTGAAGGTCACCGAGTACGTCTACCGCTTCGAGGCGGAAGAGCGCGCTCCCCTCTTCTGACCGCTCACGCGTTCGGTCGAATCAGCTTCCCGCCCGCGATCACTGTATCGACTCTCGTCTGACCCATGCGGTAGACGAGGTGGTACCGGTTCGGCATCGCGTGGATGGCGATGTCGGCGCGCTTGCCCAACTCGAGACTGCCCGTACGATCCGCACGGCCGAGTGAGTGCGCGGCGTTCAGCGTCGCACCGGCGATCGCCTCGTCCACCGACAGACCGGCTGTGAGGCATGCGAAGCAGATCGACAGCGCCATTGAATCGGTCGGGCACGATCCCGGGTTGAAGTCCGTGGCGACGACGACGGGAACGCCGGCGTCGATCAGCCGCCGGCCCGGAGGCCGAGCATCCATCATCAGGAAGAACGTGGCGGCGGGAAGCAGCACGCCGCATGTTCCGGCGCGGGCCATGGCCTCGATTCCCTCCGGCGACGCGAACTCGAGATGATCGGCGGAGGCCGCCCCCAGCTCGGCCGCGACCAGCGCGGCGCCGTCGTCGGCTAGCTGATCGGCGTGCACTCGCACGCCGAGATCGAGCTCGCGGGCGCGGCCCAGAACGCGGCGCGCTTCGTCCGCTGAGAAGGCGTTGGCGTCGATGAACGCGTCTGCGTACTCGGCCATCTTGTTGGCCGCCACTTCGGGCAGCATCTCGTCGATCAGCAGCCGGACGTAACCCTCGCGGTTCTCGCGGTGCTCGATCGGCACGGTGTGCGCGCCGAGAAACGTCGGCACGACGTCGGCCGGGTGATCCTGCGCGGCCTCGCGCAGGGCTTCGAGCTGCTTGACCTCGTCACGCGGGGACAGGCCGTAGCCGCTCTTTGCTTCGACGGTTGTCGTTCCCAGCTCCAGCAGGTGATCCAGGCGCTCGCGCACGTGTCGCCTGAGCTCCGGCAGCGACGCCTCGCGCGTGCGGCGCACCGTGGAGAGGATGCCGCCGCCACGCGCCGCGATGTCGGAGTAGGTCGCTCCGCGCAGGCGCTCGTCGAACTCCTTCTCGCGCCAGCCGGAGAACGGCAGATGCGTGTGCGCGTCGACCCAGCCCGGTAGGGCGGTTCCGCCCCCCGCGTCGACGTGCACGGTCTCCGGCCCGACGAGCACGCTCGCGGCCAGCGCTTCCCGGGGTCCGACAAACACGATCTCGTCGCCCTGGACGGCGATCGCGGCGTCTTCGATGACTCTCAGTTTTCCGTGGTCGGCACCGGTGAGTGCGGTGCTTCCCAGGGGAGTGGCAAGCTGTGCGATGTTGACGACGACGAGGTCGACGTCGGTCATCCGGCCTCTTGTCCGACGTGGCGGCGCAGCACGTGCACGTTGTCGGGCTCGTCGCGGTCGCTACGGCGCTGCTCGAGCGCGGTGACGTGCTCGTCGATCAGATTTCTCAGGCGACGCTCGAACAGGTCGCGTTCGAGCTTGCAGCGGCTGATCTCGCCCTCGAGACGCGCGAGCTGGTCTTGCCCTTCCTGGACGATCCGCTCGGCCTTGATCCGCGCCTCCTTGACGACCAGCTTGGACTCTTCCTTCGAGCGGTCCTTCATCTCGTCGGTCATCCTCTGAGCTCCGACGAGCGTGTTCTGCAGCGTCTCTTCCCGCGAGCGGTGATCGTCGATCTGCTTCTCGAGCGACCCGACCTTGTCGCGCAGGTCGCCGTTCTCGAGGTTGAGGCGCTTGACCTCTTCGGCTACCGAACGAAGGAAAAGCAACACCTGGCTCGGGTCGAATCCACGCATCTTGCGGCGGAAACGTTCGTTCTCGATGTCCATCGCGGTAAGTCTGTCCGACATGCTTCTTCCTCCGGCTTGACCGAAACGAGGGGAAACATAGGGTCCGGCAACGGGGCGCGCAAGCGACAGCACGACCGTCGGGAGACGTATCCTCCTCAAAACACGACGATTAAACGTCATGATCGCCACTCGTTTTCCTCGCTCCGAATCTTGACCGCCGGTCATTCTACCGGATTTTGACCGAATCAGGGCGTTCTTTCCCCGAAGATCGCCCGGCCGACCCGGACGAGCGTGGCGCCCTCCTCGACGGCGACCTCGAAGTCGTTGGTCATTCCCATCGAGAGCTCGGGCAGGGCGAGGCCGGTCTCGGCCGCCAGGCGGTCCCTCATCCGGCGAAGCTCGACGAACCAGCGCCGTGCCTCGTCCGGCGTCCCCGCCGGCGGGATCGTCATCAGCCCGTGCAGCTCCAGCGAAGCCAACTCCGCGACCCGATTCATCAACCTGGGTAGGGTGGCGGGCGGGGCGCCGGATTTCGCGGATTCTCCGGAGAGGTTGACCTGTAAGAGTATGGCCTGCTTGAGGTTGGCGGCTTCGGCTCTTCGGTCGAGTTCCTCGGCCAGCTTCTCGCCGTCGACGCCGTGGAGCAGCTCGAAGCGGCCTACGGCGTGTCGGGCCTTGTTGCGCTGGAGGTGGCCCACGAGGTGCCAGGTGGCGGCGGAGCTACCGATCTCGTCGATCTTGGCTACAGCCTCCTGGACGCGGTTCTCGCCCAGCAGGGTCTGCCCGACGCGCAGCGCCTCTCGGATGCGCTGCGCGGACACGGTCTTGGAAACGGCGATGAGCCGGACGTCGTCGGGGTTGCGCCGCGCGCGGCGGCACGCGTCGTCAATCCGCTGCCTGACGCCCGCCAGCCGCTCGCTGAGGCGGTCCAAGATCGGGCCTACTGGACCAGGCGTGCGGCCCTAGACCGCGCCGTCATTGACCGTTTCGACGCTGTCCGCAGCCGCGCCGGCCTCGGGCTTGGGCTCGGGCTCGGGCTTGGGAGCCAGCGAGGGCTCGAAGTAGAGGAACCTGCGACAGTTTCCGCAGCTATGGACCTGGGACGCCGTCTTGATTTCCTGGAATACCTGGGGGCGGACCCGCACGAAGCAGGACATGCAGGTGCCGTTGTCGGCCTTGGAGAGGAAGATCCCCTGGCGCCGCAGCTCGAGGCGCCGGACGGCCTCGAGTACGGGGGTCGGCAGGTCGGACTCGATCCCGTCGCGCTCGGACCCGAGTCGCTCGATCTCGCCGCGGGCCTCGACCTCCTGCCGCTCGACCTCGGAGCGCTCGGTCTCGACCGCCTTGCGCTCCTGCTCGATGTGCTCGGTGTGCGTCTCGAGCTCTCCCTCGAGCTTCTTGATCTCGTCCATGTCGGCCAGGATCGAGTCCTCGTGCTCGGAGATCTGGGCCTTGACCGAGTCGATCTCCTTCAGCATCGCCGCGTATTCGCGCTGGTTCTTCACCTGCATCAGGTCGTCGGTGAACTTCTTCTTGTGCTCCTCGAGATCCTGCAGCTCGGCCTCGCGCGTCCGCTGATCCAGCTTCAGCTCATCGAAACGCTCCTTCACGGACACGTACTCGGCGTTCCTCTCGCGGAATCTGGCCTCTATCTCCTCGACCTTCTGTGGCGCCTCGTTCACGACGGTCTGCGCCGCGCGAATGCGGAGCACGAGGTCCTGGATCCGGTACAACCTCATCAACTGGTCCTTGGCGGTCAAGGTCGGCCTCCGTCGTGCGAGAAGAGAATCAGTCCGCAAATGCAAGAAGGGCGCTCGAACTCCGAGCGCCCTCTATGGCTTCCGCCGGTCGTAACCGCAGGCCTCCATGCCTGGATGGAGGCCCGTTTTCCTTTGCGGAGACGAACTCGATTTTCTCCGAATACCCGTGCCACAACCGCAGAGGCTATCATCGGTCCGAAAACGCGTCAACCGACGCAAAGCTCGTGCGTACAGCGATTTGGGGAAAGTCACTCGGGCACGCGGCTCTCACGGGCGATCGCGCGGCGCAGCAGTTCTTCCTCGGTCCGCTCGTGCTCGCGGAATGTCTCGAGAAACCCCTCGAGATCGCGCCGCAGCCCGTCGGCCTCGCCGGGTTCGCCGCACTGCGCGTGGATCCGGGCCATTTCGAGGATCTCGATCATCTTGCCGTGCTGCCGGGTCAGCCGGGCCACGTCGAGGCGCGCCTCGGGCATCACCTCGAGGATCGACTGGAACAGCCCGCCCTCTTCCTCGGCCTCGTGGTGCTCGACGAGGCGCTCCTTGAGCCCCTCGAGCTGGGCCGCCAGGCGGCGCATCGGCTCGACGTCGTCGTCGTCGGATCCTAACTCTTCCAGGCGCAGCGCGATCTGGTCGAGGTAGAAGTGGATTTGCCGGTGGTCCTCCAGTGCGTCCTGGGTTCGGCGCTGGAAGGTCTGTGATTCGCTCATTCGACCCGGCTCCTATCTCGATCGTCGCGGCCCACTCTCTAAGTAGAAGGTTCCACTTGAGAGCGCCCGCGTCAAGGCGATCGGGGAGCCTTCTAGACGACGGAGAGGATCGCCTTCGGGGGTTTTCTTTGAAGGTCCGGGACGCGGCAGCCCACCTCGGGGTAACCGACGGCGATCAGCATGTAGGCCCGCTCGTTCTCGGGCCGTTCCAGCACCTCGCCCAGAAAACCCATCGGGCTGGGCGTGTGCGTCAGCGTGGCCAGCCCCGCATGGTGCAGCGCGGCCAGCAAAAACCCCACGGAAATCCCGACCGACTCCTGGACGTAGTAGTGCTTGCGCTTGCCCCCGGAGGCCGGATCCACGCCATACGTCTGCTGGAAGACCACGACCAACCAGGGGCAGATCGTGAGGTACGGCTTGTGCCAGTCCGTACCCAGCGGCTCGAGGTCCTCGATCCACGCGGGCGGCATGCGGTGCTCGTAGCTCTCCTTCTCCTCCCGTTCGGCGGCCTCGCGGATCCGTCGTTTCACGTCCGGATCGCCGACCAGAACGAAGCTCCACGGCTGCTTGTGGGCCCCCGACGGCGCGGTTCCGGCGGTCATCACCGCGCGCTCGACCACGTCCTGCGGGACCGGGCGTGCCGCGAACTGCCGCACGCTGCGTCGGCGGCTCATCTCGTCATGGAACTCCTGCGAGCGGCGCAGCATCTCCTCGACGGGAACCTCGTGAAAATCGAGATCGACGAACGGGTGGTCCATGGGACGCTTCCTCGATAGAAGGGGAACTACTGCGACGCGCTCGCGGGACTGTCCACGAGGCGCCGGCAAACCTGCTCGACCCGGTCGGCGATCGAGGCGGGGTCGTCCTCGCAACCGTCGACGTCGATCACCTCGACCTTGCGCCGCTTCTGCAGCACCTCGGCCACGCTACCGTAGGTCGTCTGCAACCGGCCGAGCGCGGCGGCGCGGCGCTGCGGCTGCTGTTCCTCGCCGCGCGAGCGCAGCGTGCGCTCGAGCCAGGGAACCGGACAGTTCACGCGCACCAGCACGTCCGGCACCGGCGGCCGCGCCAGGTCGGCGATGTTGATCAACCACACCTCAGGAGCCTTGCGGATGAAGGTCCACCACGAGGCGAAACGGATGCGTCGCTCGCCCGACAGGTACTGCATGACCCGGTTCATGCCGCTGGCGTCGAAGGCTCCGCGATACACCTCGGCCTCGCTCCACGCCATCAGGTCCACCAGCGCGCTGCCGTCGGTGACGACGAAACGGGCCGAGCGACCGTCGGTCAACGCCTCGTCGACGCGCGCCCGCTCGACCATCTCGTTGAACCGGCGGCCACGGCGACGACCGCGCGCGCGCAGTAGCCAGGGCCACGCGCCGAGCCAGGCTCGTCCCCGCGCGTAGGGGATCGGGCCGGTCACCTCGCGCAGACCCTCGGCGTCGGACTCCAGCATCGGATCGGCGATCCCCAGCGTGCGGCCGAGCTGCCCCAGCCGCCCGGTCAGCTCGCGGAACACGGCGCGTCTGCATCCCTCCTCGACGCCGCAGACCGCGATGCGCACTGGCGGCGCGGGGCGCGGGTCCGGCGCGGGCGGAGGCGGCGGGGCCAGGGCCAGCACGTCGCGCTGAACCTGCTCGGCGATGGCCCGGGCGTCGTCCTCGGTCGAATACGTGCGGGGGCGTCCCACGGTGGCGTCGATGTTGAGCGGAACGGGCACCATCTGCCCGCGGGGCCAGATCCGCTCGGGTCCGGACAGAAAGACGGGCACGACGAGCAGCCCGGGCAGGCGTTTGACCAGCCGCCCCACGCCGGGGCGGAAGCGCGCCACGACACCGGCCTCTCCCCGGCTGCCCTCGGGAAAGAAGATCAGCGACTCGCCCGCCTCGAGTTGACTCGCGACGGAGCCGAGAGGATCGCTGCCCATCGACGGCCGGCGTTGGATCGGGATGCCGTTCATCAGCGCCATCGCCAGCGTGCTCTTGAACCGGGTCGCGCCGAAGTAGTCGGCTGCCGCCACCGGATGCACGCGCGGCAGGCGCCGCAGCGGGAACAGGGTCATCAGGACCGCCGCGTCGAGGTGCGAGTTGTGGTTCGCGACGATCAGGCACGGGCCCTTGGGCAGATGCTGCAACCCGCGATAGCGCGCCCCGGCGCCCCACTTCAACACCGGCCGGACGAAGAAGATGTGGAACGCCCACAGCGCCAGGTTCTTGAGCAGTCGTTTCACGACGCCCCGATCCGCGCAGCGGTCACGCGAAGTGGTTCAGGTAGTGGAAATATACGGGTGCAGCATATACGGCGGGAACCGCACGGTTCAAAAAAGCCCCGCGCCCGAACATCGACGAACTGGTCGTCAGCGACAGGTCCGCCGCCACGGCGTTGCTGACGATCCCGCCGAAGGTGACCGCGACCGCGACCAGGATCCCGGCACGCGCCCCGTCCTCCTCGACCAGCCCACACGACGGCCCGAGCCAGTAGCCGAGGGCCCCCGCCAGCAGCAGGCTGGCCACCACGGCAACAGCGGGACCCACGCCGCCGTCGGCCGAGCGCAGCCGGCCGGCCAGGCGCTGCGGCACCTCCGAAGCCAGGACGAGGATCCCGAACAGCTCCAGCACGCCCCGGTGCGCCGGCCCGGCGAGCAGCCCCACGTGGGCCAGGCAGAAGACGAACAGCAGGGCGCCGAGCAGAGTGCGGCCGAGGGAATCGAGCGTCCCCGGGCTCTGCGGCGCCATCGAGACGAACAACGGAAGCCCGAGGAACAGGGCTACCGGAACCGTGGCGAGGAACGTCGCGTCGGAACCCGAGTACGCGGGCACGAGCGCGATCGGGATCGCGAGGTACGCCGCGAGGATCGCGTAGCGGTCGCTCGCCCGTAACGGCGCAACGAAGAAGTACGCGCGCAACGCCGCGAACATCGAGATGCCGAGCAGCGGGAACGAAACGTAGCGCGGGGCTTGCGACAGCAGCACCAGCTCGACCGCGAACGCGACCCACCAGCCGGACCAACCGGGCAACCCGCGGAAACGCCCGCCCCGCCGCCCGGCGATCGAGACGACGAGCACGGTGATCAGCACGGCCGCGGCAAGGCTACCCGTGACCCACGGGATCCCGCCCGGAAGCGTCGCCGAAGTTCCTGGCATGACGCTATTATTAGCCTGAACAAGAGGAAACGAACCACTCAAACCGAGCGCAACGCGCCGGAGGCAGGGCGACTTGACCCCAACACCCCCCCGAGACGACGCCCCGATCGCACCCGTAACGAATCCGGCGACCGAGTCGTGCACGCTGGTGATCTTCGGCGGGATGGGCGACCTGACGCACAGGAAGCTGGTCCCCGCGCTCTACAACCTGATGGTCGACGGATTGCTCCCCGAGTCGTTCGCCGTCGTCGGCACAGGCCGTCGGCGAGTCGAGCAGGAGGAATTCAAGGCGTCCCTGCGCGAGGGGATCGAGGCTCACTCGCGTCGCACGCTGAAGGACGAGCGCTGGGCGCGGCTCGAATCCCGGCTGAGCTACTGCGCGGTCGGATCCGACGGGTTCGCCGATCTCGCCACGCACCTCGACGAGGTCGACGCGCGGCACGGGACGCAGGGACGTCGACTGTACTACCTGGCGACCCCGCCCTCGGCGTACGGTGGAATCATCGACGGGCTGGGCGGATCGGGACTGAACCGCGCGAGCTCACCCGACGGCTGGGCGCGCATCGTGCTCGAGAAACCGATCGGCCACGACCTGGCCTCGGCGCGGGCGCTGAACCTCGCGGTGAACCGCGTGTTCCACGAACGCGACGTGTTCCGCATCGACCACTACCTGGGCAAGGAGACGGTGCAGAACCTGCTCGTGTTCCGCTTCGCCAACGCGATCTTCGAGCCGCTGTGGAACCAGAAGTACGTAGACCACGTGCAGATCACCGTTTCCGAGTCGATCGGCGTGGGAAGCCGCGGCGCGTACTTCGAGGAAGCCGGCATGGCGCGCGACATGCTGCAGAACCACATGTTCCAGTTGCTGTGCCTGATCGCGATGGAGCCGCCGGTGTCTCTGGCGCCCGACGCGATCCGCGACGAGAAGGTCAAGGTGCTGCAGTCCCTGCGCCCGATCGCGCCCGAGGAGGTCGACGACTCCACGGTTCGTGGACAGTACGCCGAGGGAACGATCGACGGAGAGGCCGTCGCGGGCTACGCCGACGAGCCCGGCGTCGCGCACGATTCGATGACGGAGACCTACGTGGCGGCCCGGCTGCAGATCGACAACTGGCGTTGGGCCGGTGTCCCGTTCTACCTGCGGGCGGGCAAACGGATGAACCGGCGGCTGACCGAGGTCGCCATGCAGTTTCGCGAGGTGCCGCACCGACTGTTTCGTTCGGACGGGCTGACTCCCAACACGCTCGTGCTGCGCATCCAGCCCGACGAGGGCATCTCGTTGACGTTCGACGGCAAGGTCCCCGGCGCGCAGTCGCGCATTCGGCCGGTCGACATGGACTTCCTGTACGGGACCTCGTTCGACGGCGCGACGCCGGAGGCCTACGAACGGCTGCTGCTCGACGCGATGCTGGGCGACTCGACGCTGTTCATCCGGCGCGACGAGGTCGAGGGATCGTGGGCCTGGGTCGACGGGCTGCACGAGGGCTGGGGCCGCCAGCACGGAGGCACCTCGCTGCCCGAATACACTGCCGGGACGTGGGGACCGGCCGAGGCTCACGTGATGCTGGCCAGGGACGGCCGGACGTGGAGGCGTTCGAAGTGACACAGGCGACGGTTCATCGGTTCGACGACGCCGCCGGGGTGGCCCAGGCCGCCGCCGAGCGGTTGAGAGACGCGGCCCGGGAGGCCGTGGCCGAGCGAGGGCGCTTCGTCTTCGTCCTGGCCGGCGGCCGGACCCCCGTGCCGCTCTACGACCTGCTGACCCGGCCACCGTTTCGCGACGAGATCCCCTGGGACCAGACGATCTTCCTGTTCGGCGACGAGCGCTGCGTCCCGCCGGACCACGCCGAGAGCAACTACAAGCGGGCACTGGACGCGCTGCTGGCACCCCTCGGCGTGACGGACAAGCAAGTGTTCCGCATCGAGTGCGAACTGAAGCCGCTCGAGGCCGCGGCGCGCTACCAGTTGCAGGTGCGCGAGCTGTTCACGACCGAGCTGTTGCCCCGCTTCGATTGCGTCCTGCTCGGGATCGGGGCGGACGGCCACACCGCCTCGCTGTTCCCCGGCACCGACGCGCTCGACGAGCCACGGCGCTGGGTTGCCCCCAACCACGTGCCCCAGCTCGACGCCTGGCGCGTGACGCTGACCACGACCGCCCTGGCGGGCGCGCGTCGGGTCATCTTCCTCGCCACGGGCCGCGACAAGGCCCGAGCGGTGGCGGAGGCCTTCGGCGGCGTAGACCATCCCACGCCGCTTCCCGCGGAGCGCATCCGGCCCGAGGACGGCCGGGTCGAGGTGCTCGTCGACGCGGAAGCCGGATCGGCCTTGCCGTAGCGCGTCAATCTCGGTACATGGGTAGTTGAAATCCCCTGCAGGCGTCATCGGACGCCCGCCGGATGAACCTCGCGAATCTATCCGTGTGAAAGACCGTGAACTATTCCGGTTATTACTCTTTCCCGTTGATTTCTATACTACTTAGGTCTTTCTGGCCTTTACGAATTTCCTTGCCCTGGTTACATTTTTGTTGCATATTGCGGGGGCCGCGGAGCCACGTTCAGAGGCGGGTACGGGTCGTAGCTCGGCAAGGAGGCCGGTCACGGATGGCGGTCTCTCATCGCGGCGTCACCCAGGGGAGGCCGAGTTGGTCGAGTACGTGCTCGAGCATGCGTCGCAACGTGCGCGCAGCGGCAGGTTTTCCACCCATGTGCGTCCCCCGTTCGTCCCCGCTTTTTTCCACGCTTCCGGTCGTGAATCGATGCCCGTCACCGGGCTCGGTTCGGTTAAGATCCGGGGCACGGACATCAAGTCACGCCGAACAACGAGTTCATTGCATCGCCGACAGCGCCCGTTCGGGCGGCCCTGTTCAGGGCGGAGGTTTCGGGTATGTACTTCGTAGACAGCCGTAAGGGTTCTTCGACCGGTTCCAGCGCCATCCGGCCGCTGATCGCACTCGCCTGTTGCTGCCTCGCACTGGCGGTGGCCACCGCGGGCCCGCTGCTGACACGGGCCGTCGCACCGGCGATGGCACACCTGCAGATCGCGGGCGCGGAGATGTTCGACAGGGCCCCGGGCGGGGGCGGCTCGAACGATCCGAGCGGCCCGATCCCCGACGCCGACCTCGACACGATCCCCGACGCGATCGACAACTGCCCGACCGTGTCGAACTTCACGCAGGACGACGCGGACGGCGACGGTATCGGCGACCTGTGCGACGCGCTGCTGTTCTCGGTCGCCCTCTCGCAGTTCCCGAACTTCGAGATCATCCTCAGCCCGAACCGCGTCTACAAGCTCGACGTCGGCTCTTCGACGATCATGGACGCGCTTCCTGCGTTCCTCCCGCCTGAGCCGACCGTCGACGCCCTCGACATCCGCGACAACGGCAACGTCCTGTTCAGTCTCAACCAGACCGCGATCCTCTTCGACCGCACGCCGCCGCTCGAGATGATCGACGGCAACGTGTACGAGTACGACTTCTGCACCGGCGAGATCACGACGGCGCTGGAGTGGGGCCTGCTGGGCTTCTTCGACGTGCTGAGCCTCGACGGCGTCAGCGAGCTGCCCGACGGCACCTGGGCCGTCTCGGTAGCCGAGAGCGAGCCGACCGAAATCGGCGGAGTGATCTACAACCTCCAGAAGGAAGACATCTACCTGTACGACCCGGTCAACGCCACGCTGGCGACGCTGGTCGACTCGGACCAGCTGGGCCTGCTGCTGCCCACGAACGCCCCGGCGGTTCCCGACATCAACGGCCTCGACGTGCTGCACGACGGCCGCATCGCGTTCTCGGTTACGACGACCCTTGCCTTCACGACGCCCCCCTTCGAGTTCTTCGACGGCGGTGTCTACATCTACGACCCCAGCGATAGCTCTTTCGTCGAGGCGAACGACCCGTTGGCGCTGGATCTCGAGCAGGTCAACGCCATCGCGATCGGGCGCTTCGACATCGACAGCGACCTGGACGACGACCTCATCGACAACTGCGACGACAACTGCCCGTTGATCCCCAACAACGACCAGGCCGACATCGACGGCGACGACGTGGGCAACGTGTGCGACGACTGCCCGACCGACCCGAACAAGGCCGACGCGGGCCAGTGCGGCTGCTTCTTCCCCGACGTCGACGACGACGGCGACGGCTTCGCCTCCTGCGCGGGTGGGGTGGACTGCGACGACACGAATCCCGACATCAACCCCGGCGAGGCCGAGGTGTGCAACCTGGTCGACGACGACTGCGCCAACGGCGTGGACGACGGCAACCCCGGCGGGGGCGCCTTCTGCCCGACCAGCCTGCCCGGCGTCTGCGCCGACGGCACGATCACCTGCGTCACCGGATCGCTGCAGTGCGTGCAGGACCTGTTCCCCAGCCCCGAGATCTGCGACGGCCTGGACAACAACTGCGACGGCACGCCCGACGACGGCGTCGGGCCCACGCCGACCACGTGCGGCCAGGGGCAGTGCACCGGCAACACCGGCGTCGAGACCTGCGTCAACGGCGTCCCGAACAACACCTGCAATCCGTTCGAGAATGCGACCGCCGAGATCTGCGACCGCGTCGACAACGACTGCGACGGCATCCTGCCGCTCGGCGAGCAGGACGGCGACACGGACGGCACGACCCCGTGCGAGGGCGACTGCGACGACAACGACCCGCTGCGCTCACCGGCCTTCATCGAGGTCTGCGACGGCATCGACAACGACTGCGCCGGTGGCGTTCCCGCCGACGAGCTGGACGGCGACGGCGACGGCCAGCGCGTGTGCGACGGCGACTGCAACGACTCGATCCCGCTCGTGGGTCTGGGCTTCCCGGAGATCTGCGACCGCATCGACAACAACTGCGACGGCGGCGTTCCCGCCGACGAGCAGGACCTGGACGGCGACGACCAGACCCCGTGCGAGGGCGACTGCGACGACTCGAACGCGTTCCGCTTCACGGGCAACCCCGAGGTGTGCGACGGCCTCGACAACGACTGCAACGGCTCGGCCGACTTCCCGGGCGACGACGTCGACACCGACGGCGACGGCGTGATCGACTGCAACGACACCTGCCCGCTCGACATCAACCCCTTCGACGATCCGAACTGCTACGACATTCCGGACGACGCGGTATTGTGGGCCCCGTTCGACGAGACCGACGACGTCTCCGCGGAAGACCTGGCCCTCGGCAACGACGGCCTGTACATCATGGGCCCGGTGCCTGTGCCGGGTAAGGTGCTCGGAGCGATCAGTCTCGACTCCGGCGCCCAGTCGCTGGTGCAGTTCAGCGACATCGACGAGTACGATCTGACGGACGCGTTGACCATCGACGCCTGGGTCTACATCCCGACCGGATCGCAGTACGTGTTCATCGTCTCGCGGCGCGAGCTGCCGGCCGACGTCGGCTACGGGCTGCACACCAACGCGTCGCGCAAGCTCGTCGGCCGCGTATTCGGCCCCAACTTCACCCACACGTCCAGCGCAACACTTCCGGCGGACGATTGGGTGCACGTCGCCTGGACCTACGACGACGGCGCCAACGAGAGTCGTCTGTTCATCAACGGCATCCAGGACGCCGGCAATCCCGTCGCGACGGCGGGGCCGATCCCGGCGACCGATGCTCCGATCCAGGTCGGGCGCCGCACCGCGCCGGGCCTCGTCCTCTACAGCGACGGCTCCGTCGACGAGCTGGAGATCTTCTCCGTCGCACTGACGCCGACCCAGATCCTGGGCATCGCCACCGCGGGCGGCGACGGCAGCTCCGGCAAGTGCAAGCCGGACCAGCTGGAGGACTCCGAGGGCGACGGCGTCGGCGATTGCTGCGACAACTGCCCGGACGACCCCAACAACGACCAGGCCGACAGCGACGGCGACGGCGTGGGCGACGAGTGCGACAACTGCCCGGACGACCCGAACGACCGACAAAGAGACCGCGACAGCGACGGCATCGGCAACACGTGTGACGATTGCCCCGACAACGCCGAGAACGATCAGGACGGCGACGGACTGTGCGAGGACGTCGACACCTGTCCGCTCGACCCGGACAACGACATCGACGGCGACAACATCTGCGGAAACGTGGACAACTGCCCGAACGTCAACGACACGAACCAGACCGACTCGGACGGCGACGGCATGGGCAACCCGTGCGACGAGGACGACGACAACGACGGCGTGCTCGATGTCGACGAGCCGCCGTTCCCGGCCAAGAACGACCCGCAGGTCTGCGGCGACGCCGACAACGACACCTGCGACGACTGCTCGCAGAACCCGACGTCGACCTCGACGCCCAACGATCCCGACCCGTGGCCCGACTACAATGGACCGAGGACGGACGACGACGGCACCGACACCGACGGCGACGGCGAGTGCGACGCGGACGACAACGACGTGGACAACGACGGCGTCCGCAACGGACCCGACACCGCGAATTTCGACCCGCAGGTTTGCGGCGTCGACGCGGACGGCGACGGCTGCGACGACTGCACGGGTAACCCCGTTTCGAGTGCGACGCCGAACGTGCCGGCCTGGCCCGAATACACCTCGAACCCCGCGACCGACGGCACCGACGGCGACGGCGACGGCGTCTGCGACGCGGCGGACAGTGACGACAACGATCCGAGCGCGTGCCGCGACACCGACCTCGACGGCTGCGACGACTGCGCCGGCGGCAACGGTCCCGACCCGGCCAACGACGGCACCGATGACGATCAGGACGGCGTCTGCGTGGACGGCGACGAAGACGACGACGACCCGCTGGTGTGCCGCAACCTCGACCTGGACGATTGCGACGACTGCGCCGTGGTCCAGCCGCCCGATCCGAACAACGACGGAGCGGACAACGACGGCGACGGGGTCTGCAACGGCCCGGGCGACGTGGATAACAACGACGGCACGGAATGCCGCGACCTGGACCAGGACGGCTGCGACGACTGCTCTGCCGGCAACGGCCACAATACCGCCGATGACGGAACGGACGACGACGGCGACGGCATCTGCGACGCTGACGACACCGACGACAACGACCCCAACGTCTGCCAGGACGAGGACAACGACACCTGCGACGATTGCACCAGCGGCACCAGCGCCCCGGACAACGACGGCCTGGACACCGACAGCGACGGCGCCTGCGACGACGGCGACCTGGACGACGACAACGACGGCGTGGCCGACCTCGTCCCCGACCCCGCTCCGCTCGATCCCGACATCTGCGGCGACTCCGACAACGACCTGTGCGACGACTGCACGATCGGCACGGACGACTTCGGACCGAGCCCGGACAACATCTCCGGCAACGACGGCCTGGACACGGACAGCGATCAGCTGTGCGACCTCGGCGATCCGGACGACGACAACGACGGCCGCGACGACGACTACCCCGATCCCGCGCCGCTCGACTTCACGGTCTGCGGCGACGCCGACAACGACACCTGCGACGACTGCTCGCAGGAGCGCGGCGACGGCTTCGGTACCGGCCGCGACCACTTCGTCGGAGCCGACGGACCCGACGCCGACGGCGACGACATCTGCGACGCCGGCGACGGCTGCCCGAACGACGCCAACAAGATCGAGCCCGGCGTCTGCGGCTGCGGCAACCCGGACGACGACGTGGACGAGGACGGAGTCATCGACTGCGTGGACAACTGTCCGGACTTCCCGAACGGCGAGCAGGCCGCGGGATGCATCCCGGCGCCGCAGGCCAACCACCTGATCTCCTGGTATCCGTTCGACGGTTCCGGCGCGACCTGGTACGACCTGATCGGCCTGGACCACGCTCAGACCCTCACCGGCCCGACCCCGCCGGCCGCCGGCAAGGTCGGCGGAGCGGTCGAGTTGGACGACGGCGACGACATCTCCGTGACCGGCGGCAGCTCGCTGGTCGACGTGGACGAGATCACGGTCGACGCCTGGGTCAAGCTCGGGACGACGGGCGCCGGCCCCGGCGACACGGTGATCGCCAGCCGAATCAACTTCAGCCTCGCCATCGAGCAGGACAGCGGCGGCCCGGACATGCTGACCGCAACGGTCGGCCTCGCCGCATTCACGCACTCGGTCGCGATCCCGGCCGGCGTCGACACCAGCGACTGGTTCCACGTCGCCTGGACCTACGACCAGGCGCGCAGCTGGCTCTACATCGACGGCGACATGGTCGACTTCCAGTCCGAGTCCGATCCGATCGGGCAGCTCGGCGCCTTCTTCGCCGGCTGCCTGAGCGTCCCGTGCAACGCGACGGTCGACGAGGTGCAGATCTGGGACGTCGCGCTGAGCGAGGCCGAGATCGACGCCATCGTCGCTGCGGACTCGGCCGGCAAGTGCAAGCCGGACCAGACCGAGGCCGACGGCGGCGACGGTTACGGCGACCAGTGCGACAACTGCCCGTTCGACGGCAACGCCGATCAGATGGACATGGACGCCGACGGCGTCGGCGACGTGTGCGACAACTGCGTCAGCGCGCTGCCGCTGTTCGACTTCGATTTCGAGAACGGCCCCGCCGGCTGGACGCACAGCGGTGTGGGCGACTCGTGGCACCTGGCCACCGAGACCTGCCAGAGCGACGACCTCGACAGCACGTGGTTCGTCTCGAACGGCAACTACGGACCTAACTGCGCCGGCCCCGACTCGTCGTTCGAACTCAGCGACCTGCGCAGCCCCGAGATCCAACTCCCCGCCGGCGGCGTGATCAAGCTGCTGTTCGACGCTGTCGCCTACGACGAGCATGGCGAGTGTTACCAGGGGAACTTCACGGACTTCCACACCGTGTTCATCGAGCCGAACGGCGCCCCGGACACGATCCTCAACGACTGCACCCAGCTGACGACCGACGACGGCGTGGTCGAGAGCCACAGCTTCGACATCAGCGCGTTCGCGGGCAGCACGGTCCGCGTGCGCTTCGACTACGACACGGTCGACGTGATCGGCGGCCACACCTTCGCCGTGGACAACGTGCGCATCGTGGCCAGCTACAACCCGGATCAGGAAGACAGCGACCTCGACCGCGTGGGCGACGTCTGCGACAACTGCCCGAGCGACATCAACCCGAACCAGGAGGACGCCGACAACGACGGCGTCGGCGACGCCTGCGAGCCGTGCAACGACGTCGATCAGGACGGCGTGGGCACCGGACCGGACAACAGCGGCTGCCCGAACAGCACCGAGATCGATCCGGACGACAACGACCCGAGCCGCTGCGGCGACAGCGACGCCGACGGCTGCGACGACTGCTCGAGCGGCTCGTTCGACATCGCCGCCGACGGCACGGACGACGACACCGACGGCTTCTGCGACGTCGAGGACTGCGCCGACGACAACTCGGACGTCTACCCCGGCGCGCCGGAGCTGTGCGACGGCCTGGACAACGACTGCCTGGACGGCGTTCCGGCGGACGAGGGCGACGACGACAACGACGGGTATGTCGAGTGCGACCCGTGGGTCGGCACGGACCCCGCCATCGACGGCGGTAACGACTGCGACGACCTGAACGCTGCGATGTTCCCGGGCAACCCCGAGGTTTGCGACCGGCTGGACAACAACTGCAACACGTTCCTGCCGAACGGCCAGCCCAACGGCGAGATCGACGACGACGGCGACGGTCTGACCGAGTGCGAGGGTGACACGGACGACGCGGACCAGAACGTCTGCGGTTCGACCGATGGCGACAACTGCGACGACTGCACCAGCGGCACGTTCGATCCGGACAACGACGGCCTCGACACCGACGGCGACGGCGTCTGCAACAGCGGCGACAGCGACCGCGACAACGACGGCGTGAACAACGGCGACGATTCGGCCAAGACGGACCCGCAGGCCTGTCGCGACCTGGACCAGGACGGCTGTGACGACTGCTCGGGCAACCCGACGTCGAGCTCGACGCCGAACGATCCCGAGTGGCCGACCTACACGCCGGACACGGACAACGACGGCGCGGACAACGACTCCGACGGCATCTGCGCCGCCGGGGACGACGACGACGCGGACTCGATTGCCTGTCGCGACGAGGACCAGGACGGCTGCGACGACTGCTCGGCCGGCGGCGGAGCCGATCCGGCGAACGACGGCACCGACAACGACTCCGACGGCGTCTGCGACGTCAACGACTCGGACGACGACGACGGCAACGCGTGCAGCGACGTCGACCAGGACGGCTGCGACGACTGCGCCAACGGCTCGTTCGACCCGAACGACGACGGCCTGGACGTCGACGGCGACGGGGTCTGCAACGGCCCCGGCGACGTGGACAACAACGACGGCACGGAATGCCGCGACCTGGATCAGGACACCTGTGACGACTGCTCTGCCGGCAACGGCCACGACCCGGCCAACGACGGCACCGACACCGACGGCGACGGCATCTGCGACGACGGCGACCCCGCCGACAACGACCCGAACGCCTGCGGCGATGTCGAACCCGACGGCTGCGACGACTGCACCAGTGGCACGTTCGATCCGGCCAACGACGGACCGGACGCCGACGGCGACGGCATCTGCGACGGCGGCGACACCGATGCGGACGGCGACGGCGTCGACGCGGGCCCCAACGACGACGACGACGTCGACGACACCGATCGCTTCCGCTGCCGCGACGAGGACAACGACGGCTGCGACGACTGCAGCAGCGGCACGGACGACATGGCCAACGACGGCACCGACTCCGACGACGACGGCATCTGCGACGTCTTGGACAACTGCCCGAACTGGACCTCGACCCAGCCGAACCAGGCCGACGTCGACGGCGACGGCCTCGGCGCTCCGTGCGACCCGGACAACGACAACGACGGCGTCGACGACGTGGACGACACGTCCGTGGCGGGCGCACACAACGACCCGTACGTCTGCGGCGACAGCGAGGACGGCGGCACCGGTGACGGCTGCGACGACTGCTCGCAGAACCCGGCGCAGGCCGATCAGCCGTGGGCGCAGTACAACGGGCCGAAGCCGGAGGACGACGGCACCGACACCGACGGCGACAGCCTGTGCGACGCTGGCGACCCGGACGACGACAACGACGGCGTGATCGACGGCAACGACGCCGCCTCGCTGGATCCGCAGGAGTGCGGACCCGACGGGGACGCCGACGGTTGCGACGACTGCGCCGGCAACCCGACGTCGAGCAGCACGCCGAACACGCCCGCGTGGCCGGACCACAACCCGGACACCCAGGACGACGGATCCGACCTCGACCAGGACGGCGTCTGCGACGACGGTGACGACAGCGACAACGACAGTACTGTTTGCCGCGATGTCGACGCGGACGGCTGCGACGACTGTTCTGCCGACAACGGGCCCGACCCGGCAAACGACGGCACTGATTTCGATCTCGACGGCGTCTGCGAGGGTGGAGACGAAGACGACAACAACATCAACGTCTGCCGCGACCTCGACGTCGACACCTGCGACGACTGTAGCCAGGGCAACGGCCACGACCCGGCCAACGATGGGCCCGACCCCGATTTCGACGGCGTCTGCAACGGCGGCGATGGCGCCAACAACGACTCGACCGTGTGCCGCGATCTGGACCAGGACGGCTGTGACGACTGCTCCGCCGGCAACGGCCACGATCCGGCCAACGACGGCACCGACGACGACGGCGACGGCGTCTGCAGCGATCACGGGAACGACGGCGACGACAACGACGCCAACACCTGTCGCGACAGCGACGGCGACAACTGCGACGACTGCTCGAGCGGCACGTTCGACCCGGCCAACGACGGACCGGACACGGACGGCGACGGCATCTGCGATGCCACCGACCCGGACGTCGACGGCGACGGCGTGGACGCCGGCCAGGACAGTGACGACAACGACGCGACGGTCTGCCGCGACGACGACGACGACGGTTGCGACGACTGCAGCAGCGGCACGGACAACACGTCCGACGACGGGCTGGACACCGACAGCGACGGCATCTGCGACGCCACGGACAACTGCCCGAACTGGACCTCGACCCAGCCGAACCAGGCCGACGTGGACCTGGACGGCCTCGGCGCTCCGTGCGACCCGGACAACGACAACGACGGCGTCCTCGATGACGACGACGACTCCGTCGCGGGCGCGCACAACGACCCGCAGGTCTGCGGCGACGGCGACGGCGATGGTTGCGACGACTGCTCGCAGAACCCGGCTCAGGCCGGCCAGCCGTGGCCCGAGTTCAACGGCCCCAAGCCGGAGGACGACGGCACCGACACCGACGGCGACGGCCAGTGCGACGACGGCGATCCCAACAACCCGAACGACGGCGACCAGGACGACGACAACGACGGCGTGGACGACGTCAGCGATCCGACCCCGCTGGACCCGCAGAACTGCGGAAGGGACAAGGAACTGGACGGCTGTGACGACTGCTCGGGCAACCCGACGTCGAGCACGACGCCGAACGACCCCGACCCGTGGCCGCCTTACGACCCGGATGCGGACTTCACGGCAGACGGCACCGACCTCGACCAGGACGGCGTCTGCGACGAGACCGACCTCGACGACGACGACGGCACCGTGTGCCGCGACGTCGACGCGGATGGATGTGACGACTGCTCGGCCGGCAATGGATTCAACACGGGCGACGACGGCACCGACGACGACCTGGACACGGTCTGCGCGGCCGGCGACGACAACGACAACGACAAGTTCGATTGCCGCGATGTCGATGAAGACGGGTGCGACGACTGCGCCGTCAACGGACTGCCCACTCCGGGAGCCGACGGGCCGGACACCGACGGCGACGGCGTCTGCGCCACCGGCGACGACAGCGACACCGACGAGTTCGATTGTCGCGATGTCGATGAAGACGGGTGCGACGACTGCGCCGTCAACGGAGTGCCCACTCCGGAAGACGACGGACTGGACACGGACAGCGACGGCGTGTGCGACATGACCGACGACGACCTGAACGACGACAGCGTCTGCAGCGACGTCGACCTGGACAACTGCGACGACTGCACCAGCGGCACGTTCGACCCGGCCAACGACGGCGCGGACGCGGACGGCGACGGTCTGTGCGACGCCGGCGACACCGATGCGGACGGCGACGGCGTCCTCGCGGGCAGCGGCCCCAATGACGACGTTGACGACACCGACCCCAACCGCTGCCGCGACACCGACGGCGACGAGTGCGACGACTGCTCGGTCACCGGAGCCGACGGAAGCGGCGGCGACGTGGACAACGACGGCACCGACACCGACCTCGACGGCGTGTGCGACGCGACCGACAACTGCCCGGACTCCGGCAGCAACGACAACCAGACCGACAGCGACGGCGACGGCGACGGCAACCCGTGCGACACCGACGACGACAACGACGGAGTTCCGGACGACGCGCCGGACCCGGACAAGAACGACCCGCAGGTCTGCGGCGACTCCGACGGTGACGGCTGCGACGACTGCTCGCAGAACACGACGTCGACCTCGACGCCGAACGACCCGCCGTGGCCCGAGACGCAGCCCGCCCCGGACAACGACGGCACCGACACCGACGGCGACGGACTGTGCGACGACGGCGACCCGAACATCGTCGGTGACGGCGACCCGAACGACGACAACGACGCCACGTCCGACGCGAACGACCCGGCGCCGCTCGATCCGCAGGTGTGCGGGCCCGACGGCGACGGCGACGGTTGCGACGACTGCGCTCGCAACCCGGTATCGAGTGGCTCGCCGAACGATCCGCCGTGGGACGACTACAACGCCGAACCGACCAACGACGGCACGGACACCGACAGTGACGGCCTGTGCGACGACGGCGACCCGAACAACCCGAACGACGGCGATCCCGACGACGACAACGACGGCGTGCTGGACGGGCCCGACGAGGCCCCGCTGAATCCGAACCTGTGCCTCGACTCGGACGGCGACATGTGCGACGACTGCTCCGTCACCGGCGCCGACCAGAGCGGCGGCGATCCGAACAACGACGGCACGGACGACGACGGCGACGGCGTGTGCGACGTGAACGACAACTGCCCGAACTCCGGCAGCAACGGCAACCAGGCCGACATCGACGGCGACGGCCTGGGCGCCCCGTGCGACCCGGACAACGACAACGACGGCGTCGACGACGGCGACGACCCGTTCTCCAACAACCCGCGGCGCTGCGGCGACTCGGACAACGACGACTGCGACGACTGCTCGCAGAATCCCACGTCATCCTCGTCGCAGACCCCATGGCCGGCATGCCCGGTCTGCGGGCCGGGTAGCGACGGCACGGACCTCGACGACGACGGGTTCTGCAGCGTTGGCGACTGCGACGACGACGACGGAAACGTGGGAGTCGAGACGACGTGGTACGCGGACGCGGACGGCGACGGCTACGGCGACCCCGCGAACTCGCAGGATTCGTGCACGCAACCCGCCGGGTTCGTCTCCAACGACGACGACTGCGATGACAGCGCGACCGGCGGCTCGATCAACCCGGACGCCGACGAGGTGTGCGACGGCGTCGACAACGACTGCGATGCCGGAACGCTGGACGGTGCCGAGGATCCGCAGCTCGGCGACCAATGCGACGGCCCCGACAGCGATCTGTGCGACGAAGGCGTCAACGAATGCACCGGCGGAACGTTGACCTGCAACGACAACACCGGAGACAACGTCGAGACCTGCAACGGAATCGACGACGTCTGCGCCGGCGGTGTGCCCGCCGACGAGACGGACGACGACGGCGACGGCTACGTCGAGTGCTCGCCGTGGAGCGGCACC
>JAAELQ010000054.1 GCA_024226515.1 bacterium
CACACGGCGCACCATCGAATCCGGACGCAGCAAGAACATGCGCAGCAAACAACGCCGCGTCACGAGATAAGTCCTGCCGGGCACGACCCAGCGAGGTCTGGACATTGACGCAACCCCAGGAGGCACCCGGGACACCCGAATCCTAACCGATCCCGGGCCCGGTGTGAGTCTCGGCGCCCGGTCGGGGGTTGTCGTTCGAAATCAACCTGGGTCGGAGGAGGGTGCTTGATTGGATGTTCTGGCTGGGGTATCAAGGCGTTGGTTCAACTGCTTTGGAGGGATGGGTGGTGGGTGCGGGCGGGGTCATGCGGAAGATCGAGTTGTCCGGTCTATCGGGACGGCGCCGAATTCGTGCGGCGGTGTTGGTTCTTGAGGGGGCGAGTGTCGACGAGTTGAGGCGTGCGTGGCGCTGGGCCGGACGCCTCGGCGACGAGAGGTTGCTCGTGGCCGTCGACGGCGGCGTAGACACGTGCCGCGCCGGCCGACGCCGACCGGCGTTGTTCGTCGGCGACGGAGATTCGGCGGGAGAGATTCCCGAGGGTATCGAGGAGATTGCGTTTTCGCGGGAGAAGGACTGGAGCGATTTTGCCGGCGCCCTCGACGAATCGAGTCGACGCGACGTCGATGTCGTTCTCGTCGCCGGATTGCTGGGCGGGCGCCTGGATCACGAATGGGCCAATCTCCTCGAGGTCGCTCGACACGCCGGGGACTTTGCGGCGATTCTGGCACCGGCGGAGCGCGCTCAGGTGTTGGTGACGTGCAGGGGGGGCGAGATGCAGACGATCCGCAAACGCACGTTCTCGTTGTTCTCCCTGAGCGCAACGGCGTCGGTCTCAATGCGCGGAGCCCGCTGGGAACTCGACGAGAAAACGCTGCGCCAGGGCTCGCTGGGGTTGAGCAACGTAACGGGCGCCGATCTCGACCTGATCGTTCACCGTGGCACGGTCGCCCTGGTGTTCCCCGCGAGTGGGGTCTGAGTCCGATGTCGGCAGGAATCGCGGTGCTTCTGTGCTTTGCATTCTACGCGTTCGGATACGGTGTCTATTCGCGATTCCTGGCGCGCAGAGTCTTTTCGTTGCGACCGACCGAGAGGACTCCGGCGCACCGACTCGAGGACGGTGTCGACTACGTCCCCTGTCATCGCTACGTGCTGTTCGGTCATCACTACGCGTCGATCACCGGCCTGTCTCCGATGTTGGGGCCGGCGATCGCCGTGATCTGGGGCTGGGTGCCGGCGATGTTGTGGGTCGTCGTCGGCGCGGTGCTGATCGGCTGCGTTCACGACTTCGGGGCGCTCGTCGTGTCCGTCAGAGCGCGCGGACAGTCGATCGGTGTCGTTGCGGCCGGGTTGATGGGACCGCGAGCCAAGTCGCTGATGCACGCGATCATCTTCTTCGGAGTGTCGTTGGCCATGGGCGTGTTCGCCTTCATCATCGCCACGTTGTTCATGCCCCAGTTCTACCCGCAGGCAGTCGTGCCCTCCGTACTGATTCTGGTCCTCGCGCTCGGCATCGGCTGGCTCGTGAGGCGCCGCAAAGCGAACTTGTGGAAGCTGATCGGATTCGGGTTTGTGATCGTGCTGGCGGGTGTCGCTGTCGCACCCGGCATGCCGGTGTCCTGGGGCTCGCGGACGGGATGGATCCTCGTGCTGCTGGGGTACGCATGGCTGGCCTCGGTGCTCCCCGTGTGGTCGCTCCTGCAGCCGCGCGATTTCCTGAATTCCCTCCTGCTGTATCTCGGGCTGGGCTTGGCCTATATCGGCTTCTTCTTCGTCCGGCCGACGTTTGCCGCACCCGCGGTCGATCTGGCGCCGGAGGGCGCCCCGCGAATATTTCCTTTCGTGTTCATCGTCATCGCCTGTGGTGCGGCATCCGGCTTTCATTCGCTCGTGTCGTCCGGGACCACCGCGAAGCAGCTCGACCGCGAAACGGATGCGCGACTGATCGGCTACGGCGGCATGATGGGCGAGTCTCTCCTCGGCCTGCTCGCGGTGCTGGCCTGCACCGCCGGCTTCTCCTCCAGCGAAGCGTGGAGCGAACACTATCGCTCGTGGGACGCGGTCAGCGACCTGGGATCGAAGATGGGCGCGTTCATCGAGGGTGCGTCGCGCTTCGTTGCGGGCCTGGGGCTTCCCGCAGAGCAGGCGAGAGTTCTGATCGCGGTCATGGTCGTCAGTTTCGCGCTGACCACCCTGGATTCGGCGACGCGGCTGCTGCGCTACAACATCGAGGAGATCGGTCAAACACTGCGCCTCCGGCCGTTGTCCAACCGCTACCTATCGTCCGGTGTCGCAGTCGCAGCGATCGCGTTCTTCGCGTTCTACGAGATCGACGGCCAGACCGCGGGCCTCGCACTGTGGCAGTTGTTCGGGTCGGTCAATCAGTTGCTCGCCGGCCTGGCGTTGCTCGTCGTGTCGCTGTACTTGATCCAGCGCCGTCGCCCGGCCTTGCCGTTTCTCGTTCCGATGCTGTTCATGATGGCCAGCACTTTTGCCGCGATGGCGTTCAAGTTGCGAGACTTCGCGCGGGGCGGTCAGACGCTGCTGCTGATCGTGGGCGGAACGATCACCGGGATTGCGCTGTGGCTGGTCGTCGAGGCCCTTCTCGCGCTCCGGCGTTACATGGGAGGAGAAGCCGTCACGTCGCTCGAGATCGAGTGAGCGCTAGCACGCACGCCAGAAGTAGGAAGAGCGCGTCGAGTCGGGATCCTGATCACCGGATCATTGTACGTCGAGAACGGAGCTCAGCGAGGCGGGGCCAGCGCCTCGAGCGCGTCGGCCGCACGGCGGATGTGCGGCCACTGGACCTCGGCGAGGGCACGGTGAGCGGCGCGATCTACGCCGAGGCGCCCTCTCTCCTCGAAATGACGCTCGGAGGCGACCACGCAGCTCGCCAATCGTGTGGGCCACGTCTGATGCGCCAACTCCGGAATGCGCTCGCGTCGAACGTTCTCCAGGATCTCGTCCAGTTCGCGCTCGACTCGCCGTAGCCAGTCCTTGCGCTCGCGCAGCCAGATCTGTCGCTGCTGTGGATCTCGCGGAGGCGGACCGACGAACAGGCGATTCTCGGAGTTCCGGAGCTCCTCGACGAGGTCGACCGCCGCCGTAATCGAACGGAACAGCTCGGACGTCACGTTCGCAGGAGTGCCGGCCCCGCGAATCGCCTGGTCCCGAGCCTCTGCCAGGTAGCGCATCAAGTCCGCCTGCCAGCGACAGTTGTCGATCTCACCCTTCCTCTCGGCCTCGATCAGGCCGGCACGGAAAGTCTCCGTCGTCTCGACGACCTTCAACCGTGGCCCGGAGAGCCCGGCCGGGGCGCGGATCGGGAGCTTCCAGGGTTCGGTGGGCTCAGGGGGGGGAGTCGGAGGTCGCGCGACCTTGCGCGGCTGCGGGGGCGGCGCGGGCTCGGGTAGCTGGAGCGTCAGGCGTCCCTCGCCGTCGACACGGCCGGACAACGAATTGACCCGCAGAGTCCAGGGCCCGCCGCCCAGCATGGACGGGTCGACTTCCATGCCGAACCGTTGCGGGGAGGGCCCCGAGCGACGCAACACGGAGGCCGTCTGCATCGGAGACTCGAGCTTGAACGACAGGATTCGGCCACCGGTCCACTGCGCATCGATCTCGAGTCGACCGCTGTGCGTGACCTCGATTTCCATTTTGTAACCGATCCGGTTGCCGCCCGGCAGATCCAGCAGGTAGGTCTGTGGGCCCGCAATGACCGGACTTGCCGCGATCAAGAGCGCGCCCGCCGCGATCAGGGAAACCACGTTGTGCCGTGAAGGGTGAGTCAGCTTGAAGTCGGGTACCATCGGCGCTCTTGAATGATGTGTGAGTAGGGCGAAACTGTAGAGATAGGGCGAATATAATGCGGCGGGATCGGAAGGACAAAGCGCCCCGCGACGAGGGCGATCCTCGGCCGCGATCCGGTCACCCGACATGAGCCTCGACGGATGATTCAGCTCGACCAGGTCAAGCGACAATTCGGTCCACGCGTTCTCTTCGAGAACCTGTCTTGGTTCATCAAGCGGGGTGCGCGACTCGGGCTGGTCGGCCCGAACGGAGCCGGCAAGACCACGCTGCTGCGCATGCTTGCCGGCGAGGAGCCGCCGGACGACGGTGCCGTGCACCGCCCAGGGCGGCTCAACGTCGGTTACCTGCCGCAGGAGGTCGAGACGGTCTCCGGGGGGAGCGTTCTGAGCACCGTGCTGTCGGGCTTCGGGCAGATTACCGAGCTCGAACGCGAGCTGGAGCAGTTGGAGATCCGCATGTCCGAGCTGCTCCCCGACGATCCCCGCGCCGAAGAGCTCGCCGCGCAATACGGCCGGGTGCGACACCGCTTCGAGGACCTCGAGGGCGACCGTCTCGAGTCCCGGGCCAAGGCGATCCTCTCGGGGCTGGGGGTGTCGGTTGCCAGCTTCCACGACCCGGTCGACACCCTGTCCGGCGGGTGGAGGATGCGCGTTGTGCTGGCGCGCATGCTGTTGGGCCTACCGGATCTGCTCTTGCTCGACGAGCCGACGAACCATCTCGATCTCGAGGCGATCGGTTGGCTCGAGGAGTTTCTCGACACGTACGAAGGGGCGTTCGTGGTGGTCTCGCACGATCGCTACTTCCTCAATCGAATGGCGCGAGCGATCGTCGAACTCGAGCGCGGGCGGATCCAGGAGTACGCGGGGAATTACGAGGACTTCCTACGGGCGCGAGAGTTGAGTGAGGAACAGCGACAGAAGGCAGAGCGACATCAGGCGCGTGAGGTCGCGAAGGTCGAGAGGTTCATCGAGCGCTTTCGATACAAGAACACCAAGGCCAAACAGGTACAGTCGCGCGTCAAGGCACTGGAGAAGCTCGAGCGGGTCGAGGGCGGCGAACGCACGCGCACTATCCGCTTCGGGTTTCCACCCGCGCCACGTTCGGGAGACATCGTCGTTCGCGCCGAGGAAGTGAGCAAGCGCTTCGACTCGACGATCGTCTACGACGAGATGGACCTGTTGTTGAGACGCGGCGATCGAGTGGCTCTCGTGGGTCCCAACGGCGCAGGGAAATCGACGTTGCTCAAGCTGCTCTCCGGCGGCGTGCAGCCGGACGCCGGCCGCCTCGAGCTGGGCCACAAGGTCCTGATCCACTACTACGCGCAACACCAACTCGACGCGTTGGACCCGGCCGCGACGGTGCTCGAGGAGATGGAGCGCGTGGCGCCGGCGGGGGAGATGCCTCGTCTGCGCAAGCTGCTCGGTTGCTTCCTGTTCAGCGGTGATGACGTGCAGAAGCGGGTCGGTGTGTTGTCCGGCGGCGAAAAGGCCCGGCTGGCCCTGGCGCGGATGCTGGTGCATCCCTCGAACCTGTTGTTGCTCGACGAACCGACGAACCACCTCGACTTGAAGAGTCGCGAGGTTCTCGAGGACGCGCTGAACGAGTACGACGGAACCTTGGTCATCGTCTCGCACGATCGGTACTTCGTAAATCGAGTGGCGACCACGATCGGCGAGGTCGGCCGCGGTGTGATCGACCTCCACGCCGGGGACTACGACGAGTACCTGCAGTGGAAACAGGGGCGTGGCGACGAGGCCGCCTCCGAGCCGAGCGCGGATCCTGACTTGGTGGCCGACGAGCGGCGGGCACGCAAGCGCCAGGATGCCGAAGAGCGGAACCGGTTGTACCGCGAACGGAAAGCGGTGCAGGATCGCCTGGATCCGATCGAGCGGGAGATCGCACGACTGGAGGCCGTCGTCGGCGAGCAGGAGGTACTGCAAGCCAGTTCGGTGGTCTACAGCAACCCGGAACGAGCGCAGGAGGTCGGCAAGACGAAGAGTGAGGCGGAAGCGCGTCTGGCGGAGCTGTACGCCGAGTGGGAGAGGTTGGCCGCCGACCTGCCGTGAGCCGCTTCCCGGTTACAGCTCGTGCAGCTCCGGGTCGACGCTCGGCGCCTCGAGGCGGCGTCTGGCCCCGCGCAGGCCGCGGCCGGCGGCCACCAGTGGGTCTTCCGTCTCGAGCGCGTCGCCCAGATCCGCCTCGATCCGATCAGGGTCTTCGCCCGATTCCATGCGCCGCACGGCCTCTTCCATGCCCTCGCCCATTTGCATGCCGCTGGAATCGTAGAACTTGCGCATCAGCCGACCCAGCGCTCGAGGGTCGTTCTCATCGACGCGCTCGGCCTCGTGAGCCATCGATTCCATCGCCTGCTCCATCCGCGCTTCGTCGACGCCGGGCGGAGCTTCTGCATCCGGCGACGCATCCCTCGCTTCGATGGCGCCGCGGGTCGCGACGGCGAAGCGCGACACCCGACGCTCGATCCGCTCGAGCCCGCAGTCAGGACATCGCGGCCTCTTCTCGGGCGCGACGCTTCGCGCGAGGAAGCTGAACATGCGGTGGCAGTCGGGACAGTAGAACTCGTAGATCGGCATCCGTGTCGAGCCCGATCAGATCTTGCGGCTGCGTTCGAGGATCGTCTTCAGCTTCCCTTCAGTCGAATCGCGCTTGCGATCGCTGAGGCTGAGGATCTCTTGTAGCGCGTCGGCGATGTGCGGGATGTACTTCTCGATGTACGAGCGCTTCTTGTGCTCGTCGGCCTCGCGCCGTCGCCTACGGACGAACGTGCCCAGGCGTCGGCCCGCCTCCATCAGCCCCAGCCGGATCTCCTTGACGATCTCGGGATAGGACGCGACGGCCTCCTTCGATTCCGAGGTGAACGGGACCCAGACCGACGCGATGTGGACGAAGATGACCATCGGCCCCGCCGGCAGGGCTCCGCGGGACTGTTGCAGACCGTACTTCTTCCAGTCGGTCGAGACGCTCGATTTGGTCATGGCACAGGCGGATTGCTGGTACTGCAGCGGCACTCGATTGGCGAAGCGGTAGAGGTCGACGGGATCCTCGGCGCCGAGCTCGCTTCCGTACGCCAGTCCGACTTCGACCTGGAACGGGTTGCCCCGGTACACCGCCGGTGGGCGGGTGACCGCCGTGCAGAACTCGGCCTCGACCCGCTGCTCGAGCGCGCGCAGCAACAACTCCTCGCCGATCGGCGACAGGCAGGCCGTGGGCGGGGCCATGATCCTCACCTTCGGGATCGCGTGGAACAGCGCCTCGACGTTGGGGCCGGTTAGTCGACGCGGGTTGATCGTCGGTGAGACCCCGGCCAGGTCGCAGATCTTGGTCGCGACGGGTGAACTGACGCGACTGAATTCCGAGGTCAGCATACCGCGCAGGTTGCGCGAGCTCGTTTCCTTCATCATGCGCAGCAGTACGCCCAGCTCGACGCCGTAGGGATGGGGTTTGATCTCGCTCGACTCCTTCGGCAGCTCCTTGGTGACCCGCGCGAAGACGATCTCCTCACCCTTCGGCGGTGCGTAGCGAATCTCCGCGTGCGGGTTGGCCAGCGCGGTTTGCTCGATGTAGTCGTCGACGGATCGTCGGCCCTTCTGATAGGTCGCCTCGAGCTCGATCTCGACGCGCGTCCCGTGGGCTACATCCCACTCGATCTCCTCGTCCCGCTGGATCACCGGGGCGTTCTTCTTCGTATCGATGGCGATGCGAAACCGGTGCGCCGGCTTCCGACGACCTGTCCGAGAGATGATCCGCAGGGGACGCCCGGTCGTCAGCTGCCCGTACATCCCGGCCGCCGAGATGCCGATTCCCTGTTGTCCGCGCTGTTGCTTCAGCCGGTGGAACTTCGAGCCGTAGAGCAGCTTGCCGAAGATCTTCGGGATCTGCTGCCGAACGATGCCGGGGCCGTTGTCCTGGACGGCGATCCGGAACCGACTCTCCGAGACCTCGACGATCTCGATCGCCAGAGTCGGCAGGATCCCGGCCTCCTCGCATGCGTCCAGCGAGTTGTCCACCGCCTCCTTGACGGTCGTGAGCAGCGCCTTGCGGGGGTTGTCGAACCCCAGGAGATGACGGTTCTTGGTGAAGAACTCCGAGACGGAGATCTCACGCTGCCTCGCCGCCATCGTCTGGGCGTTCTCGGCCTTCGCGGGACGCTTGGTCCGACTCGATCGGGCAGGCGGCCTCGGCGCCGAGGACTTCCGCGCGGTCGCCTTCTTTGTCTTCTTACGAGGTGGCAACTCGTTCTCTTCTAACAACTCAACCCCGACGATTTTGCCGGGTCGCCATTCTAACGCGCCCGCCGACCCAGTTCATCAACCTGGGTCGGGGCGAGCATCAACCCGGGTCGTGGGGGCGGGTCGCGGTGCGGCGGATCATCAACCTGGGTCGCGGTGGGGTTCGATGTCGGGGCGATTTCGGATAAGATGCGGCTCCGATCGTCATTGTTCGGGAGGTAGCTTGCGGGGTTCGGTGCTGGCGGTTCTTGCGACGGGTGTCGTTGCCGTGGCGTTCGTGCTGGGTGCGGTGGCGGCGCCGTTGGTCGCCGACGTGGCCCCGCGGGCCGGAGCGCTGCTGCAGTCGGTGTACGCGCCGGTGTGCCACCAGATGCCCTCGCGGAGCCTGGAACTGGGCCAGGGGAACCTGGCCGTCTGCGCCCGTTGCACCGGGCTCTACCTGGGTGGGGTCGCAGGGCTGTTCGTCGGCGGTGTGTTTCTGGTCGGACGCGGTCGACGCCTGCACGCACTGTGGTTGGCAGTGGCGCTCGCGCCGACGCTGCTGGACGCGGCCACACCGTGGCTGGGGATGAGCGGGCTGGCGAACGTGCCGCGCCTCGTCCTGGCATTACCCGCCGGGCTCGTGGCCGGGCTGCTCCTGGCCCTGGCCCTCGGCGATCTGTACAAGTCGTTCGCTCTTTCCCCCGAGGCGTTCACTCGTCAGGGCAGTCTGGAGAACCTAGATGGATGACCGCACCTCGTCGCTGATCAAGCCCGCTCTGGTGTCGGGAGTGGTGTTCGGTACGGCTGAGCGCCCTGCCCTACTTTCGGTTCATCAACATCTGCACCTGCTGTTCTCTGGTGATTCTGTGCGGTTTCGTCGCGGGCTTCATGTACTCCCGCGGATGCCGCGCGGCGAACGTGCCGTTCGGAGCGGGGCCGGGCGCCGCGGCCGGTGTCCTCTCCGGGGCGATCCACGGCGTCACCGCTGTCGTCGTGTCCCTGATCGCGAGGAAGTTGTTCGGCGAAGTCGATCTGATCGGCATGTTCGAGTGGGCTCGCGAGATGCCGGATCTGCCGGACGAGTCGATGACCGCAATCGACGATGCGCTCGACAACCTCTACGAGGGCGCTCCGATGACCGCCCTCGAGGTCGTGTTGAATCTGCTGGGGAAGATGGTGGTGGGCACGGTGTTCGGGACCATCGGGGGACTGATCGCGGGTGTCGCGTTCCGCTACGATCCACCGCCTCCTGCTCCCCCGGCGCCTCCCGTACCGCCGGCCACGCCGACGCCGCCGGCTCCGCCAGAGCCGCCGGCCGACGTCCGCGACGTACGCTCGACCCCGGCAGGGACGGGGCACGACCCGAGCGACGGCGAGGATCGCGGCGGGACTCCGTGATCGGGCGACGCAGTGTCCGCCGGCGGACAGGCATGCGTCCGCCCGCGGACAACCGCCGCGAAAGTGAGTCGGCGACCCGCGAAAAAACGGGAGTTTCCACGCTTCATCGACCTGGCCCCGACCTTGCTGTTCCGGAGATCGCGGTGGGGGCATTGCTCCCGACCGCCGTCCAAGAGAACGGGACCCTCTTCGGACGGTGGATGGTGCCGCCGGGTGGAGGTCGGGGTTAACTGAGGAGGCGGCTCCGACTCTCCGCCCGTGTTCGTCGTCGAGATGAAGAACGAAATGGCCGACCCCAGCATCCGATTCCTCGAGCCCGGTGTGCAGGCGAAATTCGACGCCTCGCGGATCGCCGTGTTGCCCGTGCCGTTCGAGGCCACCGTGACCTACGGCAGCGGAACGCGCGGTGGGCCCGAGGGTATTCTCCGTGCTTCGGCCGAGCTCGAGCTGTTCGACGAGCGCACGCGGATCCAACCCCACCAGGCGGGCATCTGGACCGCGCCGTTGCTACAGCCGCAGCCAGAATCGATGCCGGAGGATGTACAAGGTGAGGTCGGCCGGCTGATGGATGCCGGCAAGTGGGTCGTGATGCTCGGCGGAGAGCACTCGATCACGCCGGCCGCAGTCCGGGCCGCAGCAGCGAGGGTTCCCGGACTGCACGTCGTCCAGCTCGACGCTCACGCCGATCTCCGTGACACGTACCTGGGGTCTCCTTGGAACCACGCGTGCGCCATGGCGCGTTGCCTGGAGGTTGCGCCGGTGCGTGCGTTCGGGATACGCAGCTACTCGGCCGCCGAGGCGCGTCGCATGGACGGCGAGCCGATCGACTACGGGATTGTCCACGCGTGGGAGATGTCCGCCGACGACGGCTGGCTCCATGCCGTCGAGTCGCTGGCGGGCCGCCCGGTCTATCTCACGGTTGACGTCGACTACTTCGATCCGTCGCTGGTTCCCGCCACCGGAACGCCGGAGCCCGGCGGGCCGGGTTGGAGACTGACTCAGCGGCTGCTGGACCGGCTGTTCGAGGTCGCGGACGTGGTGGCCTGTGACGCGGTGGAGCTGGCTCCCACCCCGGGGCTGCACCACGCCGACTTCACCGTGGCGCGGCTGGTTCACGAACTCGTCGGCCGCGCAGCGCTGCGGCACGGCTGGACCGCGGACACCGCGGATACGAAATCGTAACCCGCGCTCCCAAACCAAGGCAAACAGTACGCTTCGCCTCGCGCGCCTTCGCGGTGCCGCACGCTTGACACTGACCGCCCGCTTTGCCTAGGTTACCAAGTGGGATGATCACAGGCTTCAATACCGACATCGACCATCGAGATCGGGTGTTCCACGTCCAGACCGAAGACAAGGGCGTCGGTAACCCGCAGGTCGAAACCCTGATCTATTGCGGCGGTGAGATCGTCGCCAGCCGGCGCAGTTCCTACTCCGAGCTGGCCGAGGAGAATCACACGGAAGACGAGGTGCTGCGCCGGATGGAGCTCCAGCACCAGGAGATGATCCGCGAGATCCTCAACGGGCATTACGACGATTCCGAGGAGCTCAAGCCGTTCGGCCACTCGATCATCACCAACCGCAGTCTCGACGAGGTCGTGCTGGAGTTTCTCGCGACGCAGGCGGCCGAGGACGGCCCCGGCCCCGCGGCCGCGGATCCCGTGCCGGAGGCGCCGCCGCCGGCCGCCGCCACACCGACCCAGGTTGATGCACCGACGGTGGTCGTCGGCCCCGCTCCCGCGGCGGAGCCGGTCGAGGCGCCGAGACTCCGACGCGATCCAGCCCCCGCGGCCGATCCGGTCGCCGCGCCCCCGGCCGTTCCGACGCCGCCGGCGTCCGCCGAGCCGGCCGTGGTGCTGCGACTGGAGCCGCTGGACGAGATGGTGCTGCTCGAGGGCACGCGCCCCAACCTCAGGCTCAAGGTCACGGCCGAGGCTTCGAACCGCCCGCTGACCGACGTGTACGTCACGGTCAGCCTGATCTCCACCGCCGGCCCGACACACGAGTTGTTCTCGGCGCCGGCCGACGCGCAGGGCTACTTCGAGGCGTCGTTCGAGATCCCCGAGATGCCGGGGGTCAACGCCGCGATCCTGTGCGAAGCGGTCGCCGCGGGCGGGCGCGCCGAGTACCGGCAGCTGATCTTCAAGACCGACCCGACCGCCGGCGCCTGATCCTCCGCCCGGCCCTCAGTCGAGCGTCCGGCTACCCCGTGCGCGCGCCATCTCGCGCTGCGCCTCTTTCTTGCGCGCGGTCTCGCGCTTGTCGAAGCTCCGCTTGCCTCGCCCGACCGCGATCTCCACCTTGATCCGGCCGCCCTTCAGGTACAGCTTCGTCGGCACGAGCGTCATGCCCGACGTGTCGATTTCCTTGGCCAGCTTCCGGATCTCGGCGGCATGCAGGAGCAGCTTGCGTGGCCTGACGGGGTCCTGGTCCGTGACGTTCGCGTGCGTGTACGGACTGAAGTGTGCGTTGTACAGGAACACCTCGCCGTTCTTGATCCGAGCGTAGGCGTCCTTGAGATTGACCCGCCCCTCTCTCGCACTCTTCACCTCGGGCCCCGTCAGGACGATTCCCGCCTCGTAGCGCTTGTCGAGGTGGAACTCGTGGCCGGCCGAGCGGTTGCCCGACAGCAGGCTGCCCTCGGGTCCGCGGCCCTTTTTCTTCTTTCTCGCCACCGAAACGACTCCCGGCCGGCTGTTCAGCCGTCCTCGATCTCGCCCAGCTCCACGAGCAGTCGATACAACTCCGCCCGCTTGTACCCGGTCTCGCGGGCCACCTTCTTCAACGCCGCGCGTCGATCGCCGGTCTCGCCCAGTCGATCGCGCCAGACGCCGACGATCCGCTCCGCCTTCTCGTCACCGCTATCATCCGCCGCAGGATCGTGGCCCGCAACGCCGACGACGAACTCGCCCTTCGGTTCGTCGCCGAGACGTTCCATGACGTGGGTGGCCGGACCGCGCAGCAGCGTCTCGTGCAACTTCGTCAGCTCACGCCCGACCACCAGCTCTCGCCCCCCGTACAGCTCGCCGAAATCGCGCAGCGTCTCCACGATTCGATGCGGCGCCTCGAAGCAGACCCACGTGCGAGGCTCGGCACGCAGCTCCCGCAACCTCCGCCGCCGCTCGCCGGCGCGATGCGGCAAGAAGCCCTCGAACACGTAGCGGTCGGCCGGCAGGCCGCTGACCGAGAGCAGGGTCGCCACGGCCGAGGGCCCGGGAACGGGGCACACGCCCAGCCCCGCGTCGAGCGCCGCCCGCACGAGCTCCGCTCCGGGGTCCGAGACCGCCGGCGTGCCCGCGTCCGATACGAGCGCTCCCTGCTCGCCTCCGAGGAGGCGCTCGACGAGCGAGTCGAGCCGCTCGCGCTCGTTGAACCGGTGGCAGGACACGGTCGGGGTCGTCACGCCTCCATGGGCCAGCAGCTTGGCCGTGCGCCGCGTGTCCTCGCAGGCGATCCAGTCCACGCCACGCAGCGTCTCCAGCGCGCGAGGGGACAGATCCTGCAGGTTCCCCAGCGGGGTCGCGACCACGAACAGCTTGCCCGACATTTGCCGGAGAATAGCACGCGCGCTCACTGCTAGAATGAACCGTGCTCGTCTGAGGAGATGCGATCCATGTTCCAACGTCAGCTCGTTCTCGCGGTTCTGGTTCTGGTGGGCTTGTTCGCGGCGTCTTGCGCCACTGCGCAGGATGGCGACGCGGCCTCGCAGGGCTCGACGTCCGGCGCTCCCGGGCTGTTTCACGACGACGGCAAGGCGCTCGAGCAGGCGACCGCCGCGGCCCTGCTGGCCTTCCTGCGCGAAGACCTGGTGGGTGCCGAACGCGCGGTGGCCGAGATAGAGACCCACTGCCTCGAGGCCGGTCCGGAGGATCGCGAGCGGCTCGGTGGGGAGTTGCTCAACTACGATCAGGCGTTTCACGTCGTAATCGACACGGTGCGACGCCTGTGCCGGGAAGAGAACCTCGACGCCGCGCACGATCAATTCGTCTGGATTCAGCGAAGCTGCCTCGCGTGCCACAAGCTGGCCCGCACGGAGGGGAAGCTCTCCGGAGAAGCGAACGGCGGCTAGCTGTTCCAGTCCCGCGGGTAGCGGAAGTCCCAACCGATCGAGCGTGTCGAGACCTTGGCGATCACGGGTGGCCGACGCTTGAACTGCGAGCGCACGATCATGTTCTGCACGCGTTGCACCAGCTTGCGCGAGAACCCCGCCGCGATCGCTTCGTCGGACTCGACGCGTGCGTCCACCAGCAGCGCCAGCAGACGATCTACCTCGTCGTAGCTGAAGCCGAGCTCTTTCTCGTCGGACTGGTCCGGCCACAGGTCGGCGGAAGGCGGCTTGTTGCGAATCGCCGCCGGCACGCGAAGATACGTCGCCAGCGCACGGACCTGGGTCTTGTACAGGTCGCCGATCGGGTTGATCGCCGACGCCAGGTCGCCGTGCAGCGTCCCGTAGCCCAGCAGCAGCTCGGTCTTGTTGCTCGAACCGAGCACGAGCGCCTCGTAAGCCTCCGAGCGGTCGAACAGCAGCATCATCCGCGCTCGTGCCATCACGTTGCCCAGACGCATGCGGTTCGTCTCTCCGGAGATCGCGGAGAACCCGTCCACCAGCGGTGAGATGTCGATCACTTCGTGCTCGACTCCCAGCGATCGGATGGCCTTCTCCGCATCGCTCAGCGAGTCGGGGCTACTCGAGCGGTACGGCATGCAGAGGCAAACCAGGCCCTCGGGTCCGAGCGCGCGTACGGCGAGGTAGGCCGACACCGCCGAGTCGATGCCGCCCGACATGCCGAGCACGAACCGGCGACGCCCGGTGCGCAGGAGCTCGTTGCGCAGGAACCCGGTCAGCAGCTGCGTCATCCAGCGCGGGTCGATCGTCAGGTCGGCATCGCCCGAGCCGCTTCCCTCCGCCACGCTCATCGGACGATCCGTCGCCGCGTGGCGGGACGGGGTGAGTCTTCCTCGCGCGCCGGCGCTTCTTTTTCGGGGAGGTCGAAGCGTAGCTGCCGGATGCGTTCCACCTCGCGAGCCACGAGCTCGACGTCGTCGTCCCGCAGCAGGGGATAGGCGGTTCGCGCCCGACGGAGAACGCTCGCCTTGAGCTCCACGACCTTCAGCGCGTCCTCCAGCGGGGGCAACGTCGCCACCGTCCGGCCGAAGGGATCGACGACCATCGAGCCGCCGCCGAACGACAGGCCGTCCTCGCACCCGCTGCGGTTGACGTAGACGAGAAACGTCGTTTGGAACTGGGCGGTGACCTGCAGCAATTGCTGCCAGACTCCGACACTGGTCACGCCGCGCCCCGGCTTGGTGCCCCGCGTCGGACCGTTGGCCGGCACGAAGATCACGGCCGCGCCCTGGTGGGCCAGCAGCCACGCGCACGTCGAATGCCACAGATCCTCGCAGACCAGCATTCCACCCCTACCGAACGGAGCGTCGAAAGCGCGCAGGCGATCGCCACGGGCGAAGTCGCGACCCTCCTGAAACAGGCCGTACGTCGGGAGGTACAGCTTGCGATGCACGTGGACGAGCTTGCCACCAGAGAAGTATCCGGCGGAGTTGTAGTAGCGATGGTCGTCCGACTCCTCGACGAAGCCGATCACGCAGTCGATCTTGCGCGAGGCGCGAGCCAGCCGCCGCATCGCGGGGTCCGTCGGGCGCAGCGCGACGTCCGGAACCTGGTCGCGCAGCAGGTAGCCGGTCAGCGAGAGCTCTGGGAAGACGACAACGTCCGCGTCGTCGTCGGACGACCGGGCGAGCGCATCCAGGTGCAATTCGAGGTTGGCCTCGAGTTGCCCGAGTCGGGGGGAGATCTGGGCCAGGGCGACGCGGAAGTCTTTCATGAGGAAAACTCAAGCTAACACAT
Source organism: bacterium (assembly GCA_024226515.1). Taxonomy (GTDB): domain Bacteria; phylum Acidobacteriota; class Polarisedimenticolia; order Polarisedimenticolales; family Polarisedimenticolaceae; genus JAAELQ01. The sequence goes on from JAAELQ010000054.1 coordinate 15,296, forward strand.
CATTCGACGCGCGCACGACCGCGCCGTTTCGGCGCGGTTGGCAAAAACACGTCCTAATTCGGTCAATGTGACGCGATTAGGAGGGCGCCCGATCCGGTGCAGAAAAACCGCGTATCGCAGTGGCGAGGAATAATTCCTGTTCCGCGGCCGTACAAGTTGAAGTAAGATGAGTTTTCAGGGCGAATTCTAACGAGGAACGTACCTCGGGGAGGGTATGGCCGAGTTGGATCCCGACTTGGCCTGAATCTTTCATAGCTTCAACAGTGCCGACGTTCGTCGCGCACTCCGAAACTCGCGGGCAACCGGGCAGTATTCACATTTGCCGGTGTCCAGCCGAGAGGGGTGCGGTAGGCTTGGCACGATTCCATTCGATTCCAGTAGACGGTGAAACCCGAAGTGGGGGTACAGAAAATGGCCAGGAAGGCACCATACAAGCTCGTGGACACGGAGGAGACCGCAGAGGTCGTGGTCCGGCAGAGCCCGGCCGAGATCGGCACGGTAGCGGAAGAGAAGACTCCGCGCCCGCCGGTGGTCGGAGCCGAGCCCGAGAAACCGACGGCGGCGATCTTGCCGATTTATCTGCGTGAGATGGGCGCGACGCCGCTCATCGACGAGAACCAGGAAGTCGAACTCGCGCGCGAGTTGCAGGAAGCTCGCCAGGCGATGTCGAAGATCGCGCTGAAGCTGCCGGCGTCCCCGCGCGATTACTGCCTGGAGGACGATCTCGAGGGACCGAAGCGAGGCCGCGAGTGGCCGCTGGACGACTCCGAGGAGTTCTACCACAAGTTCGTGCGCTACGCGCGAGAGCACAAGAGCGAAGGACGGGTCGCGACGCTGATGAAGGACGCGCGCAAGCAGAAGCGTCACATCGATCACGCGCGTGACGCGTTGATCCTCGCGAACCTGCGGCTCGTCGTTCACATCGCGAAGAAGTACTTGAACCACGGCATCTCCTTCATGGACCTGATCCAGGAAGGCAACATCGGACTGATGAAGGCCGTGGAGAAGTTCGAGTACGAGCGCGGCAACAAGTTCTCGACGTACGCGTACTGGTGGATCAAGCAGGCGATCGAGCGCGCCATCGCCGACAAGGCCCGCGTGATCCGCATCCCGGTACATGTCAACGAGAAGATCAAGAAGATCTCGCGCATCTCGAAAGAGCTCGCCGAGCAGTTCGGTCGCAAGCCGACGCCGGCCGAAATCGCGAAGAAGCTGCACATGCCGGTGGGCAAGGTCGAGGAGATCCTCGGCGTCGTACCGGAACCGCAGGCGCTCGAGGACATGTCGTCCGACGACGACAGCCCGGGCCTGCTGCGCTTCGTCGCGGATGCAAACGCGCCGTGCCCGCTCGAGCGGACGGTCGATCGCGAACTGCGAGAGAAGGTCGAGACGACGCTGAAGCTCCTCAGCGAGCGTGAGGAAGAGATCGTGCGGCTGCGCTTCGGCATCGGCCGTGAGATGCCCTACACCCTCGAGGAGATCGGTCGCGTGATGGGCCTGTCGCGGGAGCGCGTGCGCCAGATCGAAGCGACCGCCCTGAAGAAGATCCAGGCGGCCGAGGAGAGCTGTGACCTGCGCGAGTTCCTCTCCGTCTGAAGGACCGAGAAAGTCTGCAATTCGAGGGCCGGGGATCTCAGACCCCCGGCCCTTCTTCTTGCAGTCGCCCGACTCACGGACCGGCTGTGGAAAACTCGGCCCGCTACCTCCATCGGCACGAGCCAACGCGTGTTTCCGTAAGTCGAAGATATATAAGGGCTTAGGTCTCTTTTTTCAATCCCCGTCCCAGGTTGATTCCCTTCTGTCGGGCGATCCGTAGGGATTCGCACAGGATTTCCACAGCTGCCTCCGGAGGGCTCGGCACGCGGTATATTCACCGCGGATTCGCCAGATCGACTGCTCAAACGGCGTTTACAGGCGTAGATTGGCTTCTCCGGGGCGCTTCCCGGACCTGTGACACATGGAAACAATGACGATTTTCGACCTGAGGTCCGCCTACCACACGTCGCTCTCGAACATGCGCGGCTGGCTGCTGGACAACTCTCTGTGCCGCGGCCTGACGCAGCTGGATCGGCTATCGATCCTGGACGCGTGGCAGCAGGAGATGGTCGAGTTCTTCGAGCGTAACGGGCACTGTTTCGCCTGTAACCGGCGTCTCGAGCGCTGCACCTGCCCGAAAGAACCGGCCTGCTGACCCCCCCCCTCGCGGTCGCTCGTGGGCGAGCGAGCCGCGGCCGGAAGCCCGTTCTGACCGGGCGTCCGCAGGCCGTCGTCGCACGGCACCTCCTTGGTCCCCATGCCCGATCTGCTTCCCGGTAACGAGGAGCACCTCGCCGCGATCTACCGCGAGTCCCACGCTGTCTGGGGCGCCGGCCTGAGCCTCGCCGATTATCGGGGTACGTGGGACGACGTTGTCGGCACGCCGTGGGGAGCGCGGCACGCGAGCTTCTGGGTCTGGACGGGGCGGCGTGGCGAGCTGCTGTCGAGCCTGAAGCTCTACCGACCTCTCGTACGCGTCGCGGGGCACACGACGCGAGCCTCGGTGGTCGGCGCCGTCTTCACGCCCCGCGCCCGGCGCGGCCTGGGCCACGCGCGGGATCTGCTGCGGGCCGTGCTGCAGCGCTGCGAGGCCGAGGGCGCGTCGCTGGCGATGCTGTTCACCGACATCGGTCCGGCGCTGTACGCCGACGCCGGCTTTCGCACCCTGCCCGCCGACGAGACGAACGGGACGCTGGCCGAACACCCGGACCTGCCCGAGAGCTGGGAACTGGGTCCGGCGACCGTGGAGGACCGCGACAGCATCCACGCGGCGCACGAAGATTCGACGCGCCGTTCGTCCATCGCCGTCGTTCGCGACGCGGAGCACTGGAGGTTCCTCGACGTCCGTACCGGCAGCTACTTCGCCCGGCTCGGAGACCCCGGCGTGCGCGAGCGCTGCATCGTCGTGCAGCACGAAGGTTGCTTCGCCGGCTACCTCAGCACGGTCGAGGGGCGGGGCCTGTGGAGCGTCCGCGAGGCGGGAGCCGCAGGGGGCGATCCGTCGCGGGTGGCGGCAATCGTGCGGGCCGGCGCCGCCCTCGCGGCGCAGGCCGGCCTCCGGCGGTTCAAGGCCTGGCTTCCGCGCGAGGTCTCCTCACGACTGGGGCCGCTCCGGGCGCACAGCAGGCCCAGGTCCAACGCCGTGCCGATGGTCCGCGCGCTGGGCTCGGGCTCGCTGCCGCCGCTCGACGGTCCGGACGCGGGGTTCATCCCGTTCCAGGATCAGTTCTGATCCGGCCCCACGCTTGACACGACGTGGGGCGGGACTACACTTGGCGGCCCCATGCCGACACGGCCCTCCCGGATGACCCCGACACGGGTCGCGATCTTCGTTCTCGCCCTATGGTCCGTGTTCGGCGGTGCGCCCTGGTCGGCGCAAGCCTCCGCCCCCCCGCAGGAATCCCCCAAGCAAGAGCGCAAGCTGCCGCGCTTCGACATCGAGGGCTTCAGCATCCTCCAGAACGATCGCGGTGACTACGAGCTGTCGGGCGATGTCACGATCACGTCCGAGGGAGCGCGACTGCAGGCCGACAGCGCGACCGTGACGGAGAACCGCTTCGTTCTGGCGGAGGGCAACATCCTCATCGTCTGGAAGGGCAACCGCGTCTTCGGCTCGCGGCTGACCTACGACCTCGAGACCGATCGCGGGATGATCGAGGACGCTATCGGGCAGGTGAGGGGCGAGTACATGTTCTGGGCCGTGCGCGCGGAGAAGGTCGGAGACGACGTGATCCACGTCGAGTCGGCGACCGTGACGACGTGCACGCAACCCGTGCCCTACTGGTCGCTCTCCGTGACGAGCGCCACGATCCGCATCGACGGCTACGCGCGCATGTGGAACGTCCGCCTGCGCGGCGGCAAGGTACCGTTCATCTACCTGCCCTACGTCCTCTGGCCGATCAAGGACGGGCGCGCGGCGGGCTTGCTGATGCCCGAATTCCAGACGACGCAGAACCGCGGACGCGCGATCAGCCAGGAACTGTTCATCCCACTCGGCCGTAGCGCGGATCTGACGTTGCTCGGGCGCTACTACACCGAGGCCGGATTCGGCGGCGGAGGGCAGCTGCGCTTCGTCCCCAACCGCAAGGGCAGCGCGAAGCTCGAAGGCTTCTACATCAAGGACGAGGTCAAGGACGGTGAGGGGCGTTACCGAGCCACGTACAACCAGACGCAGGAGTTCCGCAACGGATTCCGCATGGTGGCGGACATCAACCTGGTCAGCGACTTCGACTACTACACCGACTTCGAACGGGACCTCGACCTGGTCTCCTCGCCGACGATCCTCACGCGCCTCGAATTCTCGCGCAACGGAAAGTGGACCAGTCTCAACGTACGCGAGCTGCGCCGCGAGCAACTGTTCGCCGACGAATCGAAGCTGATCCAGCAAACGCTGCCCGAGATCGAGTGGCGCGGACGCAGTCGCAAGCTGGGCCGGACGCCGTTCTATCTGTCGTACGAGTCTTCGCTGGCGTCGATTCAGCAGAAGCCCGACGACGTCACCGAGCACTCGGACTACATGCGCGGCGACGTGTTCCCGACGATCACGATGCCCATCTCGAAGCTGCGCTGGCTGGACGTGACGCCCCGCGTGCAGTACCGGCTGACGCACTACACCCAGAGTCTCGAGGAGGACGACGGCGCGATCTCGAACGACTCGATCACGCGTCGCTTCTGGGGCGCGGGCATCGACCTGGTCGGCCCGAAGATGTTCCGCATCTACGGCAGGAAAGAGGGCGGGAAGAAGTTCAAGCACAGCATCGAGCCGCGCATCAACTACAACTTCGGCTCGTTCTTCGACCGTCGAGACGAGATCGTCATCTACGACGAGATCGACCGCTTCTCGGGCGCGGGCAATCTCCTGACCTACTCGCTCGTGCAGCGCCTGTTCGCCAAGAGGGCGCAGACCCCGCCCAAGCCGGACACCGAGGACAACGGACAGATCCTGCTGCCCGATGGACAGGCCAGCTCTCCGGAAGACGAGAGCGACGCCGCCCTGCCCGTGCCGCCCCCGGCGGACGCGAAACAGGAGACGGTCGAGATCGCCTCGCTCGAGATCCGGCAGAGCCGCACGTTCGAGGACGATGTTTTCCTGACCCGCGCCGATCTCGACGGCGACGGAATCGAGGAGGAAGAGAGCGAACTGTCGCGCATCCGACTCGTCGGTCGCTACAACCCGAATCCGGCGACGACGTTCGACGTCACCAGCAGCTTCGACACGCTGTACAACGAGTTCAGCGACGTCACGCTGTCGGGATCGATCCTGAGTCGTCACGCCAAACTGCGCTTCTCGCTCGTGCACAACAACGGCCTCGGCTTCGTCAACAGCGGCACGAGCGAAGATCCCGTGTTCAAGGAGCGCGACAACGATACGCAGATCCGCCTGACGACAGGATTCCGCATGCTGCGCGGCAAGCTGCGGTTGGACATCGACGGCACGTACGTCGCCGACCCCGCCCAGGGCCAGCCGCATCTGCCCGATAAGCGATGGCGGGCGCAGTACTCCACGCAGTGCTGCACGTTCGTGCTCGAGCGCCTGACCCGCGACTTCGGCACGAGCGAACGCGACGACTGGTACTTCCGCGTCGACCTAAAAGGGGTGGGAAAGATCCTGAAGGTAAGCTACTGATGCCTGTGGGATCGAACGCAGGGAGCCGACGTGGCTGAGCGACCGATCGTGATCGTCGGGGGCAGGGGCATGCTGGGCCGTGCCCTGTGCGCCGAGCTCGAGCGCCGCGGCCGCCCCTGGGTCGCGCCGGGGCGCGACGTCCTCGATCTGACCGATGCGGCGGTCGGGGAGAGCCTCGCCCGGCTGGCCCCCGCCGCGGTGGTCAACGCCGCGGCGTTCTCCGACGTCGGTGCGGCGGAGCTCGAGGAGAACCGGCGAACGGCCTACGAGGTCAACGGGGCGGGGCCCGGGCGCCTGGCCGTGGCGTGCGCCGAGCTCGCCGTCCCGCTGGTCCACGTCTCGACCGACTTCGTCTTCGACGGTGAGGCCCGAACGCCGTATGCCGAGGACGCCGAGGTCGGGCCGCTGCAGGTCTACGGTGCGTCGAAGCTGGCCGGAGAGCGCGCGGTCCTCGAGTCGTACCCTGCGGCCTGCGTTGCACGCACGTCGACGCTCTACGGGCCCGGTCCTCGCGCGCGGCCGCACTACGTGGACGCCATCCTCCGCCAGGCACGATCGAACGCGGAGGTGCTCGTCGTTCGCCTGCCGGAGTCCTCGCCGACGCACACGCCGGATCTTGGACTGGCGCTGCTGGCTTTGCTCGAGGCGCGCGCCGTGGGGATCGTGCACACGACGAACCGCGGCGGATGCACCCGACTCGAGCTGGCTCGGGCCGCGGTGCGCCTGGCGGGTCTCGCCGGGTCGACGCGTGTCGAGGAGCGCCCGCGCCCCGAGGGCGAGCTCGACCGTCCGGAGTACTCGGTGCTCTCCACCGAGCGCTTGACCGAGATTACCGGCCACGTCCCGCGTGAGTGGGACGCGGCGCTTGCCGACTACGTGACGCAGGGGGCGAAGTGAGAGTTCTCGTATCGGGTGCGACCGGGTTCCTCGGTGGACGCGTCGCGAGCGCGCTGGCCGAGGCGGGGCATACGGTGCGCGGCTTCGTGCGCGACCCCACGCGCTGGGACGCGCCGCAGGGCGCCGAGGTGGCGGTCGGGGACGTCACGCACCGGGCGGACGTGCTCAACGCCGCCGAGAACTGCGACGTGATCTTCCACGCCGCCGCCATGGTCAAGATGTGGCACAAGGATCCGCGCCGGTTCGAACGTGTCAACGTCGAGGGCCTCAGCTTCGCCGCCGACGCCGCTCGGCAGCACGGCGCGCGCCTGGTCTACGTGTCGTCTTTCGTCGCGCTCGGGCCCACCGACGGCGCGACGTTCGACGAGGAGACGCCGCGCGCGGGGACGGAGTTCCACAACGAGTACGAGCGGACGAAGTGGATCGCCGACCGGATGGCGCGCAAGCTGTCCGAGGGCGGCCTGCCGCTGGTGCGGTTGTATCCGGGGGTGGTCTTCGGTCCGGGCGTGCTGACCGCCGGCAACCACGTGGTCAAGCTGTTGCTGGACCACGCTGCCGGGAAGCTGCCCGGCATGCTCGGCTCGGGCGCTCTGCGCCAGTGCTTCGCCTACGTCGAGGACGTCGTTCGCGGATGCGTTGCCGCCGTCGACGGCGCACCCGACGGCTCGGGCTTCATTCTGGGCGGCGAGAACAAGACCGCGATCGAGCTGTTCGCGGCGTTCGAGGCGGCGTCGGGCATCGCGCCGCCGAAGCGCAAGATCCCGTTCGCCATCGCGGCGCTGATCGGCAAGCTGCAGCGCTGGCGCGCCAACTGGACCGGTGTCGAGCCGGAGCTGACGGACGAGGTCGTGGGGATCTACCGTCACGAGTGGGCCTATTCGTCGCAGCGTGCGTGCGACGAGCTGGGCTATCGCGTCACGCCATTCGACGAGGCGGTCGCGGCGACCGTCGACTGGCTGCGCGAGTGCGGCCGGCTGCCGCGCGCGGAAGCCTGAGGGGCGAGCGTGGGGCGCGTCGGGTCGGAGCTGCTGCGCAAGTCGGTGCACATCGGCATGGGCGGCGTGGCGTTGACGCTGCGCTGGCTGACGCCGACGCAGGCCGCGCTACTGGCGCTGACCGCGCTGCTGTTCAACCTGTTCGTTCTGCACCGATTGACGCGCCGGACGCTGCTGCGCGAGGGCGAGAAGGCGAGCGGGTTTTCCTGGGGCATCGCGCTGTACCCGGCCGCGGTACTCGCCCTGATCCTGGTGTTTCACCGCCGGCTCGAGCTGGCGGCCGCGATCTGGGGCTTCGTCGCGTTCGGCGACGGGATGGCCTCGGTCGTCGGCGTGCTGGTCGGCGGTCCGAAGCTACCCTGGAACCGCGGCAAGTCCTGGTCCGGCTTCTTCGCGTTCGTGCTCTACGCCACCGCCGCCTCGACGCTGTTGATCCGCTGGACGCAGCGCGCGGTCCTCGACAACGCGGGCGGCACCGCCGTCGACTGGGTCGGCGGCTCGTTCCTGGCTTCCAGCTCGTCCGGCGCCTTCCTGGCGGATCCGCTGTTCCTCGCGGCGGGCTGCTTCGCGGCCGCCCTGGCCGCTGGCCTGGCCGAGTCGCTCGACACGGGGATCGACGACAATGTGCTCGTGCCGCTCGTCGGAGCGCCGGTGCTGTACGCCGCAACGCTGGTCGAGCCGGCGCGTCTGGCGGCCGCCGCGCAGACGCTGCGCGCAGACTTCGTCGTCGGTGCGGCGGTCAACCTGGTGCTGGCCCTCGGCGCGTACGCCGCCCGCGGCGTCGGACGTTCGGGCGCGATCTGGGGCTGGGTCCTGGGCACGGCGTTGTTCGGCCTGTCGGGCTGGCGCGGCTTCTTGATGCTGTTCGTCTTCTTCGTGCTGGGCACGGCGACGACGAAGCTGGGCTACAAGCGCAAGGCCGCGCTCGGCATCGCGCAGTCCAAGGGCGGACGGCGTGGGGCGCGCAACGCCTTCGCCAACAGCGGAGCGGGCGTGATCTTCGCCTTTCTCGCACTGGCCACAGCGTTCGGGATGCCGTTCACGGTCGCGCTCGTCGCAGCGTTCGCCACGGCGGCGTGCGACACGGTCTCGTCCGAGTTCGGCCAGGCCTACGGCCGGCACCACTATCTCGTCACGACGTTTCGTCCGGTCAAGGCGGGCACGGACGGCGCGGTGTCGCTGGAGGGCACGCTGGCAGGCATCGTCGGCGCGGGAATCGTCGCGCTGGTCGCCTGGCTCGTGGGGCTGATCCCGGGGCTGGCCGCCGTCGCCGTGACGGCCGGAGGTTGGTTCGGCGCGACGTTCGAGTCGTATCTCGGGGCCACGATCGAGAGCCGGTTGCGTCTGGACAACGAACTGGTCAATTTCACCAACACGCTCGTCGGCGGACTCTCGGGGCTGGCCATCTACGCGCTGTTTTCCTGAAGAACCGCTTTTTTGCGCCGTACCGCCGTTCCGGGCGTATGCTTCGGGAGACCGAGGTAGGGAGGAGCGCACGATGGTCCCGTTCGGAATCGGACTGCGGGTGCTGGTGGTTCTGCTCTTGCTCTCCGCCCCGGCCCTCGCGACGCCCGATTGCGGCGACGACGTCGACGGCGACGGCATCGGCGAGGGTTGCGACAACTGCCCGGGATTCTCCAACCCCGGCCAGCTCGACAACGACGGGGACGGGCTCGGCAACCCCTGCGACAACTGCGCGCTGATCGTCAACCCGTCACAGGACGACATTGACGCCGACGGCAGGGGAGACGCGTGCGACAATTGCCTCGTCGTCGCGAACCCCTCTCAGGCGAATCAGGACGGCGACGCTCACGGTGACGTGTGCGACCCGTGTCCGGCCGACGCTCTGGACGACGTCGACGCCGATGGACACTGCGGCGACGTGGACAACTGCCCCCTGGCGTTCAATCCCGATCAGTCGGACGTCGACGCCGACGGCCTCGGCGATGTCTGCGACTGTCCCGACGCCGATGCGGACAACGTCTGCGACGAGAACGACGGCTGTCCGGGCGTCTTCGACCCGGATCAATCGGACGCGGATGCGGACGCCGTCGGCGACGCGTGCGACAACTGTCCCGCGACCGCCAACGCCGGTCAGGCGGACGCCGACCTGGACGGCGTCGGAGATGCCTGCGACCCGTGTCCGGATCGGCCCGGTGCGGGGTCGGAGGACCCCGATGCGGACGGCGTACCGGGTGGTTGCGACAACTGCCCGTCGATCCCCAACCCGGGGCAGCTCGACGCGGACGGCGACGGTGTCGGCGACGCGTGCGACAACTGCGCCGGCGCGCCGAACCTACCCCAGCTCGATACGGACGGCGACGGTGTCGGCGACGCGTGCGACAATTGTCGGTTCGTGGTCAATCCGGCCCAGGCGGACGTCGACGCCGACTCGGTCGGTGACGCGTGCGACAACTGCGCGACGGACGCGAACCCGGACCAGGCGAACACGGACGGCGACGACGCGGGCGACATCTGCGACCCGTGCCCGCTCGACCATGCGAACGACGCGGACGGCGACGGCGTCTGCGCGCCGCAGGACAACTGCCCGCTGGCACCCAACCCCGGGCAGGCGGACGAGGATCAGGACGGGATCGGCGACGCCTGCGATTGCCCGGACGCCGATGCGGACGAGCGGTGCGACGACGCCGACAACTGTCCACAGACGTTCAATCCGACACAGCTCGACTTCGAAGCGGACGGCGTCGGCGACGCATGCGACAACTGCCCCGTAGATTCGAACCCCGATCAATCCGACGGGGACGCGGACGGTGCGGGCAACGCTTGCGACCCGTGTCCGGACAGGCCGGGGTCCGGCACGGACGACCCGGACGGCGACGGGGTCCCGGGCACCTGCGACAACTGTCCCGAGGTACCGAACGCCGCCGGGCTCGACGTCGACGGCGACGGCATCGGCGACGCGTGTGACAACTGCACCGTCGCGCCGAACGCGCCTCAGGTCGACCTCGACGGGGACGGCGTCGGGGATGCGTGTGACGGCTGCCGCCTGGTGCCGGACGCCGCGCAGCAGGATATGGACGCGGACGGTGTCGGCGATGCCTGCGACAACTGCCGCGCCGGCCCGAACCCGAACCAGGCGGACGAGGACGTCGACGGAATCGGCAACGCGTGCGACAACTGTGTCGCTCTGTCCAACCCGCAGCAGCTCGACCAGGACATGGACGGCGCGGGCGACGGCTGCGACAACTGCGAAACGTTCGCCAACCGCTCGCAGAGCGACGTCGACGCTGACTCCGTCGGCGACCGCTGCGATCTGGACGACGGTCTGATCTACTCGGTGTTCGAGACGCGCGTCGACCTGTCGTGGAACGAGGAGGCGGGGTTCGACTCGTGGAACCTGTATCGCGGCGATCTGCTCGAGCTGCGGGCCGGTGGCAGCTACACCCAGGTCCCCGGGACGAACGCGACGGCGGCACGTTTCTGCGCGTTGACCTTCGCCGGCGAGACCGATCCGTTCGAGCCCGCTCCCGGCGCGACCGCGTTCTACGTGATCTCGGGGGTGGCGGCCGAAGTCGAGGGCGAGCTCGGGACGGACGGCGCCGGCGTCGTGCGTTCGAACGACGCTCCGTGCCCGTGACCGGGGATCAGATCAGATAGGCCGCGGCGAACCCGACCTGGGCCGCCATCATCATCAGGTACATGTGCGTCCAGGACGGGTGGTTCTCCGTCTCTGCCAGCGATGCGGGGTCGCGCAGGATCAGCCGGACGGTGTACGCGCCCCAGAGCGCGAGCCCGACGCCCAGGCCCGTCAACAGCCATACGTTGCCGGTCAGGATGCGGTGGCCGGACCACGGATCGTCGAGCCACGCTCCGACCGGTAGCAGCAGCCAGGGCAGGATGAAGAACGGCGAGATCATCCGGGCCGCTCGCTCGACGCCGAAGCGAATCGGCAGCGTGCGACAACCCGCGGCCTCGTCACCCTTCATGTCGGAGAAGTCCTTCGTCGTCGCCGCGCCGAGCAGGAACAGGAAGAACACGAATCCGATGAACCACGGCTCGAGACTGAAGATCGACGCCACCATCGACCAGCCGGCGACTTTCAGCAGGCAGCCGCGCGGAATCGCGATCGTCAGGTTGGCCAGGAACGCGTTGGCCTTCGTGCGCCCGAAGGCCGGCGCGCTGTAGACGAACGTGAACAGCATGCCGGCGAGGTAGATGAAGAAGCACTCGTGGCGGGACAGCGGTGCGAACAGCTTGGCGCCGAGCCCCTCGTAGGGGTAGATCACGACGAGCCACGTCGGTACGACGGCCAGTGCGTAGAGGAAGATCGAGTACCACCAGGCCGTGCGCAGCGAGATGGCGCCGGTGACCAGCGGGCGTTCGGGCTTGTTCAGCCGATCGTTCTCCAAGTCGTAGACCTGGTTGATCACGTTGGACGCCGCGTTGAGGATGCCCGCGCACGCAGAACCCAGCAGGACGACCCAGATCACGCTCCACCCGGCGCGCGGGACCTCGCCCGCGAGCAGGTACGGGTTGGACGCCGAGCCCCACGCGGTCACGGCGCCCGAAATCACGCCCAGCAACGGCGGCAGCAGCGTGAAGGGGCGCGTGAAGCGGAGGTACAGTCGGACGGTGCCGAGCAAGTCTCAGCCCCGGCGCTGGCCCACGGCCACGCGAGCCGGCCGGACCACGAGCTTGCCCAGCTTGTACCCGGGCTGCAGAGTCTCGGTCACCTTACCGTCCGCGTCGGCCTCGTCCACGGGGTCGACTCGAATGGCCTCGGCCTCGTTCGGGTCGAAGGTCTCGCCCTCGGGGCTCAGCTTCTGCACGCCCTGCTTCTCGAGCGTGGCGAGAAAGCGCTTGCGCACCATCGTCACGCCCTCGGCCAACGCCTTGGCCTCGGGAACGTCCGCGACGTGGGCCAGCGCGAGGTCGAGGTCGTCGACCGAGACGAGCAACTCGCCTACGACCTCGCCGAAGCGCAGCTCGACCTTGCGCTCGACGTCGCGCATCAGCCGCGCGCGGACGTTCTCCTGTTCATCCTTGAACGCCTTGAACGCCTCGATGTACTCCTGCAACTTCTGCTCGGCCGATTCTGCCCGCTGACGGAACTCGTCCAGGATCGAAGGCGCCGCGGGCTCGACCTCGGCGGTCGTCTTGCCCTCGTCCTCGCCGTCCTCCTCGACCCAGTGGCGCCGGTCGGCCACCTTGAACTCCTCGTCCTCGCCGTCGGCACGTTCGCCGATCTTCATCTCGTCGTCGCTGGACTTTCTCGACATCACGTGTGGCTCCGCTCCTTCGTCTCAGCGGCCCAGAAGCCGCCGGATCCTCTCCTCGGTCGGTGGATGTGTGCTGAACCAGCGCCTCATCGAGCGACCGGAGAGCGGCGCGACGATGAACATGTGGCTCGTTGCCGGGGACGCATCCAACGGCACCCGCCGCGAATACGCGTCGAGTTTCTGCAGCGCCCGGACCAGGCCCTGCGGGCTGCCCGCGATCTTGGCCCCGGTCGCGTCCGCAGCGTATTCTCTCGAGCGCGAAACCGCCATCTGGATCACGACCGCCGCGATCGGGGCGAGAATTGCTGTGAGCAGCAGCCCTAGAATGCCGCCGAGCGCACCGCCGCAGACGACGATCAGGCCGGTCAGCAGCCCGAGCAACAGCGCGGTCTTGAAGTAATTCGTCGTCGACATGTTCCTGGACCCCACGCCCCCCGTGACATGGGTGGTGGTCGATTCTGGTTACGGGCCGGAGGAGATCGGGATGCGATTCGGCGCGCTCGCCTCCTTCTTCGGCAACGAGATCTCGATCACGCCGTTCTTCTGCGTGGCGTGGATCGCCGTGGCGTCGACGGACGGCGGCAGTGCGATCTGCGCCGAGAACGCGCCCTGCGGTCGTTCGACGCGCAGGTACGAGTCGCGGGCGACCTCCGCGTCCGCCTTCCGCTCTCCGCGGATCACCAGCGTCCCGTCTTCCACCCGCAACTCGACGTCGGCCGAGTCGATCCCGGGAAGGTCCGCGCGAACGACGTATTGCCCGGTCTCCTCGAACAGGTCCAGCGGCGGTCGCCAGCCGTCGCGGACCACGAGGTCCGCGTCGCCCTGACCCGACGAGCGCGACAGGGTGTCGTCGAACAGCTGCTTGATCTTCTCCTGCAGTGAGACGAGGTCCCGCAACGGATCCCAGCGTTGAATTGCCATGAAGCTCTCCTCCGATCCGGGTCTTCCGGACGCTGGCCCTATTCTACGATCAATCGAGCCCGCTTGGCCCGGCGACGGCGGGCGCTCCGGCCCGCTCCACGGTCAGTCCGTCCGGGCCGCGATCGACCGCCACGGCGTCGCCCGCGCTCAGGCTGCCGTCGAGCAACTGCAGCGCCAGCCGGTCGAGGATCTGTTTCTGGATCACGCGCTTCAGCGGTCGAGCGCCGAAGGCCGGGTCGTGGCCCGCGCGCGCCAGATGGTCGCGGGCGGCGTCGGTGACGTCCAGCGTCAGGTGACGCTCGGCCAGTCGCCGGTCCAGCTCGATGACCTGAAGGTCGACGATCGCTCGCAGGTGCTCCTCGTCGAGCGACGAGAAGAGAATGGTCTCGTCCAGCCGGTTGAGGAACTCCGGTCGGAACGTGGCGTGCAACTCGCGATCGACGCGCGCACGCAGATCCTCGGACGATTCGCCGGCGTGCTCGAGGATGTACTGCGATGCGACGTTCGACGTCAGGATGAGGATGGTGTTGCGGAAGTCCACCGTGCGGCCCTTGCCGTCGGTCAGCCGGCCGTCGTCCAACACCTGCAAGAGCGTGTTGAACACCTCCGGGTGCGCCGTCTCGATCTCGTCCAGCAGCACCACCGAGTACGGGTGTCGGCGCACCGCCTCGGTCAGCTGGCCGCCCTCGTCGTGCCCCACGTAGCCCGGGGGTGAGCCGATCATGCGCGCCACGGAGTGCCGCTCGGCGTACTCCGACATATCCAGGCGCACCATCGCGCGCTCGTCGTCGAACAGGCACTCGGCGAGCGCCTTGGCCAGCTCGGTCTTGCCCACGCCCGTCGGACCCAGGAACAGGAACGTGCCCACCGGGCGCGTCGGGTCGCTGAGACCCGCCCGCGCTCGACGCACCGCCTGCGCCGTCGCTATCACGGCGTCGTGCTGGCCGACCACGCGCTCGTGCAGCTTGTCCTCGAGGTGTACGAGGCGGTCCATCTCTCCCGCGAGCAGCCGGCTCACGGGAATCCCGGTCCACTTCCCGACCACGAGGGCAATGTCCTCCTCGCCGACCTCCTCGTTGAGCATCGCGCCGCTCTCCTGGAACCGATCGAGTCGCTGTTGCTCGTCGGCCAGCGCGCCCTCGAGTCCGGGGATCTCTCCATAGCGTAGCTGGGCCGCGCGCTCCAGGGCCGAGTCCTTCTCCGCGCGCTCGGCGTCGGTACGCGCCTGTTCGATCTGCTCCTTGATCTCGCGAATTCGCGAGATGCTGGCCTTCTCGTTCTCCCAGCGCTGTTTCATCGCGGAGGCGCGCTCGTTGAGATCGGCCAGCTCCATCTCGATCTTCTCCCGGCGCTGCGCCGAGTCGTCGTCGCGCTCGCGCGAGAGGGCCTGGCGCTCGACCTCGAGCTGCAAGGTGCGGCGCTGCGTCTCGTCGATCTCGGTCGGCACCGAGTCGATCTGCATCCGCAGTCGCGCGCACGCCTCATCGACCAGGTCGATGGCCTTGTCCGGCAGGAAGCGGTCGGTGATGTAGCGGTCGGACAGCGTCGCCGCCGCTACGAGAGACGCGTCCTGGATGCGCACGCCGTGGTGCACCTCGTAGCGCTCCTTGAGGCCGCGCAGGATCGAGACCGTGTCGGTGACCGACGGCTCGCCGACCTGCACGGGCTGGAATCGGCGCTCGAGAGCGGCGTCCTTCTCGACGTGCTTGCGGTACTCCTGGATCGTGGTCGCGCCGATGCAGCGCAGCTCTCCGCGCGCCAGGGCGGGCTTCAGCAGGTTGGCGGCATCGACGGCGCCCTCGGCCGCGCCGGCGCCGACCAGCGTATGCATCTCGTCGATGAACAGGATGACCTGGCCGTCCGAGGCCTCGATCTCCTGCAGCACGGCCTTCAGCCGGTCCTCGAACTCTCCGCGGAACTTCGCCCCGGCGATCAGCGATCCCAGGTCCAGCGCCACGACGGAGCGATCGTGCAGCGTCTCGGGCACGTCGCCGTCGGCGATGCGACGCGCCAGTCCCTCGGCGATGGCGGTCTTGCCGACGCCCGGCTCGCCGATCAGTACGGGGTTGTTCTTCGTGCGACGACACAGGACCTGCATCGTGCGGCGGATCTCCTCGTCGCGCCCGATGACGGGGTCGAGCTTGCCGTTGCGGGCCAGCTCGGTCAGGTCGCGCGCGTAGCGCTTCAGCGCCTGGTACTTCTCCTCCGGGCTCGCGTCCGTGACGCGCGCCGTCCCGCGCACGTCGCGCAGCGCCGCCAGCAGCCCGTCGGGGCTGGCGCCGAGCCGGCGCAGCACGTCGGCGGTCTCGTCCTTGCTGCGCGCCATCGCGAGCAGGAGATGTTCCGTCGAGACGTACTCGTCCTGAAACTCGCCGGAGATCTTTCCCGCCTGTCGCAGCATGGCCGACAGCGAGGCCGACGGACGGATCTCCGCATCGCCCTCGACGGTGGCACAGCCCTGCAGCCTGTCCGCCGCCGCCGCGAAGACCGCGCGCGGGTCCGCGCCGAGCTTGCGCAGCACCGGATCGACGATGCCCTCGCTCTGGGCCGTCAGGGCCAGCAGCAGGTGCAGCGGTCGGACTTCCGGGTGCCGGCGCTCGCGAGCCTCCTGCTCGGCGCCGCGCAGCGCTTCCTGGGTCTTGATCGTGAGTTGCTCTGCACGCATGGATTCACCTGATTTCCTTGAAATACGCGGTCTTCTCGGGAGGGTCTTGCCCCTCGACCGGTGTTTGTTTGTTGGGATCGCCGGGGCCGAATGTCAAGTTTTGGGCTTCGTTGGCGCCGGGTTGTGGCGGGCTTGGACGCAAACCCCCGGGGGATTCCCCCGGTCCCCCTGCCCCGCGCCCCACGACGCCGGCAGACCGACGTCGTGGAACGCGGGTCCAAGTTGCTCGCGGGTGCCGGGGCGCGACGCGCTCAACTTGGCGAGCGCACAGATCGTCCCGCTCGAGTTGTCCGCTCGAAGAAAAATCGGAGGGCTTCACCGACCGACCACGATCACACCTCGAAAAGAAAGGGAACAAGGACCCACGTCCTGTGACGTCGGTCTGCCGGCGTCACAGGGCGTGGGGCAGGGGGACCGGGGGAATCCCCCGGGGGTCTGCGTCCAAGCCGGCGACGAGCTCGACGAACGGCTACTTCGGGTCGAAACGGCAGGGGAACAGCAGGCCGGGCGTGTGCTCGCCCTCGACCCGGACCAGCCTCAACCCGTCGCTGCGCAGCGTGTCGAACAGGTTCCCCGAGATCGTTCCCCTCAGCCGGCCGTCGAAGCCGCTCCGCGTCACGGCGAGTGCCTGCGGCGCCGAGAGCGAGAAGTCGCCGCTGGACGAGTCCTGCGTGTGCACGCCGAGCACGCTGAGGATCAGCGCGCCGCCGTCGGCCTCACGCATCGCCTCGTCGAGCGTCAACGGCGTGGGGCCCTCGAGGTGCAGGGTATCCATGCCGTAGGGCAGGGGCGTCGGCTCGAGCCCCAGCCGCTTGGCGTACTTTAGGCCCAACACCGGCCGGACGAGCCTTCCGCGCTCGACGTAGGTACAAGGTGCCGCGGGAAGGCCGGACGCGGTAAAGCGATAGGAGCCGCTTCTCATCGGCTTCAGCGGATCGACGCGCAACGTCAGGTCCTCGCGCAGCACCGTCTCGTCGCTGCCGAACTGCGCGATGCGGAACCGGCCCTCGCCGTGATCCACGGTCGAGCCGTCGAGGCTGTGCAACAGCGTGCTCAGCGCATACTGCTCGACGACCCGCGGGTGGAGGATCACCGGGTAGCTGCCGCCGGGCATCGGCTCCGCGTCGCGCGAAAGCTGCGCGGAGATGTCGAACAACCGCTCCAGTCGAGCCTCGAAATCGTCGTCGCTCTCGGGCTCGCGTGCCCCGAACCCGTCGCCCGCCTCGCCGTTCAGCGAGACGTGCCAGCCGAACGCCGTGCCGCGCGCCGCGACGTCGAGTCCGGCCGATGTCACCAGCCGCGACGCGGCCTCCGACGCCCCGAACGACCCGCTCCACGTCCGGATCCCGCCGGTCGCGACGCGTTCGCGAATCCGCGCGAGGCGCCGAGCGATGCTCCGCGTGTCCCCGCCCGCGACCTCGGCGGTGGTCGCGTCGTGAAGCTGCACCTGGGGCATCTCAGCCGGCCCCAGAACCTGCGCCGCGTCCGGGTCGTCGTAGGCCGCCTCGCGGGCGTGGTCCAGGGCTTTTCGCGGATCGGCGGCGAGCTGGCCGCGCTCGAAGTACCCGTGGCTGACCAGGCCGTCGTCCCACACGATGAGGTAGCGCGCGCCGCAGCCCTCGGCCAGCGAGAGCGGAGCGTGCGCGTTGCCGGCCTCGCGGTCCTTGATCCCCAGCGAGAGCCGCCTCGACTCGGTGCCGTAGATCGACCAGTCATTCACGGAGGACGCCGCGAGCGCGTCGAGCAGGGCCTCGATCGCCATGCGCGTCAGCTCCCGCCCAGCCGGACGTCGGGGTGCTCGTCCAGGACCAGGAAGTAGTGGCTGCCGCCGCTCGACGGGACGCTCTGGCCCCACTTGCCGCAGTAGCCGATGGCGTCGAGCATCAATGGGCCGAACGCCTCGCGCACGGATTGCAGGGCGCCGAACATCGAGCCGGAGAAGATCGCCGGCTTGAACATCTTGATTCCGTTCGCGTCCAGATCGTAGATCGCCTTGCACTGAAAGACGAAGTCGCCGATCGCGGTGTTGACCTGTCCGCCGCTGTAACCCGACAGGAAGGCGACGCGCGGGTGCCGCTCGAACACGCCGGCCCGCGCCAGCAGCTCACGCACCTCTTCCGGGCCGTAGTCCTCGAACGCGCCGGGCGCGGGCAACGGCTCGTCGACCTCGATGCGGATGTTGGTCATCCTCGGTTGCGGCGCGCTGCGGAACGACTCGGCGCGCCCCGCGCCGGTCAGCCGGACACCGCCGGGGCCCGCCGACCAGGGATCGGACAGCGCGTCGCCCAGCTTCCCGTGGTCCACGATCACGGCGCGCTCACGCGGGATGCCGTTCGCGCTGAACGGCTGCCACGCGTGGTCGCCGGTCACCGGCTCGTCGATGATCGAGACGTGATCCGGCCCCACGTCGTCGCCCGCGCGAAACCGGCCGTCGCGCGCCAGCACCGACGAGCGGAAACCGTCGGCCTCGGCCGAGTGCCCGAACGCCTCGTGGGCCAGGCCCTTGGCCAGCGCGTAGTCGATCACCAGCGGGAAGCTGCCCGCGGGGTGGTTCGGGGCGTCGGGGAGCTGCAACGCCAAGCGGGCCGCGTGCTCCGCGCGACGCAGAAACACGGAGACGACGGCGTCGTCCCAGGCGAGGCCTGGATGATCGTGGAACATCGACGCGTGGACGCCGTGGCGCGAGCCCTCCGCGTCGGTGGTCGCGCGAAACCCGAGGCTGCAGCGCGGCATGGCGAACAACACGTCGCAACCGTCGTTGCGTACGATGCGCCAGGCGTCGAGCTCGGACTTGTAGCTGACGACCACGTTGACCCCCGGCACGCGACCGCGGATCTCGTCTTCCAGTTCCGTGAGCCGCCGCGTGACCCGGGACAGGTCCACGTCGTCGAAGGCGTCCACGAAGCCCGGTACGGCGCGCGCCGTCGACGCGGGTCCCCATTGCGCATCGCCCGCGCGCTCCAGTCCGAGGGTCTCTCCGCTGCGCGCCATGCGCACCGTGCGGTCGAGCAGCTCCAGCGCGGGTTCTTCGACGAAGTCGTCGCGATTGCCGAGGGCCACGAAGCCCTCCGGAGTGACCGCCTGCACGCCGTGGCCCGAGACGGACGTGACGCTGCAGCTCTCCGCCTTCCCGCGGCGCACGACGACGCGGCGTACCGCCCGCGACTGGGCGCGCCAGACCAGCGTGACTCCGGCCGCATCGGCGCGGTCGACGAGCCCGGCAGCCAGCCCGTCGAGTCGTTCGAGATCGGAGATCATGTGGGGCGACGGTAGCCGGGAAGTCCGGCGCTTGCAAGCGACTTCACCGGTGATGACTCGGACAGGCTCCTAGCCGATCGTGATGGCGGACGCGACGCAGTTGTCCACGCAGATCCAGCACTCGGTGCATGCCTGTCCCTTGACGACCTGCGTGAAGCCTTCCCTGTGCAGCAGCACGTCCTCCGGGCACACGCTTTCGCACACGCCCGTGGCCTCGCACAAATCGTAATCGATCTTGACCGGCGAGGGCTTCTCCTCGCGGTCGCCCGCGCCGCCGGAATTGTCGAATTCCAAGGCCATGTATCGGACCTCGTCGCCCCCTGGGTTTGGAGCGAATCTAGGCCCCCCGTTTCGGCGCGGCAAGTCGCGGTGTAGGATCCCCGGCGATGGCCGAGTCGATGCGACAGATCCTGGAAGCCGAGGAGGACGAACGGCTGACCCCGTGGGCCCTGCGTTCGCGCGACGCCGCACGCCGCCACGCGACCGAGCCCGAGGGTCGCGCCTTCGACTACCGCACCCGCTTCCAGCGCGACCGCGATCGGATCGTCTACTGCCGGGCGTTTCGCCGCCTGCGACAGAAAGCGCAGGCGGGCATCCTGCCACGCTACGAGGATCACCGGAGAAACCGCCTGACGCACACGCTGGAGGTCAGCCAGCTGGCGCGCACGATCGGCCGCGCATTGCGTCTCAACGAGGACCTGATCGAGGCCATCGCGCTGGCCCACGACCTGGGTCAGCCGCCGTTCGGCCCCATCGGCGCGCGCACGCTGAACGACATTTTCTGCGGACGGCATGACGGCCGCGGCGGGCCGGGACTGGGCGATCTCGGCGGCTTCGACCGGACGCTGCAGGGACTGCGTGTGGTGGACGAGCTGGAGAAACGCTACGAGCATCCCGGGCTGAACCTGACCGACCCCGTGCGCGAGGGGATCCTCAAGAGCGGCGGGGACGTGCACGCCGCACGGGACACGCTGGTCGGCGTGCGCGTCGGTCGTCCGGCGCTGTTCGAGGCGCAGGTCGTCGCGCTGGCCGACCGCATCGCGGCCGCTCTGCACGATCTGGACGACGCCCTGCAGGCCGGGACGGTCGAGCCGCAGCAGGTCGAGCGGCTCGAGGCGGTGCGCGAGCTGCGCAAGAAGCTCGGCGCGCGCTACCGTGCCCGCGCCGGGCGGTTCATGAAGGCCAACGTCTTGCATCGCGGATTGACCCATCTGTTCGTCACCGGTGCGATCCTCCACACGCGGCGCAACCTCGATCGCTGGGCGCAGAACCACGGCATCGAGTCGCCGGAGGAGTTCGCGGGGCAACGTGACGACGTCGTGCGGGGGACCGAGGTCCATCTGCCGCGGACCGCGCGGCGCATGCTGGACGAGATCGCCGGATTCCTCGAGGCGCGAGTGCGCCGCGGCTACGACGCGGACCAGATCGAGGCTCGCGGGCGCCGTGTGGTCCAGGGACTGTTCGCTGCATACTTCGCCGACCCCACGTTGCTCGAGGATCACGTCCTGTTGCGCTTCCGCCAGACCACCGGGCGCCGCTTCCTGCGTGACCTGCAGCGGCGCGACATCGACGACGAGGTGGATCGTCACTACCGGGGCGAGCCGCGCTTCGCGCGCCTCCTGGCCGACCACCTGGCCGCGATGACGGACGCTTACGCCATCGCCACCCACGAGCGTCTGATGGGCATCGGAGCCGTGCCGATCCCGGGTGCGGAGCAGCTTCGTCGCGAGGCCGAGAGGCGCCGCGAGAGCGACTGATCCGGTCCGATAGACCCCGTCGGACGGCTCTTGGCGGCCTGCTAGACTACGAGACGAAAACGCTTCCTCGGCGAGGTGAACCATGATCCAGCGCGCGCTGAAACAGGCCGACCCCGAAACCGCCCAGGCTCTCGCGGGCGAGCTCGAGCGACAGTCCTCCGGGCTCGAGTTGATCGCTTCGGAGAACTTCGTCAGCGAGGCCGTGCTCGAGGCGATGAGCTCGGTGCTGACGAACAAGTATGCCGAGGGGTACCCCGGGCGGCGGTACTACGGTGGGTGCGAATTCGCGGACGCCGTCGAGCGCCTGGCGCGCACGCGGGCCAAGCAGCTGTTCGACGCCGAGTACGCCAACGTTCAACCGCACTCGGGCAGCCAGGCCAACCAGGGCGTCTACTTCACGATGCTCGAGCCGGGCGACAAGGTGCTGGGCATGGACCTGTCGCACGGCGGGCACCTGACCCACGGCCACCCGCTGAACCTCTCGGGCAAGCTGTTCGAGTTCGTGGCCTACGGTGTGAGCCGCGACGACGAACGCATCGACTACGACGCGCTGCATGAGCTGGCCAAGGAGCACCGCCCCAAGATGATCGTGGTCGGAGCGTCGGCCTACCCGCGCACGATCGACTTCGAGCGCATCGGCGCGATCGCCGACGAGGTCGGCGCGTCGGCGATGGCCGACATCGCGCACATCGCGGGGCTCGTGGCGGTCGGCCTTCACCCGAGCCCGGTGCCGCACTGCCGCTACGTGACGACGACGACGCACAAGACGCTGCGCGGGCCGCGTGGCGGACTGATCCTGGGGCGCAAGAAGGATGCGAAGGCGATCAACCGCACGGTGTTCCCCGGCATCCAGGGCGGACCGTTCATGCACACGATCGCCGCGAAGGCGGTCGCGTTCGGCGAGGCGTCGCAGCCGGAGTTCCGCGACTACATCGACCGCGTGCTGGAGAACGCGAAGGCGCTGGCGCAGCGCATCGCGGGGCACGGGTTCCGCATCGTCTCCGGCGGAACCGACAATCACCTGATGCTGGTCGACGTGTTCTCCAAGGGCGTGACCGGCAAGGACGCCGAGCTCGCGCTCGACGCCGCGGGCATCACGGTCAACAAGAACACGATCCCGTTCGACGAGAACCCGCCGATGGTCTGCAGCGGCATCCGCATCGGCACGCCCGCGCTGACCACGCGCGGCATGGGGCCGGACGAGATGGCCGTCGTCGGCGACCTGATCGCTCGCGCGATCGAGGCCCGCGAGGACGAGAGCGAGCTGGCGCGGATCAAGGCCGCGGTGGCCGAGATGACCGACGGCTTCCCGCTCTATCCCCAGCGACTCGCCGCCGCCCGGGCGTGAGCGAAGACAGGCAAGCCGACTGGGAGTCCTGGTTCGGACCCCGGGGCGCCCTCGCGCAGGCGCATCCGTCCTACGAGCCCCGCGCGGGGCAGCAGAAGATGGCCGCGGCCGTCGGACGTGCGCTGACGGACGGGCACACGGCGATGATCGAGGCCGGGACGGGAACCGGCAAGACGCTGGCCTATCTGGTCCCGGCGCTGCTCTCCGGGCGCAAGGTGATCGTCTCGACCGGGACGCGCAACCTGCAGGATCAGATCTACAACCAGGACCTGCCGTTCCTGCGCGAGCGCTTGAACCTGCGCGTCAGCGCAACGGTGATCAAGGGCCGCGAGAACTACCTCTGCCGCTATCGCCTTGCCGAGTTCGAACGCGAGCCGTTGCTCGAGGACCTGGCCGAGCGCAAGTGGCTGCCCGTGATCTCGGAGTGGAGCCACGATACGGAGACCGGCGATCGCGCGGAGATCGCCGAGCTGCCCGACCAGCTACGGGTGTGGCGCGACGTCAACGCCCGCGCCGACACGTGCACGGGACGGCGTTGCCCGGAGTACGAATCGTGCTGGCTGACCAAGGTCAAACGCGAGGCCCAGCAATCGCAGATCGTCGTCGTCAACCACCATCTGTTCTTCGCCGATCTGGCGCTGCGCACGGCGTACGGTGCCGTGCTGCCGGACTACGACACGGTGCTGTTCGACGAGGCGCACCTGATCGAGGACGTCGCTACGCGCTACTTCGGCGTGCAGATCTCGTCGCGGCAGATCGATGAGCTGGCGCGGGACGCCGAGGCTGCGGCGGCGGAGCGCGGCGGTCCGGCGCGCGGCGGCGGCGGCTCTACCGCGTTGCGCGAGGCGAACTACGAGCTGTTCCTGCCGTTGCGGGACCGGCTGCGCCACGTCAACGGGCGTGTCCGGTTCGACCCGGCATCGCGTGCGGGACCGGACCTCGAGGCGCAGTGGGCCGTGCTGTCCGAGGCGCTCGACGAGGTCGAACGCCAGGCGGGGGGCGACGATGCGGAGGGCGATACGTCCGAGTCGCTGGCCCAGCGGACGGACGGCCTGCGCACGGGGTTGCAGCACGTGCTGGCGCGCGACGACGTCGCCTTCGTCTACGGCATGGAGCGCCGCGGGCGCGACACGATCATTCTCGGCGCCGCGCCGATCGACGTCTCCAGCCTGCTGCGCGAGCAGTTGTTCGACAGGCTCGATGCCTGCGTCCTGACCTCGGCCACGCTCGCGGTCGACGGAGAGTTCGACTTCTTCATCGATCGCCTGGGGCTGGACGGCGCGGAGACGGCGGTCGTCGAGTCGTCGTTCGACTACCCGAATCAGGCGGCGCTGTTTCTGCCGCGCGACATGCCCGAGCCGTCCGACCCGATGTTCATCGAGCGCGCCGTCGAGCGCATCGTCGAGCTGCTCGAGATCACGGACGGGCGCGCGTTCCTGCTGTTCACTTCCTACTCCAACATGCAACAGGTGCACGGGGAGCTGGTCGACCGCGATCGCTGGCCGCTGTTGCTGCAGGGCGAGGGCAGCAAGATCGCGCTGGTGGAGACGTTCAAGCGCACGCCGCGTGCGGTGCTGTGCGGCACGACCTCGTTCTGGCACGGCGTCGACGTACCCGGCGACGCCCTGTCGCTCGTCGTCGTGGACAAGCTCCCGTTTGCGGTCCCGAGCGACCCGTTGATTGCCGCGCGCATCGATCGTATCCGCGCGGAGAAGGGCAACCCGTTCATGGAGTACCAGACGCCGATGGCCGTGCTGGAGCTGAAGCAGGGGCTGGGACGCCTGCTGCGCGGCCGCGCCGATCGCGGGCTGCTGGCGGTGCTCGACCCGCGCGTGACGACGCGGCGCTACGGCAAGACGTTTATTCGCTCGCTGCCGGGGTATCGCGTCCTGCGCGATGTCGAGCCGTGCGCTGAGTTCTTCCACGAAGTGAGCGATCGATGAGCGAACTCATTGGGTTGATCTCCGACACCCACGGCCTACTGCGCCCGCAGGCGATCGAGGCGTTGCGCGGCGTCGATCGGATCCTGCACGCCGGAGACGTGGGCCGGGACGGGATCCTCGACGAGCTCGTCGAGCTGGCGCCGCTGGTTGCGGTGCGCGGCAACGTCGACTCCGGCCGGCGCGCCGGCGCCCTGCCCGAGACCGAGGAGATCGAGGTCGGGGGATGCTGGCTGCACATGCGGCACATCGTCGACGATCTCGACCTCGACCCGCGCGCGGCCGGCTTCGCGGCGGTGATCTACGGCCACTCGCATCAGCCCTCGGTCGAGCGCCGAGACGGCGTGCTGTTCGTCAACCCCGGGAGCGCGGGGCCCCGGCGCTTCTCGTTGCCGGTCACGGTGGCCCGCCTGGTCGTCGACTCCGGGGAGATCGAGGCCACGATCGTCGACCTCGAACTCTGAAGGTGCCCCGGCGGCGTCTTCTCGCTACAATCGGCCCGCCGGCGGCGGGGAACACACCCGACCTGCCGCGTGGGAGGTTTCGATGACCGCTCGCCCGCCGCGCTCGACGCGGATCCTGGTTCTCCTGATTGCAGTGCTGCTCGCCGCTCCGGCCGCCGCCGCCGACTGGTTGCAGCGAGGCGGCCCCGACGGCGATTTCAAGGTCGCCGACGCCGGCCTGGCCGACGCGTGGCCCGAGGCGGGGCCCGGTGTCGTGTGGTCGCGCCCGCTCGGCTCGGGCTACTCCGGCATCCTCGTCGAGGGCGATCGCCTGTACACCGCGTTCCGCCGCGGCGACAACGAGGTCGTCACGGCCCTCGACTCCGCGACGGGAGAGACGATCTGGGAGCACGAGAACAAGGCGTCGGCACACGAGGATCAGACGAAGGACTTCGGCGAGGGGCCGAACGCCACGCCGCTGATCCACGGCGACCACATCTACAGCATCGGCTTCCGCGGGTTGCTGCAGTGTCTCGACAAGAAGACGGGCAAGGCGGTCTGGTCGCGCGATCTCGAGCGGGACCTCGGCGCGAAGATGCACGAATTCGGCTACTCGAACAGCCCCGTCGCCCGCAACGGCATGATCATCGTCCTCGTCGGCGGTGACGAGCACGGCGCGGTCGGGTTCGATCCGCAGGACGGGAAGATCCGCTGGAAGACGCCCAAGCTCGCCATCAGCTACTCGACGCCCGTGTTCATCGAGATCGCGGGCGAGGAGCAGATGGTGTTCATGTCGCCGGACGAGATCGTCGGGGTCCGGATGACCGACGCTGCCGTCCGCTGGCGGCACGAGCACAAGAACCAGTACAGCAACAACTGCAGCGGTCCGTGGTGGGGCGACGACGGCCTGCTGTTCGTCAGTTCGCAGGCCGACGCCGGCAGCCGCACGTTGCGCCTGAAGAAGAAGGGCGACGAGATCGCGGTCAAGCAGGTGTCGCGCGAGGCCAAGTACAAGATCTTCCACAACTCCGCGATCCGGCTCGGCAAGCACGTCTACGGGGTCGGGGCCAGCGGAATCCTGATCGCCTACGACATCGAGGCCGGGAAGATCCTGTGGCGCGAGCGCGGATACCCGGCGGCGAACATGGTCTGGGCCGACGGCAAGTTCATCCTGCTCGACGAGAACGGGAAGCTCTCGCTGGCCGGCATGTCGCCCGACGGACTCGAGCTGCACGCGAGTCACGAGATCCTGAAGAAACCGGCCTGGACCGCCCCGACGCTCGTCGGCACGCGGCTGTACGCGCGCGACGGCGAGCGCATCGTCGCACTCGAGCTGGGGCGCGAATCGATCCCGAAGGCGGGGGCCGAATGATGCGCTCGGCGCTGGTGCTGTGCCTGATCTTGTCGACCGCTTCCTGCGGAGGGGATCCCGAGATGAAGCGTGCCGAGAAGCTGGCGCAGAGCGTGCTGATCGTCGACGCCCACGTCGACCTGCCATACCGGCTCAAGGCCGAGATGGAGGACGTGACCCGGCGCACCGCGAGCGGCGACTTCGACTATCCGCGCGCGGTCGAGGGCGGGCTCAACCTCCCGTTCATGTCGATCTACGTGCCCGCCGAGTACCAGGAGACCGGCGGCGCCGCGGAGGTGGCGGACGAGCTGATCGACATGGTGGAGAAGATCGCCGCCGACGCGCCGGACAAGTTCAGCATGGTGACCGGCGTCGAACAGGCCAGGGGACTGCTCGAGCAGGACGGCATGGTGGGCTTCGCGCTGGGCATGGAGAACGGCGCGCCGATCGAGGACTTCGACAAGCTGAAGCACTTTCACGATCGCGGTGTGCGCTACATCACCCTGACGCATTCCGAGAACAACCACATCTCCGACTCGTCCTACGCGGACGAACGCGAGTGGAACGGCCTCAGCCCGTTCGGTGTCGAGTTGCTGTGGGAGATGAACAAGATCGGCATGATGATCGATGTGTCGCACATCTCGGACGAGGCGTTCGAGCAGGTCATCGAACACTCGCGTGCCCCGGTCGTTGCCACGCACTCCTCGTGCCGGCACTTCACGCCGGAGTTCGAGCGCAACATGAGCGACGAGATGATCAAGAAGCTCGGCGCCCAGGGCGGCGTGATCCACATCAACTTCGGCTCGGCGTTCCTGACCGACGAGGCGCGGCGCCAGTCGTCGGCCTACTGGAAGGCGCGCGGCGAGTTCATCGAGCACAACGGCTTCGAGGGCGACGCCCCCGAGGTGGAGGAATTCGGCAAGAGCTACTGGGAGGAGAATCAACGGGCCTACGCCGACGTCAAGGACGTCGCGGACCACATCGATCACGTCGTGCAACTGGTCGGCGTGGCCCACGTGGGGCTCGGGTCGGACTTCGACGGCGTCGGTGATTCCCTGCCGACGGGGCTGAAGGATGTGTCGTACTACCCGAATCTGATTCGTGAGCTGCTCGACCGCGGGTACACCGAGGAGCAAATCGCCAAGATGTGCGGCGGCAACCTACTGCGCCTGTGGGCCGAGGTCGAGCGCTGGGCCGCGATGATGCAGAAGGCCGCAGAGAAATGAACCTACTCCAGCGGATCTTCTCCCATCGAACGACACGCCGCTTCCTGAAACGAACGCGGTATCTCTGGTTTGTCCTGGTGCTGGTTCCGTTTGCGCGCTACATCCGCCCCGAGCTGATGCCGCTGGCCATCGGCGTCTCGGCGTTCGGCCAGCTGATCCAGGCCTGGTGCTTCGCGTCGCTGGTCAAGGACCGTGAGGTGTCGATTCGCGGCCCGTACCTGATGGTGCGCAACCCGATGTACCTCGGCAGGTTCTTTCTCATCCTCGGCCTCGTCCTGTTGCTGGGCAACGCCTGGATCGCGCTCGGCTACACGGTGCTGTACTACGCGTACATGTACTACCGGGTGAAGCGCGAGGAGGCTCGCCTGCGGCGCAGGCACGGCGAGGAGTACGAGGCGTTCTGCCGCAAGGTGCGCCGTTTCCTGCCGTCTCTCGGTGCGCTGCGGGATCCGCACGTCCGCTTCTTCAACAAGGGTATGTTCCTCGAGAACAACGGACACTGGAATATCGTGCTGACGATCGTCGTCTACGCGGCGGTGTACGCCGTTCATCGCGTCTGGCCCGCGTGAGGGGGATGTTCCGAGTCTTCTCGGCGGACGGCAGACGGGATGCGACGGCCCCGCCCATTCCCGAGAGCCCGTTAGTCCTCGGAGTCCTCGTCGTCGTCCCCGCCGAACTCGTACTCCGGCAGCTCGGCGTTGCCGTCCATCACGAAGTGATCCATCCAGCGCATCAGCCGTAGGCTGTAGTCGTAGCGCGCGGCGGACTTGCGGTTGCCGTGACCCTCGCCGGGGTAACGCACCAGGCGGACGGGCGTCTTGTCGATCAGCTTCAGCGCGCGGTACAACTGCAGGCTCTGGGACGGGTGCACGCGCGTGTCGTCGGTGCCGGTGGCGATCAGCAGCGCGGTTCGGCTGTTCTCGGCATGGTAGATCGGACTGCGCTCGAGGCTGAACTGCCACTTGGTCCACGGGTCGAAGCGGGTGTGGACCATCTTGTCCTCGACCGGAATCTCGGTCGTCAGCCCCTTGCTGACCTTGTTGCTGATGCCGACGAACATCACGCCGGCCTTGAAGTGCTTGCTGTGCTTCGTCGCGCTCCACGCCGTTGCGTACCCGCCGTACGAGCCGCCGTTGATGCCGACGCGGTCGCGGTCGGCGATGCCCGCCTCGACCAGGTGGTCGACGGCGTCGACGAGGTCGTCGAACTCCTTGCCCGCCGCGTCGCCCTGGCTGGTCTTCGAGAACTCGACCCCGCGTCCGGTGCTGCCGCGGTAGTTGGGGTACAGCACGGCGTAGCCCCGCGCGGCGGCGACCTGTCCGGGGCGCGAGTAATTCGACAGCCAGCCGTTGCGGTCGTTCGACTCGGGACCGCCGTGCACCATCAGCAGCAGCGGCGCAGGCTTCTTGCCGTTCAGCGGATGGATCAGGATGCCCTCGAACTCGAGTCCGTCACGCGCCTCGATCGAGACGACTTCCTGGCGGGCGAGCTCGACTCCGTCGAGCCACGGGTTGACGTCGGTCATGCGGCGCGGCTGCGAGTCGCCGTGCCCCATCAGGTACACGTCGCGCGGGTGGCCGGGCGTCTCGCCGGTGAACGCGGCGAGCATGCCGTCGCGCGAGATGCTGATCGAGCGCAGGATCGGCGAGCGGGTCGGGGTTCCCGGCCCCGACGCCGCGTGGGTCTTGGACGGCCCCTCGATGACGTCCACCTCGCCGAAGAGCGTCTCGCTGCGCAGGTCGGCGACGTACATCAGCGTCTGCGTGTCTTGCCAGACGAAGTCCCGGACGTGTCCCTCGAGCTCGGGAAGCACCTCGCGCAGCCCGCCCCCGGCCACCGGAGAGACGAACAGCCTTCCCGCCGAGGGGTCGTTCGGGTCGGCGGCGCCGATCAGGCCGACGCTGCGGCCGTCCGGGCTGAACGAGAACTTGCCCAGCTTGCCCGAGTGCGGGATCGTGGCCGAGATCGCGGACGTTTTCGGGTCGACGATGTTGATCTTGCGCGCCATGTAGCGGTCGTCGATCAGCGGCGTCGGCGCCAGCGTGACCGCGAGGCGCTTGCCGTCGGGGCTCCACTCGAGCTCGAACGCCGAACCGTCGAGCTCCAGCTCTCGCGGCTCGCCGTCGTCGTCCTCCTCCTCGTCCTTCTCCTGCGTCGGGTCCTCGGGCGTCGGGTAGAACGGTTCCAGATCGGCAACCCACGCCCTGCGCGGTCGCCAGTCCTCCTCGAAGACCTCCTGCTTGAACCCCTTCTTCTCGGCCTTCTTGCGCTTCTTGCTCTTGGGCACGCGAGCCACGAAGGCGACGCGGTCGCCGCGCGGCGAGACGCGGTACATGTCGATCGAGGTGTCGAACTCGAGCAGGCGGCGCGATTCCCCGCCGGCCAGCGGGATGGCCCACAGCGACTTGTGTTCGTCACCCTTGCGCTTGGCGAGATAGGTGATCACGCGACCGTCCGAGCTGAAGCGAACCTGCGACACGTTGACCGACCCGGTGACGAACGGCCGGCTGCGCCCGTTGGCCACGTTCATCACGTGCAGCTCGGTCCAGGCCGCCCCGTCGTCGTCGTCGCCGGGCCTGCGCTGGACGTCCAGCCGGTACGCCACGTGCGAGCCGTCGGGGGAGATCTCGACACTCGTGACCTGTCGCAGGGCGGCGACACGTTCCAGCGACAGCCCGTCCGGCTTCTCGGCGGCCGGGACGACGCCGGCGGGGAGCAAGACGACGAGCAGGGCGAGGACGAGGCGACGACTGAGCGAGATCATGCTGTCTCCACTGGAAAAACCGATCCGCGGCGGGCCCGCGCAAGGTCGGACATTCTAACAGTCGGAACCCGCGGATCCCCGGCCGAGGGCCCGCAGCTTGTCCCGCGCCCGCAGCATCGCCGCCTCGCCGTCCGCCCGAACCAACGCCGCCAGCGGGATCCAGCGCGTGTCGCGAACCTCCGCCCCGCGGGAATGGGCCCGAGAGCGAGCCCCGAAGGCGAAGCGTAGATCGAAGTGCAGGTGCTCGGGCTCGTCCCGCCGCGCCGGGATCGTGTGGATGTCCACGTCGAACAGCCCGGATCCGAGGGGGGCCAGCCCGGTCTCCTCCAGCCCCGTCTCTTCCACCGCCTCGCGTAGCGCGGCGGCGGCCGGGTCCGCGTCTCCCGGCTCGACGTGGCCGCCCGGCTGCAGCCAGCGGTCGAGCTTCGCGTGGTGGATCAACATCACGTCCGCCCGCGCCGGGCACAGGACGAACGCGCTGGCGGTGAAGTGCCCCGGCGCGAAGTGGTCGCGGGCCAGCGGATCGCCGCCCCGGTCGGCCAGATCGAGCATGCGGCGCCGGAAGTCGGCCTCCGGCTCGTCCCGTGGCGCGTAGTCCCGGAGCAGCCTGCGCACGGCGCCGAGGCATCCCTCGCGATCGATCGTTGGCACGTGAAACCCCCGAAAGAAGGAAAACCGATCCCGAATGCTAACCTTTCGCCAGTTCCGTTGTCTAAGTCCATGAGGGGAACGACAGCGTGATGACCGATGACAGCTTGGTCACCGAGGCCAGAGGGGGCGAGACCGACGCCTTCGATCGCCTGATGCTGCGCTACCAGAAGCTGGTTTGCAAGGTGGCTCTGAACTACGTCCGCGAGCGCCAGAACGCACTCGACGTGACCCAGAACGTGTTCATGAAGGCATACAAGAATCTCGATGCGGTCCAGGCCAAGGGGATGTTCAAGCCCTGGCTGCTGCGCATCACCTACAACGAGAGCATCAACTGGCTGCGCAAACACAAGCGCGACGCGAGCCAGGAGGACATCGCCGAATACACGAACGCCCCGTCCCCGGACGCCGACCAGGAGTCCGAGACGCTGCGCCGCGAGGAGCGCAAGCAGATTCTCGACGGGCTGGAGAAACTGAATACGAAGTATCGCCTCGCGGTTGCTCTGCGCTACGCCGAGGGCATGAGAATCCGCGAGATCGCGGACGTGATGGACTGCAGCGAAGGGATGGTCAAAAGCCTGCTCTTTCGTGGCGTGCGTCAGATCCGCGACCGCGTGGCGAAGTCCGCATAGGCCCTGGAGTCGATCATGAAACGGTGCACGGAATTCGAACCGCTGATCGAGAAGATGCTCGCCGAGGAGATCGGCGACGCCGAACGCGACCGTCTGCTGGCCCACGCCGAGAGCTGCGGCGCGTGCCGCGAGTTCGTCGAGCTGCACCATCGTCTGATGGAGCCCGAGGTCGAGGTCGACCTGCCGACGGACGAGGAGTTCGCGGCGATGCGCCGCTCGGTCCTGCGGCGCATCGCGCCCGAGCGGTCCGCTGCCGGGCTGCTCGACAGGATGCGGGTGTTCTTCGCGCAGCCGCTGCTGGCCGGCGCCGGTGTCGCGCTGGTGGCGCTGCTGACGTTGTGGGTCGGATTCCGCCTCGGCAGCGCCGAGAGCGAGCCGGTGGCCAGCGTGGACGCCATCCTGGCCGGGATGCTCGAGGAGGCCCGCGGCAACCGCGGTTTCGACGACGTTCAGGATTCGCCCTACTCCTACTCCAACGTGGCCTTCCGCGACACGTCCGACGGGCGACTCTCGCTCAGCTTCGACGTCAGTCGCTACGTCGAGGCGACGCTGCCGCCCGACGATCCGCTGGTGCGCGACGTTCTCGTGCAGTCGCTGGTCAACCCGGCGCCCCTCGGAACCCGGCTGCAGGCGCTGAACTACGCGCGCGGGGTCGCCGGCGGCGCCGTGAACGACGCGCTGATGTGGACGATGCTCAACGATCCCAACGACGCCGTTCGGCTACGCGCGCTCGACGCGCTCTCGGTCGCGACGAACGATCCCGAGGTTCAGGCGGCCTACGTCGCCGTGCTGCGCGGGGACCGGTCGGTGCGGATGCGCATGCGGGCGCTGGACATGCTCGCCGGATCGGGCCTGGCAGAGGAGCGCTTCGACCAGGTGCTGACCGAGCTGGAGCGCAACGACGATCGCGCGCTGCTGGTGCACGCGGCGCGGTATCCCGCGCGCGCAGGGAGCGACCGATGATCGCCCGCGGGACGGCCGGTTTCGCGGTGGCGGCGCTCTTCCTGAGCATGCTGTCCGCCGGCGCCGACGGGCAGGCGACCTCGCACGAGCTGCCGGTAGATCCCGGGCAGGAACTGCGCGTCGAGCTGTCGACCGGCGGAACGGTGACGATCGAGGGCTGGGACAGGGACCTGCTGTCGGTGGAGGCCGACCTGCGCGGACCGGACGCCGACAACGTCCTGTTTCAGGTCGAGAAGACGCGCAGCGGAGCCGAGATTCTCGGCGAGTTCAAGCAGCCGCGCGAGAAGCAGAGCACTTCGCTCAACTTGCGGGTCCGGGTGCCGCGAAGCTTCGATCTCACGATCGAATCCCGCGGCGGCGGGATCGAGATCGACAACGTCTCCGGCCGGATCCGCGGCAAGACGATGGGCGGAAGCCTCGAGCTTCGGCGGCTCGAGGGACGGCTGGACCTGCGGACGATGGGTGGGAACATCTCGCTCGAGGACTCGGCCGTCGACGGCGAGGTCGAGACCTACGGTGGCAACGTCCGGCTGCGCAACGTCGACGGGGACGTCGAGGCCAAGTCACTGGGCGGCGAGGTGATCTACGATAACGTCCACACGAACGGCAAGGGTGGAGGTCCCGGGCGCGAGGTGAAGATCTCGACGCTGGGCGGCGACATCGAGGTGCCGAGCGCACCGCTCGGGGCGGACCTGTCAACACTGGGAGGTTCGATCGTCGTCGAGCACGCGGGCGAGTACGTCCGGGCCAAGACGCTGGGCGGCAACATCGAGATCGGCGCGGTCGACGGCTGGGTCAAGGCCTCGACGATGGCGGGGGACATCGACGTCACCATGATCGGCGACGCGGGAGCGACGCGGCGCGACGCGCAGTTGACCACCTCGGCGGGGGACGTGCGGTTGGCCGTGCCCGAAGGGTTGTCGATGGAGATCGACGTGACGATCGCCTTCACCAAGCGCGGACGTCGCGACTACACGATCGACAGCGACTTCCCGCTCGAGATCCGCTCGTCCGAAAGCTGGGAGTATCACGAGGGCGAGCCGCGCAAGTACGTCTACGGCAAGGCGACCATCGGCGGCGGGCGCCACAAGATCAAGATCGAGACGATCAACGGCGACGTGGTCCTCAAGCGGACCGAATAGGTTCGCCCGCGCGCTGGCGACCGCCGCGGCGGCTGCTATCGTGTGCGCGATGAGCCGTAAGAAAAAGAAGAAGGCGAGCAACTCCATCAACCCCCGTGCGCGCGACCGGCACCTGCTGTACAGCGCGGCGGTCCAGTCGCCCGAGGCCGACCTCGACTTCTTCGAGCGCGTCTACCGCAAGAAGCGCGGTGCACGACTGCGGCTGCTACGTGAGGACTTCTGCGGCACGGCGGCGATGTCGTGCGAGTGGGTCAAGCGGTCGAAGAAGAACCGGGCGATCGGCGTCGACCTCGACCTCGAGACGCTCGAGTGGGGCAAGAAGAACTACTTCCCCATGCTCGGCGACGCCGTGGAGCGCATCGACCTGCGCTGCGCCAACGTGCTCGACGACGCGCAGACCAAGGTCGAGGCGGTCAACGCGCTGAACTTCTCGTACAGCGTGTTCAAGACCCGTGACGAGCTGCGGGCCTACTTCGGCCGCGTGCGCGAGTCGCTGTTGCCGGGCGGCCTGTTCTTCGTTGACGCCTTCGGCGGCACCGAGGCTCTGCAGGAGGATCGCGAGGAACGCACGATCGACGCCTCGCGCGCCTTCGACGGCACGAAGATCCCGCGATTTACCTACATCTGGGATCAGAAGAGCTTCAATCCGGTCGACCACCACATGCAGTGCCGGATCCACTTCCAGCTGAAGGACGGCACGAGGCTGAAGCGCGCGTTCGTCTACGACTGGCGTCTGTGGACGTTGCCCGAGATCCATGAGCTGATGCTGGAAGCCGGGTTCGCCGCCACCGAGGTGTACATCGAGGGCTGGGACAACGAGGCCGACGATACCGACGGGATCTTCCGCCGCCGCAAGAAGTTCGAGAACCAGAGCGGCTGGGTGGCCTACGTCGTCGGTCTGACCTAGCAGCCCGTTGAAAAACTCTGATGGGCCGCGTTGCGTCGCCCTGGATCGACCCTAAAAAACGGGCCGCGACGGAATTGCCGCGGCCCGAAAGAGAGGGTCTCTCTTGGGGTTGTGGGTTCAGTCACCGGCCCCCAGCACGTTGTCCGACCACAGGGCCGCGTCGGACCACAGGGCCGCGTCGGACCACAGCGCCGCATCGGACCACAGCGCCGCATCGGACCACAGCGCCGCATCGGACCACAGGGCCGCGTCGGACCACAGCGCCGCGTCGGACCACAGCGCCGCGTCGGACCACAGCGCCGCATCGGACCACAGGGCCGCGTCGGACCACAGGGCCGCGTCGGACCACAGCGCCGCGTCGGACCACAGCGCCGC
>JAAELQ010000055.1 GCA_024226515.1 bacterium
CGGAGAACGTCGTGGGCAGGAACGGGCCGGTCGAGCGGCCCGTCGCCTCCGTGACGTTGCCGAGCCCGCTGGCCGGATCGAAGATGACCAGGCCCGAGCCGGTGCCGTTGAAATCGTCGTTCAAGCTCCCGTCGTACGATTGCGCGCCGTCCCAGAGGATCAGGTTGCCCTCGCTCATCTGGTCCGTCGAGCCGACGTCGAATCTGAAGGAGTCGCTGTAGCCGCCATCGTCACCGACGTCGGCCCCGAGGCCCGGCGCGCCGCCGAAGGTGTGCGTGACCGAGTCGGACCACGCAGCGGGTGTCGCCGTGAGGATCGCGCTCGCCGCAATCGCAATGATCCTGATGTGATGC
Organism: bacterium; assembly: GCA_024226515.1. Taxonomy (GTDB): domain Bacteria; phylum Acidobacteriota; class Polarisedimenticolia; order Polarisedimenticolales; family Polarisedimenticolaceae; genus JAAELQ01. The sequence goes on from JAAELQ010000055.1 coordinate 354, forward strand.
CCCCTGGACATGATTTCCCTCCGCTCAGTTCAGGACGCAACGGAGCCGTGCTCCAGCGGTCCGAAGTCAAAAGTACCACACCGAATGAGGTCCGGCAACGCGGATCCCTTCGCCGAGAACGAGAAACGCGCTCGCCGTGGTCGGCCTCTGTTACCCATCCTCGTCAGATCCACATTGAGTTCAGATTCCCCCTGGTGCTCATCCCGGTGGGCGAAGGACGCCACCCGGACCGAAGCCCGGGTGCCGTGCGCGCATACGAAAGCCATCGCGCGATTCATGAGTTGCATGATTGCCCGCACCCCCGTTCTCCCCTTTGGCCGCGCCCGGCGGCCCCCCCGCATCGACCACCAGCCAACCAGACGAGCCTCCGAACGGGCTCACCAATCGGCCAGATGCGCCCGCAGACCCGTTCGATGCGTGAAGAGTGGGTAACCTCACCC
>JAAELQ010000056.1 GCA_024226515.1 bacterium
AAGGACACAAAATACAACAAAAATACCAAATGGGCAGAGGAATTCGATCCTAAACAAGTTGAGGGGTTGATTCTAAATAAAAAGGATTCGATCCTAAAGAGATTGAGGGGTTGGTTTTATGTGATTAGAAAATGAAAAAGGGATTTGAACACAGAGCGTAATGTGGGCAAATCCCTTCTTAGAAAAACTATCAAAAAACAACCTCCCTGCTTATGCCAAGGCTTCCTGCTCGGCTGCTTCAATCGCAATCTCAACTATTCCCGCAGCTGCCTGGATTTTATCTAAAAATTTCCCTATTACCTTGTCTCTAAATCGCGGACTTGATGCAAGCAATGTCAGCTTGTTTGCGTCAGATCGCTCATAATCAAGCACTAATGGGAACACATTCAGCTCATAAGCAACATTCCCAATATTTTCTTTTACTGCTTCCCTGATAATCCACCATTTTGCTAAAAGTCGGTTTTCTTCTGGGGTTAAGGGTTTAGCTTGATGTATACTTACTTGATCCAAATCTATTTCAATGTCTTCAATTTCAATCTTGGTGGCTTCTACTGGGGTTGATTTTTCTGCTTTTAGTTGTTGGATTTCTTGTTGAAATGCTTGTCTCTCTTGTATTTGCGCTTGTTGCATCTGCTGCATTTGTTCCATCATTTGCCGCTGCATCTGCATTTGCTGCTCCATCTGCTTTTGCATTTGTAATTTTATTTGTTCAACTTCGCTTAGTGGTTGTGGTTGAGGCTCAACGGGTGGTGCTTGCGCTGCTACTT
>JAAELQ010000057.1 GCA_024226515.1 bacterium
CCCGCCCCCCCCCCCAACAGGGCGCCCGTTCACCGCCCGGTGAAAGGACCACGGGTGAGAGTAGATAGAAGACTGCGATTCTTTGTGTCTGTATGCGTGGCCGCCGTTGCGGTGGTGGCCACGCACCCCTTCCACGCCGACGACCACACGCTGCGTCTGGCCGAATTCGCGTTCGACCCGGCACAGAGCGAGCCGGTGCTGCCCGACGGGTGGGACCGCTCCTCGCGGGTCGGCCCGGACCTGCACCTCGTGCAGTTCGACGGGCGCGTCACCGACGCCAGGCTCGACGAGCTTCGAGCGAAGGGTCTCGAGCCGATTCAGTACATCCATCCGGACACGTATGTGGTGTGGGGCCGTTCCGCGAGTCGGCGCGACCTCGACGGTGGCGCGGCGATTCGCTGGACCGGCGACTTCGCGCCGGCCTACCGCGTGCAGCCGCAGTGGCGCGGCCTCGACGGAAGCGTCGACGTCAACGTGATCCTCGTGCGCGACGCGGACCCGAAGGCGATCGTCGCGCGCCTCGAGCGACTCGGTGGCATCGCCGGTCGTAGCTACGCCGTCAACACCGAGCTCGAGATCGTCACCTTCTCGCTTCCGGGCGAGCGGATCCGGGACGCCGCCCGCACGCCGGGCGTGTACTCGGTGCAGGTCAGCCCGCAGGACTGGGGCTCGCGCGGCGAGGTCACGGCGCAGCTCAACGCCGGCAACCTCGACGGCACGAACATGCCGATCCCGGGTTACGCCGCGTGGCTCGCCGGGCTCGGACTCGATGGTGCCGGCGTCGTCGTCGGCCACGTCGACGAGGGTTTCGACGAGGCGCATCCCGATCTGGCCGCCCGCCCGGTCGCCTGTGTCGGCTCCACCTGCTCGCTGACGAGCGCGCCGCACGGCACGCATACCGCGGGCATCCTGGCCGGCGACGGCTCGACGCTGGAGACGGACTCCGGCGGATTCCTGCGTGGCCAGGGCGCCGCGCCCGGCGTCAGTCTGATCGAGCAACGCTTCTATCCGACGCTGCTCGAGCCGGGCGGCATGTACGAGCTGATGCGGCAGTCGAAGGTCAACGGCGCGGTGCTGTCGAACAACAGCTGGGGGCGTTCGACCCTCGCGCTGGGCTACGACGTGCACGCGATGCTGGTCGACACGGGCGTGCGCGACGCGGACCCCGACACGCCGGGCAATCAGCCGCTGATCTACGTCCAGGCCGTGGACAACGGCGAGGGCGATACGTCCTCGCAGGGCGTGCCCGACGACGCGAAGAACATCTTCGCGGTCGGCGCCACGCGTGCGCTGGCCAACGACGCCACGCCGGACCCGCTGTACAACGACCTGTCCGACGGGACGGCCCACGGCCCGGCGCTGGACGGTCGCAACCTGCCTGACATCGTCGCGCCGGGGTGTCTCGTCGACTCGACGCTGCCCGGCGACGGCCAGGGCAGCTGGTTGCACGGCACCGACTGCGGCACGTCGATGTCCGCCGCCAGCGTCTCCGGCGCGGTGGCGCTGTTCGTCGAGTATTACCGAGGTCTGGCCGGCACGTCGGGCGATCCGAGCCCGGCGCTCGTCAAGGCCGCCTTCCTGCCGGTGGCGCACGATCTCGAGGGTCAGCTCGACGCCGACGGTGGGGTGCTGGGCCATCGTCCGGACAGCAAGCAGGGCTGGGGACGCCTCAACCTGGCGGGCGTGATCGATCCGGCCCCGGGAAGCGTCCTGTACTTCGACCAGAGTGAGATCTTCGACTTCACGGGTGAGGAGTGGATGCGCCTCGTCGAGCCGGTCGACCCGGCCGAGCCGATGCGCATCATGCTGGCCTGGACCGACGCGCCGGGCCACGGACTCGGCGGCGCGACTCCGGCGTGGAACAACGACCTCGACCTGGTCGTCGACGTCGCCGCGGACAGCTATCTCGGCAACGTGATCGGCGTGGACGGCTTCTCCGCCACGGGCGGCGCCGCCGACGCGATGAACAACGCCGAGGGCGTGTTTCTCCCGGCGCAGGCCGGCGGTACGCACGTGGCGCTGCGCGTGCTGGCGTCCAACATCAACTCCGACGGCGTGCCCGCGCTGGGCGACGGCACCGACCAGGACTTCGCGTTGACCTGTTACAACTGCGCGCTGGTCGCGTCGTTCGCGCTGGACTCCGCGCCGGCGTCGATGGATCTCTGCGCACCCGAGGTCGCCGAGTTCTCACTCGACGTCGAGGCGCTCTCGGCCTACGGCGAGGACGTCACGCTGTCGCTCGTCGGCGCTCCCGCCGGGACGACCAGCGGTTTCGGTGTGAACCCGGTGGCGCCGGGTTCGGGCTCGCTGCTGACCGTCGACAACACCGTCGCCGCCGTGACGGGCGATTACGACATGCAGGTGCACGGTGACTCCATCGACTGGAGCCGCTCGATCTCGCTGCAGCTCCGGCTGCGTGCGGCGGCACCGACGACCGCCCTGCTCACCGGGCCTCTCGACGCCGCGCTCGACGCCGAGCCGCGTCCCACGCTGACGTGGGACCCGGTCTCGTGGACCGATCGCTATCTCGTCGAGGTGTCGACCGACGCCACGTTCCAGAGCATCGTCTACTCGGCGATCTCCGTCGGACCGAGCCATCTGCTCGAGGAATCGCTGAACCAGCTCGGTCTGTACTACTGGCGCGTCCGCGCGGCCAACGTCTGCGGCTTCGGCGACTTCTCGCCGGTGTTCACCTTCACGGTGCGCGACGTGCCTCCGCTGCTGGTGGTCGACGACGACGGGGACTTCCCCGACGTGCAGGCCTCGTACACCACGGCGCTCGACCTGCTCGGGAAGACCTACGACGTGTGGGACGTCTGGGACGTGCATTCGGGCGACGAGCCCGACGAGGCGACGCTGCTGGCGTACGACCAGGTGATCTGGTTCACCGGCGAGGAAGACGTCTACGCCGGTCCGGACGGCGACACCGAGTTGCGGCTGACCGAAAAGCTCGACCGCAGCGCCTGCCTGTTGCTCAGCGGTCAGGACTACATCTTCGACGGCGGCTTCGATCCCTTCGTCCAGCACTACTTCGGTCTGGATGCGGTGGACGAGGACACCGGCCAGAACACGGTGACCGGCGCCGGTGCGGTGTTCACCGGACTCGGGCCCTACACGCTGGCGCTGAAGAGCAGCGACTACTCCGATTCGTTCACGCCCGACGCGACCGCCGAGATCGCCTTCACGGGAGACCTCGGGACGGCCGCCGTCAACAAGGACAGCGGTTACTTCCGCACCGTGTTCGTGGGCTTCGGACTCGAGCGCGAGCCGAGCCCGGCGCCGACGCCGACGATGATGGAGGCCGTGCTCGGTGCGTTCCTCACATGGTGCGACGCGCTACCCACGGAGGACGGTGACCTGGACGGCGTCGCGAACGACGCCGACTGCGTGGCCGGCGATGCAGGAGTGTGGACGGTGCCGGGCGAGGTCGACGACATGTCGATGTACCGCACGACCGGCTTCGAATGGACCGAGCCGCTCAGCGGGAGCGGCGCCGTCTACGACGTACTGCGCAGCTCGGATTCACTGGACTTCTATAACGCGACTTGTATTGCCGCCGGAACCTCGGAGACGGCCGCACCGCTCGACCCCGTCGACCCGCCGGAAGGCGAGTTGTTCTACTACCTGGTCCGCGCCCGCAACGAGTGCGGCACGTCTGGACTGGGGCAGAACCTCGACGGTACGGCACGTCACGGCACTGCTTGCGAGTGACCCCACGCGGTCCCTCGCGGAGGCTACACTCATGGGTAACTCTCGACCGAGCTTGCTGCCGGTCCCGGCCGTCCTGTTCCTGCTGATCGGTTTCGCCGGCGCATCCGGCGCCGAATCGCCTGTCGAGGCGGTGGAACTGAAGTCCGGTGCGGTACGGCCCGGTCGTCCGGTCGACAGCGCTACGCACGGTCTCGGCGTCGCGGCGCAACGTTTCGTCGTGCGCCTCGCGAAGGAAGCGGGCTCGGCGGATCGCAGCGAGATCGAGGCGTTGGGCGTCAAGGTCGACGCCCCGTTGTCCGCGTCGGCCTACCTGATCAGCGCGTCGGCCGAGAAGGCCGCGCAGCTGAACGGACTGGCGCGCGTGGACTGGGTTGCCCCCTACCTCCCGCAAGACAAGATCGCTCCGGCGATCGCGTCGATCGCGCCCAGGGGACCCGGCGACGAGGAAGCGCACGTCGCGGTCGTGTTGCATCTGTTCTCCGACACCGACGTTCGATCGTTGAAAGCGGATCTCGAGGCAAGTGGCTACAGCGTGGCCGCGACCCGAGGGGGGGCGCGTTTCGGTCGCGCGGTGCTGCTGATGACGAAGGCGGAGATCGCGGATCGGCGCGAGACTCTGGCTCGGCGCAACGAGGTGTTCTGGATCGACGAGCGTCGTCCGCGTCGGCTGGCCAACGACGACTCGATCTGGGTCTCGCAGTCGGGCCTCGACGGCGGGATGATGACCCCGATCTTCGATCACGGCCTCTACGGCGAGGGGCAAATCGCCGCCGTGCTCGACACCGGTATCGACGTCGATATGTGTTACTTCCGCGACGACGTCAACGGCCCGCCGCCGACGAACACCGCGGGCGGCACGTCGGTCGACCCGAGCCAGCGCAAGGTGATCGCCGTCGACTTTCTCGACCCGGCGGAGGACCCGCTCGACGTGACCGACTGGGACACGCAGGGCCACGGCACGACCGTGGCCTCGATCCTGGCCGCGGACGACCTGGCGAACCCGGTGGATCACGACCACGGCGACGGAATGGCGCCCGCCGCGAAGCTCGTGATCCAGGACGCCGGCTACGCCGCCGACAACTGCGGCGACCTGCCGGGCATCGGCTGCCCGGTGACCGACCTGCACCCGATATTCCAGCAGGCCTACGATCAGGGCGCCCGCGTGCACAACAACTCGTGGAACGACAACGAGAACGCGGCCGTGCAGAACAACTACTCCGACGCGTCGCAGGACGTGGACGAGTTCATGTGGAACAACAAGGAGTTCCTGATCGTTTTCGCCTGCGGCAACCACGCGCTGGGCGGCGAGGGCACGATCGGTAGCCCGAGCACGGCCAAGAACAGCCTCGCCACGGGTGCAACCTACGGCGGCGACATCGCCTGGGCCACCTCGGATATCACGGCCTGGGGGCCGACCGACGACGGACGCATCAAGCCCGACGTGATGTTCCCCGGCCAGAGCATCACGGCGGCCGACGGCGACGGCGACATCACGACCGACAACTGCGGCACGCGCGGCTGGACCGGCACGTCGATGGCGGCCCCGGGGGTCAGCGGTATGGCGCTGCTGACGCGCGAATACTTCATGAAGGGCTACTACCCGGCCGGCGCGGCCGTGCCGGGCAACGCGTTCGAGCCGAGCGCCGCGCTGGTCAAGGCGATGCTGATCAACTCGGCCGTCTCGCTCGAGACCGACTACACCGGATCGAACCCGATCCAGATCCCGTCGATCCATCAAGGTTGGGGCCGCATCACGCTCGACAACGCCCTGCACTTCGACGGCCAGCCGCGCAAGCTGTGGGTGGACGATCACAGCGCCGGATTCACGGGCCCCGGCGACGCGCCGGTGATCTACATGCTGGAGGTGCACCCCTCGCAGCCGCTGGAGGTCACGCTGGCCTGGACCGATTTCCCGTCCACGCCCGCCGCATCGACGCACCTGGTCAACGACCTCGACCTGCGCGTCGACGCCCCGGGCGGCGGCTTCCGCGGCAACGACTTCTTCGGCGGCGAGTCCTCGACCATGGGCGGCACGGAGGACCGGCTGAACAACGTCGAGAACGTGTTCGTCAGCGATCCCGAGCCGGGGGTCTACGCCATCCGCGTCGCGCCGCATGCGGTCCCGTCGGGTCCGCAGCCGTGGGCGCTGGTCGTGACCGGCGACTTCACGCTGACGTCGGGGCCGCGACCGGGCTACTTCGACCACGTCATCGACGACTCGAGCGGCAACGGCGACGGCATCCTCGACCCCGGCGAGTCCGCGCTGGTTCCGGTCGAGCTGTTCAACTCCGGCGACGCCGACGCGCAGTCGGTCTCGGCGAAGATGCACTCGCCCTTCCCGGATCTGCTCAAGGTCTACGGCAACCCGGTGAGCTACGGCGACATCGCCGCGGGCCAGCAGAAGAGCTCGGGCGGGCCGCACTACGAGGTGACGCTCGAGCCCTCGGCCACGTGCGGCCAGATCCTGGGCCTCAACCTGGCCCTCGCGGGCGCGGGCATCGACCAGGCCAGCGGGTTCCAGGTTCCCATCGGCGTCGACCAGGTGACGTATCAGTCGACGGACGTCCCCAAGACGATTCCGGCGTCGGGCAGCGTCTGGTCGTCGAACCCGGTGGCGAGCGACCACCCGTATACAGAGATCGACGCCGAAATCCACATCGACCACCAGGACATCTCCGAGTTCCGCGTGCTGTTCTACTCACCGATCAACACCGGGCTCAATCTACACGTCAACAGCAGCCCCGGCGTGTCGGGTCTGCACACGATCTACGACGACGAGACCGAGCCCGCGGGGCCGGGCGAGATGGCCGACTTCCTCGACCTCGGACCGTCCGGCAACTGGCGCATCCGCGTCATCGACACGATCTCCGGCGCGCCGGCGGGCGAGATCGAGAGCTGGGCGCTGCACTTCAAGAACGACGTGCCGTTCCATTGCAACCCGGTCGGTTGCGGTGAGCCGGTTCCGCCGCCGGTCGGCGACACGCTGACCGCGACGCGCGTCGGCGCGTCCGACGTGCGCATCGACTGGAACGGCGTCGGCGGCGCCTCGGACTACAACGTGTGGCGCGCGGCCGACAAGCAGCTGCTGACCGCCGAGCACGTCGGCGAGACCGGCGGCACGACAACAACCGACACGGGCGCGCAGAGCCTGCCGGGAGTGAACTACTACGTGGTGCGCTCGGTCAACTCCTGCCGCTGGGAGAGCAACTGATGACTTCCCCCCTCAATCGTCTTTCTGTCTCGATCCTCGTGCTGGTCGTTCTGGCGGGCGGCTATTCGCCCGGAAACGCGGCCGAGTCTCCGGTCTCGCTGCAGTCGGGCGAGGTTCGCCCCCATCGCGGCGTCGACCCTGCGACGCACGGACCGCAGATCGAGAAGCAGCGCTTCGTGGTGCGGCTCCGGAAGGCGCCGGGCACCGTCGATCGCAGCGCGCTCGAAGCGTTGGGCGTGAAGATCGAGGCTCCGCTGCCTGGCTTCGCCTACCTGGTCAGCGCCGAGCCGCAGCGCATCGACTCCGTGGCCGGCATGGCGCGCGTCGACTGGGTGGCGCCGTACCTGCCGGAGGACAAGATCGCCCCCGCGATCGCGGCGTTCGGCGGGTCCGAGGATAAGCAGGCGGACGTCGCGGTCGTGTTGCACCTGTTCTCCGATGCCGACGCGCGCGCGTTGAGCTCGGAGCTGCAGGCGGACGGCCTGCGCGTGGCCGCGGCGCGCGGAGGCTCGCGCTTCGGCCGGGCGATCGTGCTGATGACGCCGGCAGAGATCGTCGCGAAGCGCGCTGCGCTCTCGCGGCGCAACGACGTGTTCTGGGTCGACGTCCGCAGCCCGCGGCGCCTGGCCAACGACGACTCGATCTGGGTCCTGCAGTCGGGTGTCGAGGGCTCCACGCCGATCTTCGACCGCGGCCTGTACGGCGAGGGGCAGATCGGGGCGGTGCTGGATACGGGTATCGACATCGACATGTGCTACTACCGCGACGACGTCAACGGCTTGCCGCCGGTCAATACCGCAGGCGGCACGACGGTCGACACGAACCAACGCAAGGTGATCGCGGTCGACTTCCTCGATCCGACCGAGAACCCGCTGGACCCGACACACTGGGACACGCAGGGTCACGGATCGCACGTGACCGGCATCATGGCGGCCGACGACCTGGCGAACCCCGGGTTGCACGATCACGGCGACGGCATGGCGCCGGCCGCAAAGCTGGTGATCCAGGACGCGGGCTACGCGGCCGACAACTGCGGCGACCTGCCGGGAATCGGCTGCCCGGTGACCGACCTGAACCCGGTGTTCCAGCAGGCGTACGACCAGGGCGCCCGAGTGCACAACAACTCGTGGAACGACAACGAGAACGCGGAGGTGCAGAACAACTACTCGGACGGGTCGCAGGACGTGGACGAGTTCACCTGGAACAACAAGGACTTTCTGATCGTCTTCGGGCTCGGGAACCGCATCTTCGGCGGCGAGGGCACGATGGGCAGCCCCGGCACCGCAAAGAACGGCATGGCGATCGGGGCCACGTTCGCCGCCGACTTCTCCCACGCGATCTCCGAGATCTCGGCGTGGGGGCCGACCGACGACGGCCGTATCAAGCCCGACCTCGTGTTTCCCGGCCAGACCCAGTATTCCGCGGACAACGACTTCGACATCACGACCGACAACTGCGCGACGCGCGGGTCCAACGGGACCTCGATGGCGTCTCCCGGCGTGGCGGGCGCCGCGTTGCTCGTCCGCGAGTACTTCGACAAGGGGTACTTCCCGGGCGGAGTGGCCAACCCGGCGAACTCGTTCTCTGCCAGCGCCGCGCTGGTCAAGGCGATGCTGATCAACTCCGGCGTCGAGATCGATATCGACGCGCAGGGCAACCCGATCACGATTCCGTCCGCCCAGCAGGGCTGGGGCCGGCCGTTGCTCGAGAACGCGATGCACTTCGCGGGCGAGCCGCGCAAGCTGTGGGTCGACGACCACGCCGCGGGCTTCAACGGTCCCGCCGACGCACCCGTGCTGTACATGCTGGAGGTTCACGACGCCGCGGAGCCGCTCGAGGTCACCCTCGTCTGGACGGACTACCCCTCGACGCCGGCCGCTTCGACGCACCTGGTCAACGATCTCGACCTGCGCGTGGACGGGCCGGGAGGCGGTTGGCGCGGCAACGTGTTTCTGCACGGCGAGTCGATGGACCAGGGCTTCGAGGACCGGCTGAACAACGTCGAGAACGTCTACGTCAAGGTGCCCCAGCCGGGGCTGTACTCCATCCGCGTCTCGCCGCACTCCATCCCGTCGGGCCCGCAACCCTGGGCGCTGGCGGTGACCGGCAACTTCACGCTGAGCGCGGGGCCGCGTCCCGGTTACCTCTCGCACGTCATCGACGACAGCGGCCCGAACGGGAACGGCGACGGCATCCTCGACCCGGGCGAAACCGCGCTGGTGCCGGTGACGCTCGTCAACGCGGGAGACGCCGACGCCGAGGCCGTGGTCGCCGGCATGCACTCGGCCTTCCCCGACCTGCTCAAGGTCTACGGCTCCTCGGTCAGCTACGGCGACATCGCGGAGGGCCAGCAGAAGTCCGCGGCAGGGCCGCACTACGAGGTCACGCTCGAGCCGTCGGCGACCTGCGAGGACATCGTGGGCGTCAACCTCGCACTGACCGGCAACGGCATCGACCTGGCCAGTGGTTTCAGCATCTCGGCGGGCGTGCCGTTCCGTGACTTCCCGTCGACGGACACGCCGCTCACGATCCCGGCCAACAGCGGCAGCGGCGTGTGGTCCTTCACCAGCGTGCCGGACGACTTCCCGTACGACGAGGTCGACATCAGCGTCAACATCGACCACCAGGACATCTCCGAGTTCCGCATCCTGCTCTACCCGCCCGGGAACAACCCCGTGATCAACATTCACCGCAACACCGGGGCGGGCGTGTCGGGGCTGCACACGACCTACGACGACGAGACCGAGCCGCACGGGCCGGGCGTGATGGACGACTACCTCGACCTCGGGCCGTCCGGTTCGTGGCGCATCCGCGTCATCGACACCGTCTCGGGCGCACCCGCGGGCGAGATCGAGGACTGGACGCTGCACTTCAAGAACGAGACGCCGTTTCACTGCAACCCGGTGAGCTGCGGTGAATCCGTGCCGCCGCCCGTGGGCGACACGCTGACGGCGATCCGCGTGGGCGCGAACGACGTGCGTATCGAGTGGAGCGGTGTCGGCGGCGCCTCGGACTACAACGTGTGGCGCTCGGCCGACAAGCAGTTGCTGACCTCCGAGCACGTCGGCGAGACGGCGGGGACTTCCCTGACCGACTCGGGCGCGCAGAACCTCCCGGGCGTGCACTACTACGTCGTGCGCTCGGTCAACTCCTGCAGATGGGAGAGCCCCTGATCATGAACTCTGGGCGGAGACTCTTTGGGTTGATGGTGGCGCTGCTCGTCGCGTCGGCGGCGTTTGCCGCCGCTCCGCGGCAGACGACGTCGGATCTGGACGATCGCACCGTGGCCATGCCCGGCAAGTCGATCGGTATCGCTCCGAAGAACACCGACGAGCTGGCGCCCAACGACGCGCTGCGCGTCGGTTGGGAGTCGTTCGAGGCGCGCCGCGGCGGCCGGTTTCAGGTGCACATCGACGAGCGCTCCGGTCTGCCGACGCTGGTGAAGGGGAGCGGGATCGAGTGGTTCGCTCCGTCCGCGCTCGCCGCGGTCGAGCTGAGGGACGTCGAGGCCGCGGCCAGGACGTTTCTACGCGAAGAGAAGGCACTGCTGGGCGATCACGAGTCGATGCTGGAGCTCGATCGCGAGGCGAGCGCCGAGATTCGGCGCGGTCACTGGCAACTGGTCTTCCGTCAGGTCGTCGACGGGGTTCGCGTCGACGAGGCGCGACTGGACATGCACGTCGTCCGGGGTCGGCTGGTGATGTTCGGCGCGACCCACTGGTCGACGCCGCGCATCGACGGCGTTCCGTCGATCGGCGGAATCGAGGCGCTGGGTGCGCTGCGGGCTCACACCGACCGGGCGGGCGACGGACTGACCGTCGAGCGCGCCCCCGAGCTGGTCCTGCTTCCGGTCGACGCAGAGGCGGGCGGGATCGAGGCGAAGGTCTGGGACGGTGCGCGTGGCCGGGGCATCGGACACGTTCTCGTCTGGCGCTTCCACATGCGCGACACGAAGACCGGCAGCATCTGGGTCGGGGAGGTCGACGCGGACAGCGGGATCCTCGTCGCGTTCCGCGACGAGACCGACCACGCCTCCGTCCGCGGCGGCGTGTTCCCGGTCGCCAACGACGACGACTGCGCCCATGGTGGCTGCGAGATCGCACGTTTCCCGATGCCCGAGGGTAGCTTCACCGAGACCGGCCAGTCCCAGACCGTCACCGACGACTTCGGCAACATGCAGTGCGTCGACGGCCAGGCCGACGTCGACGTCGTACTGAGCGGCCCGCACGCCACGGTCGTCGATACGTGCGGAAACCTGGAACAGGACGGCGTGTGCGACGACGGCGTCGATCTGGGGCTGAAGGCCGGCGAGAACTGCGTGGTCGCGGACGGAGCCTCGGTGGGCAACAACGCCGCTGCGAGGACCTCCTTCTATCACATTCACCGCACGATGGAGGCGACCCAGCTCTACGATCCGGCCAACGCGTGGCTCGCGAGTCCGCTGACGATCAACGTCAACCAGACCTCCACCTGCAACGCGACGTGGAACGGCGCGATCAACATGTACGGGTCGGGCAACGGTTGCGGCAACATGGGCGAGAATCACGGGATTCTCGTGCACGAGTGGGGGCACGGCTACGACCACAACGACGGCGGCGGCGGGGACGAGCCCAGCGAGGGCTACGCCGACGTGATGGCGATCTTCGCGGCCCGCGATTCGTGCATCGGCCGCGGGTGGTACAACGACGGCCGCGTTTGCGACGGCTTCGGCAACGAGTGCCTCAGCTGCACCGGCGTGCGCGACGCCGATTGGGCCAAACGGAGCAATAACGTCCCGTCGACCTCGCAGAACCACCTGGTGCAGTACTGCGACGGAGGAGGCCCGTTCGCGCCGTGCGGCCGTCAGGCGCACTGCGAGGGCGTCTTGCTCGCCGAGTCGATGTACGATCTCGCCGCGCGCGACCTGCCCGCCGCCGGTATCGACGCCGCGACCTCGTGGCAGATCGCCGAGCGCCTGTGGTTCACGACGCGCCTCGGGGCGGGCGGCGACATGTACTTCTGCATCTTCCCCAACATCTACAATTGCGGCGCGAACTCGTTGCACAACAAGTTCCTGGCCGCCGACGACGACGACGGCAACCTGGCAAACGGGACGCCGCACGCGGCCGCGATCTACGCCGCACTCGACAGGCACGATCTGGCGTGTGGATCCGCCGCTGCGGCCGAGAACCAGAGCAGCTCGAGCTGCCCGACGCTGTCGCAGCCGGTGGTCTCGCTGACCGAGACCCCGGGCGGCACGCAGGTCGGCTGGGGCGCGGTCTCGGGTGCCGGCGAGTATCGCGTGTACCGCAGCGAGCTGGGCTGCGACCGACACGGCGTCGGTATCGCAACGCTGAGCGGCGGGCAGACGAGCTGGCTCGACGCCGGCGTCGATCCGGATCTTCCGCGCTACTATCGGGTGGAGGCCCTCGGCTCCAACTCCGCGTGCAGCAGCCCGGTGTCGGCCTGCATGTCCACGCCGTCGGGCGCGCGGCTGCAGATGACCCGCCACCGCTTCGTCGGCGGTACGGCGGAAGCGCACGGCTTCCCGAACCCCGGCGAGACGGCGCCGCTGGCGGCGACGCTACTCAACAGCGGTCTCGACGCCGGCGTGGCGGTTCACGGCCAGCTGAGCCTGAGCGACCCGTCGCAGGGCACGATCACGGACCCATCGGTCGACTGGGGAGCGCTGCCGAGCGCGATGCTGGTCGAGTCGCCGGCGCCGCACTTCGAAGTGTCGGTCGCGGAATCGGTTGCCTGTGGGGACCTCCTGCATTTCGACCTCGAGCTGTCGGCGTCGAACGCGACGACCGTGCAGCGCCGGTTCTCGGTCCTGCTGGGCGAGGCGGAGCGCGAGCTCGTCGACGAGGTCGCGCTGCCGATCCCGCCCGAGACGACGCAGCCGGTGACGGCGACGATCGAGATCGGTCAGGAGCAGACGATCTCGGAGCTCGACGTATCGGTCGACATCAACCAGAACGAGCCGCCCGAGCTGATTGTCGAGCTCAGCTCGCCGCAGGGCACGACGGTGCGGCTGCACGATCAGTCTGCGGGAACTACGCAGTACGGGATTCAGCGACGCTACGACCTTGACGCTGCGCCCGACGGCCCGGGCACGATGGCCGACTTCGTCGGCGAATCGGTGTCGGGCACCTGGACGCTGTCGATTCAGGACCTGGGCAACGTCTCGACCGGCGATGGGTCGCTGCGTAGCTGGACGCTGCACATCGGCGTCGAGGGCAGCTGGGACTGTGCCCCGGCGGCCTGCCAGGATCCCGAGCCGGGTGAGGTCGCGGGGGTGACGCTCGAGCGGACGTCCAACGGCGGCTCGCACGACTTGATCTTCGGCTGGGACGCGCTGGTGCCGGTGTCGGGATACCACGTGTTGCAGTCGACCGTGGCGACGTTCGACTCGGGCGTGACCGAGATCGGACAGACGGACAGTGCGACGACGACTCTGGCCGTGGACGACCCGGACGGCCCCGCGCCGTCCGTGACGTACTTCCAGGTGCGCGGCGTCAACGGCTGTGGCGTCGAGGGACCTTGAGGGGGATGAGATGAACAGGGTGAGAACGCTGTGTGTCGGGTTGTCGTTGACGGCTCTCGTGTCGACGGGGCTGGTCGCGGCGCCGCAATACGTCGACGTCACGGCCGCGCGCAATATCAACTTCGTCGGGACCTACGGCAGCGGATTCCCCTTGATCTTCCCCGAGGACATGCTGCAGGCCAACATGGGCAACGGAGCGGCGGTCGGCGACTACGACGGCGACGGCGACCTCGACATCTACCTGCTGGCCCAGCTCGACCTACCGAACGTGTTGCTGCGCAACGACCTCGACACGGGGTCGAAGACGTTCACCGACGTGACGGCCACCGCGGGCGTGGGCGACCTCGGCATGTCGCGCGTCGCGCACTTCGCGGACCTCGACAACGACGGCGACCTGGACCTGGTGCTGGTCAACGACAACAACATGACGGCTCTCTTCCCGGTCTCCAAGCTGTACCGCAACGACGGCGGCAGTTTCACCGACGTGACCGCCGGCTCGGGCTTCGAACCGCTGGGCTTCCTGCGCTGTGGAACGTCTCTGGCCGACTACGACGGCGACGGCCTGCTCGACGTTTACGTGACCAACTGGGGGCTCGAGGCGAGCGTGGGGCAGCCCAACTTCCCGGGCTCGAACCGGCTGTATCGCAACCTCGGCGGGTTCACCTTCGAGGACGTCACCGAGGACGTAGGCCTGGGCACGCTGAACCGCGACAGCTTTACCGCGATCTTCCACGACTTCGACGACGATCAGCGCCCCGACCTGTGGGTCGCGCTGGATCACACCGAGGACGAGTTCTACTGGAACACGCCGACCGGTTTCGTCAACGACACGGCGGGTGTCGGGGCGGACCATACCGGCAACGACATGGGCATGGCGGCGGCCGACTTCGACGACGACGGCGACCTCGACGTCTACGCCACCAACATCACCGACCCGAACGGCATCTTCCCCACGACGCAGTACAACGTGATGCACGTCAACCAGGACAACGGCGGCGGGTCGACGTTGTTCGTCGACGAGGCGACGACGCGCGGCGTCGAGGACACGTACTGGGGCTGGGGTGTCGAGTTCACCGATTCCGAGAATGGCGGCGACCTCGATATCGTCGCCGTGACCGGCTTCGACGCCTACGTCGATCTGGCCGATCCGGGCTCGCCGATCTACACGACGCCCTCCGTGCTGTTCGTCAACGACTCGACGGCGATGTTCGTGCGCGACGCGACCGCCGGCCTCGAGGCCGAGGACGATTCGCGCGGCCTGGTCGCGTTCGACTACGACCGTGACGGCGACGAGGACCTGCTGATCACGAACGTCAACCAGCCGGTGCGCCTGCTGGAGAACGTCAGCGATCCGCAGGGCCACTGGCTGACCGTGCGGCTGCAGCAGACCGCCGGCGGCAACCGGAACGGCGTGGGCGCGACCGTGTGGGCGACGATCGGCGGCAAGACCCGGCGCCGCGACATGATCGTCAGCGACAGTTACCTCACGGGCAGCCCGGCCGAGGTGCACTTCGGTTTCGGCGCCGCCTCGGTCGTGGACGAGCTGCGCGTGCAGTGGACGGACGGCAGCGAGTCGACCTACCACAACGTGCCCGTCGACCGCGAGATCGACATCGTGCAGCTCGGCCCGGACGGCGATCTGGACGGCGTCGAGGACGGCGTCGACTGCGCGCCGGGCGACGGCCTGCTGTGGTCCGCTCCGGGCCCGTCCGGGACGTTGACGTTGTCCGGCGGCACGTCGACTGCGCTGAGCTGGTCCGCGCCGGCGGAGCCGGGAGGCTCCACGCCACGCTTCGACCTCCTGCGCGGCACGGCCCCGGACCTGTCGGCGTCGACCTGCCTGCTGACGGACGTGCCCCAGACGAGCACGTCCGACGGCGCGATGCCGGCGGACATCTACTACTACGTAGTGCGCGCGCGCAACGCGTGCGGTGCAAACGCCGGCAACGACTCGTCCGGTGCGCCGCGCACGCTCGGGTCGTGTCCGTGAGATCGCGCGCCAGCGTCGCGACGCTGCTGGTCGCGCTCGTCGCCGGAACGGCCTCGGCGGCGCCGCAGTTCGTCGACGCGACGGACGGCGCCGGCATCGACTTCGTCACGACGTGGGGCAGCGTGTTCCCGCTGATCTTCCCGCACGACATCATGCAGCGAAACGTCGGCACCGGCGCCGCGGTGGGGGACTATGACGGCGACGGGGATCTCGACATCTACTTCCTGGCGCAGCTCGACCTGCCGAACAGGCTGTTCCGCAACGATCTGAATCTCGGAACCAAGTCGTTCACCGACGTCACCGCGACGGCGGGGGTCGGAGATCTCGGCTCGTCGAGGGTGACGAGCTTCGGCGACCTGGACAACGACGGCGACCTGGATCTCATCCTGGTCAACGACAACGACACGAACGCGACCTTCTCCAAGAGCAAGATCTACCGCAACGACGGCAACGACACGTTCACCGACGTGACGGCCGGATCGAGCTTCGAGCCGCTGGGCTACCTGCGCTGCGGCGTCGCGCTGGCGGATTACGACGGCGACGGCCTGCTCGACATCTACGTCACCAACTGGGGCTACGAGACGGGCACCGGTAGCCCGATCTATCCCGGCTCGAACCGGCTGTACCGCAACCTCGGCGGCTTCGTGTTCGAGGACGTGACCGTCTCCTCCGGACTGGGCGTGCTCGCTCGCGACAGCCTCGGGGTGATCTTCCACGACTTCGACGGCGACCATCGTCCGGATCTGTGGGTCGCGGTCGACCACACGAGCGACGAGTTCTACTGGAACACGCCGACCGGTTTCGTCAACGACAGCGCCAACGTCGGGACGACGCATACCGGAAACGACATGGGTATGGCCTGCGCGGATTTCGACGACGACGGGGATCTGGACGTCTACATCACGAACATCACCGACGAGTTCTTCGGCTACACGCAGCACAACGTGCTGCACGTCAACGACCAGGACACGTCGGGCTCGGTGCATTTCGTCGACGAGGCGCAGGCGCGCGGAGTCGAGGACACCTACTGGGGCTGGGGCGTCGAGTTCATCGACGTCGAGAACGACGCCGACCTCGATATCATCGCGGCCACCGGCATGGACGAGTTCGTCTCCTTCCTGGATCCGGCGTCGCCGATCTACCAGACGCCGTCGGTGTTCTTCGAGAACGACTCCAGCGGAAACTTCACGCGCAACAGTACGGCCGGGCTGGAGTACACTGACGACTCGCGGGCGCTGATCGCCTTCGACTACGATCGCGACGGAGACGAGGATCTGTTGTTCACCAACATGAACCAGCCGGCGCGCTTGCTGGAGAATGTCAGCGATCCGCTGGGCCACTGGCTGTCGGTGAAACTGATTCAGACCGCGGGCGGCAACCGTGACGGGGTCGGCGCGACCGTGTGGGCCACGATCGGTTCCACGACCAAGCGTCGCGACGTGATGACCAGCGACAGCTACGTCTCGGGCAACCCGGCCGAGGTGCACTTCGGTCTGGGGGCGGCATCCGTGATCGACACGCTGCGCGTCGAGTGGACGGACGGCAGCGAGTCGACCTACCACAACGTGCCGGTCGATCGGCGCATCGAGATCGTGCAGCTCGGTCCCGACGGCGACCTCGACGGGGTCGAGGACGGCGTGGACTGTGCGCCCGCGGACGGCGGGCTGTGGTCCGCCCCGGGAGCCGCGACGGGCCTGGCCCTGACCGGCGGAGCGGCGACCCAGCTGAGCTGGAGCGCGCCGGCGATCTCCGGCGGCACGGACCCGCGGTACGATCTGCTGCGATCCACGTCGCCGAATCTCGCATCCCATGACTGTCTATTGACCGACGCCGAGCAGACGACGGCGAACGACGCCTCGCTGCCGACCGAGGTCTTCTACTACGTGGTCAGAGCCGGAAACGGCTGTGGCGCGAACGCCGGCCAGGATTCGGCGGGCACCCCCCGTGGTCCCGGGGAGTGCCCATGAGACCGCACCGGATTCTGGTCGGCGTTGTTTTTATTCTCGGTACGCTCGGTCTTCCCTCCTGGCCCGGAGAATTGTCGCCGCGCCTGAAACGGGCGCTGCCCGCCGCCGGGCCGGGGGACGAGCTGCCGATCGTCGTTCTGATGGATGCAGCCCCGGTCGACGGGGCTCTCCTCGACCGCCTGCGCGACATGAAGCGCAGGGAACGCCGCTCGTTCGCGATCGCTCGGATGAAGCAGCTCGCACAGAGCAGCCAGGCGCCGGTGCGCGCGGTGCTGGATGCGCTGCCCGGCGGAGCGCCCGAATCGAGAGTGCTGCTCGGGATCAACGGGCTCGCGCTGCGTGCCGACCCGCTGACGATTCGCAAGCTGGCCGAGCTTCCGCAGGTACGCTGGGTGCTGTTCGATAGCGGGGGCGGCCACCCGGACGCCGCCCCGCGGTCGGGAGTCTCCGCGGCGGCCCGGGCCGCGTGGCGTCGCGGCAACCGCGCCGCGGGCGGCGGCCCGACGGGAGGGGACACCTCCGGGCCGAACCCCGCGGCGACCGTTCGTCCCGAGCTGACGGCGATGGGGGCCGACGCCGTGTGGGCGTTGGGCCATACGGGCGCCGGGGTGATCGTCGCCATCGTCGACACCGGCTTCGACCGCACGCATCCCGATCTGGCCGATCACGTCTGGACCAATCTCGACGAGATCCCGGACAACGGCGTCGATGACGACCTGAACGGCTTCATCGACGACACCTGGGGCTGGGAGTTCTGCGACGACCACAACGACCCGGGGCAGGGCAACCAGCACGGGACGCAGGTCGCGGGCCAGGTCGCGGGAGACGGCACCAACGGAAAGGTCACCGGGATGGCGCCCGACGCCGAGCTGATGGCGCTGGCGATCGACTGCGACACGCCGTCGATCGGCTGGGCGGCCAGTGATTACGCGATCGCGGAGGGCGCGCACATCATCTCGCAGTCCTACAGCTGGTGGTGGACCGACCAGCCGGACTACGAGGCGTTCCGCCGTCAGACCGACGCGGAGTTGGCGGCCGGCGTGATCCACGTCAACTCGGCCGGCAACCACGGCGGAAGTTCGACTTACCCGATCCCGTACAACATCTCGACTCCGGCCAACTGTCCGGCTCCCTGGCGCCACCCCGAGCAGGTGGCGGGCGGAGTGTCGTCGATGATCGGCGTCGGCAACATCGACTGGTTCTTCGACACGATCGCCTTCTCTTCATCCACCGGGCCGGCGGCCTGGGAGGACATCCGGGCCAATACCGACCCCGCCTACCCCCACACGATGCCGCCCGAGTATCGGGACTACCCGTACGCGAACGGCGCGTCGCCCGGCCTGATCAAGCCCGACATCTCGGCCTACGGCAACTCGACCGAGTCGACCTGCCCCGGAGGCGTCTACTGCGCGTTCAGCGGTACGTCCGCGGCGCAACCGAAGGTCGCGGGCTCACTGGCGCTGATGCTGTCGGCCAACCCCGAGGCCTCGCCCGCGCTGCTGGCCGAGGCGTTGCTGACGACGGCCGAGCACCGGGGCACGCTCGGCCTGAACAACGTCTACGGCGTCGGGCTGGTGCAGGCGCTGCCCGCGGTCGAGCTGGTGCAGTCGGACATTCTCTATCAGTCGCATGCGATCGACGACACGGCCGAGGGCAACGGCGACCTGGCCGCGGATCCCGGCGAGCGCGTCACGTTGCGCATCACCGTGCACAACGTCACCGAGTCGACGCCGATCAACGATGTGCAGGCGATTCTCAGCAGCTCCACCCCCGGAGTGGAGCTGCACAATCACGTCGGCTTTTACCCGCTGATCCCTGCTCTCGGCTCCGCCGAGAGCCAGGCCCCCCACTTCTCGCTGAGCATCGCCCCCGAGCTGTGCGCCACCACGATCGAGTTTGATCTGGAGCTGCGCTACAACGGCCAGGTGCGCAGCGTGCAGTTCGCCGTCCAGGTCGGCGAGGCCGACTGGGTCACGCTGCTGGACGACGACTTCGAGACGGACAGTG
Source organism: bacterium (assembly GCA_024226515.1). GTDB lineage: Bacteria > Acidobacteriota > Polarisedimenticolia > Polarisedimenticolales > Polarisedimenticolaceae > JAAELQ01. The sequence continues at coordinate 19,413 of JAAELQ010000057.1, forward strand.
GCTGGATGACGGATCCCGGAACGGCGACCCAGGGCTACTGGGTGCGCGAGGACCCGATCCCGGTGCGCGACTTCTCGAACCGTCTGTCCAATCCGGAGGACGACACGACGGTGGCGCCGGGCACGCACTGCTGGGTCACGGGCAACGGATCGTCGGGGTTCTTCGACCCCAACGGCAACGACGTCGACGGCGGTACGGTCTCGCTGACCTCGCCCGCGTTCGGCTCGCCGTTTCTGCTGGCGCTCGATCTGAGCTACGACAGCTGGTACTACGACTCCAACATATCCGACGTGGACCGCTTCGACGTGCAGCTGTCCAACGACGGCGGCAGCAACTGGGTTCCGGTCGACGTCCGGAACAACGACTTCGGTGGCTGGGAGACCCGCAGCGTGGACCTGATCTCGGCCGTTGCTCCGACGAGCGACATGCGATTGCGCTTCAGCGCGACCGACGACCCGATCGACGGTCCGGTCGACGCGGCCGTCGACGAGGTCCGACTGCGGGGCATCCTCGCCATGTGCGACGACCACGTCCCGACCGTCTTGCAGTCGCCGAACCCGGTGGGTGACACGCTGCGACTCGTGCCGGCCGAGGGCGGCCATCTCCTGCTCGAGTGGGACGCCCCGCCGGTCGACGGCGCACACGATCCGGCGACGCTGTATCGCGTCGACCGCTCGGCGGCCGCCGACGCGGGGTTCGCGGAGATCGGTTCGGCCACGGCGACGACCTGGGTCGACGTCGACGGGCTCGCGGCACCGAGCGTGTCGTACTACCTCGTGCGGGCCGAGAACTCGGGTGGCGGAGAGTAGCCCGGGGCCGCTGCTGCGCTTCGGCCGGAAGCGCGTGCTGATCGGCGTCGGCGTCTCCTGCGTCGCGATCGAGCTGTTGCTCGTGTTCCTGGACGCGACCGTCAACTACTCGCACTGGACGCGGCTGGGCATGATCCGGCGCCTGGTCAACATCACCCGGGAGGACGCCCTGGCCTCGTGGTTCGGCGTCACGCTGACCCTCATGGCCGCGCTGACGCTGTGGCTGATCTGGCTCGTGGCCCGGGCCGAGGGGGTCTCGCGCCGCGTCGCCGTGGGCTGGCTCGTGCTGGCGCTGCTCTTCAGCTACGTCACCGTCGACGACGGCGCGCAGGTGCACGAGCGTGTCGGCTCGGCGTTCAAGAAGGTGTACACGAAGGACATGTCGAAGGCCGAGCCCACGACGATCGGCGGGAAGCTGCTGAGGAGGTTCCCCAGCTACGCCTGGCAGATCGTCTTCGCGCCCGCGTTCATCGCTCTGTTCGGCTTCATGCTGCTATTCCTCTGGACGCAGTTGCCGGATCCGCTGTCACGCTTCGCGATTTTCGCGGCGCTCGCGTGCTTCGGTCTGGCCGTGGGGCTCGATTTCGTCGAGGGGCTGGACCCGGGGCACGAGTGGAATCTTTATTCGCGCATCGATGCCGCGTACGACCTGCAGAACTTCGCGCTCGTGCAGTTCGAGAAGAAGCCGTACGACGCGCTACGCCACTTCTCGAAGTCCGCCGAGGAGTTCCTGGAGATGCTGGGGATGACCCTGCTGTGGGTCGTCTTTCTCTCGCATTTCATGAGTCGGGCGGAGACGCTACGCGTCGAGTTCCGCTAGCGGACCTGTCAGTCGTCGTAGCGCCGTCGTTGCCGGCTGAACCTCGAGTACGCGATCGGTACGACGACCATGTTCAACGCGGTCGCCGAGAGCAGTCCGAACAGCATGACGATCGCCATCGGCGCCTCCAGTTCCGCACCGGGGTGCGAGCCCGCCAGCGCCAGCGGCACGAGGGCCAGTCCGGCCGAGAGCGCCGTCATCAGGATCGGTACCACACGCTCGCGGGCGCCGCGCACGACGGCATCTCCGAACGATCGAACGTTCTCTTCCTCCAGCAGGTGACGGATGTGCGAGATCATCATGATGCCGTTGCGCGTCGCGACGCCGAACAGCGCGATGAAACCGATGATCGACGCGACCGATAGCACGCCGCCCGAGACGAACACCCCGACGGCCCCGCCGATCAGTGCCAGCGGCAGGTTGAGCATCACGATCACGGCATCCCCCAGCGAGCGGAACGCGGCCCACAGCAGGACCAGGATCCCGAGCACGACGGTCAGGCCGAGCCAGACCAGCCGGCTCGACGCGGCGGCCTCGCTCTCGAACTGGCCGCCGTACTCGATCGCGTAACCGGCCGGAAGCGAGACCGATCCGGCGACCGCGGAGCGCAGCTCGTCCACGACGGAGCGCAGGTCGCGGCCCGCGACGTTGGCCGAAACGACGATCTTGCGCTGCCCGTTCTCGCGGCTGATGAAGTTCGGCCCCCGATCCTCGCGGATCCGCGCCACGGACTCGAGCGGGACGCGCGCCCCCGACGGCGTGTCGATGCGCGTGCGGCCGATCGTGTCGAGGTCGGACTGGACCTCCTCGGGATAGCGCACGACGAGCGGGACCGAGACCTGGCCCTCGAAGATCCGACCGACCTCGCGTCCGACGAAGGCCGTCCGCATCGCCTGCGCCGCGGCGCCCGCGGGTTGGCCGTGTCGGGCCAGCGCCAGGTGGTCGAACTGCACGCGTACGGTCGGGATATCGGCCTGCGCCTCGACCGCCACATCGACCGCTCCGGGCACGGTATGCGCGGCCGACTCGACCTCGCGCGCCAGTCCGCGCAACACGTCGAGGTCCGGCCCGAAGATCTTCACTGCGATCGCGGCCCGCGTGCCCGAGAGCATGTGATCGATGCGGTGCGAGATCGGTTGGCCGATCGTGATGTTCGTGCCCGGGACCAGCGAGAGCCGCTCGCGGATCTGTTCCAGCACTTCGTCCTTGCCGCGGCCGTTGAGGTCGAGGTTGACTTCGATCTCGCCGGCCTCGACACCTTGCAGGTGTTCGTCCAGCTCCGCGCGCCCGGTGCGACGCGCCGTCGCGGTGACCTCCGGGACGTCCAGCAGCAGCCGCTCGATCGCCGCCCCGAGCTTGTCCGACTCTTCGAGGCTCGTGCCGGGTTGCGTCACGGCGCTGATGGTGAGCGAGCCCTCGTTGAACTCCGGCAGGAACGCCCGCCCCATCCAGAAGAACGACGCGACCGCGGCCAGCAACAACAACGCGGCCGTGGCGAGGAACAGCTTGCCGTGGCGCATGCACCACGTCAACTGGCGCTCGTACAGATTCTTGATGCCGCGGATCCAGCGCGGCTCGTGTCCGTCGCGGACCGCCTTCGAGCCCGGCAACAGCAGCGCGCACAGCGCCGGCGTCACCGTGAGCGCGACGAACAACGAGGCGAAGAGCGCGACGAGATAGGACATCCCGAGCGGCCTCAGCAGCCGCCCCTCGACGCCGTGCAGAAAGAACAGCGGCATGAAGACGAGCCCGATCACGAGCGTGGCGAAGACGATCGAGCCGCGAATCTCGGCGCTTCCGCGATAGACGACCTCCAGCACCGGGCTGCGCTCGGCCTCGGGTCTCGCCGCGTTCTCGCGCAGCCGGCGGAAGACGTTCTCGACGTCGATGATCGCGTCGTCGACGATCGAGCCCACGGCGATCGCCATGCCTCCCAGCGTCATGCTGTTGATCGTCGTCCCGGTCCACTTCATCGCCAGCACGGCCGACAGCAACGAGAGCGGCATCGCGACCAGCGTGATCGACGCCGCGCGCAGGTTGGCGAGGAACAGGAACACGATCACCACGACCAGGATGCCCCCGTCGCGCAGCGCGCGTGTCAGGTTGTGGATCGCCGTTTCGATGAAGTCGGCCTGGCGGAAGATGTCGCGATGGATCGTCATTCCGGCGGGCAGCGACGACTGCAGCTCGTCGATTGTCGCCTCGAGTCGTCGCGTCAGCTCCAGCGTGTTCGTCCCGGGTTGCTTCTGGATCCCGAGGATCACGCTGCGCCGTCCGTTGTACGAGCCCTCGCCGCGGCGCAGGGCGGGGCCGACCGCGACCCGGCCCAGATCGCGCACCAGCACCGGGCGCCCGTCGCGAGAGGTCACGACGGTCTGGCCGACCTGTTCCACGGTCTCGGGTCGTCCGATGCCGAGGATCAGGTACTCCTGTCCGCCCGACACGCGAAAGCCGGCGGAGGTGTTGCGGTTGGCCTGCTCCAGCGCTGACTCGACCTCGCCGAGCGTCACGCGGTAGGCGTCGAGCCGGTCGGGAGTCAGCAACACCTGGTACTGCCGTTCCGCGCCGCCGATGGTCGTGACCTGCGAGACGCCGGTGACGGCGAGGATTCTCCTCCGCAGGAAGGTGTCGGCCGTCGAGCGCAGCTCGAGCGTCGAGTGCTCGCCGGACTCGAGGGCGAGAAACAGGATCTCTCCCATGATCGAGGAGATCGGCGCCAGCACGGGCGGCTCGACCGTGTCGGGGAGCGAACCGGACACGAGCGTCAGCTTCTCGTTGACCGTCTGTCGCGCGTGGTGGATGTCCTCGCCCCAGTCGAACTCGACCCAGACGATCGTCGCACCCACGGCCGTCACCGATCGCACACGTCGCACTCCGGCCGCGCCGTTCAGCGCGGCCTCGATCGGGAACGTGACCAGCGCCTCCATCTCCTCGGGAGCCATCCCACCGCCTTCGGCGAGGATCGTAACGGTCGGCGCCGTCAGGTCCGGCAGGACGTCGACCGGAAGCTGCGCGGCCTGCCACCCGCCCCAGGCGAGCAGCGCCACCGCCAGCGAGAGGACGATCGGCTTGTTCTCGAGTGACCAGCGAATCAACGAATCGATCATCGCCGCTCCTCAGTGCACGTGGCCGTGGGACGGCGTCTGGGTGGTCATCGAGGCGAGCCGCACGAGATACGCGCCGCGGCTCACGACGCGCTCCCCGGGTTCGACGCCGTCGGACAGGTGGACGTACCCCTCCGAGCGGTTGCCGATACGGACGACGCGTCGCTCGAACGATTCTCCGCCGGTCTGGACGAAGACGATCGAACGGCCGGCGTCGTCGACCAAGGCCGATTCCGGAACCACCGTCCCCGGCGACTCCTCTCCCAGTAGCAGGCGCAGAACGACACTGCGTCCGACCTGTAGCCGGGCCTCGCGATTGTCGAACGCGAAACGCACCTCCGTCGTGCGCGAGTGGGGGTCGACGACGCGACCGACGGAGACCGGGCGCGAGAGAGCAACCGGAGGTCGATCTCCGGCGATCAGCTCTCCGCCCTCGACCGCGGCCAGCTCGGAAGCACGCGACTCGGGAACCTCACCGACGACGTGGACGCGGTCCGGGTCGACGACGCGGACCAGCATCTCGTTCTCCTCGATGCTCGCACCGGGCGCGAAGCCCGCCTCGGCCACGACGCCGTCGAACGGAGCGCGCACGATCAGCGCGCCGCCTCCCGCGGCCGGCTCGCCCGTCGCGCTCAGCGCGTTGAAGCGGTTCCACCGCTCGCGCGCGGCCGCCAGCCGGGCTTCGGACGCCGCCAGCTCGGCGTGGGACTCGTCGAGCCGGCGTGCGGGGAGTGCACGCGCCTCCACGAGCCGTTCGACGCGATCGCGTTCGGCGACGGCCAGCCGCTGCTCCTGCTCGGCCTCGACCAGGGCGGCGCGCAGCGCGGCGGCGTCGCGCAGCCCGTCCGACCGCGGGACGATGCGTGCCAGGATCTCGCCCTTGCGCACCGGCGCGCCCGGGACGGGGACGTCGGACGTCTGAGCGATCCGTCCCGGAACCGGCGCGGCGAGGATCGCCTCGCCCCCGATCCTCGGCCGTACGACGGCCGGCACGTCGAAGCTGGGCCGCATCGGGCGCACCTCGGCGGGGGTCGTCGCGAAGTCGAGCGTCCACTGCTGTTCCTTGAGGAACGAGATCGTGTCGACCTCCTCCTCGGCGATGGCCGGGTACTCACCGGCGGGATGGACGATCACCCAACCCAGCTCGTGGCGGTCGTCGAGGTCGGGCGCCTCGACGCGCAGGCTCATCTCGTACGTGCCGGGCTCCTTCATCGCGAGGTCGACGCCGAAGATGCCGGGCCTCGATGCGCCGTCACGGAACTCGTAACCCACGCCCGCGTCGGAACGCAGCGTCACGACGACCTCGCCCTCGGAGAGGGGAGAGAAGTCGGAGAGCCTGGTGACGTGGATCGCCGTACGCCCGGTCTCGCCGGCCATGAACACGGGATACTCCATGAACAGCTCGGTCTGCTCGGTGAAGCTCGTTACGGCGACCGTCGGTCGCTCCACGGCCGTCGCACCGGCATCGTCGTGGACGTGATCGTGCCGGTGGCAGGCCGCGAGGCCGCCCAGCGCGAGGGCGATCAGGATCGTGCAACTCGTCCACTTCATGGATTCACCTCCTGTCCGATGGCGCGATCGCGATCGAGCGCGGCGCGGCGGGCGGCGTAGGCCACGTCGACAACTCGTAGCTCCGTCGTCAGCGACGAGCGGTAAGCGTCGAGCAGCTCCAGGATCCCGGCCTCGCCCTCGTCGTAGGCCAGCTCCGCGATGTTTCTCAACTCGGCCGCTCGCGACTCCACCTCGTGGCCGAGCCGCTCCGCGGCGCGGCGCGAGACCTGCTCGCGCGCCAGCGCGGCGAGCACGTCGGCGCGAATCTCGCGCTCGAGACGCAGCACCTCGAGCTCGATGCGTTCCAGCGTCGCCGTGGCCCGTGCGGTCTCGACCTGTCCGCGATCGAACAGCGGCAGGGGAACGGTCAGCGCGGCGACGAAGCCCGAGTCCTCGACGCCCGGGGCCTCCGTGCGCTTCCAGCCCGCCGACAACGTCGGCTCGGGGAATCTCCGGCGCTGCGCCGAGCGCCGCTCGAGATCGGCGTGCCGGGCTCGCGCGCGGAGCGCCATGACGTCGCCGCGCTGGGCCAGCGCGACCGCGATCGCCGGTTCGGCTTGCGGAATCTCGCCGGTCGGCTCCAGGTCGCCGACCAGCCGCGCCGACTCCATTTCCAGCTGCGGGTCGAAGAACGCGCCGAAGCGGGCCCGCGCGACCGCCAGAGCCGCGGCGGCAGCGGAGATGTCGATCTCGATCGCCGCGAGCTCCTGCTCGGCGCGCAGGAGATCGTAGCCGGAGCCCTCACCCTCACGCTCGCGTGCGGACAGGATGCCCACGACGCGGCGCAGCCGCTCCGCGCTTTCCCGTTGCTTCGCGGAGACCCGCTCGCGATACAGGACCTCGAAGAACGTCTCGCGCAGCTCGGCGACCGTGAGGCGAAGATCCCGCTCGGCGGCGAGACCCGCCGCCGACGCGGCCGCATCCGCCCCATCACGCGCGAGGCCGCGGCGCCCCGTGATCGGCAACGCCTGCTCGACGGCCAGGAACTCGTCTCGCGTTCCCGCCGCCTCTTCGACCGAATAGGACAGCTCCGGGTTCGAGACGGGCGTCTCCAACCGCGACTCCGCGCTCGCCGCGCGTAGGACCGCGGGGGCGAGGCGAGCGTCGGGGCTCTGTTCCAGGAACAGTCGAAACGCTTCCGCTTCGGTCACGGAGCGGGCCGAGGCCGCAGCTCCGATCGGAAGCAGGAGAAACAGGATTATGGCCACGACGGGCCGCACGGACGGGGCCATGAGCGGACTCCTCTCGGTTCGTTCGAACGATGTCGAACTGTGGACTCGCGCGGATCGCGCGCGGGGCGAGAGGTCAGACGGGCGGGGCTCGGGAGGGGGTCGGACTTCTGCGTGCCGGGCTCTCGGGGGGCGGGGATGCGTCCCTCGCCTCGAGCCGGGTCGTCGGCGTCGGCTCGACGAGCGCGATCCGTACGGTCATCGCCGGGACGCGCGGTCCCGCCTGGGCGAGCACGCCGATCGCCCCGAGGCTGATCGTGGTGTCCGTGTGGTGATCGACGTGACACGCGGGCTCGGGCGCCGTGCCGTGCGGATGCGGATGATGTCGATCGTGGTGCGCGGCATCACCGAAATGCGCGTGGTCCAGGTGCAGGGTCTGCGTAGGATCGTGGTGCTCTGCGGCGGCATGCACGTGCGACAACCCGGCGAGCGAGCCGAAGACGAGGTAGAGGGCGCATCCGCCCAGAACGAGGAACCTACGCATCGTCTCGAATATATAGGACGGCTTCGTCAACGCAAAGTGATGGGCGAATACCCCTGAATCGGGCGTCGACTCCGGTGCGATCCACCTCTCGCGGGAACGATCCCGCGCGTGGACGTCCAAGGCGCTGCCGGTCTCGTTCGCCGTCCACTGGACGGAAGCACTCGAGGCGGCAACCGTCAGACCCTGCCGATCGATCGTGCTGCATGTGATTGGGCAGACTAAGGCGGCGGACCGATCGCTGATCGAACCGCCGCCCGTCTCGAAGCCTGTCGACGAGCGATCAGCTCGGGTCGATCACGACGATTTCGACGCGCCGGTTCTTGGCGCGGCCCTCGGGCGTGTCGTTCGGCGCGACCGGACGGTCGGGGCCGAAGCCCTGCGCCTGCATCTTGCCCGGCGTCACGCCCATCTCGCTGAGGAACTGCTTCACCGCCTCGGCGCGCTCGATCGACAGCTTGTGGTTGACCTCGGTGCTGCCGGTCGAATCGGTGTGACCCTCGACGGCCAGCTTCGCGCCGGGAGCGGCCAGCAGCAGACCGGACAGCTTCGCCAGGACGTACTTGGCGTCGGTGGTCAGGCTCGACTTGCCGGAGCCGAACGCAGTCCCGGTCAGCGAGACGACGTAGCCGCGGTCGGTCACGGCGCTGGACGCCATCCGGCCCATCGCGCCGGAGAGCTGCTTCGCCAACTCCTTGCGACTCGCGTCGAGCGCGGCGCGGTTCCGGTTCGTGCTCTGCAATTGCTGGCGCGTCTTCGCCAGGTCGGCCTGGGTGGTGGAGAGGCTGGTCTTGGTGCGGTCGAGCTCGCCCTTCGTGGCGGTCAACTGGGCCTCGAGCTCGCTCGCCTTGCCCGATAGCGCCTGACGCTGGGCCGTCGCCTCGGCCTCCTTCGCGGCACGCTCCTCGGCCTCGATCATGCTCGCGGTCTTGCGCAGCGCTTGGCCGGAGAGCTCGACCGTGCGCTTCGACGCCTCGACCTGCTTGCCGCCCTTCAGCTCGCGCGTCTCGGTGATCGCGGCCATCGCCTTCTCGAAGCCCGGGGAGTCGTGTTTGGCGGCGTCGAAGCGTTCGAGCAGCTCGAACGCCTTCTCGGCCTGGATCAGCGAGAGCGGTCTCTTCTTGTTCGCTTTGTAGGTCATGCCCGCGATCGACTCGTTGTCGCGCGAGATCAAGCCCTCGCGGTCCGACAGACCGCCGAAGGTGAACGCGGTCAACGTGATCTTCTTCGCCGCCGGCGTGCCGGAGAAGAAGACGACGAGATCGCCGGGGTTCCACACGCTGACGATCGGCTCGGCGGTCACCATCACGGCGAAGTCGCGCTTGGTCGTCGAGAAGGTGACGTCGCCCTTCTTCGACCCGTCGTTCGCGAGCGTGCCCAGGTTGTCGACCGTTCCGTCGGGACTGACGGCCCACGCGACGTAGGACACGATGTCACCGCCGAACAGCACGGCGGGTGTCAGGTTGTCATAGCTCATCTCGATCGTGGAGCGGCCGGCACGATGCTCGACCTCGCACTCCAGCGTGGCGGCCGGCGCGCGCTGCGTGCCCGCGATGGGCACCTCGATCGACTTGCCGTCCGGGAAGACCACCGCGGTCAGGCCCATCTCGGCGGCCGAAGTGGCGCCTGCAGCGAGCAGCGCAACGACGATACACGACACAAACAGCTTTCGACTCATAGTGCCTCTCCTCCTGTGTTTCGAGTCTGTGGAAGTCCCCGTTTCCCTGAGCCTCGCCGGTCGGGTTGACTCGTCCCGAGGTGACGTGCGAGACCCGTTGCAACGCGGGGGGGACGGGGCCGGGATGGTATCCAAACCGAACAGGGGACGCCAGATCACGCTCGAGACGCTCCGCGACCTCGGCATCGTGACCTCCGAACGCACCCGGGGGGCGATATCGCCCATCAGCGCCCGATGCCTCAGGGCGCGGACTCACTGCCTGAATCGCCTAATCGTCCAAAAAAGCCCTCAAAAACGACAGATTGTTCCGTGGGGCCGCTCCCGAGGTCCCGCGGCACGATCTGGCATCGTCGTTGCTATCTGCATATCTCCGATATTTCGAAGGTATGCAGGGATGAAAGAGATTTACCGCTTCCACGCCGAGATCTGCCGCTCCATCGCCAACCCCAAGCGGCTCGAGATTCTCGATCTGCTGCGCGACGGAGAGGTCAGCGTCAGTGCGTTGGCGGAGCGTATGGAGATCAACGCGACGAACGTTTCCCAACAGCTCGCCGTGCTGCGCTCGGCCGGCGTCGTGCAGAAGCGGATGAACGGCACGACCGCGTACTACCGCCTGATGGACGACCGCGTCCTGAAGGCCTACGACCTGATGACGCAGGTGATGGAAGAGCAACTGGCGCTTCGCTCGAAAGCTCTGGACCAGGACGGCACGCCGCGTCGAGCCGCGACGCGAGGAAAGTGAGAAGAGAGATGGAGATGCGCATCGGATTCCCGGGAGGGGAGAGAGTCGAGGCCGAGTACGGGAGCTTCACCATCCGCACCGACCAGCCGGCCCACAAGGGCGGCGAGGGTACGGCGCCGGCTCCGTTCGACTACTTCCTGGCGTCGATCGGGACGTGCGCCGGCTTCTACGTGCACAAGTTTCTCCGGCAGCGTGACCTGCCCACGCAGGGCGTGCACGTCGTCCTGCGCACGACGAAGGACACCGAGCGCCGCATGATCGAGCAGATCGATCTCGACATCGTCGTGCCCGACGACTTTCCGGAGAAGTACGAGAAGGCGATCGTACGTGCCGTCGACCAGTGCACGGTCAAACGCCACATCCTCACCCCGCCGCGCTTCAGCACGACCGTGAACCGCCCGGCGCGACAGATTGCTTCCTGAGGGACAGGAGCCTCGCATGTCGACCGTATCGCGACGACGGTTTCTGAAAATATCCGGATGCGGTGCGGGGCTCGCCGCCGCGGCCTCCGCCGCACCGTACCTGCCCGGCGCCCAGGCCTCCGCCCAGGACGGCGAGCTGCGCCGCGTGCCCACCTTCTGCGACGTCTGCTTCTGGAAGTGCGGAGCGATCGCCACCGTCAAGGGCGGCAAGCTGTGGAAGATCGAGGGCAACCCCGAAGACCCGCTCAGCCGGGGACGCCTCTGCCCGCGCGGGACGGGCGGCGTCGGGGCGCACCTCGACCCCGATCGGCTGCGCGCTCCGCTGATCCGTCGCGAAGCGCGCGGCCGCGAGGAGTGGGTCGAGGTGACGTGGGACCAGGCGCTGGACCGCATCGCCGAGAAGCTGCAGGCGATCGAGAAGTCCCACGGACCGGAGGCCGTCGCGATGTTCAGCCACGGCATCGGCGGCGCGTTCCTCAAGCACACGATCAAGGCCTTCGGCTCACCCAACATCGCCGCGCCGTCGTACGCGCAGTGCCGCGGGCCGCGCGACGTCGGCTTCAGCCTGACGTTCGGCGAGGACGTCAGCAGCCCCGAGCGGACCGACATCAAGAACGCGCGCTGCCTCGTGCTGATCGGCTCGCACCTGGGCGAGAACATGCACAACACGCAGGTGCAGGAGTTCGCCGAGGCGATCGGCAATGGCGCCTCGGTCATCGTCGTCGATCCGCGCTTCTCCGTCGCCGCGAGCAAGGCCAAGCACTATCTGCCGATCAAGCCCGGCACCGACCTCGCGTTGCTGCTGGCGTGGATGAACGTGCTCGTGACCGAGGGCCTGTACGACCGAGAGTACGTCGAGGCGTACGGCTACGGGTTCGACGCGTTCGAGTCCATCGTCGCGCAGTACACGCCCGAGTGGGCCTACGCGCGGACGACCATTCCGCCGCAGTTGATCCGCGAGACTGCGCGCGAGATGGCGCGCCAGCGGCCGGCCACGTTGGTCCACCCGGGGCGTCACGTCACGTGGTACGGCGACGACGCGCAGCGCAGCCGCGCGATCGCGTTGCTGAACGCATTGCTCGGAAGCTGGGGCCGCCGCGGCGGCTTCTACAGTCAGGCCAGCATGGACGTGCCCGGCTATCCCTATCCGCCGTACCCGAAGCCGGACCGGCCCAGGGCGGACAACCCGGGCAAACGCTATCCGTTCGCCGACGGCGCGCTGTCGACGGGGATCCGCGAGGCCACGCTGACCGGCGAGCCGTATCCGATCAAGGGCTGGCTGGTCTACGCGACGAACCTGCTGCAGGCGCTGCCGAATCAGGAAGAGACGATCCGCGCCATTCGGCAGCTGGATCTGATGGTCGTGGTCGACGTGGTTCCGAGCGAGATCGCGGGCTGGGCCGACGTCGTCCTGCCCGAGTCGGTCTATCTCGAGCGACACGACGAGCTCAACGTCGAGTGGTTTCGCGAGCCGTTCGTCGCTCTGCGGCAGCCGGTCGTCGACGCCCCGCACGAGCAGAAACCCAACTGGTGGATCGCGCGCGAGCTCGCGAAACGGCTGGGACTGGAGCGTTACTTCCCGTGGACGGACATCGACGACTATCTGCGTCGCAGGGTCGAGTCCGCGGGCCTGGATTACGACCGGCTGAAGCGTGACGGAATCCTCCGCGGCGCGCGTCAGCCGATCTACTTCGACGAGGGAGTGCCCGCGGAGTTCCCGACGCCGTCGGGGAAGATCGAGTTCTACTCGTCGCAACTGGCGGCCGCCGGTTTCGACGCGGTGCCGAAGTACACGCCGCCCGACGAGCCGCCTCCCGGCTACTTCCGGCTGCTCTACGGCCGCTCGCCGGTGCACTCGTTCAGTCGCACGCAGACCAACCCGATCCTCGCCGAGATGATGGACGAGAACGAGGTCTGGCTGAACGCGGACATCGCCCGGCGCTACGGCCTCGCCAGCGGCGACCGTGTGCGGCTGCGCAACCAGGACGACGTGTTGAGCGATCCGATTCGCGTCAAGGCCACACAGCGCATCCGCGGCGACTGCGTCTACATGGTGCACGGCTTCGGTCACACCGCCCGCGGGTTGCGCAGCACACGAGGCAAGGGCGCCAGCGACGCGAGTCTGATCACGCGCTACACCATCGATCCGCTGATGGGCGGCAACGGAATGAGCGTCAACTTCGTCAAGCTCGAACTGGAGGCATGAGGCGATGGCTCGCTTCGGCATGGTGATCGATACGACGAGATGCGTGGGGTGCATGGACTGCGTCGTCGCCTGTAAGACGGAGAACGAGGTGCCGCAGGGCTACTGCCGTGACTGGATCGTGGAGGAAGCCCGCGGAGCGTTCCCCGATCTACAACTCGAGATTCGCAGCGAACGCTGCAATCACTGCGACAACCCGCCCTGCGTCTGGTGCTGCCCCACCGGAGCCAGCCACGTGAGCGACTTCGGCAAGCTGGTGCAGATCGACAAGGAAGTGTGCATCGGTTGCAAGGCGTGCCTGGCGGCCTGCCCCTACGACGCACGCTACATCCATCCCGACGGCTACGCCGACAAGTGCACGTTCTGCGAACACCGCATCAAGGATGGGCTGGATCCCGCGTGCGTGGCCGTGTGCCCCACACACTGCATGCACTTCGGCGACCTGGATGACCCGGACAGCGAAGTGTCGAGGCTGATCCTCTCGCGACGGCACCACACGCTGCTGGCCGCGGCCGGCACGAAACCCAGGATCTACTTCCTGACCTGAGGAGCGGGGAATGGTCGAGCTGACGAGCACGCGCGCCAACGAGATGGTCGATCCGGTGCTTCATGTGTGGGGCTGGGAGATACCGGTCTACCTGTTTCTCGGCGGGCTGGTCGCCGGGATGATGGTCATCTCGGGCTACTTCCTGTTCTCGGGACGCTACCGCAACACGCACTGCGTGTGTCACGTCGTGCCGGGTCTCGGTCTCGTGCTGCTGAGTGTCGGGATGCTCGCGTTGTTCCTGGACCTCGAGCACAAGGCGTACGTCTGGCGCCTGTACGTGACGTTCATGATCCGCTCGCCGATGTCGTGGGGGGCGTGGATCCTGCTGCTGGTCTACCCGGCGCTGGTCGCGAACTTCGTGCTGCGACCGCCCGCACCGCTCGCGCGACGGATTCCGCAGTTGCAGGCCGTATCGAGTCGGCTGCTGGCGCGAGAACAGTGGGTCAAGTGGATCGGCGCGGCGAACATGCTGCTGGGCATGCTGCTCGGCGTCTACACCGGGATCCTGCTCAGCGCGCTCGGCGCCCGCCCACTGTGGGGCAGTGCATTGCTGGGGCCGCTGTTCCTGGTCTCGGGTATGTCCGCGGCTGCCGCGCTGGTGCACCTGATCGCGCGTGAGCGGCAGGAGCGCGAGCTGCTGGCCAAGGCGGACAACGGCTTCCTCGTGATCGAGCTGGTGCTGATCGGGTTGTTCTTCGTCGGGCTCGCCTCGACGACCGCCGTTCACATGGAGGCCGCGAAGATGTTCTTCGGCGGCCCGTACACCGCCCAGTTCTGGGTTCTCGTCGTCGGCATCGGCATCGTCGTTCCGCTCGGACTGCAGCTGCTGGCGGTGCAGCACCGCATCCGGCACACGCCCGTGGCCCCGATTCTCGTCATCGGCGGCGGCCTGCTCCTGCGCTTCGTGATCGTGGCCGCAGGTCAGCTGTCGCACTGGAACGCCTCGTAGAAAGGTGACAACGATGGACTCTGCGACTCGTCCCCAACCGTACATGAACCCCTACCTCGCCGGCCTGGGTCTCGGTCTCGTACTGCTGTCCTCGTTCGTGATCATGGGTCGCGGCCTCGGGGCCTCCGGCGCCGTCTCTTCTGTCGCCGCGGTGGCGGTCGAGAGCGTGGCGGCGGAGCATGCCCGCAGCAACGAGTTCTACTCCGGCTACCTCGAGGGCGGCAACGGGCATCCGCTGAAGTCCTGGCTGGTGTTCGAGGTGCTCGGCGTGATCGTCGGCGGCTTCGTCTCCGGCGCGCTGGCGCGACGCACGAGAAGGACCGTCGAGCGCGGACCGCGGATCTCGGTCGGTGCGCGCATGACGCTGGCCTTGATCGGTGGGGCGCTGATGGGATTCGGCGCGAAGCTGGCCCACGGTTGCACCAGCGGTCAGGCGCTGACCGGAGGGGCGTTGCTCAACGCCGGTAGCTGGGTCGTGATGCTGATGTTCTTCGCGGGCGCCTACGCGCTGGCCTGGTTCATGAGGAGGCAGTGGCGATGATGGCACCGCTGTACAAGTACGGGCTGTTCGGCGACGAGGCGTCCCTGGTCGTTGCCTTCCTGATCGGGATCGGTTTCGGTTTCTTCCTCGAGCGCGCCGGGTTCGGCAGCGCCAGGAAGCTGATGGGGCAGTTCTACCTGACCGACATGGCGGTGTTCAAGGTGATGTTCACCGCGGTCGTCACGGCGATGCTCGGCCTGTTCTACCTCGGCTGGATCGGCGTGCTGGATCTGTCGCTGGTCTACCTCAGCGAGACGTGGCTCCTGCCCCAGGCGGTCGGCGGGCTGCTGCTGGGGTTCGGCTTCATCATCGGGGGCTACTGTCCGGGCACATCGATGGTGGCGATCGCCACCGGCAAGATCGACGCCCTGTTGTTCGCGGCGGGAGTGTTCGTCGGGATCGTCGGCTTCGGCGAGGCCTGGCCGCTGATCTCCGGCTTCGCCGCCTCGACCGCGCTCGGCACGCAGACTCTTCCGGGTGCGCTGTTCCTGCCCTACGGCGTGCTGGTGTTCGTCATCGTCCTGATCGCGCTCGTGGCCTTCCGCGGCGCCGAGTGGGTCGAGGCAAGGGCGGCGGAGAAGGCGTCATGAAGCGACTCAACGCACGACAGGCAGCCACGGCTGTCGCCGCCGCGCTGGGAGTCGTGGCCCTGCTGGGCGATCCCTACGGCGGTGGTGTAGTGACGATCGACGCGCGGGAGCTGGGCCGCATCGTCGAGACGAAGCAGGACCACGTCGCCGCGCCGGAGCTGGCGGACTGGATCCTCCAGGGCCGCACGGATTTCCGCCTGATCGACGTGCGCGAGGCGGAGGCCTACGCCGAGTATCACATCCCGGGCGCCGAGCACGTGCCGCTCTCCGCGCTGGCCGACTACGGCTTCTATCGCAACGAGAAGATCGCGCTCTACTCCGACGGCGGGATCCACGCCGCGCAGGCCTGGATGCTGTTGAAGGCGCTGGGGTACCCCGGCGTCTACACCGTCCTCGGCGGCCTCGACGCGTGGAAGGAGGAAGTCCTGTTTCCCGCGCCGCCGCCCGGCAGCGAAGCGGAGGCGCTGGCCGCGTTCGAGCGAGCCAGGGAAGTCGCGCAGCACTTCGGCGGCTCGCCGCGGGTCGAGGGCGGCGAGCGGGCCGAGATCGGGGTCGAGCTGCCGCGCGTCGAGCCGCCGGCTGCCACGTTCGCGCCGACCGCGCGGAAGAAAAAGAGGAAGGAAGGCTGCTGATCAGAGGCCGCGGTCGCCCCTGTCCGTGTGCACGTAGCGGAACCAGACCAACTCGTCGAGATCGACATCCCCGGTCGGCGCGTTCCATTCGGGCTCGGCTTCCGCCCACCGTTGTCGTAGCTCGTCGGCCATCGCCCGGGCGACGTCGAAGTAACCCCTGCGCTCGGTCGCGAGCGCTTCCTCGTCGATCACCGGTCGGTTGCCGTCGGTCGCGGCGCGCAACCCCGCGAGACTCAGCTCGAACGGCGCCTGCCCCGCGTCCGGCTTCTCCAGGTGACGCCAGACGCCGTCGTGCCAGCCCAGGCGGTACAGCGGGACGAACTGCATGCCGTGGCTCGCCACGAACTCGACGGCGGACAGGATGAACTCGATGTCCGACTCCGACGAGTACCACGGCAGCGAGACGCGCACCCAGCCCGGCTTCATTCCGTTGAGGCCTCGACGAACCAGCGCGCGGAACGCCGCGGATTTCTCGTGGTCGATCCCCAGCAGCCGGTGCCCGTAGGGCCCGGCGCACGAGCAGCCCGCCCGGTTCTGGATCCCGAACAGGTGATCGAGCAGGGCGGAGATGAAGTCATGGTGCAGCCCCTCGATCTCGATCGGCACGATCGCCAGGCGCGCCAGGTTCGGTGGCCCCAGGATCTCGATCCGCGTGTGCCGCGCGAGGCGCTCGGTCGCCCGTTCAGCGAGGGCGACCTCGTGCTCGAACACGGTCTGCGGTCCCGCGCTGTCCTTGATCATGAAGCCGATCGCCGCGCGAACGTCGCCGAGGATCGCGGGCGTGCCGCCCTCCTCGCGCTCGGCGAGGCGCCCGACGTAGTCCACGTCCTCGCTGCGCGGCCCGGCGACGTAGTCCACCGTGCCGCCGCCCGGGCGCTCCGGTGTGCGCGTGCGGAACAGCTCGCGATGGGCCACGAGCACCCCCGAGGACTCGGGGCCGCCGACGAACTTGTGCGGTGAGAGAAAGATGGCGTCGATCCGTTCGTCGGGGTCCGCGGGGTGCATGTCGATCGGCATGTACGGGGCCGCGGCGGCGAAGTCGAAGAAGGCGAACGCCCCCGCGCCGTGCAGCACGCGAGCGATCGCCCGCACGTCGGAAATCACGCCGGTCACGTTGGATGCGGCCGAGAAGCTGCCGATCCGCAGCGGGCTCGAGGCGTGCTCGTCGAGCTGCCGCCTCAGTGCTGAGAGGCAGACCGCGCCGCGCTCGTCGAGACCGATCTCGACCACCTCGGCGATCGACTCGAGCCACGGCAGCTCGTTCGAGTGATGTTCGTAGGGCCCGACGAAGACGACGGGCCGCTCGTCCTCGGGAACCGCACGGGACAGGCCGTAGCGCCGCTCCAGCGGTTCCGGGACGCGCAGCCCGAGTAGCCCGACGAGTTTGTTGACCGCCGCGGTCGCCCCGGAACCGACGAAGACGACCTCGTCGTCCGCGCCCGCGTTGACCGAGCGCGCGATGACCTGTCGTGCGTTCTCGCGTAGTTCGGTCATCATCCGGCCCGTCGTCGAGATCTCGGTGTGCGTGTTGGCGTAGAACGGGCGGATGCCGCGGATCCAGTCCTCGACCGGTTGCAGGTGCCGGCCGGTGGCGGTCAGATCGGCGTAGCAGATCAGCCGCTTGCCGAAGGGGGTCTCGATGTGGACCGCCCTGCCGATCTCCTCGCCGCGCACCCAGTCCGCCGTGGCGGCGAAGTCGTTCGAAAGAGTCGTCGTCCTGTCGTCGTTTCCGTCCATCTTCTTACCAATACCACACCGGTTGCGCGAAGACACTCACGCGTTGCGCGAGAATCCCCCCCGAAGGACGCCTGCGGCGTCGTGACCTGCTATATTCCGTGCCCGATTCGCGAAGGAGACTCCGATGCGCTTCAGGCAGCTTGTTGTCGGCATTCTCACCTGTCTCGTGGCCGCTGCGGCCTCGACCGCGGCGGCGGACGGTGAGTTCGAGTTCGCACTCAACGACGAGGCGGTCGACCTCCGCCTGCTGTTCCTGACCGGAGGGGACGAGGACGGACGGTTCGCGTTCGGCGGTCGCTACCTGAACTCGGACGAGGACGACATCGACGCCTCGATTCCAGCGCTGATCGCCGGCTTTCTCGGCAGCGCGTCGTCCAACGAGCGTTTCGACTTCTTCGTCGGGGTGCAGGGGATGTTCGGCGAGGCGCTCGACGAGGACGTCAGCGCGGCGGCCGTCGGCGGCGCGGTGGCCTGGACGCCCGAGTTCGCGGAGGGGTTGCTCCTGGCCGCCGAGATCTACTGGGCGCCGGACTCGCTGTCGTTCGGCGACACCGAGGACCTGATCAACTGGCAGGTCAAGGCGGGTTACGAGGTCACGAAGCGTTTCCAGGCGCACGTCTCGTACCACGAGCTCGAGGTCGAGGTCGACGACGTCGGCGAGATCGACGTCGACGATTCGGCGCGGATCGGTGTGACGCTGAAGTTCTGAGGCGACCTTACTTGGGGTACAGCAGCGTGAGCTGCACACGTGCCCCGAGTCCCTCGGGGCCGCCGTCGGGCGCGTCGGCCCAGTAGCGCAGGCCCGCGCCGAGCTGCACGCGCTGCTTGCCCCACGTCATCAGCTTGGACACGAGCCCGTTGATCGGGATCGACCACTCCTCGGTCTCCCAGTCGTAGGTCGACTCGGAGTTGAGCGTGTAGGTCCACGCCTTCTTCGTCGTGAGCGCCAGGAATGGCTGCATGAAGGTCGCGCTGACGTCCGCGCGCTCGTCCTTGCCGGCGAACGACTCGATGTGGTTGACGAGCCCCCCGTAGGTCAGCCCGCCCGACTGCTTCAGCGCGACCGCGGTCGGGCCGGCGCCCCACTTCTCGCCGGTCAGCCGGTCGTCGCTTCCCGTGGGGAACAGCAGCACGGGGCCGACGCCCCAGACGAGGCCGCCCTTTGTCGGTTGCTTCGGCGAGAAGAACAGGCTCTGCACGATGTCGCCGATTCCACGCTCGTCGCCCGAACCCGACGGAACGTCGCTCTGCCGGATCACCGGCAGGATGGTGCGCGAGATGAGGTTCCAGTTCTCGGTCATCGAGAACGGCAGCACCGGCTGCACGTTGACGAACAGCTTGTCGCCGTCGTCGTCGACGCCGAAGTCCTGATCGTAGTTGAACTGCAACGGAAGGCTGACGAGGGACGAGATCGGGTTGGAGAGCTTCTTGGCCAGTTCCTCGGCACTCTCCTCGGCGGCCGCGGAGAGCCCCCCGAGAACGAGTATCGCCGCCAAGATCAGTGCCGTCTGCTTCATCTTGTCGCTCCTCGCGTAAGGGATCGAAGGCTTCAGGCTATCCATCCCCTCGCGCGGAGTCAATCCGCCCGGGTGTCCGGCCGCGTCCTCGCCACCGTTCGTGGTAGCGTTGCCCGGCACGATGGTGGCGTGAAACGGCCGCGCCGCACGGAGACCGCGGGAGTCATGAAGATCGATGTCCTGGCCCTGGATCTGGAGGGGACGCTGATCTCCAACGCGATGAGCCAGATCGCGAGGCCCGGTCTGGGTGAGTTTCTCGATTTCTGCGCCGTGTCCTTCCCGCGAGTCGTCATCTACACCGCTGTGTCGGAGGACCGCTTTCGGGACATCGCGCAGGTGCTGATCGACGAGGGGACGGTGCCCGCGTGGTTCGACAGCCTCGAGTATGTCGCGTGGGACGGGAGCGTGAAGGACCTGCGCGCGATCCCGGATGCGGATCCGCTACGGACTCTTCTCGTCGACGACTATCCGCCCTACGTGCACACGTCACAGCGGGGGCAGTGGATTGCGGTCCATCCGTTCGACGCGCCCTATACGGACGAGGACGACGAACTGGGTCGCGTGCGCGCCGCCCTGGAGCCGATGGCGACCCGGTTGTCGACGCCACTTCTGGCGACCGGCGTGTTGCAGCGTCGCACGCATCGTCAGGCCTCGGCGATTCCGTGTCGCTCCGGACCGGGCGGCGCGGAGATCCTGCTCGTCACATCAAACGGCGGACGGTGGATCCTGCCCAAGGGCATCGTCGACCCCGGCGACTCGCCGGCACAGACGGCCGAGCAGGAGGCGCTGGAAGAAGCGGGCGTTGTCGGTACGGCCCTTGCCGAGCCGTTCGCGGCCTACGAGTACACGAAACGCGCCATGCGACTCTGGGTGCTGGTCTACCTGTTGCCGGTCGAACAGTCGCTCTCCGATTGGGATGAATCCCGATTACGGATGAGACGTTGGGTGACGGTCGACGAGGCGCTGAGGCTCGTCGACCGACACCAGATTCGCGCGGTCATCGGACGCTTCGCCGAGAATCCGCGGTAGCTTCGCTACAGCCGCGAGACCAGCATCTCGCGCTCGAAGATCAACTCCTTCGGCAGATGATCGCTCAGCTCGAGGAACAACTCCTCGTGCTGCATCGTCTGTTGCTTCCAGGTCTCGCGATCGACGAGCATCACCTCGTCCCACACCTCGCGCGGGAAGTCGAGGCCGTCCCAGCGGATGTCCTCGAAGCGCGGCTCCCAACCGATCGCCGTCTCCTTGGCCTTGGCGCCGAAGCGCGAGCGCTCGACGATCCACTCGAGGATGCGCATGTTCTCGCAGAAGCCGGGCCACAGGAACTCGCCGTCGGCGTTCTTGCGGAACCAGTTGACGTGGAAGAAGCGGGGCAGCTCGGTCAGGCGCTTGCCCGTCTTGATCCAGTGCCGGAAGTAGTCGCCCATGTGATAGCCGCAGAACGGCAGCATCGCCATCGGGTCGCGGCGGATCTTGCCCACCGCTCCGGTCGCGGCCGCCGTGGTCTCCGAGGCCACGGTCGCTCCGAGGTACACGCCGTGGTTCCAGTTGAAGGCCTGGTACACGAGCGGCGTCGTCGTGGTGCGCCGCCCGCCGAAGACGAAGGCGCTGATCGGCACGCCTGCAGGGTCTTCCCACGCCGGGTCGATCGTCGGGCACTGCACCGCCGGCGCGGTGAAGCGGGCGTTGGGGTGCGACGAGAGCCGGCCGCAGTCCGGCGTCCAGTCCTCGCCCTTCCAATCGATCAGGTGCTTCGGCGGCTCCTGGGTCATGCCTTCCCACCAGACGTCGCCCTCGTCCGTCAGTGCGACGTTTGTGAAGATCGAGTTCTCCTTCATCGACTCCATTGCGTTGGGGTTTGTGTCGTAGGATGTCCCCGGAGCGACGCCGAAGAAGCCGGCCTCCGGATTGATCGCGCGCAGCTTGCCGTTCTCGTCGGGCTTGATCCACGCGATGTCGTCGCCGACGGTCGAGATCTTCCATCCCTTGTAAGCGTCGGGCGGCACGAGCATGGCGAAGTTCGTCTTGCCGCAGGCGCTGGGGAAGGCCGCGGCGACGTAGGTCGTCTGCTTGCCGGGCGAGGTGACGCCCATGATCAGCATGTGTTCGGCCAGCCAGCCTTCGTCGCGAGCCATCGTCGAGGCGATGCGCAGTGCGAAGCACTTCTTCCCGAGCAGCGCGTTGCCGCCGTAGCCGCTGCCGTAGGACCAGATCTCGCGATCCTCGGGGAAGTGGACGATGTACTTCTGCTCGCCGTTACAGGGCCACGAAACGTCCTTCTGTCCCGCTTGCAGCGGCATGCCGACCGAGTGCACGCAGGGCACGAACGCTCCGCCGCCGAGGACGTCGAGCACCTTGCTGCCCATGCGCGTCATGATCTTCATGTTGACCACGACGTAGGGCGAGTCGGTGATCTGAATGCCGATGTGGGCGATCGGCGAGCCCAGCGGACCCATGCTGAACGGGATCACGTACAGCGTGCGGCCCTCCATGCAGCCGCGGAACAGCTTCTTCAGCGTGCCCTTCATCTCGATCGGATCGATCCAGTGGTTCGTCGGACCGGCGTCGTCCGGGTTCGTGCAACAGATGAACGTGCGATCCTCGACGCGGGCCACGTCGGCCGGGTCCGAGCGACAGAGGAAGCTGTTGGGGCGCAAGCTCTCGTCGAGCTTGGTAAACGTCCCGGTCTCGACCATCCGGGCGCACAGCTCGTCGTACTCCTTCTGCGAGCCGTCGCACCAGTGGATCTGATCCGGCCGACAGAGCTTGGTCATCTTGTCGACCCAGCTCAGCAGTTTCTTGTTCGAGGTTCGTGCGCGAGTCTCCACGGCCATGATGTCCTCCGTAATGGTCGAGGTCGGGCAACCGGTTGACGCCCCGAGTCGACACGGCTCCAGCGTGCGGCCGGCTCTACCGATCCTCTATTAATGTGGTAGCACCGGGGGGGCAGGGGGAACAGGCACGATAACTGACCGTTCCGGTCCCTGCGCCGGCTTGCATCGGTTGTATTCCCGTCACTTCTCGGGGTTAACCCCGAGGGCCACGGGTGGGCGTTGCTCGTATACTCCCGGCGTCGTCGACAGGACCGCTCACTCTCCAGCGTCAGGAGGCGAACCCCGTGGGAAGCAAGCCGTTCGCGAATCGCGCGCTCCGTCTCGGAGTCGGTCTCGCCGTGACCTCGGTCGTGTGCGTGAGCGCCGTCCTCTCTGCCGGCCCGGACCCGACGCCTGAGGGCTTCGAGCGGCTCGCCAGGTCACGAAGTGGGTCCGTGGTCGCCGTGGCTCCGCGCAGCGTGGACGACTTGCCGGCCGCGGACGTCCTGCGCGCCGGCTGGCAGGCCTTTCGCCGGCGCCACCCCGGCGCCTGGAAGGTCTACCTGGACGAGCGCAGCGCGCTGCCCACGCTCGTCTCCGGCGCCGGGATTCGCGTGGCTGCGCCAGCGGACTCGTCGCCGACGGACCTGGAGCAGCACCTGCGCGCCTTCGTCGACGCCAATCGCGACCTGCTGGACCCCTGGGGGGGGACCATGGCGCTGGACGAGGACGCCAGCGCCGAGCTGCGTCCCGGCCACCGGCAGCTCGTCTTTCGCCAGTCGGTTGACGGCGTGCTCGTCGAGAACTCCCGCTTCGACTTCCACGTCGTCGACGGCAAGCTGACGCTGTTCGGCGCGTCCAGGTGGGGCGCCCCGACCGTCGGCGGCGTGCCTGCGATCGCGGCCGACGAGGCCGCGGATCTGCTCGACGCCTACCTTCGCGGCGCCTCCGCGAGCCTCGAGCCGGTCGGGGAACCGCGGCTGGTGCTGCTGGCGCGGGACGCCGACCCGACGGTCGAGCGCAGTCCCAAGCGCTGGGTCGGGGCGCGCGGCGCGGGCCTGTCGCACACGCTCGTGTGGCGGCTGCGCTACCGCGAGGCCAGAGGACCGGAAAGCTGGATCGCGGAGGTCGACGCCCACGACGGTCGCGTGCTCGCCTTCTTCGACGACACGCGGCACCACGCGGTCCGCGGCGGCGTCCTGCCCGAGTCACCGGATGAGGGCTGCACGTCCGGTGGGTGCGAGATCGCCGGCTTCCCGATGCCGTTCGCCGACTGGACCGAGGACGGGCAGGCGACGGAGAGCGCCGACGCGTTCGGCAACCTGGCCTGCGTCGATCCGCAGGCGACGTTCGAGACGGCGCTGAGCGGGCCGTACTTCGAGGTCGACGACGATTGCGGCCCCGTTCTGGCGAGCGGGGGCTGCGCGGACGGGATCGATCTCGGACTGCGCGCGGGCGAGAATTGCGAGGTCGCGCCCGGCTCGTCCCCGGGGAACACCGTCGCCGCGCGCAGCGCCTATTACCACGCCAACCGCGTGGCCGAGGTCGCGCGCTTCTACAATCCGGGCAACGCGTACCTCAACGAGCCGGTGCGGATCAACACCAACTGGAACCAGCACTGCAACGCCTCGTACGGCAACGGGGGCATCTACCTCTACCGCGCCGGGACGAGCTGGGCCGAGTGCGCCAACAGCGGCGAGATCCAGGGCATCATCGTCCACGAGTGGGGCCATGGCTACGACGAGAACGACGGCGGGGGCTGGGACCGGACCTCCGAGGCCTACGGCGACATCGTCGCCATGCTCGCCTCGCGCCAGTCCTGCTTCGGGCCGGGGTTGTTCCTGGACGGCCGCACCTGCTCGGGCTCCGGCGACGCGTGCCTGACCTGCACCGGCTTCCGCGATCACGACTGGGCGGCGCGCCAGGCCAACACTCCCGCCACGCCGCAGGTGTTCGTGCAGAACAATTGCCTCCCCGGTACGGGGGACTCGCCCTGCGGCGGGCAGGTCCACTGCGAGTCCTATCCGATCGACGAGTCGATCTTCGACCTGGCGACCAGGGACCTGCCGGCCTCCGGGATGGACGCCGATTCGGCGTGGCAGCTCGTCGAGCGGCTGTGGTACACGACGCGCGCCGGATCCGGCGGGGACATCTACAACTGCGCCCTGCCCAGCTCCGACAGCTGCGGCGCCGGTAGCTGGTACCAGCGCATGCGCGTGGCCGACGACGACGACGCCGACCTGTCGAACGGCACGCCGCACGCCGCCGCGCTGTACGCGGCCTTCGCACGGCACAACATCGCGTGCGGACTACCGGGCGACCCCGAGAACCAGAGCACGTCTTCCTGCCCGGCGCTGACACAGCCCGCGCTGACGGTAGACGAGACGGGCGCGACGCCGCAGCTCGGGTGGAGTCCCGTGGCGAACGCGGCCGAGTACCTCGTGTTGCGCGGCGACCTCGGCTGCGACAAGCAGCAGGTGCCCGTCGAGGTCCTGCCTGCGCCGACGACGACCTGGGACGACACGCTGCCGGATCCCGGCGTCGCGCGCGCCTACCGCGTGCAGGCGATCGGCTCGAACGCCGCCTGCCGCAGCGCGGTGTCCAACTGCGAGCTCGCCGGGGGCGGGCCGCGGCTGCAGCTCAACGCCTACTCCGTGCTGGAGGAGGGCAACAACATCAACGGCAACGGCGTCGCCGACCCGGGGGAGACCGTGCGCATCCCCGCGACGCTGTTCAACGGCGGCTCCGCCGACGCCGAATCCGTGAGCGGACGCCTGCGCACGGTCGACCCCGCGCAGGGACGCGTCGTCGAACCGGTCGCGCCGTATCCGGATCTTGCCGTCGGTGAGGCCGCAGACTCCTCACAGCCGCACTTCGAGCTGACGTTGTTCGAGTCCGGACCCTCGTGCGGGGACCGCGTCGAGCTGGAGCTCGACATGGAGGCCGACGGCGCCTCGACCCGCCGCAGTCGAATCGAACTGCAGCTGGGTAGCTTCGAGGGAGAGTTCGTCAAGGTCGACGGGCAGACGATCCCGATCGTCACCCAGCAGCCCGTCCTGTCCACGCTGGAAGTGCTCGAGGCTCACCTGATCGACGATCTCGACATCACGGTCGAGATCGGCCACTCCTACGTGCACGAGCTGACAGTCGATCTCACCTCGCCGCAGAACACGACGGTCCGTCTGCACGCGAACAGCTCCGGCGGACCGGGGCCCTCCACGCGCTACGACCTGTTCGCCCAGCCGGACGGCCCGGGCTCGATGGCCGACTTCAACGGCGAGTCGACGCTGGGCACGTGGACCCTGTCGGTCGAGGACAACGGTTTCTCCGGTCCCAACACCGGCACGCTTCACGGATTCACGCTTCACGTGAGCTCGCCCGACGCGTTCGGCTGCACGGTCTCGCCGTGCCCCGAGCCGACACCGACGGAGGCCCCGCAGGGGCTCCTCGTCGACAAGCTCCACGGCGGGGGAGGCATCGACATCGTCTTCGACTGGTCGCCCGTGGGGGCGGCCGCCGGCTACCACGTGCTGGGCGCCCCGGGGCCGGAGTTCCAGTCGGCAGTCGATCTCGTGGGCCGGACGGACGGAGCGACGACATTGACCGTGGGGCAAGCCGCGGGGCCGCAGGTGACCTTCTACCAGGTGCGGGCGGTCAACGGCTGCAGCCAGGAATCCCCCTGATCGGGCGGATCCGTCGCCTGGACAATAAGAGGATCCCCCGGTAACAAGGGGGTAACATGGGCCGGGTAACGTCTCCTTCATCGGATTCAGCAAGAAGGAGGAGCTGCCATGAATGCCCACAGAATCCCCGGATTGACGCGATGCCTGTTGTCCTCGCTGCTCGGACTGGCGGTCACGATCGCCGTGGCGGCCGACTCCACGGGAGAGCTGCTGGAGAAGGGGATCTACACCGAGGAGACGGTCGGGGACCTCTCCGCCGCGATCGAGATCTACACCCGGGTCGTCGAGGACGCCGAGGCCAATCGTCCGCACGTCGCGCAGGCCCAGTTTCGTCTCGGGATGATCCACCTCAAGCGTGGCGACGACGCCGCGGCCCGCGCCGCGTTCGAGAGCGTGGTACGCGATTACCCCGAACAGGAAGCGCTGGTCGCCGAGGCGCAGCAGCGACTCGCGGCGTTCCGCTCCACGCTCGACCTGCTGCCCGCGCCGTGGGAAGACGGCGAGTACCTGCAGTACAACGTGGCGATGCCGACCGGCAAGGTGATCGGGGCCGTGTTCACGGTCGCCCACTCGACCGAGGTCGACGGGATCGAAGCGTGGCTGCTCGAGTTGCGCAAGATGGTCATGTCGGCTGCCACGAATCAGGGCGTCAGTCAGGTCTACGTCGATCGCGAGACGCTGCACCCGATCCGCAGCAGCATGCGCCACGGGCTCATGGGAAGTGCGGATGCGGTCTACGGGCCCGACCGCGTCGAAGTGAAGAACTCGCAGATGGACATCAACATCGATACGGACAACGTCGTGTTCGACAACGAACAGACGCTGCATCTGTTCCGCACCTTGCCTCTCGCGCCCGGGTATCGGGCCACGCTCAGCGTTCTGCCGACCTGGGTCGGCATCGAACTCGGCGTCGAGGTGGAGGTCACGGGTATCGAGACCTGTACCGTTCCCGCCGGAGAATTCGAGTGCTACGCCACGTCGATCAGTGTCGGCCCGACGCTGCAGAAGCTGTGGTTCTCGACGGACTCCGATCGCTACCTGCTGCGCCAGGAGGGCGGGGGCGTCAAGCTCGAGCTGGCCGAGATCGGACGCATCACTCCCGACCGGCCGGCGTCGTATGCCATCGAGGACTTCGGCGTTTCCGGGACGCTGCCCGAGGCGTGGGTCGGTTACGTGCATCGCCTGCCGCAGAAGCCGGATACCGTCATCGTGCGCGCCGGCGATCCGGATGCGGTGGCGGTCAACGTGATCGAGATCGATCGCTGTCCGCACGGCGAGTGCCCCGATCTGGAGCGCACCGCGCGCCGCGAGCTGGAGGGCGCGCAGAGACGTTTCGAGGACTACACGATGCGCGAGGGGAGCTGGACCGAAACGAATCTCGGCGGGCGCCGGACGATCGGCTTCGTCGGAGACTACCTGCAGGACGGAAAGCCCTGGGTCCAGTACCGCATGTACAGCTTCGCGGGCGATCTTCGCCTCGAGTTCATTTTCCGTTCGCCGGTGGAACGCTTCGAGCAGCTGCGCGCCGCGATGGACGCGGTGGCCGACAACCTCCGCGCAGAGTAACGGATCCACGATGACACTCGGTCGTTCGATCTTCGGGACGGGCCGCGACATGAAGTCGTGGCCCGTCTTGCTGTTGTTGCTGGTCGTGGTTCTCGTGCCCACGGTGGGCGTGCTGTGGTTCATGGGGCAGGCGATGCGCAACGAGCGGCTCGCCGTGCGGCAGAAGCTGAGCGACGTGTACCAGGCCCAGCTGCTCGACCTGCGGCAGGACCTGCAGCAGTTCTGGGATCGGCGGTCGGCAGAGCTCGACGTGCGAGAGTCCGAGTCCGCCGCCGCCGCCTTCGCGCGCGGCGTGCGGGACGACCTGGCCGACGGCGTGATCGTGCTGGGCGAGACCGGGCGTCCGGCTTACCCGGCGGGGGCCGCCCCGCTGCAGGACGACCTCGTCCTGCCGGGAAGTTGGCGCCGCGCGGAACGATCGGAGTGGCGCGGGGAGCACGAGACCGCCGCCGAACTCTACGCGTCGATCGCGACGACCTCCGGGGAGCCGCGTCTGGCCGCGCGCGCGCTGCAGGCTCAGGCTCGTTGCCTGGTCCAGGCGCAGGCAGCGGACGAGGCGATCGAGGTCCTGGGCTATCTCCTGCGCGATTCGAGATTCGAGGACGCGAGCGATTCTCAGGGAAGACGGATTGCCCCGAGCGCCGGCCTGCGCGCGTTGCAACTGATCGGTGAGCCCGAGGATCCGCGCTTTCGTGACGTGGCCGCCGTGCTCCACGCGCGTCTCTCGATCTACGCCGGCCCCATGCTACCGGCCGCGCAGCGCCGTTTCCTCATGGGGCAGATCGCCGAGCTCGACCCCGACGGCACGCCGTTCGATACGCTCGGCGCCGAACGACTGGCACAACGCTATCTGGACTCCGATCCACCCGGGCCCACAGCGAGCGCGTTGCGACCCGCCGGGCTGCCCGGCGTCTGGCACCTGGCGTCACGGGACGGACGGGTGGTGGCCCTGTTCGAACAGCCGCAGCTGATCCGCGACCTGGAATCGTGGATCGCCGAGCGCAGGCCCGAGGATGGCGCGCAGCTCGAGCTCCTGCCGCCGGGGGTCGACTCCGAGGACGTGTTCCTCGTCGCGCTTCCCGCGGGCGGATACCTGCCGGAATGGAAGATCGTGCTGAGGCCCGACGACCAGGAGCTGTTCTCCACCGCCGCCAGTCAGCAGATCACGGCCTACCTCTTGACCGGCGTGCTCGTCGTGCTGTTGATCCTGGTGCTCGCGCTGCTCGTCGCCCGCGCCCTCCAGCGCCAGCTGCGGTTGACGCGACTGAAGAACGACCTGCTGGCGACGGTCTCACACGAGCTGAAGACGCCGCTGGCCTCGACGCGCCTGCTGGTCGACACGCTGCTCGAGACGGGGACCGACGACTCGCAACGCGTGCGCGAGTACCTGCAGCTGATCGCCAAGGAGAACCTGCGCCTGTCGCGTCTGGTCGAGAACTTCCTGACGTTCTCGCGGATGGAGCAGAACCGGCACAACTTCGAGCGTCGGGAGGTCGCCGCGGCGAGCGTGATCGAGGCGGCGGCGGCGTCGGTCGCAGAGCGCTTCCGCTCCGCCGGGTGCCGCTTCGAGGTCGAGGCGGCCCCGGACCTGCCTACCGTGGCCGCCGATCACGACGCGCTCGTCACCGTGTTGATCAACTTGCTGGACAATGCGTACAAGTACTCGGGCGACGACAGGCACATCGTGCTGCGTGGCCGGCGCGAAAACGGCGATGTGTGCTTCTCGGTGAGCGACAACGGCATCGGCCTGTCGAGCCGCGCCGCGAACAGGATCTTCGATCGCTTCTACCAGGTCGATCAGAGCCTCTCGCGTGGCGGTAGCGGCGTCGGCCTGGGGCTGAGCATCGTGCAGTTCATCGTCCGCGCGCACGAAGGCACCGTCGAGGTCGACAGCCGGCCGGGCACGGGCAGCACCTTCACCGTCCGCTTGCCGGTCGCGCGCGAAGTCGCCGCCGTCGAGGGCGTGTAGATGTCCGGCGAGTCGGTCCTGATCGTCGAGGACGACGCAACGCTGCGACGCGGGCTGAAGGACAACTTCGAACTGCGCGGCTACGTCGTCAACCACGCCGAGGACGGCGATGCGGGCCTCGAGACGGCCCTGTCCGTCAAGCCCGACCTGATCGTGCTGGACATCATGCTCCCGGGGCTGAACGGTTTCGAGATCTGTCGCCGCATCCGCGAGGCCGAGCTGGACATGCCGATCATCATGCTGACGGCCAAGGGTCAAGAAGAGGACATCGTGCGCGGCCTGAACCTCGGCGCCGACGACTACATGACGAAGCCGTTCAGCGTCCAGGAGCTGCTGGCCCGCGCGGCCGCGTTCCTGCGGCGACGCAAGGCGTCTGCGCCGCAGGAGTTCGCGTTCGGCGATTGCCGGCTGGATCTGCGCTCGCACCGGCTGTTCCGTGACGGCACCGAGGTCGCCCTGTCGCCCAAGGAGTTCCGGCTGCTGGAGCTGTTCGTGCAGCGCGCGGGACGCGCCCTTACGCGTGACGAGATCATGCGTTGCGTCTGGGGCAGCGACGTGATGGTCACCTCGCGCAGCGTCGACCGTTGCGTCACCACGCTGAGAAGCAAGATCGAGCCCGACGCGCGCCGGCCGATGTACGTGCAGACGATTCGTGACGTGGGTTACCGCTTCGAGCTCGCGGAGTCGGAGGCGGGGCAAGAGGCGTCTCCGGGCCCGTCGGCGGGGCAGGCGGGGCCGCTCGCGGTCGGTACGCGTCTCGGCCCCTACGCGATCCACTCGTTGCTCGGCAGCGGCGGCATGGGCGAGGTCTACCGCGCGCGCGACGAGCGGCTCGAACGCGACGTGGCGATCAAGGTCCTGCCGCACCACCTGGCGCAGAACGCGAACGCGCTGACCCGTTTCAAGCGCGAGACGAAGGCGATCGCCGCGCTGTCGCACCGGACGATCCTGTCGATCTACGACGTCGGCACGGACCGCGACCGGACGTACGCCGTGATGGAGCTGCTCGAGGGGCAGACGCTGCAGGAGCTGCTGCAGCACGGCACCATCGAGTGGCGCCAGGCGGTCCGCATCGCGATCGCGATCGCCGAGGGGCTGTCGGCGGCGCACGCCAAGGAGATCGTGCACCGCGACATCAAGCCGTCGAACATCTTCCTGACCAGCGACACGGCCGTGAAGATCCTGGACTTCGGCCTGGCGCGCGTCGAGGAGGACGCCGTCGCGTCGTCCACCCCGGACGCCTCCACCGTCAGCCTGCGCACCGATCCGGGGTCCATGCTGGGGACGGTCGGCTACATGTCTCCGGAACAGATCCGCGGCCAGGCCACGGACGAGCGCAGCGACCTGTTCTCCCTGGGCTGCGTGATCTACGAGATGCTCGCCGGCGCGGGACCCTTCGCGCGCGCGACCTCGGCGGACACCCTGGCCGCCGCGCTGAAGGAAGAGCCGGACCTGTCACGCCTTCCCGACGCCGTACCGGCCGACCTACGGTCCATCGTGCGCAAGAGCCTGCAGGCCGACCCCGAGCGCCGTTACCGCGCTGCGCGCGATCTGGCGTTCGCCCTCGAGGGGGTCGACCTGACCTGACGTGTGAGCGTCAGTCGACCGCAGAAGCGGCGCAACGGCAGGTCGTCACCGGCGATCGATACCCGTCGTCTCACTGGGCGGCGCGAAGACGTCGAGAACCTCGGACTCCTCGATCGCATACGCGGAGTGCGGAACCCCGCCGGGCAACTGCAGGACCTCTCCGGCGGCGACCTCGACCTCACGATAGCCGGGCGTGTCCCGCTCGCCGAGCCCGAAGCGGATGCGCCCGCGCAGCACGTGCGCGAACTGCTCGTTGTCGTGCCGGTGGGTCGGGACGTCGCATCCCTCGGACAGCACGACGAGCGAGAGCATCGCCCGCTCGCCGACGACCCGACGCCGCTCGATCTTCTCCATCGGCCGATCGGACTCGAGGTCGCTCCACCGGTGCACGAGGGCGCCGCTCACGAGCGCTCCTTGAGCAGCACGTCGAAGTAGGTCTTCGCCGTGCTCTCGCTCTCCGTGTCGCGAGCGAAGTCGTCGCGGCAGTGCGGGTTGCAGAAACCCACCGTGACCCCGCGGTACTCGGTCAGCGAGTCGGCCACGACCGGCTTCCCGGAGTTGGGGCAGAACCTGTTGATGGGGCCGGAATCTCCCACGTCGCTTCCCTCCGTGCCGCTTTCGGCGTATTCAGGGTAACCCCTGGGAATTCCCGTGAAAAGCCGTCCCGAGCGGTTCTACCCGGGCGGGGAGGCCTACGCATGCGATTTCGCGTTCATCTTTCGGTCCTGGCGGCGATCGCCGGTCTGTTGTCGCTCGTTCCGCAGCCTGCCGCTGCCGGATACGCGATGTACGTCTGGAGCATGGGATTCGACTCGACGATCCCGGGCTGCGGCGCGGCCGAGCTCGAGGCCGAGGACCCGGCATGCGAGACCCACAACTGGGAGACGCCCGAGGCACGCCAGTGGCTGTGGGACACGGCGAACCGCCCCGGGCGTGAGATCGACCGGCTGTTCATCTCCGACATCCGCGACCAGCTCGAGGACCCGGCCGCCGACGACGACTGCAGCGCCGCGAGCGTCCTCGCCGTCAAGCAGATGCTGATCGAGGCGCACTGCAAGGTCCCCGGCGTCAAGATCTACGCCACGTTCTCGGGCACCAACCCGGCCGTGACCGAGCAGGACCGCGTGCCCGAGGTCGTCTGGTACAACGACAACTGCGCCGGCGCCCCGAACGCGCGGTTCGACGGCGTCGCGATCAACAACGAGGCCTACGGCCCGCTCAAGTGCGCGGCCGAATCTGTGCAGCAGGACTACCTGGAGAACCTGCAGGCCGCGCAAGATGCGGCGCAGCTGCAGGTCACGGGCGACCTGCTCACGCACTACTCGATCGGCTGGCACTGGGGCGAGTGCGACGACGTCATGATCGACATCGACTGGGAAGGGTCGATCCAGCCCGCGACGCACCACATGATCGACATCTTCGACAGTGTGGACGTGCAGATCGCCACGACCAATCCACTGACGGTCCCCACTCGCGCGAATCAGGCCGGCTACGCCCACGCGGTGGGGCAGGGCAAGGAGTTCTACATTCTCTCCTTCACCAACAAGCGCCCCGACGCCGAGTGCACGACCACGCACTTCCCGTACTACTGCAGCGCCGAGTCGACGAACCCGCGGCGCAAGGACGACTGGCTGATGGAGAACATCTTCGACGAGTTCGCGACGATGGGGATTCCCTCGGCCACGCCGGCGATTCATGCCTTCCGCAACGTCTACTCGACCGGGGCGCACCCCGACTGGCCGTCGTACTACTCCGGCAGCGTCCACAACTGCATCCCCGTGGCGTTCCAGGGGCCGATGGAGCTTGCCGACCCCGACGGCCCGGACGACGAGATCGGTTGGCCCGCCCAGGGCAACGCCACGGTCTACGAGCTGGCGAAATCGATCGGCGACCCGACGTTCGACACCGGCTGTCGCATCGCGGCGACCACGCCCGAGACGCACGCGACGGACCCCGAGCGGCCGCTGCCGCGCACGGTGTTCTACTACCTGGTGCGCGCCGTCGAGCCCGAACCGCAGGGCTGGGGCGAATCGTCGGATGGCACCCCGAGGCAGTTCTTCTGTCAGTAGAATGACGGGGTGAGACAGGCGAACCCCATCCGCCGTTCCGGCGAGAGCTCGTACTGGGAGCTGTTCCGGCTGGACTGCGCCGCGCTCAGCGCGGCCGGAGCCGGGCGTGCGAACAACGAAGACGACTGCGTCTTTGCGGCGCCCGGAGAGGCGGACGTCGAGGCTGCCCGCGCCGGCTACCTGTTCGCCGTGATCGACGGCGTTAGCCAGGGCGGCAACGGCGGCCGCGCGGCGCGCGAGACCGCGACCTCGATGCTCGAGATCCTCGACGACCCGCGCCGCGAAGAGCTGCGGCCGGACCTGCTGCTGCACCAGTTGCAGGCGGCCAACGACCGCTGCGACGGGTTCATCCGCGGACGCTGCGTCGCGACCGCCCTCTGGCTGTGGGAGGATCACCCGGCGGGATCGCTGGTCGCGGCGTGGGCGCACGTCGGCGACACGCGGCTGTACCACCACGGGTCAAGGGGCTGGAAGCTGCTGACGAAGGATCACTCGCGGGGCGGCCTGCTCGACCGCGCGGTCGGGCAGGGTCCGGGGCTGATCGTCGACACGGGCACACGCACGCTGCGCGCCGGCGAGACGCTGGTGCTGGCGAGCGACGGCGTCTACAAGTTCGCGCCGCCGCAGAGCGTCTTGCCGCGCGAGCCGTTCCCGTCGACCGCCGAGTCCGTGCGGCGCCTGGTCGGCAACGCGCGGCTCAACGGCAGCCGCGACGACACCTCGGCGATCGCGATCGCGGTCGGTCGGGCCGACGCAGACGCCGAGCCCGAGCACTGACGACCGCGGCCGGCGCGATCGTCACGGCCCGCACGCGTCCTCGCACGTCTGCGACGACGTGAACAGCGGGACCTCGTGTCCCGGGCAACCCGGGATCGGCCGGCACGAGCCGTCGACGACGCCCCAGCCGAGCAGCGCCTCGCACGGCCCGAAGTCGATCGCCCCCAGGTCGTCGCACAGCTCGATGCAGCTCTCGACGCAGGGCTCCTGCTCCGGGAACAGCGGATAGGAGGCCGCATCGCACCCGGTGATGCCGGAGCAGTACCCGTTGTAGACGCCGGTGCCCACGATGGCCTGGCAATCGCCGAAATCGACGTCGGCCACGTCCTCGCACGGGGTCAGACAGCGATCGTCGCACTCGCCGAAGCTATCGAACGGGACGTACTCGTCGGAGTCGGCGCAGCCGAATACTCCGCGGCAGATGCCCTCGAACACCCCGTAGCCGAGCACTTGATCGCAGTCTCCGTAGTCGTTCCCGGTCAGCGGCTCGCACAGGGCGTCGCAGGAGCCGCGACAATCCTCGAGCGTATCGAACAGGCCGACCGACGGGGGCACGGAACAGCCGAAGATCCGCTCGCAGTCGCCGTCGACCATGCCGTAGCCGAGCGTGCCGTTGCACTCGCCGAAGTCGACTCCGCCGACGTCCTCGCAGTCGGCGAGGCAGTCGTGCTGGCAGTCCGCGAAGGTCTGGAACAGGTCGATGCCCAGATCGTCGCAGCCCGAGATCGGGACGCAGGTATCGTCGACGACGCCCACGCCGAGCACGGCCCCGCAGGTTCCGAAGTCGTAGTCGCCCAGGTCGTCGCACAGCCCCGGCAACGGACACAGCCCGCCAGGAGCGATGAGGCCGAGGTTCGTGTACAGCACGCAGATCGCCTCGGTGAGCCCGGCGAGAGTCTCCGGGTCGACCTCGCCCGGCGGTCCCGGAGGCCCGGCAGGTCCCGTGGGTCCGGCCGGCCCGGTATCGCCCCGCGGCCCGTCGTCGCCTCGTGGCCCCTCGGGGCCGACGGCGCCCAGCGTGACGTCCATCGCGCAGCTCGTCGCGGGACACGCGACGACCACGACACGCGTCCCCGCGGCGTCGTCGCCCGCGAGGTCGATCAGGATCGTCGATGCATCCGAATCGAGCACGATCGCCGGTTCGAGCGTTCCGCCGGAGGCGCCGAGCCGGACGTCGGGCGCGTCGCAGAACTCGCCCTCGAGGTGCAGCAGCGCCTCCTCGACCTGCGCGGTCGCCCGCGCCAGCACGCAGCCCGGCGGTTCGCTGCTGTCACTGTCACTGTCGCTGTCGTCGTCGGGCGTGAATGAGGCCGGGCGGCCCATACGGTCGGCTCGTGGCGACGGTCCCTGCGCGAGCGTCGCGGCGGTCGCGACCGCCAGGAGAATCAGTCCGAAGGCGATCCACGGGATTCTGCGTGGCATACGTCAACCCCCTTTTCGGACCGGCCCTGCTATCCCTTGTACGGGAACCGCCTCCCGTCGTCAACCCGCAAAGTCACCTCGGACGGTCCACGTGCTGGTCGATCAGAATCGGGTTGCCGTCGGGATCGACGACGACCATGCTGGCCGGGCCGTCGCTCGAATCGTCGGCGCGCGTCTTGACCTCGACGCCGCGCTCGTCCAGCAGTGCCTGTAGATCGCGCACGTCGGTGAACGTCTTCGGGTGGTCGCCGTTCGCGCTCCAGCCCGGATTGAAGGTCAAGATGTTCCGCTCGAACATGCCCTGGAACAGCCCGATCGTGGACGTCCCGTTCTGCAGGATCAACCAGTTCTGGTCGGCCTGGCCGTGGATCACCTCGAAGCCGAACTGCTCGTAGAACGAGCGCGACACGGCGAGGTCTTTCACGGTCAGGCTGATCGAGAAGGCACCCAGTTCCATCGGATTCTCCCTTGCGTGCGTGGCGTATGCCGACCCGGCTATTTGAAGCTGGCGTTCTCCACGATGACGGCATAGCGATAGCCGGCGCCGAAGTCCTTGTCGACGGCCACGACGCCCTCGACGAGAACGGTCTCGCCGACCGCGGTCGTGGCGCTAGAGGTCACGGTGACGTCGTCGGTGCCGTCCTTCGTGTTGCCGGTCCCGTCCCGGAGGTGGATCCAGTTGCGACCCATGATGTTGGGGCTGTACTTCACGACCTTGCCGCGCAGCGTGACGGTCTTGCCGGCCAGGCTGTCCTTCTCGGCGTAGAGCTCGGAGATCGTCTTGCCGGCGGCGCCCTCGGCTCGCGTGACGTCGATCGACGCCGCGCCCATCCCGCCGTGCTGCGGCACGTGCGGGTTCGCCGCGCTCCGTTCCAGCGGAATCTCGGCCGCTCCGTCCGCGAGCGTCCCGAAGTAGATCGTCTCGAACGTCCGCTTCAGCGTCTTGCTGTTGAAGTTCGCCATCGCTTGCGGGTTCGCGATGACGACGCGGGATCCGATCTCGAGGCTCGCTTGCGGCACCGCCGCCCAGGCCTCGCCGTCGGACGTCTCGAAGCGCACGTAGGTGTAGCCGGCGGCGTCGAGCGTTTCCAGGACCTTGCCGGAGATCCGGTTCGATTCGGCCGCCGGGTCGGGGGGTGGGGTCGCGCCCGCCTGGATCGCGTATCCAAGGGCAAGGATCGCCAGAGCAACCGTCAACACTGAACGCATGTCATCCTCCGCTGGTTCGTGTGAGATACGGGCATGTTAGCGACGGGAGCCCGCGCCCGCAGCCCCGATCTCCGCGTCGCCGCCGATCCGGTAGAATCTCCGGTGGATGGCCGATTCGACCTACGATCGCGTGCGTTTGCGCCTCTGCGTTCTGCTGCTGGCGGCGACGTGTCACTGCGCGACGAGCCGCGACTCGCCCGCGCCGCCGCCGAGCGTCGCGCAGCAGGAGCGGATCGCGATCGAGGCGCAGGACGTCCGCGGTATCTCGGGGCTGGCCCGAGCGCCCGATGGGGCGCTGTGGGCGGTGGGGGAGCGCGACCGTGTTCTGCTCAAGCTTTCGGCCGCCGACGGGGTCACACTCTCACGGCGAACGATCGAGGGCGTCGATAGGGGAGTCGACCTCGAATCGCTGGCCCGACTCTCCGAGACCTCGATCGCAGCCGGCACCGAGAGCCGTGAGCACGGTCGAGCGGTCGACTTGATCTACTTCGTCGAGCTCGGGACCGACGACGCGCGCGTGACGCATCACATCGTGTTCCCGTATTCCCTGTGGGGCGTGTCGCCGAAGCGCAACGAGGGGGTCGAGGGGCTGTGCCATGCCGACTCGATCCTGCTCGCGGGGATCGAGACCGTCGTCGAACGAGACGGGGATCGACTCGCCGCCGTCGGGCGCTACGACGTCGACGCCGAGACCTGGACGCCGTTCTGGTTGCGGCTGACCAGCCCGGCCGGCAAGCTCTCCGCCCTGGATTGCAGGACCGACGGCGACGAGCTCGAGGTCCTCGCGGTCGAACGCCATTTCGGTGTCACGCGGGTCCTGCGATTCTCCGTGCCGCGACGCGGGGCGATCGACGTTGTCGTGCCGACGGTCGCGCTGGACCTCACCCCGAACATCCTCCCCACCGACAATTTCGAGGGCGTCGTCCGGGTCGGCGACGATTCCGCGATGCTGGTTCTGGACAATCAGTTCGGCTCGATCACGGGGCCGAACGTGCTGGTCCGCGTGTCATTCTGAGCCGAGCGGAAGCCGGAACGCCGCGGCCTCCTCCGCGTTGCGCAGATAGACGACACCGTTCGCGACGATCGGGTGGTTCCAGGTCTTGCCGTCCAGCGCCTCGACCTTCGCGACCTCCTCGAGCCGCTCGGGTGTCGCGCGCAGCAGCACCAGCTCTCCGCGCTCCGACAGCACGAGCAGCAAGTCTCGATCGGGCAGCAGCAGTAGCTGGCCGTTTCCGTAGCGTCCGCCCTTCCAGGCCCGTTCGCCCGTCTCGACGTCGATCGCGGCCATGATGTTGCGGTCGAAGCCGTAGGCGGTTCCGCGATGCACGACCAGATCGTTGAAGTGCGACTTCAACGCGCGCGAGGTCCACACCTCGTCCGTCGTCCACGCACCGGCGCCGTTCGACGCGAGAGAGATCCTGCGCGTGCCCTGGATGAAACTCGAGATCAGCATGCCCGTGCCGCCGTTCAGCAGCGCGGGTTGTGCGACGCGCTCCTCGCCGCCTCCGGCCGGCCAGTCGTGCATCCAG
Source organism: bacterium (assembly GCA_024226515.1). Classification (GTDB taxonomy): domain Bacteria; phylum Acidobacteriota; class Polarisedimenticolia; order Polarisedimenticolales; family Polarisedimenticolaceae; genus JAAELQ01. The sequence continues at coordinate 57,589 of JAAELQ010000057.1, forward strand.
AGCGCCTCGCCCGTCGCCGGGTCGATCGCGAACACACCCTCGCCCGTGATCATCACGACCTGCCGGACACCGTCGACCGTGACGAGGTGCGGCGAGCTGTAGCTCAGTCCGCCCGCGGTCCCGTACCAGCGCGGTTCTCCGGTGGCGACGTCGTAAGCCACGACCGAGCGACCGTCGCTCGCCTCGGGCGCGTGCACGATCGCCACGTCGTCGACGACCAGGGGCGAGCTGGCGAAGCCCCAGTTCGGCACCTCGGCGCCGCTGTCCTGCGCGAGATTGCGCGTCCAGCGCGGCTCGCCGGTCGCGGCGTCGAGACAGCTCAGGATGCCGGTGGCGCCCAGCGCGTACAGCCGTCCGTCGTGATAGGTCGGGGTCGAGCGCGGTCCCGCACCGCCCAGCGCCTCCCAGAACCGCCCCGGGTAGGTGTGCAGCCAGATCGGTGCGCCGCCGGCCGCGTCGTAGCAAACCACGGCCTCGTCCTCGTCGCGTTGTTCCTGCGTGCACAGGCGATCGCCGACGAGGACGAACGAGCTCCACGCCGGTCCGACGGGGCGACGCCAGATCTCCCGCGGTGGGTTCGTCTTCCAGTCCGTTCCGAGCGTGAGCCCGCGGACGATCCCGTCGCGCGCAGAACCGCGGAATCCGGGCCACGCGGCCTCTGCGACGGTTTCGGCGTTCGCCGCCGTGTCGGGCACCGCGCTGGCGTCCGAAGCCAGGAACCGATCCTCTGCGGTGGAACTCCAGCGCCAGGCGTAATCGTTGTCCATCGAGCCCCGCACGCCGTTCGTGCGCACGAGGGTCCAGCCGAGGCTGGCGATCAGGATCGCCGCGACCGTCACGACGCGTCGATCGAAGAATAACGAGGCGACGAACACCGCGCACAGCCACGGGACGCCGGGCAGCAGCGCGACCCACCTGGCCGACGGGTCGGCGAGGAACACGGCGGCCGTGTGCGCAACGATCATCAGCAGCAGGGCGCCTATCCGTTCACTCCATCGCGCGCGGCTGAAGAACAGCCACCAGAGCAACAGCAGCAACGTGCCGATCGTGAGCGAGCCCAGCATCGCGTAGAACATCGCCGGGCTGGCGGGTGCGATCCAGGCCGGGACGTACAGCGTCGCGAGCTGCAGGACCGCGACGAGCACCCCGGGCCATAACCGCAGGGGCTTCGTCCTGTCCGAGCCGCTCATTGCGACGGCCCGGAGCACAGGACGAGAAGCAGGTCGGCGGCGCGATCGCACAGCGGCTCGCCGGTCCGCACGTTCAGCTCGAGGTCGTAGAAACGGACTCTCATGGACGGTTCCTTCACGTTCAGGGTGTCAGAGCAGCAGTTCCATCTCGAACTGCGCGACGTTGGATTCGAAGCCCAGTCCGAGCAGCAGGTCGCGCATGCCGCTGTCCGTATCGGGCACGTTGACGAGCTTGACCGCGTCGCTCACTTCGGGAACGCGCGCCAGCAGGTGTCGCAACAGCGACGACCCGACGCCGCGCCGCCGGTGATGTCGCGCCACGACGAGATTGAGGATCCAGTTCTGCAGCGGGTAGTACACGGCCGTCCCGACTAGCTCGTCGCCGGCGAAAGCGCCGTAGGCCTGCACCGTGACCGGGATTCTCAGGACACCCGCCGGCGAGTTCTCCCACGAAGGTTGCCAGTCGAGGTGCTCGGCGAGCTCGAGGATCCGTCCGCGATCGATCTTCTCGATCCGGACTCCGCCGTCCCTGCGGCCGGTGCGCTGTCGCTCCAGCGCAGCCGCCGGCAACTCGAAGCAGTCGAAGCGGCGCGTGACGTCGAAGCCGACCCGGCGGTAGGCCTTGATCGCCGGCTCGTTGACCGTCAACACCTCGAGCAGGAAACGGACGATGCCGCGTTCGCGCAGGCGCGGTAGCGCGAACTCGAACATGCGCCGCGCGAGACCCTGTCCCCGATAATCCGGCAGGATGCCGGTGGCTGCGTCGAACGCGCTGCGCTCGCCCTGCCAGTCGTCGATGCCGGTCAGCGAGATGGCGACGAGTCGATCGCCGTCGAAGGCGCCCACCGAGCAGTCGGCGGCGTAGGCGTTCTTCGTCAGGCGTGCGCCGAGGCGCTGCTCGGCCAGCCGGCCCACGGGAAGGTAGTAGTCGGCGAAGGCCGCGCGGAACGCGTCGCTGATGTCCGCCAGGGGAGTGTCGGTCAGGAAGTCGAGACGCAGGCTCATGTCGGGTTCACTCGTCGGATCGCAGCCGGGCCATCCGGTTGTCGTCGAGCACGAGAGTGGACGGCTCGTTCCCGGACCGGCTCCTAGGCGACTTCGTCTCGCTTGACGGCCGAGGGAATCAGCACGCGGCACAGGCGCTTGGTGAAGTAATAGATTCGCTTGAAGTTCTCGAGGATGTTCATCTCCATCGAGTACGTTTCCTCGCGGTTCGGAGCGTCGGCCACCAGCCGCTCGGCACCGTGCAATGCTGCGGCGTCCGCCAGGCGGTTGACGTCACGCTTCATCGCGATGACGACCTCCGCCGCCTCCTGGTTCTTCTGGGTCACCGCCAGCAATGCCGAGTCGAGCGCCCGGAGCACCGTGGAGTGGAACTCGTGGATCACCTTCTGCGTCTGGGGACTGATCTGCAGCCCGACGTCGATGCGGCGGTTTCCGAGCGTGACCAGGTTGGTCTCGACGATGTCCCCGATGTTCTCCAGGTCGTTGGTCGAGGCCATGAGCTGGATGAACTCATCGGTTTCCTTCTCGGTGAGCTTGACCTGGCTGATTCCGCCAAGGTACGAGACGATCCGCCCGTGCAGGGTGTCGACGGCATCGTCCATCTTGGCGACCTGTTCGAGCTCCTCGCGGGTGCCCGAGAGCACCGCGGGCAGGATCGCAACCAGCATCTCCTTCACCCGATCGCCCAGATGGAGGATCTCGAGTCGCACACGGTCCAGCGCCAACGACGGCGTGCTGAGGAGCTCCTGGTCCAGGTACTTCGCACGCACGGCCTCTTCCTCGTCGATCGGCCGATCCGCGACGATCCGTTCCGCCAGCCAGGCGAACTGGCTCGAGAATCCGATGAACAGGATCGTGTTGGCCACGTTGAAGATGGTATGGCTGTTCGCGATCTGCCGCGGCGTCTCGGCCGCCAGCTTGGCGGCGCCGCTCAACCCCTCCGCCGCCGGCGAAATCCACGACACCATCTGGGCCAGATAGCCAATGAAGGGCAGCCACACGAGGACACCGGCGACGTTGAACAGGATGTGGACCAGCGCGGCGCGCAGCGCCTCTCGCGGTTTGCCGATCGCGGCGAGCAGGGCGGTGACGCAGGTGCCGATGTTGGAGCCGAAGATCAGGGCGATGCCCGCAGGCAGGGTGATGAACCCCTGGCTGGCGAGCACGATCACGATGCCGGTCGTCGCCGAGGACGATTGGACGAGCGCGGTGAATGCCGCCCCGGCCAGAATGCCGACGGCCGGATGCTCCATACGGATCATCAGATCCAGGAACGGCGGGTAGTCGCGCAGGGGCTCCATCGCGTCGCCCATCACGGTCATGCCGAAGAACACGAGTCCGAGGCCCATCAGCCCGGCTCCCCGCTGGCGGGTGCGCTCCTGCTTGCCGACGAACAGCATGGCGAAGCCCACCGCAACCATGAGCAGGGCGTACTTGGTGATCTTGAAGGCGATGATCTGGGCCGTGATCGTGGTGCCGATGTTGGCGCCCATGATGACGCCGATGGATTGCGCCAACGACATCAGGCCCGCGGTGATGAAGCCGACGACCAGGACCGTGGTCACCGACGACGACTGGATCACCGCGGTGACGAAGGCTCCGGTGATGGCAGCCATCAGTCGGTTTCGCGTGAGCTTGCCCAGAATGTCCTTCATGCGCTCGCCGGCACTGGCCTTGAGCGCGTCGGACATCTTGTCCATGCCGTACAGGAAGATCGCGAGGCCGCCGAACAGGCTGATCACGATCGCGAACGGTCTCAGAGGAGCTATCGCGGAGCTGTCGCTCGCGGCCGCCACCGTCGATGCGCCGACTGCCAACAATGAGTCCATTGAGGTCCTTTGCGAAAAGAGACCCGGAGTCCACAAAGCTCGCTGCCGTCACGGACTCGAGTTCTCCAGTAGTCTACAATGCCATCGCGAATTCGGATTTGATCTCGGCGATTTTTTGGTCCGACTCTTCGCTTGACGGTCGGCGACACGCCTTCGGGCCGCCGCGGCATGCGGAGAGGTTCCTACCCGGCAATGGGTGACGAGGGTGCGATGCCGGACAAGAAGCGCAAGAGAATCGGTCCGGTCCTGGTGGCCGTCGACTTCTCGGAATCCTCTGCGAATGCCTTGCTCTGGGGCGCGCGCGCGGCGGACGCCTTCGGTGCGCCGCTGCTCGCCGTTCATGTCGTGCACGATCCCGGCTCGACACCGGGCTACTACCAGCACGTGAGGAAGGCGAAGAAGCACATCCACCGGATCGAAGAGGCGGCGGAAGAGATGATGGCCGATTTCGTCAAGAGGGTCCGCTCGAAGCATCCGAAGCTGGCGGCGCTGAAGGCGATGGAGATCCGGCTGGTCGTCGGCCTGCCCGTCAATCGCATTCTGGAGATCGCGAAGAGACGCGCCGCCCGCCAGATCGTGGTCGGTAGCCGTGGGCGGAGCGGGCTGCCCGCGCTGTTGATCGGTTCGAAGGCGTTGAAAGTGGCGCAACTGGCGCCGATGCCCGTGACGATCGTCAAGGGTCGGGAATGGGGACCAAAGTAGTCCACCAGTCACACGGTATCGTCGCTATTTTGGATCTCCTGCAGGATTTTCTGCACGGTTCCGGCAGAGGACCCAACTTCCACAGATGCTCGAGACCGCCCCACAGGGTCTGATCCGATCGCTGATTCAGCGATCCCCATCGGCCGCATGACCTTCGATCGCCGCCAGGCCGTGATCCTCGAGTCGGTGCGCCGATTCCTGCGCCGTTCCGCGCCCGGTCACCTCGTCAAGCTGATGAGCAAGATCCGGCCCGCCGATTTCCCTCCGATCTACGAGCGGCTGATCGAGCGCGAGCGGCTCCAGATCTTCCGCACGTTGGCGGATCGCGATCCGGAGCGCGGTGCCCAGTTTCTCGTCGAGCTGCCCACGGGCGAGGGGCCGGTGGTGTTGCGAGCGTTGGAGGCGCGTCAAGCGGCGGCGTTGCTGGATCTCTGCGCGGACGACGACGCCGCCGAGCTGCTGGCGGGACTCGAGGACGACGAGGCGCAGGCGATTCTCAAGGCGATGGAGCCCGAGGAAAAGCGGGCGGTCGAGCAGCTGCTGAGTTACGAGGAAGAGACCGCCGGGCGCATCATGACCCCGGACGTCATGTCGCTGAGCGAGGACACCACGGTCGAGGATGCGATCTCGGCCCTGCAGACGGGGGCGGACGTGGAGGTGGCGTTCTACCTCTACGTCGTCGACGCACGACAGCACCTGGTCGGGGTCCTGTCGTTGCGCGAGTTGCTGTTGCATCCACCCGGGACCCGGCTCGGCCAGTTCATGAACACCGACCTGATCACCGTGCGCGCGGACGCCGATCAGGAGGTCGCGGCCCAGATGGCCGCCAAGTACGACCTGCTGGGCTTGCCGGTGGTCGACGATCAGGGGCGTCTGGTCGGGATGGTGACGATCGACGACGTGGTCGACGTGCTGCGCCAGGAGGCCACCGAGGACATCTTCAAGATGGCCGGTACCTCCGAGGAAGAGCGTATCGAGCCCTCGATCCTCAAGTCGGCCAGGATTCGTTCGCCATGGCTGCTGGCCACGTTCCTCGGCGGCGTGGTTGCGTCATTCGTCATCGGCAGCCACGACGAGTCGCTCAGCGCGATCTGGGGGCTGGCGGCCTTTCTGCCCATCGTGCTGGGGATGGGAGGTTCGGCGGGCAACCAGTCGGCAACGGTGATCATCCGCGGGCTGGCCACCGGACGGATTCAGGAAGGAGCGTTCGCCAGAACGTTCTGGCGCGAGGTCGGAGTGGCCGGCTTGCTCGGCATTCTCTACGGCGTTCTGGTTGGGTTCTTCTGCTACGGGCTGCTGCTCTTCCGCGGCGGCGAATCGGCCACCGCGACCGGCCTGTGGTATCCGGTCGTGATCGGCGCGGCCCTCGGGGGGTCGATGCTGCTGGCAACGACCGTGGGGGCGATGTTCCCGCTGCTGCTCGCGCGCTGGAAGATCGATCCCGCCGTCGCGACGACGCCCTTCGTCACCACCGCCACCGATGTCCTGGGTTCGCTGATCTACGTGTTCCTGATCAGTTGGTTGCTCTTCAGGTGACCGCGGAGCGCGAGGAGGACGATCGTGCGCAAGAGAAACCTGTTCGCCCTGGCCCTGCTGGCTCCCGCTCTTCTTTCCGGATGCGTGGGGACGGGTCACGAAGAACCCCAGGTGGAAGAGCCGGAGTACTTCCTGTTGCGACCCGAGGTCGAGAAGGCTTACGGCTACTCCCACGCCGTCCGGATCGGCGACGAGATCAAGATCTCGGGCGCGGTGAGCATGGACGATCAGGCCAACCCGACCGCGGTCGGTGACCTCGAGCAGCAGATGAAGAACGCCTACTCCGACCTGGAGCAGGTGCTGGCGCACTACGGCTGTACTTTCGACGACGTCGTCGTCGAGAACGTCTACACGACCGACATGGCGAAGTTCCTCGAGGTCGCCGCCTATCGCAGCACGATCTACACCAAGAACTTCCCCGCCGGAAGCTGGGCCGAGGTCAAGGGTCTCGCGCTGCCCGAGTTCATGATCGAGATCGAGCTCGAGGCGTACAAGCCGCGGTAGAGCTACTGCGCCCCGAGGGCCCGCGGAAAGAGGATGTTGTTCTCCAGGTGGATGTGCTCGTGTAGCGATTGCTCGAGGGCGGCCAACCCGTGCCACAGCGCACGCCAGGTGTTGCACGCCTCCTCCGGGACGGTGTAGCCCTCGGTCAGCTCCCGCAGCCGATGCAGCGCCTTGCCCGCGTTGTCGTGTTCGTGCTCCATGACCGAGATCGGGCCGCCCGCCATCGCGCCCTGCCCCTGGCGGATCATGGGGAACAGGATCTGCTCCTCCTTCGCCATGTGTTGCTCGAGCTCGGCCTTCAGGCCGGTGCAGATCGACGCCAGCTCGGGCAGTGCGTCGGGTCGCTTGTCCCCGTGGACCCGGGCGACCTTCTGCGCCATCTCCTCCAGCCGCGGCAGCTCTTCGTAGAGCGGCTTGTGGTAGTTGGCGAGGATGTGATCGATGAGATCGCCGAGCGGCGCCTCGTCCCAGCGGATCACCTCCGCGGTAGGCGAGGCGACCTCTTTCTCGATCTCCGCCAGGACCGCCTGAGCGTCCAGGCCGCGTTGCTCGCAGACTTCTCCCAGAGGCTTGCCGCCCCCGCAACAGAAGTCGATCCCGTGCCGCGAGAAGACTCTCGTGGCCAGGGGGTGCTCGGTGGCGATCCGTCCGATCTTGCTGTCGAGCTGGAGTTTCATGGTGTCGTCTCCTCGTTCTTGATGGACCGCTCGATCTCTCGTCGGTCAGTTCTCGCTTGCGGCCGGCCGCCCTCGCCGGAAACTGGCGTAGAGCGTAGGGAGGACCACGAGCGTCAGCAGCGTATCACTGAGGATTCCTCCGATCACCACCGTTGCCAGCGGGCGCTGGACCTCCGCGCCGACCCCGGTGTTGACCGCCATCGGGATGAAGCCCACGACGGCGACGAGAGCGGTCATGAGCACGGGCCGGAGGCGGACCCGGCAGCCTTCTCGTACGGCCTGCTCCAGTGGCGCGTCGGCCGCGAGACGCTGCTGGATGAACGTCACCAGCACCAGCCCGTTGAGGATCGCGACGCCGCTCAGGGCGATGAACCCGATCGCTGCGCTCACGGTGAACGGCAAACCCCGCAGGGCGAGAGCGCCGACCCCGCCCACCGCGCTGAACGGGATGCCCGTCGCCACGATCAACAGGTCGCGGATCGAGCCCAGGCTGAGGTAGAGCATGACGAAGATCAGGACCAGCGCCATCGGCACGATGATCGTGAGCCGACGGTTGGCGCGTTGCATGTTCTCGAACTGGCCGCCCCACTCGACGGTGTAGCCCTCCGGCAGCAGCACCGTCTCGGCGATCCGGTCCCTGGCTTCCGCCACGAAGCCGGCCACATCCCGCCCGCGCACGTTGCATTGCACGGTGATGCGGCGTCGGCTCCACTCGCGCTGGATCGTCGACGGCCCTTCCGCGCGAACCAGGTGCGCGACCTGGTCCATGCGCACCACCGGCCCGGCGGCCGAGGGAAGCAGCGTTGCGGCCAGCGCGTCCGGATCGGTACGTTGCGCATCCGGCAGGCGCACGGCGAGCGGGAATCGGCGCTGGCCTTCTCGAATCTCTCCGACCTTCCGGTTGCCGACCGCCTCGACCATGGTCAGCACGTCTCGAGTCGGTATGCCGTAGCGCGCGATGGCCTCCGGGTTCACCGCGACCTGCAGCATGGGCTGCCCCGTGATCTGCTCGCCGGAGATCTCGCCGGCGCCGGGCGTATCCAGCAGCACGGCCTGAACCTCGTCCGACAGTCGCCGCAGTGTCTCGAGATCGTCGCCGTAGATCTTGATGCCGAGGTCGGAGCGGATCCCGGCGATCATCTCGTTCATGCGCATCTCGATCGGCTGCGTCAGCACCGCGTTGATGCCCGGAAAGTCCCGCAGCTCCTTCTCGATCTCCGCGGCGAGCCCCTGCTGGGTGCGGGCCCGCGTCCACTCCCGTCGCGGCCTGAGCGTGAGGAAGATGTCGGTGAGCTCGATCCCCATCGGGTCGGTCGCGATCTCGCCGGTGCCGAGGCGGCTCCACGCTCGTTCGATCTCGTCGGGAAACTGTTCGAGGATCAATCGCTCGAGAAGTGTGTTGGACGCGCGCGCCTCGTCCACGTCGACGCCTGCGAGCCGGATCACGTTCACGACCAGAGTGCCCTCGCCGAGTTTCGGTAGAAACTCCCCGCCGATGCGCGATGCGACGCCCGCGGCAAGAACGACGAGCAGCGTCGCGCCGACCAGCGTGAGTTTGCGCCAGCGCAGCGCGAAGTTCAGCACCGGCGAATAGACACGCTGGGCCACTCGCACCAGCCAGGGTTCTCTCTCGCGGATCTTGCGCGGCAGGAACAGGCTCGCCAGCACCGGGATCAGGGACAGGGACAGCACCAGCGAACCGAGGAGAGCGAAGACCATGGTCAGCGCCATGGGGCGGAACAGCTTGCCCTCCACTCCCTCGAGCGCGAGGATCGGCAGGAAGACGATCATGATGATCAGCTCGCCGAACATGGTCGGCTTGCGGACCTCGAGGGCCGCTTCGCGAATGGTGTCCATCCACGACTGGTCCCGGCGCTGCGCCACCCGGCGCACGCAGTTCTCGACCATGATGACCGAGCTGTCGACGATCAGGCCGAAGTCGATGGCGCCGAGGCTCAACAGGCTGGCGGCGATTCCCGCCTGGAGCATCAGGCTGCCGGCAAACAGCATCGAGAGCGGAATCGCCAGGGCCACGATCAGCCCTGCCCGGAGATTGCCGAGGAACACGAACAGGACGACGATGACGAGCAACGCACCGATCAGCAGGTTGTGCTCCACGGTGCGGATCACCTTGTCGATCAGGTCGGTGCGCTCGTAGAGAATCTCGAGCCGCACGTCGTCCGGCATCGCTTTCTGCGCCTCGGCCAGCTGTTGTTTCAACGCTCGGGTCACCGCGTGGCTGTTCTCGCCCATGAGCATGAAGCCCAGCCCCAGGACTCCTTCACCCACACCATCCGCCGAGACCGCGCCGCGTCGGATCTCGTGGTCGATGCGGACGTGGCCGAGGTCGCTCACGCGAACGGGAGTGCCGTCGTGCGTCACCACGACGATATTGCCGATCTGCTCGACCGTGGTGGCCAGCCCCAGGCCGTGCACGAGCAACGCCTCGCCGCTCGCGACCAGTTGTCCACCGCCGACGTTGCGGTTGTTGGCCTCGAGAGCCTCGAAGACGCTGTGGAAGGTCAGGCCGTACTTGATCAACAGCTCCGGCTCGACGATCACGTGAAACTGCTTCTCGAATCCGCCCCAGGAGTTCACCTCCGCGACACCGGGAACCTTGCGCAGCTCCGGCTTCACGACCCAGTCATGCAGCTCGCGCAGCTCGGCGAGCGAGCGCTCGGGGTCGTCCGTCGACACGAGGTAATGGAACACCTCTCCGAGGCCCGTCGCGATCGGCCCGAGCTGCGGCCGGCCGATGCCCTCGGGCAGCTCCACGCTCGCCAGGCGTTCGCTCACCAGTTGGCGCGCGAGGTAGATGCTGACCGAATCGTCAAACGTCGCGACGACCTGGCAAAAACCGAACTTGGAAACGGAGCGCACGTTTTGCAGCCCCGGGAGGCCGCCGATCGACAGCTCCACGAACTGCGTGATCTGCTGCTCGATCTCCAGCGGATTCAGCGACGGCGCGACCGTGTTGACCTGAACCTGCACCGGCGTCGTGTCGGGGAACGCGTCGATCGGGAGGCGTGTCAACGCCACGGCGCCGAGCCCGACGAGCACGGCCGAGAGGAGGCAGACCAGCAGGCGATTGGCCAGCGAGAAGCGGATGATCCAGTCGAGCATGGTTGTCCGGCGACCTCTCGAGCTATTCGTGGACGCAGCCCGCCCCGAGGCGTGAGGCGAGGAGCTGGGATTTCAGTGCAAAGCCTCCCGCGACGACCACGGACTCGTCGGCATTCAGGCCGGCGACGACCTCGATCCGGTCGTCATGTCTGGCCCCGAGGGTCACCGGTCGGGCTTCGAACAGGTCCTCGAAGAACTCCACGAACACGATCGTGGTTCCGGTCACGTTTTGCACGGCAGACATCGGAACGACCACCGCCCGGTCCGTGCGGGAGGTCGTGATGCGCGCGCGCGCGAACATCCGCGCCTTCAGCTGTCCGTCGGCGTTCGGGATCTCGACTCGCCCCCGGACCTGGCGCGTGCGCTCGTCCACCGTCGGCGAGACCCATGTCAGGGTTCCGTCGAACTCGCGACCGGGCAGCGAGTCGACGGTGAGCGTCGCCGACTGTCCCGCGCTGACGCGCGAGACCTGCGATTCCGGAACGTACACGGTGGCCCACAGCACGGCGGTGTCGGTGAGCGTGAACAGAGCGTCGGCCTGTTCCACAACCGCGCCCTGGACCGCCGTGCGCTCGACGATCTCGCCGGCGAAGGGCGCTCGAAGCTCGAGAACTCCCGGCGTACTCTGTTGACGCTCGAGTGCCTCGATCTGCCCCTCGTCGAACCCGAGCACCAGCAGCCACTGGCGCGCCTGGCGCAGTGCCGCGGTCGCCACGTGGTGCGCCACCTCGGCCTCCTGATAATCCTTCTCGGACGCGATGCGCTGGGCCAGCAGGTTGCGATGACGCTCGAGCACCGTCTCCCGCAGCTCGTGGTCGGCCATCGCGCGCAGGTAAGCACCCTGCGCCTCGCCGATGGTCTCGGAGGTCAGCGTCGCCAGCAGGTCGCCCTGTCGGACCCGGCCGCCCAGGTCCACCTCGACGCTCTTGACGACGCCGCGTGCCAGCGACGTGATCTGCGTCAGCTTGTTCTGATTGAACGCGAGCTCGGCGAGGCAGCTCACGCCGTCCTCCATCGGCTGCACGTCCGGTGTCGCCACGACGACGCCGGCCTGCGCCGCGGAGGCCTCCGACGCCAGGCGCACCTTCAGGCCCTGTCCCGGCGACTCCCGGGCCAGCAGCTCGGGATGGCAGATGCCGCACTCGCGTTCGAGGACGCCGTGCTCGTTGCACATCAGCCCCGGCCCGGGCGCCTCGCCGCCGGGCGAGGGGGCCGCCGCACCCTCGGCCGGTTCGGGGGAGTCCTCGAGCAACTCCGGATGACAGAGGAAGCACTCGTCCTCGTAGAGCGAATGCTCCTTGCACCACAGCCGCTCCTTGTCTTCGATCTCGGGGTGACACAACCAGCAGCGGTCCTCGTATCGGGCGTGCTCGCGGCACCACAGCCGCCCCTTGTCACGCAGGCTCGCGTCGCAGATGAAGCACTGGTCCGCGGGCGCACCGTGTGCGGCGCACGTGGCGCCGTCGGTCTCCGTCTGGGCGGCCGGTTCCGGGGGCTCGGGGCCGGCGTCGTCTCCGTTGCCGGCGGGAGAGCAGGCCGAGAGCAGGAGCAGAGTCATCGCGGCCAACGCGAGCGGCAATCGATGACGTTTCAGATCCGTCTGTCTGTCGATTCGCATTCTTTACCTCGAGTTACGTACCTGGAAGGGCGCCGCGGGCACAACGCCGGACGAAGTGCGTGGGCGCGCAGGCGGCCGCTCGTAGCGCGCTACGGGAGCAGCCGAGTCGGGGTGTGGCGGGAGATCAGATCAGCAGAACGACGGTGCGTATCGCGGAGAGACTCGTCTCGCCCGCGTCGGCGACCGCTGCTCCGGGAGTGCGCGTTTCCGCGGGTGCGGTAACACCTCGCCGGAGTGCCGACGCGGATGCGACGTCGAGAGATGCCTTGTGGGGGCTCGCTCCCGCCGTGGTCGGCGCGGCGTCGACGGTAATGCAGCAAACGCAATCGGATCCACCGTGGAGCTGCGTCGACCCGGCGAGACGGGACTCGCCACCGTCGTTGCGCTCTCCACAGCAATCGGGGTCGCTGCCGTCCCCGAGGCACAGCAGCATTCCTGCCGCGACCGGAGAGACGTGTCCCAGCAGCATGACGCCGACGGCGACGGATGCCAGGACCTTCATGGCGAGCGAATTACCCATGTGCCACCGAATATAGTCATGGCGCACCCTCGGTGTCAAAACGCCTCTTTTGCCCCGATTCTGTTACCTTGCCAGCCGCATGATCGCGCTTACCAACATCAGCAAGCAGTACGGACGGCAGGTGTTGTTCGTCGACGCCTCGTTCCAGGTGCGCAGCGGGGAGAAGATCGGTCTGGTCGGACCCAACGGGGCCGGAAAGACGACGATCTTCCGCATGCTGTCCGGTGAAGAGCAGCCCGACGACGGAGGCGTCACGATCCCCAAACGCACGACCGTCGGTTACTTCAGGCAGGACGTCGAGAGCATGGGTGGAAACTCGACCCTCGACGAGGCGATCGGCGGCAGCGGGCGGGTCGGCGAGCTGCACCACCAGCTGGCCGAGCTGGAGCACGACATGGGCGACCCGGCCAAGGCGGACCGGATGGACGAGATTCTGGCCCGCTTCGGCAACGTACAGGAGGAGTATCAGCAGGCCGGCGGCTACGAGCTCGAGGCGCGTGCCCGCGAGGTCCTGCAGGGACTGGGCTTCGAGGCGGCGATGATCGACGGCGACGTCGCCGAGCTGTCCGGCGGCTGGAAGATGCGTGTGGCGATGGCCAAGGTGTTGCTGGCCGACCCCGACGTGCTGTTGATGGACGAGCCGACGAACCATCTGGACATCGAGTCGATCCTGTGGCTCGAGGAGTACCTCAAGCGCAGCAAGGCGACGCTCGTGATGACCTGTCACGATCGAGACTTCATGAACCGCATCGTCGATCGGATCGTCGATATCGATGGGGGAGCCTTGATCGAGTACTCGGGCGACTACGATCACTTCGTCGCCGAGCGGCGCCTGCGCGCAACCCAGCGCGAGGCGTCCTATCAGCGCCAGCAGGCGATGCTGGCCAAGGAACAACGTTTCATCGAGCGCTTCTCCACGCACGCGGCCAAGGCCGCACAGGTGCAGAGCCGGGTCAAGAAGCTGGAGAAGATCGAGACGATCGAGCTGCCCAAGCGTCACAAGTCGGTCAAGTTCGAGTTCCGCACGCCGCCGAGGTCCGGCGAGGACGTTGCCGTGCTCTCGGGGATCGACAAGAGCTTCGGCGAGCGGACGATCTACGAGGGGTTCGGCCTGACGATTCGTCGTGGCGAGCGCTGGTGCGTGATGGGTCGCAACGGAGCGGGAAAGACGACGCTGCTCAAGATGGTGTGCGGAGCCCTGGCGCCGGACAGCGGCACGGTGAGCATCGGTCCGTCGGTGACGCTGGGCTACTTCGCCCAGCAGGCCCTGGATGTACTGGATCCGCAGGCCACGCTGCTCGACCAGCTCCAACGCGACTTTCCGATGGAATCGCAGCCGACGCTGCGCAAGCTGCTCGGTGCGTTCCAGTTTCCCGGGGACGACGTGGACAAGAAGATCGCCGCGCTGTCGGGCGGTGAGAAGACGCGACTCGTGATCAGTCGAATGTTGTTGAACCCGCCGAACTTCCTCGTGCTCGACGAGCCGACGAACCATCTCGACCTGGAGACCAAGGAGATGTTGATCGAAGCGCTCGCCGGGTTCGACGGCGCCATGCTGTTCGTGTCGCACGACCGGGAGTTCTTGCGCGGTCTGTCCAACCGCGTGCTCGACCTGCAGCCCGAAGACGAGAGCCACGGTCCGGACAGGTACAGCGGGGGATACACGGAGTGGGTCGAAGCGACCGGGCAGGACGCCCCGGGCGTTCACCGCTGAGAGTCCCTCAGGGGCAGGCGACGCGGGACCGGGCGAAGCACGGCGTCGCCGCGGCCGGGCGCGCGACTCCGTTCGAGTCGAAGCCGTAGCCCCCTTCGCGGTTCGTGTCGCTCGGCACGATCAGGAAGTAGTGATCGCCCGGCTCGATCGGGATCGTGTCGAAGGTCTCGCCGCCGGTCCCGCATTTCACGGGCCGGTGATTCCAGCTCCACTCGCCGGACTCGGGGAGCGAGCCGCGGTAGATCGCGTAGTCGGTCAAGCCCGCCGTGACGTTGCAGCTCGTGCCCCAGCTCAACTCCAGCGCATCCGTCCCGGACCGGGACAGGGCCAGGGAGGTGCCGGGGACGAGGTCGCCGTCCGGCGTCTCTCCGATGCCGCCGGGTAGGGTGGCTCCCATGCCGAGAGCGGGCAGGACCACCAGCGCCAGATCGGGGTCGTAGTTGAACATGATGAAGCCGCCGGTGCCGGCCTCGCGGGTGGCCCGGACCTGCGCGATGACGGCGTCCGGGGTGAGGTGCGTGGCGTCGTTGGAGACGCCGATGCCCGGATAGATCGGCACCCGTCCGGCTGCGAGGCCCAGCTGCTCTGTGATCAGTTCGCGGAATCGATCGTAGTCGGGCGTGGTGCTCATCGGAAACAGGAAATCGACGATCCCGCGATCGATCCAGTCGACCCAGTCCTGGCCGGCGTTGCCGAAGGCCACGGAGTAGTCGCCGTAGACCGCGGCCGAGATGCGGACCTCCGGGTCGATCGCGCGGGCGCCGTCGTACACCGCCTGCACCAGGTTGGTGATCTGTGCGCGGCGCCACGGGAGGAACTCCGCCTCCAGCGGCCCGCCCGCTCGCACGTCCGCCGGCCAGAGAGTGACGCTGTTGCCGGTGTCGGCCTCGAAGCGGGTGCGGCAGCCGTCGCAGTAGCAGTAGTCCGGACCGGGGTAGCGGATGTAGTCGAAGTGCAGACCGTCGACGTCGTAGTTCTGCACGACCTCCAGCATCGAGTCGCGCTCGAGCGCGAGGTTGTCGGGATGGGATGGGCAGAGCCAGTCGGTCTCCTCGCCGAACGCCGATACCTGCAAACGCTCTTCCGTTCGCATCTGGTCGACGAAACTCTGAGGGGCCTTGCCCAGGTTCCAGTTCACCTTCCAGATGTGGGCCTCGATTCCATGAGCATGAGCGGCGTCCACACAGGCGCTGATCTGATCGCCGTAGTTGTTGAACTGAGACGAGTGGGGCAGCAGAGCGCTGTCGTAATGCGCCAGGCCGGCCCTGAGACTGTTGGGGAACACCGCGCTGAACCCGTTGTCGACCAGCGTCGAGATCGCGCTCGGCCAGTCACCGGGAAAGGGACCGGTGCCGGCATGCTCCCACACGGCGCGGAACTCCGGCAGCACGGACGACTGGGCGAGGTAGTACGCCTCCTGAAGCCGGGAGCGGGCGTCGATCGCGGTCCAGACCGCAGCGGCATGCTGCCCCAGGGCCACCTCGGCGAGCGCCTGGTTGCGGACGACGGCGGCGGCCGCGAGTGCAGCCGCCACCTCGACCTGGCGCGGTGTGGAGGCCCCCGCGCTCGAGATGTCGGCCACGGCCTCGCCGTAGTCGTCGTACTCGGCGATCCGGCCGATGCGTTCGATCGCGGCCGACGCCGCGTCGGGCCAGATCTCCGGTACGTAGTGGCCGATCAGTCCGAGCAGCATCTTCTGCTTGTTCAGCCGATCGCTGGCATGGAGGATGTGCGACATGAACGCGCCGTTGTCGCCGGCCAGCCAGGCCGCGTCGCCGGTCGGATTCCCCGCGCTGTCGTGCCACTCGGCGACGACTCGCGCATCGAGCACCGGACGCGGCACGGCGTTGGTGATGGTCCAGGAGTTCTGCCGCGCGCTCTCGGGTAGGGGCGCGATCGTCGGGTCGTCGAACTCGAACGAGGCGTAGTCACCGACCGTGCTTCCGGTCTGCTCGATCCCGAGCAGATCCTCGAGCCGATCCGAGAGTAAGAAAAAGGCCAGCAGCTTGCCGCCGGATGCGACGAATCCCTCGAGGGCGGTCATCTGCGAATCGCTGACGATCTCGTTGAACGGCAGGACGGCGATCTTGCTGTGGTCCAGGTAGCCGTCGTCGATGGCGGGGCCGTCGAGCACGCCGATGGAGATGTCGTACTCGTCCAGAAAGAAACGGATCAGCTCGGCCATCTTGTGGCCGGAGGACTGATCGGTCTCGTCGTCGCGGAAGATGAACACCAACGGCGAATAAGCCCGCAGCTCGCGCACCGCCAGCACGGTGTCGTCTTCCGACCCGCGCCAGGGCGACAGCCGGATCGTGTCGACCTGATCCCATCCGCCCGGTGTCCCTTCCTCGCTGAAGTCGGTCACGGCGAAGGTCAGGGTCTGCCAGCCGGATCGGGTGATCTTGTGCGACTGGGAGTACCAGCCGGACCCGGAGTGGAAGTAGAGCGTCAGCAGCGAGACCGCATCCGGGTCCGGCACGTAGATCTCCAGCGCGAACATGGGGTAGCTCGACAGGTCGATCGTGCCGAGTCGATCCCAGTAGCAACGATCCGGCAGGGCGCTGAAGTTGCAGGCGAGCTGCATCACCCGCTCGGTTCCCCACTCGCCGGAGTCGGCCATCGTGACCCGCGGGGAGGTGGCCCTCGCGAGCCACGCCGCCTGGGCGGCCGCGTCGCTCGCGTACTCGAACTCGTCGAGGATCAGGCTGTCGGCCGGGGCCGGCCCGGCGCCGAGAATCAGCGAGAGCAGGCCGAGCACCAGGAGTCCCGGGCAGGTCGGCGGCGAACAACAGCGAGCGCGGCGGGTCGTCGACAAGGGTTCCCTCGGCCAGAGCTGAATCGACCTTCAATATACGCCAGATCCGCCGATCGGCTGCGACGGTTGTTACATTGCTGTGACAGCATTCCGCCCGGAAATCGCGCACCATTCTCCTCCGAGAGCAACTCACTGGAGGAACGTCGATGAACAGAGCCGGAACGATTCGAACCGTCCTTGTCGTCCTTGCCACCGCACTGGCGGCTCTCTCCGCGTCCGCCGCGCCGGAGACTCGCCCGGTCGACGTGGTGGTCATGCTCGACACCTCGGGCAGCATGGAGAACCTGCTCGACGCCACGCGGGCCCGCGTGTGGGACGTCGTCAACGAGCTGGGTCGCATGAAGCCCACGCCCGAGCTGCGCGTGGGTCTGCTCAGCTTCGGCACGGAGGCGGCCTCCGAGGAGCAGGGCTACATCGTGCGGCACCTGGACCTGACCGCCGATCTGGACGAGGTCTACGCCGAGCTGATGGCGTTGACGATCGGCGGCGGCGAGGAGTACGTCGGTCGCGCCATCAACGAGGCGCTGGACGGTATGAGCTGGAACCCCGAGTACGATGCGCTACGGGTGATGTTCGTGGCCGGCAACGAGTCGGCGGACCAGGGAGTCGAGGACAACGACTTTCGCATCGCGACGCGCGCCGCGAACGACAAGGACATCATCGTCAACTCGCTGTACGCCGGAAACCGCGAGCAGGGCGTCGTCGAGAAGTGGCACGAGGTGGCTCAGCTCGGCAAAGGCAACTTCTCCGCCATCGATCCCGCGATAGGCTCGATCCAGATCGCGGCCCCGCAGGACGCCAGGTTGCTCGAGCTGAACGCCAACCTCAACACGACGTACGTTCCCTACGGCGAGAAGGGGCAAAACGGTCTGGCCAACCAGATTGCGCAGGACGGCAACGCGTCGCGCCTCGGCGTCCAGTCCTGCAGCAGCCGCATCGTGGCCAAGGGCGGTGCCCTGTACAACAATGCTTCATGGGACCTCGTGGACAGGACGCTCGAAGAGGGCTTCGGCTGGGATGCGATCTCGGTTGCCGATCTACCCGAGGAGATGCAGGCGATGACGGCCGAAGAGAAGGTCGAGTTCATCGAGGTCAGGCGCGTGCAGCGTGAGGGCATCCAGAGCGAGATCCAGGCGCTGAGCGCGGCGCGTGAAGAGTTCGTCCAGCAGGCGATCGCCGACAGGATCGGCAAGGCCGGGCTCGGCGAGGCGATGCGCAACGCGATCCGCGAGCAGGCGATGGCCAAGGGCTTCAAGTGCGAAGGCTGCTAGCAGACTGAAGGTCGATCTTGGCGCAAATGAGAATCTTGGTGATCGAGGACGACGCGCCCATCCGGCGCGGGCTGTGCGATGCGTTGCGCTTCGCCGGCTACGCGGTCGAGGAATGTCCGACGGGAGACGAGGCGCTGGCCATGGCCTGCGCCGCGTCTCCCGATCTGCTGCTGCTG
Source organism: bacterium (assembly GCA_024226515.1). Lineage (GTDB taxonomy): Bacteria > Acidobacteriota > Polarisedimenticolia > Polarisedimenticolales > Polarisedimenticolaceae > JAAELQ01. Next base: position 76,269 of record JAAELQ010000057.1, read on the forward strand.
GACGTGGTGCTTCCCGGCAAGGACGGCTTCGAGATCCTGCGCGAGCTGCGTAGCTCGCATCCACAGTTGCCGGTGATCATGCTCACCGCGCGCGGGGCCGAGGAAGACCGCGTGCGAGGACTCAAGCTCGGCGCCGACGACTACGTGGTCAAACCGTTCAGCGCCACCGAGCTGCTGGCGCGCGTGGAGGCGGTGTTGCGGCGCTCGGCCGAGCGCCCCAGCGACCTGCGCGAGCTGCGGCTCGCCGACCGCACCGTGCAGCTGGAGCTGGGCCACGTCGTGCTGCCGAACGGCGACACGCGCCGCCTCTCCGATCTCGAGACGCGGCTGCTGCGATACCTGGCGGTCAACCGCGGACGTCCGGTCGATCGCAAGGAGCTGCTGCAGCGAGTCTGGAGCGGCAACGCTCACGAGATGGAAACCCGCGCCGTGGACATGCACGTCCGCCGTCTGCGCGAGAAGATCGAGCCTGACGCCGCCAACCCGACGCGGATCGTCACCGTGCGTGGCAAGGGCTACATGCTGGCCGAGGAGCCGTCGTGAGTCGCGCCGCGAGATGGTGGGTCGTCTTCGGCGCGTGCAATGTCGTCGTGGCGCTGGCGCTGATCTGGACCACGCGCGTCGTCGTCGACCTCGAGCGGCGGGAGCTGCGCGCCCGCGCGGAGACGGACTATCAGCAGTCGCTGCGGCTGGCGATGTGGCGCATGGACTCGTGGCTCGCCGTGCTGTTCGCACGCGAGGCGGCGCGCCCCAGCGCCGACTACCTGTTGCCCGACGTCGGGTCGGACTACATCGAGCTACGCTTCAACATCGACACCGACGGACGGGTCGTATCGGCGCAGGAGGCCGTGGACGCCTATCGCGGCCATCTCGATCCGGCGGCGGTGCACGCCGCGCTCATCGGAGCGGACAGTCTCGTCGAGACCGAGCTGGCCGACCCAGAGCAGGAGCCTTCCCCGCTGGTCAAGACGCAGAACGAGTTCGACGCACGGGTCGCGTGTGCGGCGCCGCGCCCGCCGGGCGAAGACCTGGCCGGCCGTCAGGCCGTCGTCTGGCTCGATCCGCCGGCGCCTCCGAGCGAACCCGTGCTGGCGTTCCTGCGACGGACCGAGTCGGACGGGGACAACCTGATTCAAGGCTTCGTGCTCGACTGGCCCGAGCTTCGCGACCGGTTGCTGTTCGAGATTCGCGACCTGTTCCCCGACGCGCGACTCGAGCGCGTGCCCGCGAACGCGCGGGTCGACCCGCTGGGCCGCGGACTGGCGAACATCCCGGTGACGCTCGTCGCGGCGGCGCAGCCCGCGGTCGCCGGCACGGGGTTCACGGCCGGGCTCACCGCGATGAGCGTGGCCTGGTTGGCGGCGATCGTGACGGCCGTCGCCGTGGGCGCGACCCTGCGCAAGAGCATCGATCTCGGTGAACGGCGTCGCCGCTTCGTCTCGGCGGTGACTCACGAACTGCGCACGCCCTTGACCACGTTCCAGATGTACTCGGAGATGCTGGCCGACGGCCTCGTGACGACGGAAGAGCAGCGCCGGCAATACCTGCTGACGCTCAAGGACGAATCGCAACGGCTGTCGGCGATGGTGTCCAACGTGCTGATGCACGCGCGCCTCGAGGAGCGGGGCGGCTCGCGTCGTTTCGAATCGATGAACCTGAACGCGTTGATCGCGCGCCTCAAGCCGTCGCTCGAGCGGCGCGTCGAGTCGACGCCGATGGCGCTGGAGGTCGAGGTCGACGGCGCGGCCGACACCCCGCTGTCCGTGGACGCGGAGGGCATCGGTCAGGTCCTCGGCAACCTGGTGGACAACGCGGCGAAGTACGCCAACGGCACGGCGTCGCCGACGATCCGTCTGACGGCCGCGGCCCCGAACGGCTCGCTGGTGCTGACCGTTCGCGACCATGGGCCGGGCATCCCGCGCGAGCAGGCGGGGGCGGTCTTCGATCCGTTCGAGCGCGGCGGCAGAGACTCCGCGGACCCGGTGCCCGGCGTGGGGCTGGGCCTGGCCCTCGCGCGCGGCCTGGCCCGCGACATGGGAGGGGAGTTGACCCTCGAGAGCCCGAGCGACGGCGGGGCGCGGTTCCGGCTCGAGCTGCCGGCGATCGCGAAGGCGTAGGCCGTTCGAGCCCTACAGGTAGGGGGAGTCGTCGAGGTCGAACGCGACCTCGTCGCCGGCGCTCGGAGGAAGCTTCTCGAGCGCCTCGCGCAGCAGCTTGACGTGCTCGACCTCCTCGTCGCGGAGTTCGGTGAACAGCTCCCGGACGTCGGGATCGGTGATGCCCGGCAGGGCCATGTCGTAGAAGTCGTAGGCCCGCTTCTCGGCGGCGAGCCCGACCTCGAACGCCTGGACGGTGGACATCCCGCGGCGCGGCGACCCCATATCCGGGGCCTCGACGTCGAACAGGTCGTCGATCGTCACCTTCGCGGGGGCATCGCCGAACAGGGTCTTGCGCCGAGCTTCCAGCTCGCGGCCGTGCTCGGCCTCGTGCTCGGCCATCTTGGCGAAGAACGCTCCGGCGTCGTAACCGCCACAGGTGCCGAGCTGGGAGGCGAACATCTGGTAGCGTTGGCACGCCTCCTGTTCGATCAACTTCGCGAGGTCGAGGGCGTCCATGAGACTGAGCTTGGACAGGTCAAGACGGGTGGACATTGAATCGACTCCTCGTCCGGTGATACCGAGTCGCTTCTGCGGGCCTCGCGGTTCTCACGATCGGGCGGATGGTAACACCGCCGAGCGGAGGCACGCGAGTGGGAAGCGGACTCGTGTCATGTGTACTTCGAAATGATAGCCGCATGGCAATCCAAGAAGACGACCGGCACAATCCGTTGCGCGACGACGTTCGCCTGCTGGGCACTCTCCTCGGGGACACCCATCAGAGTTTTTCAACGGGCTGCTAGGATCTCCCGCTAGCTTCGTATCAGGTGGAGAGGGGGGCCGGGCCGTGCGCATTCTTGTCATCGGGGCGGGGAAATCGACCGCCGTGCTCATCGACTACCTGCTGGCCCAGGCCGCTCAGCGCCGCTGGCAGGTGCAAGTGGTCGATCGCGAGCTCGAGCTGGCGCGCTCCCGGGTGGGCGACCACGCCTGCGGGACGGCCGGGAGCCTGGACGTCGACGACGCCGGCGAACGGGATCGCCTGATCGACGACGCGAACCTCGTGGTCTCGATGTTGCCCGCGCACATGCACGGTCCGGTGGCCGAGTCCTGCGTGGACTCGGGCGTTCACTTCGTTTCGGCCTCGTACGTCTCCGGAGATGTGAGCGACCTCGACCAGGCGGCGCGGCAGGCGGGGATCACGATCCTCAAAGAGGCCGGGGTGGACCCGGGCATCGATCATATGTCCGCCATGGAGAAGTTGGACGGTCTGCGCGAGCGCGGCGCGAAGATCCGGGCGTTCGAGACGTTCACCGGCGGGCTCGTCGCTCCCGAGTTCGACGACAACCCCTGGCGCTACAAGTTCACGTGGAACCCGCGCAACGTCGTGCTGGCCGGTCAGGGAGGCGTCAAGTTCAAGCACCATGGCCGGTTCAAGTACATTCCGTACCATCGACTGTTCAAGCGCTACGAGAGGTTGCAGATCCCGGAGGTCGGGGAATTCGAGGCCTACCCCAACCGGGATTCCCTGAAGTACCGGCACAGCTACAACCTGCGCGGGATCGACACGATCTATCGCGGAACGTTGCGTCGGCCGGGTTTCTGCGACGCCTGGGATTGCCTGGTGCAGCTGGGTCTGACCGACGACTCCGAGTCGGTCGAGCGCATCGGAGAGATGACGTATCGCGACCTGGTCAACTCGTTCCTGTGGTACGACCCCGCGATGTCCGTCGAGCTGAAGGTGCGAGCCTACCTGAAGCTGGACCTCAACTCCGCGGAGTTCGACAAGCTGGAGTGGCTCGGTCTGTTCGAGCCGATCCCGGTCGGTCTCTCCCGCGGGACGCCGGCGCAGGCGCTGCAGCGACGCCTCGAGGCGAAGTGGTCTCTGCAGCCCGAGGACCGGGACATGATCGCGATGCTGCACAAGATCGAGTACGAGCTGGACGGGCGTGCGTACCGGGAGGAGTCCTCGATGGTGACGCTCGGTAGTGACTCGGTCCGCACGGCGATGGCGAAGACCGTCGGGCTGACCGCGGGTATCGCGGCCAAGCTGATCCTGACCGGCGGGATCGAGGCGCGCGGGGTGCAGATACCCACGTCCCGCGACGTCTACGCGCCGATCCTCGCGGAATTGCGCGAGTTCGACATCCGGTTCGATGACCGCGTGGAGGAGATCGAATAAATGGAACGACCGACGATCGGGATTCGGCGCGAGGACAAGCACGAGTGGGAGGCCCGCGTGCCGTTGACTCCGGACGCCGTCAGGACGCTGGTTGCCGACGAGTCGCTGAACGTCGTCGTGCAGCCGTCGCCGATCCGCGCCTTCGCCGACGAGGCGTACCTCGAGGTCGGAGCGCGAGTCGATGAGGACCTCTCGGCGTGCGGCCTGGTGTTCGCGGTCAAGGAGGTGCCGATCGCGCTGCTGCGGCCGTCCACCGCGTACGTGTTCTTCTCGCACACGATCAAGGGTCAGCCGTACAACATGCCGCTGCTGCGTAGAGTCCTGGACCTGGGCTGTACGCTGATCGACTACGAGCGCATCGTGGACTCGGAAGGGCGGCGGCTCGTGTTCTTCGGTCGTCACGCCGGGCTGGCGGGCATGATCGACACGTTGCACGTGCTGGGGCGCCGGCTGGAGTGGCAAGGCGTGCCGACGCCGTTCCGCGAGATCGAGGCGGCCCATCGCTATCCCGGATTGACCGAGGCCCGCGCGGCGTTCGAGAAGCTCGGCGAAGCGTTGCGTCGGGACCCGCTGCCGGCGGCGTTGCAGCCGTTCGTGGTGGGCGTGACCGGCTACGGTTCCGTGTCGCGAGGCGCTCAGGAGCTGCTCGATCTGTTGCGCCCCGAGAGCGTCGACCCGTCGCAGCTTGCTGCGTTGACGACCCCCGGACTCTACAAGACCGTGTTCGAGGAGCGGCATCTCGTGGAACCGGTCGAGCCCGGCGCGAGCTTCGAGCTGCAGGACTACTACGACAACCCGGACCGATATCGATCGGTCTTCGAGGCCCACGCGCGCCGTCTCGCCGTGCTCGTCAACGGCATCTACTGGACCGAGGCCTATCCGCGCCTGTTGACGCTGGAGTTTCTGCGGGAGTGGTTCGCGTCGGAGGCATCTCCGCGTCTGCGCGTCGTGGGCGATATCTCGTGCGACATCGACGGATCCGTGGAGTGCACGGTGAAGGTGACGACGCCGGGGCAGCCCGCCTTCGTCTTCGATCCGGCGACGGGAGGCGTCGCGGAGGGCGTCGAGGGTCCGGGACTGTGCATGATGACCACGGACTGCTTGCCGTGCGAGCTGCCGATCGAGTCGTCGACGTCCTTCACCGACGCCTTGCAGCCGTTCGTCGCGGCGGCCGCGCGCGCGGACTACGCCGGTACCTTCGAAGGCTCCGGGCTGCCGGCCCCCCTGGCCGCGGCGACGATCGTCTGGCGCGGAGAGCTGACCCCCGACTACCGCTACCTCGAGAGCCACCTCGGGCCGTGATCTGCGCGCGGGGCCCGCTGCAGAGCTGACCGGGCGCGTCGCGCAGGAAGACTTCCCGCCTAGGGCGTGCAGCCGACGGCGGTCCCCGGAAAACGAGAGAAGCTACTTCTCGACCGTCACGTTGAAGCTCCGCACGCCGATGTCGGATACCCAGCCGAACAGCGTCACCGTGGAGCGGAGATACGCCTCCAGATCCGGCGAGTACTTCTTCTTCCACTTCCAGAATCCGGGGTTGTCGCGCACGCGGACCTGCTCGTTGTCGATGATCTGCTCCCCGGCCTTGAAGATCTGACCCTTGGCCTTGGGGAAGTAGTAGGCGCCCCCACCCGGCCCCTTACCTTCCTTGTAACCGGCGAGCACGGACATGGTGAAGGGGTACCCGCCGTACGCACCGGCGACGCCGCCCTGGGCCGTTCCCAGCGCGACCTTCGTTCCGCCGGAGCTCTTCTTGGTCTTCCTTGTCTCGACCAGCCCCATCGTCGCGTAGATGTTGATCACGGCGTCCGTTCCGAGCTCCTTGTTCAGACCGGACAGCTTGTTGGCGGCCGCGACCGACGACATGGCCCCGCCGGCGCCCTTGAAGTTTTTCAGGCCGTAGGCCGTGGCGCGGATCATCTTCTTCTTGTTCTTGGAGCTGCTCTTGGACTTGAGTCCCTGGTACAGCTCCGAGCCCTTGACGGCCTCGACGTCGACCACCTCGATGCCCTGGTCCGCCAGCGTCTGGACGAACATGTCGTACATCTTGTCGGTCAACTCCTGGTAGACCTCTTTCTCCCACTGCAGGTAGGTCTGTTCGGTGACCGAGGTCGTGACGCCCGTGAACGAGTCGTGCATGACGAAGCCGTACTTCTGCGACGTGTAGTCGAAGCGGATCTGGAAGCTCGCGATCGCCACCTTCTTCGGCGCCGGGACCTTCTTGCCGACTCCCTGGTTGGTGATCTGGAAACCGCAGGCCTTGGCGCTCTTCAGTAACGACTTGCCGTCGGTGTCGTCGATCGCACACTTCGACTTGGCGAACGCGGGGTGGACGACGGCGACGGTCAGGATCGCGATCGCGAGGACACGGACGGGGAGTCTCATGTTCAACCTCCGGGGTGGGTGAGTGGCGCTCAGTATACGCCCAAGCTCTCTATCGCCATAGCCGGGATCCCTGAACTATCATCAGCGCATGACGAACCACGAGGACGACCCGCACAAGCCGTTACGCGACGACGTGCGCCTGCTCGGCACTCTGCTCGGGGAGACCCTGAAAGAGCAAGCGGGCGTCGAGCTGTTCGAGGCCGTGGAGGAGGTGCGCCGCCAGGCGAAGGACTCCCGCACCGGTGACCGCGGTCAGCTGGAATCGCTGGCCCGAGATCTCGCGGAGACGCCGATGGCGCTCACGCTGCCGCTCGCGCGAGCCTTCTCTCAGTTCCTCAACCTGGCCAACATCGCCGAACAGCACCATCGTGTGCGCCGTCGTCGCGCCTACCTCAGCGACCCTTCGGCGCTGCCCCAGCGCGGCTCGTGTCTGGCGGCCTTCCGCAGCCTGATCGACGACGGCATGACGCCCGACGAGCTGCACCGGGCGGTGAGCTCGCTGCGCATCGAGCTGGTGCTGACCGCGCACCCCACCGAGGTGACGCGACGTACCGTGCTGCTCAAGTTCAACCGGATCGCCGAATTGCTCGCGGAGCGCGACCGCGGCGACCTGACGCTGCCGGAGCAGGAAGAGCTGATCGAGGGGCTGCGTCGCGAGGTTCACTCCATCTGGGAAACGGATGAGGTGCGACACGAGCGCCCCACGCCGGCCGACGAGGCGCGGCGGGGATTCGTCGTCATCGAGCAGGTTCTCTGGGCCTCTGTCCCGCGCTTCCTGCGCAACATGGATCGGGCGTTGCTCGAACTGACCGGGCGCCCGCTTCCGGCCGACGCGGCGCCGGTGCACTTCGGTTCGTGGATGGGCGGTGACCGCGACGGCAATCCCAACGTCACGCCGGAAGTCACCGAGGAGATCTGTCTGCTGTCGCGCTGGGTCGCGGCCGATCGCCTCGAGCGCGAGGTGCACGCCTTGCGCGACGAGTTGTCGATGATCGAGGCCGGACGCGAGCTGCGGGACCGCGTGGGCCAGGTTCACGAGCCGTACCGCGTGTACCTGCGTGGCGTGCGCGACCGCTTGCGCGCGACGCGCGATCACATCGAGGCCCGGCTGGCCGGGGGCGAACCCGACGAGCGGCCGATCTACGAGGACGGCGAGGAGCTGGCCGAGTCCCTGCGACTGTGTCGCCGCTCGCTCAGCGAAACCGGCGAGGACCGGATCGCCGCCGGACGCCTGCTCGACCTGCAGCGGCAGCTGGCCTGTTTCGGACTGTCGCTCGTGCGCCTCGACCTGCGTCAGGATGCGGCGCGCCACACCGAGGCTATCGATGCGCTGACACGCCGGTCGGGGCTCGGCTCCTACGCCGACCTGGACGAGACCGAACGTCAACGGTTCCTTCTGCAGAGACTGGAGGGCGACCACCCGGAGATCCCGCTCGATCTCGAATCGGACTCCGCGGTATGGGACGTGCTCGAGACGTTTCGCATGGCTGCCCGGCAACCTCCCGGCTCGCTCGGTGCGTACGTCATCTCCATGGCTCGCGCACCTTCGGACGTCCTGGCCGTGGAGTTCTTGCAGCGGGCGGCGCGTGTCAGCCCCGCGCTTCCCGTCGTCCCGCTGTTCGAGACCGTCGACGACCTGCGGGGCGCCTCACGTGCGCTGGGGCAACTGCTCGACCTGCCCTGGTATCGCGATCGGATCCGCGGCAAGCAAGAGGTGATGATCGGCTACTCGGACTCGGCCAAGGACGGGGGGCGTCTGGCCGCCGCGTGGGAGCTGTACACGGCGCAGGAGTCGATGGTCCAGACCTGCCGTGAGCGTGGCGTGCACCTGACGCTGTTCCACGGGCGCGGCGGCACGGTGAGTCGCGGCGGCGGTCCGACCTACCTCGCGATCCAGTCCCAGCCTCCGGGGTCGGTGCAGGGTGACCTGCGAATCACCGAGCAGGGCGAGATGATCCAGGCCAAGTTCGGGCTTCCGGGGATCGCGGCGCGTACGCTCGAGGTCTACACGACGGCAGTGCTGGAGGCCGCGCAGAGCCCTGCCGCCCCTGCGCCCGACGAATGGCGCAGCCTGATGGCACAACTGGCGCGGAACTCGCGCTCGGTCTATCGCTCGTTCGTCGAGAACGAGCAGTTCATCCGCTACTTCCGTGCCGCCACGCCCATCGAGGAGCTGGACGGCCTGAACATCGGCAGCCGGCCTTCGCGCCGCCGCGCGGCCGGCGGCCTCGAGTCGTTACGCGCGATCCCCTGGGTCTTCGCCTGGACGCAGATGCGAATGATGGCGCCGTCCTGGCTCGGTGTCGGCGAGGCCCTGCAGCGGGCGATCGACGACGACAAGCTGCCCGTCCTGCGCGAGATGTACGTCGGCTGGCCCTTCTTCCGTTCGACGTTGAACCTGGTGGAGATGGTGCTGGCCAAGACGGCTCCGCGAGTCGCGGAGCTGTACGAGCAACGCCTGGTGCCGAGCGACCTCCGTCCTCTGGGGCGGGACCTGCGACTGCGCCACACGCGAACGATCGATGCGCTGCTGGCGGTAACCGGGCAGCAGCGGCTCCTCGAGGAAAACCCCGTGCTTCGCCGTTCGATCGACGTGCGCAACCCCTACGTCGATCCGATCAACATGGTTCAGGTCGAGCTGTTGCGCCGCCTGCGCGGCGCGGGCGGCGACGGGCGCCTGCGCGACGCGCTGCTGGTGACGATCAACGGGGTCGCCGCCGGGATGCGCAACACGGGGTGAGCTCCCGGGCCCGGACGGGCTCCTAGTAATGCGGAGGAGGGTCGTTCTGCGGCCCGATCGGAGCTGCATTCGCGTTCTGTCGAAGGTCCTTGACGAGGGATTCGAGACGCTCGACTCGGGTCCAGAGCTCTCGAACGACTTCGTCGAGCTCTCCGACGAGTTTGTCCTGGTACGCGGCGCGAACTTCCAGATCGACGATGCGTGCTTCTAGTGACATGCCGTCATGGTAGCGCGATCGGCCGCGGGTCGGCCGGGTTTCGTAACACGTAGGTCGCCCGCGGCGCGACGCGCGTCTCACTCTTCCAGTCGGTCCCCTCGTCCCCGGAGGCCATCGCTCGGTCGACGCTCGGCTGAAGTGCGGTCCGACGTCGAGGAGGCCGAGCGGCACCGGCCCGGGGGTCAGTCCAGGATCTCGGCCTGCTGCTTGGCGGGTAGCTTCTCGAACCACGTCACGAGCTCTTCGACCTCGAGCACGATGCCCTTGGTGGTTCGCAGATGGCAGCTGACCGTGCCGCGAAACTGGGTCGTTTCGTATGCGAACGTGACCGGCAGGTCCGCGAACGACACCGGCTCGAGCAGCGTCGCGGCGTAGCGCTCCATGATGATCTTGAGTTGTTTCTTCGAGTAGGCGGTCGCTGTCTGCACGGTTCACCCCCGGGATTGCCTCAGACGGAATCTTGTGTCCGAGTGCGCCCGGGTCAAATCGTCCGTCAACGGCCCCTTCGCGGGGGTTGATCTCGACCGCCTCTGCGCTATTTGCCCTTGTCGTACCTGGCCAAGAGCTCCTCGAGCGTCCTGCGGGCCAACTGGTCGATCACGCCGTCGTATCCGTCGTACTCGGCTCTCTCGATCGCTTTTCCCGAGTAGGAGGTCGTCGATCCGTCGATCGGATTCGGGACGGACGTGGTTTGCTTGGACTTCTTGGCCCAGTACGCGAAGTCGAGTCCCTTGAAGCCCTTGCCGAATGTGCCACCGGCGTAGAGCAGGCCGGGAAACCAGTACTTGGCGAACTTCTCCGGCTTCGGTTCCGGGTTCGGGCCGAAGATGGAGAGCGACGCACCCGCGAATCGCACGGTCTTCGGGTTGGATGTCGTCAGGTTGGTCAGCACCGCCAACCCGTCGAGACCCAGCGTCATGCGCAGCTCCTCCAGCACGCCCATGATTCCGGCATCCAGCCACAGATGGGTCGGGATCATCGCGAAGCCGTCGGCCGCGCCGCTGGCGCTGGGGTTCTTGTCCAGCCAGCCGCGGATCGCCTTGGCAAACTTCTGGTAGCCGCTCTTGGGTAGCTCGAGGCCGACATAGGCCGCCTTCTGCGCATCGGTCTCGAGGAACTCGATCGGAGTCAGCAACTGCATGCCGTGCTCCTCGAAGCGCTTCTTCAGGACCGGTACACCGCGCTTGGCGAACTCGCTGGCGAACAGGTTCGCGCCGGCGTCGTTCAGCCCGAACGACTTGGAATAGGTGCCGCCATAGGTCGCCGCCATCGCGTTGAAATCGTGAACCCCGGTGTCGAACACGTAGAACGAGATCAAGCCGACACGCTTCGGCAATCGTAGCGGCGAAGAACTCTACACGGCGCGAGGGGGCGTCGGCCACCGGCGAGACGACGCCAAAAGTGCGGTATCGGATGACGTGGCGGCAAAGTCGCACTAGGATGCTGCCGTGGACAGCAACGATATCCTGCGGCGTCTGCGCTACACGTTCAGTTTCAACGACCGGCAGATGATCGCCGTGTTTGCCGAGGCCGAGCACCGTGTCACGCGCGAGCAGGTTGACGCCTGGCTCAAGCGCGACGACGACCCGGCGTTCGAAGCGCTCGACGACGTTCGGCTGGCGACGTTCCTGAACGGCTTGATCGTTCGTCATCGCGGAAAGCGCGATGGCACCCTGCCCGTGGCCGAGAGGCAGTTGAGCAACAACGTCGTGTTTCGCAAGCTGAAGATCGCCCTCAACCTCAAGGACACCGACATTCTGGGTTTGATGGCTCGCGCGGGCTTTCCCATCGGCAAGTCGGAACTCAGCGCGTTGTTCCGCAAGCCCGGGCACAAGAACTACCGTGAGTGCAAGGACCAGATCCTGCGCAACTTCCTCAAGGGGCTACAGCTCGAACATCGCGTAGATGCTCCGAGCGACTGAAACCATGATCCAAAAAATAATTACGCATCCCGGCGGCGCTCATAAGGACGACCTGCTCGCGGTCTGTATCCTCGTTGCCACGCACGGCGTTCCGGTGGTTCGACGGGACCCGACGGACGAGGAGTTGGACGATCCCGACATCGCCGTCGTCGACGTCGGCGGCTGTGACGACCCGAGCAAGTCGAACTTCGACCACCATCACTACCCGCGCGAGCATGAGCCGACGTGCGCTCTGAGCCTCGTGCTCCGACACCTCGGACTCTATGAGGATGCCGTCAAGTTCCTCGATTGGCTGGAGCCGGCCGAGTGGTTCGATTCCCGCGGTCCAACCGAGACGGCGCAGTGGCTCGAGGTGCCGCGCAGGGTCATCTCCCAGCTCAACTCGCCGATCGATATGACTCTGCTTCGTCGGTTCGCCCAGGAGACCGAGCTCGCGTCGGGCGAAACGCTGTACGAGTACATGCGCTTCGTCGGTCAGGACCTTCTCGACTATTTGCGTGTGGCCCGCGAGCGCATCGACTTCGCCAAGGCCCACTCCGCCCGCTGGTCCATTCCGCAGGGCGACGACCGGATCGAAGTCGTGTTCCTGCCCCGAACCGATTCGCCCGCCGACGATCCGGGCGCCGCGATCAAGAGCTACATCCGGGCCGAGGGGCTGGATCAGACCATCGCCGCCATCGTCTACCCCGACCGGCGCGGCACGGGCTACGGCATCGGTCGTCATGAAGACCACCCCAGACTCGACTTCTCCCGAGTCGAGGACGAAGTCGACGTGCACTTCGCCCACAAGAGAGGCTTCATGTGCAAGACGTCGGCGACCGAGCCGGAGCGACTGCGGGAGTTGATCGTGGCTGCGTGGGATCGAGACTGATCGCGGCGCTCCGGCGGGCGGGCCGCGGCCGGCCCGGGTCGATGGTCGAGATCGGGCTGCTGTGCGCCCTTCTCGCGGCTTGCGGCGTGGATCGTCCTCTGGTCGAACGGTACGAGCAGGGCGAGTGGGTGTCGGTCCCGTTCGACATCGTATCGATGGGTGGCCAGCGCGCCGCTGCGGAGGTCGTCTTCGTGCTGCGGCTCGAGGGCACAGAGGGCCGGCGCCTGGTCGTCGAGGGAACCGTCGAGATCAACCCGCAGGCGAAACTGGTCGGCGGGAACTGGGTCGAGGAGCGAGGGGAGACGACCCGGTCCGGCAGCCTGTCGTCCGCGGTCGTCGACTTCTTCGGGGGCCAGGGCGATCGGCCCTCGCTCGGCGGCCAGTTCACCCTCTCCGCCGACGAGGTCGCGGTCTACCGGCTCAACCTACCGGCGACGTTGTTGACTACCGCGCGTTAGCGGATACGCGATCGACCCGTCGTCCTGAGTTGGCTACAACCGCAACCCCACGACCCGGAGCAGCGTATATAGGGGAGACGTGGGGTTTTCGATGCGACTGCGCCGATCAGCGATGGTGGCAGGGCTGGCTGCGGTGCTGGCGGCCGCCGTCCTCGGCGCGCATGCCTCCGATCGGGTCTTCGTCGTGACCTCGGACCCTCCCGGCGGCAGCGGAAGCAGCACGGTGTTCGACCTGGACGCGCCCTGGGCCGCGTCCGTCGACGTCGAGCCCACAGGGTTCAACACCGTCGTGCGCCGTTTCTTCGGCCGGCTCTACGTCGTCCACCCCCAGACGGGGGAGGTGCAGGTCATCGATCCGTCGACCCTGGACACGGTCCTGACCTTCTCGGTCGGCGCCGGCTCGGCCCCGCGGGACATTCTCGTCGTGGACGCCGGCAGCGCCTACGTCAGCCGCAGCGCCGACAACCTGCTGTACGAGGTCGATCCGGCGACCGGGGATCTCCTGGACACGGTGGATCTCGGCGACCTGGCGGACGCGGACGGCGTCCCCGACATGTCGATGATGGCGCTGGACGGTCGACGCCTGTTCGTGCAACTCCAGCGTCTCGACGCCGAGGGCATTGCCGTCCCGCCTTCCTACCTGGCGGTCGTCGACGTCGACACGAATCAGCTCATCGACGCCGACCCCGAGCGGAAGGGTGTGCAGGGCATCGCGCTGACCGGGTCGATTCCCGCACACAAGATGCAGATCGAGGGGCGCCGGCTCTACGTCAGCGAACCGGGCACGTTCCACGACGGGACGGGCGGGATCGACGAGATCGACCTCGACAGCCTCACCGCGCTGGGCTACCTGACGTCGGAGGCGCAACTCGCGCTGAACATCACCGGCTTCGTGCTGACCTCGCCGGTCAAGGGCTACGCCCTGACGCACACCGACCTGCTGCTGTCCTCGCATCTGCAGCCCTTCAACCGGGCGGACGGCTCGATCCTGAAGCCCGAGCTCGACGTGACCTTCGCCCAGGTGGACTCGCTGGCGCACGATCCGGCGACCGATCAGCTGTTCTTCCTCGATCACGATATCAACGGGGTTCGCGTGTTCGACGCCACGACCCAGGTCGAGCTCACGACGACGCCGATCGGCACGGGCGGCGACCCGGTGGATCTCGTCATCCTGCGCGACGAGGGGCCGGGCGCTGCCACCGGCCTGCGCGTCGATTCCATCGACGGCCGGACAGGGGAGATGTCCCTGGCCTACACCCCCGCCTGCGCCGCCGCGGACCACACGATCGTCTTCGGAGCGCTGGAGCACGTGGGGCTCTACGGATACTCGGGGCAGGTCTGCGGCGTGGGGAACGGCGGTGCGATCCCCGACTTCGATCCGGGCGCCGGCTCGTTCTTCTTCCTCGTCGTCGGCAACGACGGCGACGGTGTGGAGGGCTCCTACGGCACCGACTCGGGCGCTGTGGAACGTCCCGAGGATCACGCCGATCCGGGCTGCGCACTCGTCCAGGACCTCGCTCTGCGCTGCGATTGACCCGAGGCCGACGCCCGCCACCCGCGTCGTCTATGATTGGCCTCTTCCATGAAGGAGCCTCGCGATGTCCTTTCGGCGCCTCGTCTCTTCGTTCCTCTTTGTTCTACTGGTTCTGTCCTCGACCTTCGCGGTCACGGCTGTCGCCGCCGTTGCCGGCGAATGGACGGCCGATGAAGTCCGCGCGATCCTGGCCGAACGGATCGACGAGCAGGAGAAGAGTGTCGGGATCGCGATCGGGTTGATCGACGAGCAGGGCAGCACGGTCGTGGGCTACGGCAAGCTCGGCGCGACCGACGACCGAGAACCGGACGGAAAGACCGTCTTCGAGATCGGCTCGGTCTCCAAGGTGTTCACGTCGATTCTGCTGGCCGATGCGGTGCAGCGCGGCAAGGTCGGCCTGAACGACCCCGTGCAGAAGTACCTCCCCGAGGAGGTGCTCGTTCCGGTCCGGGACGACAGCGCGATCACCCTGTACCACCTGTCGACCCATACCTCCGGATTGCCCCGCATGCCGGACAACTTCACGCCGGCCGATCCGACCAACCCGTATGCGGACTACAGCGTCGAGCAGATGTACGAGTTTCTGCCACGCGCCGAGCTCGCCGGCAAGCCGGGTGCCGACGCCGCCTACTCGAATTACGGGACGGGGCTTCTGGGCCACGTCCTGGCGCTGCGCGCCGGATCGGATTACGAGACGCTGCTGCGGAAACGAATCGCCGGTCCGTTGAAGATGAAGGACACCCGGATCGTGCTGACGCCGGAGCTCGAGGCCCGACTGGCTCACGGACACGACGCCGCGCTCCAACCGGCCTCGAACTGGGACATACCGACGCTGGCCGGAGCGGGTGCGATCCGTTCCACGGTGGACGACATGCTGCTGTTCCTCGCCGCGAACATGGGACTGACCAAGTCGCGGATTTCCGGCGCGATGCAGGACAGTCACCTCGAGCGAGAGGAGTTCAGTGGACCCGGCATGCACATCGGACTGGGCTGGATCATCCGCCGGGAACACGAGCGCACGATCCACTGGCACAACGGAGGCACCGGCGGCTACCACTCGTTCACCGGCTTCGACAAGGAGCGCAAGCGCGGCGTCGTCGTGCTCTCGAACTCGACGAACGACATCGACGACATCGGTTTCCACCTGCTCGAACCCGAGTTCCAGCTGGCGCAGTTCAAGTCCGAGACGCAGGCCGTCGAATTCGCCCCCGAACGATTCGATGCCTACGTCGGCCGCTACCAGCTGACGCCCGAGTTCATCCTCAGCGTCACCAGGGACGGAGACCGCTACTTCGTCCAGGCCACCGGTCAGGGGATGCTGGAGGTGTTTCCGGAATCCGCCACCCGGTTCTTCGCCACCGCGGTGGAAGCCGCGGTCAGCTTCGAGCTGGGAGAGGACGGCAAGGTCAGTCACATGGTGCTGCACCAGGGCGGTCTCGATCAGAGAGCGGACTGGCTCGACGCCGACGTCGCCGCGGCGCCCGAGGTCGTCGCGGTAGCGGAGGAGATCCTGGAGCGCTACGTGGGGCGGTACGAACTACAGCCGGGTTTCGTCATCACGGTGCGGCGCGACGGCGACAAGCTGTTCGCGCAAGCCACCGCCCAGCCCGACTTCGAGATCTTCGCCGAGTCGGAGACGGAGTTCTTCTACCGGGTCGTCGACGCGCAGATCACCTTCAACACGGACGAGGCCGGAAAAACCGAGAGCCTGACGCTGCACCAGGGCGGCGCGAACATGCCGGCGCAGCGTCTCGCGGACTGATTCCGACGTGGTGCGCAGCTTCTTGCCGGGGTGGCTTGCGGCCGATACGAGTTCGAGCGGTACGGGGCATCCGGAATGGACCGGGGGCCTGCCCCCGGACCCCCCGTCCGCACTCCACGACGGCCGCAGACGGCCATCGTTCCGTTTGGTTCTTGTCTTTCGGAGGGCGATATGCGGTCGGGTGAAGCTGCTCGCCGCTTCTACGGGTTCCGATCTCGTCGGGTCGAGGGCCGTCGCTGTGACAAGGCAAGCTGCAACGATCGAACCTCGTTCCGAGAGAACCTGAACCAAACGGAGCGACGTCGGTCTGCCGGCG
>JAAELQ010000058.1 GCA_024226515.1 bacterium
CCATGTATCCTTCCAGCTATGCTCAGATTGCCGAAAAAAGAGGCGTATCTAAATCAGCAGTCTGGAAACAAATACGGTGGGTTGCAGAAAAATACCCGTGGGTCGAGGCCTTGATTGACATTATGGGGAAAAGGTGATGAGAAGTGCCCGGCTAGGTAGAGGCCTAACCGGGCTAGTCTGGAATAATAAGAATTACAACACTTAAACATGCCTATTTCTGATGTAAAAAACAATGATTTTTCAAAAAAAGTCGAAAATAATTAGAGTCCAAGGTTGATGTCAACCCACTTTGCTTGAGCTTAAATCTTCAAAAATAGGCCGATTTGGGTTGACGGCACTAAAAAAAGTCGAAAAAAATCCAAATTTTATGCAAATTCTATAATGGGCTACTCACAGCTAACTGCACATAGGCTAATTTGGCTTCTTACAAAGTTCTTAAAAGCTATCTGTATACCAGCTCCTTTTGTCAGAATATGTACTTTTCTGGGGATCAGTTTTTGCTGATACAAGAAGTC
>JAAELQ010000059.1 GCA_024226515.1 bacterium
TCATTGAACATAGTTTTACCGGTCATTGAACATAGTTTTACCGGTCATTGAACATAGTTTTACCGGTCATTGAACATAGAATTACGTTTTTAACCTTCTAGTATAAAAACATTAAAACAAAAACAACAACAACAACAGAAGCCAAAAAAAATCACTCCACATGCAAAAATTTTCTAAAGAACACTGGATCATAAAATTTTACACCTTCCTCCTGAAAAGATTGAAAAAAAAGTAATGTTTATGGTCTATATTTACTTTTGACCTCGTAGAATCGTTTCTGGGGGTCATATGGCTTTCTGAAGAGGCTGAAAAAAGAAAAGTAATGTTTATGGTCTATATTTGCTTTTGACCTCGTAGAATCGTTTATAGGGGCCATATGGGGTCTGGAGACCATTCCTTCATCAGCGGAACTGGGATCGAAAAATACTTCGGTTTTTCAATGAGTTAAGCATTTTTTTTATTGGTACTGATTTAAACGGTCGTTTTCTTAGCACTTGGTGCAAAACCTATAATAGTAACACCGTTACTATTATAGGTTTTATAAAATTCGTGCTGGGGTAAATAATCTTAGGTTTCTTACCCCACTTTTTATGAAAGATTCAATCCCGAATTTATGGGGGTTTTGGTGGTTGAAAAATTGATGTGGTTTTGTACCCCACCTCTTTTGAAAACGATCATAGTTCAGCGCGCCCAGTACTAAAATACAAACAGTATTAACCGTTATAACTATTTGTACTGTATTAACAGTATTAACCGTTATAACTATTTGTACAGTATTAACGGTATTAACTGTTAATACTGTTTGTACCGTTAATACCATAAATTCCAATCAGTATTAACCGTTATAACTATTTGTACTGTATTAACGGTATTAACTGTTTGTACTGTTTGTACCGTTAATACAGTACAAACAGTACAAACAGTACAAACAGTACAAACAGTTAATACCGTTAATACCGTTAATACCGTTAGCTAAATACTGTAAAATCAAAACAGTATGAACTATATTAACCGTTAAGACTCTTTGTATGGGATGTCATGAA
>JAAELQ010000060.1 GCA_024226515.1 bacterium
ATCCCAAGCGGCATCCCAGGCAATTGCACAGCCCCATAACGAAACGGCCGCCCCTAAGGACGGCCCGTAAACGACTGAACTGTTTGTGAGTTTACTTGGTCGGGGCGAGAGGATTCGAACCTCCGACCCCCTGCTCCCAAAGCAGGTGCGCTACCAGACTGCGCCACGCCCCGGACCGGTTTTTCCGACTTTAGCACGGCCCCCGATTTCAGTCGCAATGAGGCCGTTTCCCACCGCCGCAACGGACAATCCCTCGCTCCGACGAGGTCTTCGTATATCATTGGCCAGCCATCCGTCGAAACCCTAGGGAGCCGCAACGATGAACATCTCGAAACGCACCGTGATCCTTCTCGCCTGCGCCGCGTGCCTCGCGTACGCCGCCTGCTCCAGTAGCGGCAGCGGCGGCGGCGTCATCGATCCACCCGTGGGCGATTCGACGTTCGCCGCGACGGTGGGCGGCAGCGAGCTCGTCGCGAGTCAGCCGGGCGCGATCGACTTCCAGCTCGAGGGTCCGAACGGCGAGCCGGCCCTGAGGCTCGTGCTGCCCGCCACGTCGGGCGAATCGCTGACGCTGACGCTGCCGGAGGAGATCGCGGGCCGGCTGTACGAGCTGGGCTCGGGCGTATCCGCCACGCTCAACCTCTACAAGCCCGACGACGGCCGCCTGCACGAGTGGGTCGGCTGCGACGGCACGGGGTCCATCGAGGTGACCAGCGAGACGGCGACGCGCGTCGAGGGCACGTTCGAGTTCGAGGCCGCCGCGGTGGGCGGCCCGGACGCGTGCACCGGCGACAGGCTCGACGTCCGCGGGAGCTTCAGCCTGCGCATGTCGCGGAACGAGCCGCGCATCTGACCCGTCTCAGACCTGGTACATCTGGATCAGGTTGCCGCAGGTGTCTTCGAACATGGCGACGGTGACGCCGCCGGCTTCTTTCGGCTCGCTGCGGAAGACGACGCCCTTCTCGACGAGGCGCGCGTGCTCGGCGCGGATGTCGTCGACGACGAACGCGTTGGCCGGGATCCCCTGCTCGAACAACGCCGCCTGGAAGGTCTTCGCCGCGGCGTTGGCGTTGGGCTCCAGCGCCAGTTCGACCTCGTCCGGCAGCTCGGGTGAGACGACGGTCAGCCAGCGGAACTCGCCCATCGGGATATCGTTCTTCTTCACGAAGCCCAGCACCTCGGTGTAGAACCGCTCGGCCTTGCTCTGATCGTCCACCATCACGCTGCACAGCTTGATCTTCATCGGCGCCTCCAGGCCGCGGATTCTACCCTAGTGCGCCCCGCTCGCGAAGTTGCCGCTGCCGACACGGGCCGCTATTCTGCCGCGATCCACTGGAGCGCATCATGAAGATCGGTCTGTTCGGCTTTCCGCTCACGGGCAAGTCCACCATGTTTCAGCTGCTGACCGGCATCGAGCCGGCGCCGCCCGGCGGCCGCAACGAGAGCCACGTCGGCATCACGAAGGTGCCGGACCTGCGGCTGGACAAGCTGTCGGCGATGTACTCGCCGAAGAAGACGACGCCGGCGACGGTGGAGTATCTCGACCTGGCGGGCATGGAGAAGGGCGAGGCGTCGAAGGTGCTGCCGCTCGACCAGCTACGCACGGCCGACGCACTGGCCCACGTGGTGCGCCAGTTCGGCGGCGACATCCCGCACAGCGAGGGCGCGGTCGACCCGGCGCGCGACGTGGCCGCGATGGAGACCGAGTTCATCCTGGCCGACCAGATCGTCGCCGAGAAGCGCGTCGAGAAGCTGGCGTTGCAGGTGCGCAAGACGAACACGGCCGAGGACAAGAAAGAGCTGGAGCTGTTCCAGAAGGTGCTGCAGCAGCTCGAGCAGGAGACGCCGCTGCGCAACGTGGAGTTCGAAGAGCACGAGCGGCGCATGCTGCGCGGCTACACGTTCCTCTCGCTCAAGCCCCTGCTGGTCGTCGTCAACGCGGACGAGGCGGATGCGTCGAAGTGCAAGGAGGGCGCCGCGGCGTTCGGCCTGGAGGAGATCGCCGCCCATCCGTCGACCGAGGTCGTCGCGCTGTCGGCCAAGATCGAGGCCGAGATTTCGCAGCTCGACGCGGACGACGCGGCGGTGTTCATGGAAGAGCTGGGGCTCGAGCGCCCGGCGCTCGAGCGGATGATCCAGGCCAGCTACAGCCTGCTCGGCAGCATCTCGTTCTTCACGGTCGGAGAGGACGAGTGCCGCGCGTGGACGATCCGCCGCGGCACGGTCGCGCAGAAGGCCGCGGGCTCGATCCACAGCGACATCGAGCGCGGCTTCATCCGCGCCGAGCTGGTGGCCTACGACGACCTGATGCAGGCCGGCACCTGGGCCGCCTCGCGCGACAAGGGCACGCTGCGGCTCGAGGGCAAGGAATACGTCATGGCCGACGGCGACGTGGTGAACTTCCGCTTCAACGTTTAGTCGCGTTTAGTCACGGCCTCGATCGCCTCAATCAGCCGCTCGGCCAGAGTTTCCTCGTCGTCGGCGTTCACGGTCCGCAGATCCAGCAGCAACGCGCCGTCGTGCAGCCGCCCCACGACCGGCGGATCGGCCTCGCGCAGCTTGCGCTCGAGGCGCCCCGCGTCGCCCGACGGCAGCTCGATCGACAGCAGCCGCGTCGGGCGCTCGCCGGTCGGCGACGACCCGCCGCCGGTGCGCGACACGCCGTCGATCAGGCTCAGCCGCACGCGCTTGCCGACCGACGACGACAGCGCACGCTTCAGCTTCGACGCGCGCTTGCCGATCGACTCGGGCGACAGGCCCAGCATGCGCAGCACGGGCAGCTCGTCCTCGGCGCGCCCGGCGACGTAGGCCGCCAGCGTGCGCTGCAGCACGCCGGTCAACAACCGATCGAGGCGACAGACGCGCGCCAGCGGGTGCCGCTTCAGCTTCGCGATCAGCTCCGGCCGGCCGACGACGAAGCCGGCCTGCGGCCCGCCCAGCAGCTTGTCGCCGCTGAAGGTGACGAGGTCGGCGCCCGCCTCGAGAATCTTCTGCACCGGCGTCTCGTCGTGGATCCCCAGCGGCGCGAGGTCGACCAGGTCGCCGCTGCCCCAGTCGACGACCAGCGGCCGCTCGGCCTTGCGCGCCACCGCGGCCAGCTCGGCGACGGCCGTCTCCTCGGTGAAGCCGACGATCTTGAAGTTGCTCGTGTGCACCTTGAGGATCAGCCCCGTCTTCGGCCCCACCGCCTTCGCGTAGTCCGACTTGCGCGTGCGGTTCGTCGTGCCCACCTCGCGCAGCTTCGCGCCGGACGCGGCCAGGATGTCCGGCACGCGGAACGAGCCGCCGATCTCGACCAGCTCGCCGCGCGAGATCAGCACCTCCTTGCCCTTGGCCAGGGCCTGCAGGCAGATCAGGATCGCCGCGGCGTTGTTGTTCAGGACGACGAAGTCGTGGCCCGGAAACAGGCGCCCCATCAGCGGGGCGACGTGCGACGAGCGGCGGCCGCGGGTCCCGGCCTCGACGTCGTACTCCAGGTCTACGTAGCCCGAGGCGGTCCGAGCCAGGTGCTCGGCCGCCTCCCGGGAGAGCGGTGCACGTCCCAGGTTGGTGTGGACGACGATGCCGGTGGCGTTGATCACGGCCCTGGGGCGGGGGGCCAGCAGGGCCGTGGCCCGGGCTCCGACCCGCCGGGCCAGGGCGGCGGGGGTCACCGCCCGCCTCAGGCCGGTGGCGTCCAGCTCGCCGCCCCGGACGGCCTCCCGGACCCGGTCCAGCTCCTCGCGCAGCAGGTCGGTCGCCAGGCGGGCCCCGAAACCCCGCCGAACGCTGCGGAAAGCCGTGGAGGACAGCACCCGGTCCACCGCCGGAATGCTCTTGAACAGGGCCTTTTTTGCGGGAGGTCTTTGCGTCACGGGATCCTGGTCTCTAGATTTGACCCGAGGTCGGCTCGGCCCGAACTACCCCGAGGACAATACGTATGGACCCCAACACTAGACAGACGGAAGCCGCCGCCCGTATCGAAGAAGACATTGCCACTCTTGAAATTGGAATCCGGCAATTGAAGGTCCAGTACGACATGTTCTTCAACGGTGCTTTGCCCAGAGAGCCTCACGAGATGCGGCATCAGATCGATCGCCTGATCCGGCGCTATCGCGAGGCTCGCATCCAGAAGTACCAGCACCGGTTCCAGCTCACCACGCTGATCAGCCGGTACGCCATTCTATCCGAACTCTGGGGCCGCTCCCGCCGCTCGATGGAGGAGGGCGACCGGCGCACCCAGGCCACGACCCCGACGCAGGGCTCGAACGACAAGCTGCTCGGACGC
Organism: bacterium; assembly: GCA_024226515.1. Taxonomy (GTDB): domain Bacteria; phylum Acidobacteriota; class Polarisedimenticolia; order Polarisedimenticolales; family Polarisedimenticolaceae; genus JAAELQ01. The sequence goes on from JAAELQ010000060.1 coordinate 4,268, forward strand.
TGCCGCCTCAGCGAGGCGAAGCAAGAGGACGAGAACCTGCGCAAGCTGTACACGCGCTTCGTCGAGGCGCGCGAGCGCAACGGCATCGCGGCGCAGGTGCCCTACGCCAAGTTCGTCAAGGGCATCGCCGCGCAGACCAATCAGTTGCGGAAAAAGTCCGGATGCGCTGAAATTGAGCTCCGGCTCGTCGTCCGCAACGACAAGATCCAACTCAAGGCACGTCCCGGGAAGTGACCCGGGCGCCTCGGAGACAGTCCATGAAACGCATCCTCAGCCCGTCCACGATCGCTCTCCTCGTTGCGCTCGCGTTCCTCGCCACGGCGTCGTTCGCCGTCGCCCAGGAAGAGCCCGCGAACGAGCCGGAGCCCGCCCCGACGGAATCCGCCAAGGATGCCAAGCAACGCGAGAAGGAAGAACGGGTCCAGGAGTACCTGCGCAAGAAGGAAGAGCGCCGCGCGCGCAAGGAACACTCGCGCAGCGAGTACCAAGAGAAGGAGGCGGCCTCCAACATGGACGCGCAGACCGAGCGTCTGGCGTCCGGGCCCGTCACCACCCCCAAGAAAAAGAAGAAGACCACCCGGGTCGCGGCTCCCCCGCCCGCGAAACTGCCGCGCAACATCGCTCGCCTGCAGGCCATGCTGCGCGAGAGCCCGCTGTCGTCGGACCCGACCGTCGGCGCCTACCTCGACCTGATCGACAGCCAGGACGCGTCGCCGCAGCAGCTCGCCGCTTTCGCCAACTTCCTCGGCCAGGCCGGGATGCAGCAGGCCGCGATCGAGTACTACGGCATCGCGCTACGCATCGAGCCCGAGAACTCGCTGCTGTGGATCAACGTCGGCACGCTGCACCGGCAGCTCGGAGAGCTGAACATCGCCGCCTCGGCCTACGGCCGCGCGCTCAACATCGAGCCGTCCAACGCCCTGGGCCACTACAACCTGGGCGCCGTGCTGGACCAGATGGAAAAGTACGAGGACGCGATCCAGGAGTACACGCTGGCGCTCAAGCTCGATCCGACCCTCGGCGACCCGGCCTACAACCCGCAGGCGGCCAACAACGAGCGGCTGCTGGCGGTCAAGCTGATGCTGTACCAGGAGCAGTCGGGCAGCCTGGGCCTGCCGCTGATGGACGTGCCCGGCGGCAGCGCCACGGGCTCCGACAGCCGTCGCTAGCCGCCTTCCTTGAAGGCGGTCGGGGGCTTGTCTAGAATTCGCCCTCTATGCCCCGCGCTCCCCATCTCGGACTCATATTCGTCGCGCTCCTGCTCGCCGCGAACCCGGCGCTCGCCTGGAAGCCGGAGACGCGCGTCCGCATGGCGGACGAGGCGATCCGGCTGCTGCCGATCTCGCTGAGGACCGCGCTCGAGCACCACCGAGAGCCGCTCCGCCGCGGCCTGCTGACCCCGCTGACGCGGGAGGACGACTCGACGCACCGGGCACCGTGGGACTCGGGCACGCTGCAGCGGCGCGTCGACGGTTCGGCCGAGAAGCTGGCCGAGCTGCTCGCCTCGGCGAAGGACTTCGACGAGATCGCCCGCGGCTTCGGCACGCTGGCGCACTACGTCCAGGACTCGGGCTTCCCCCCGGGCGTCGGCGTGGCCGACGAGGACGACCGCTACGGTCACTTCGCGTCCTTCTGCGAGTCGCGTCGCGAGCGCTTCCCCCTCGTGTTCTACGGTCACGACGACGAGCACCTCGCCGAGGGCGACTTCGAGGGTTACGCCGTGTCGGTGATGGAGCGCGCTCGAGATCAGGACCGGGACCTGGCCCGCGCCTACGCCCAGGCCGGAGATCCTCCACACCCGTCGGCGTTCGACGACCGCTCGGTTCCGTTCGCCGTCGGTTCGCTCGCCTACTCCCAGAGCGTCACCGACCTGGTCCGCGTCTGGCTCACCGCCTGGCGCGAGGCGGGCGGAGACACGAAACGCACCCCGTATCTCAGGAGGCCTTGATGGACAAGCCGATTCGACGAGCCCTGGTCAGCGTCTTCGACAAGGAAGGCGTGGTCGACTTCTGCCGGCGACTGACCGAAGCCCGGGTCTCGATCCTCTCCAGCGGCGGCACCGCGCGCCTGCTGCAGGAGAGCGGCATCGAGGTCACGCCGGTCTCCGAGTACACCGGGTTCCCCGAGATGCTCGACGGGCGCGTGAAGACGCTGCACCCGAAGATCCACGCCGGCCTCCTCGCCGTGCGCGCCAACGAGAAGCACATGGCGGACCTCGACGAGGCCGGCATCGACCCGATCGACCTCGTCGTCGTCAACCTGTACCCGTTCGAGAAGACCGCCGCCACCGACGGTATCGGCCTGGCGGACGTGATCGAGATGATCGACATCGGCGGACCGACGATGGTGCGCGCCGCGGCGAAGAACCACGCCAGCGTCGGAGTCGTCGTCGACCCCTCCGACTACGCGCGGGTCGCCGACGAGATCCGCGACCACGGGACGCTCTCCGGCGAGACGCGCCTGGGACTGGCCGTCTCGGCGTTCCGCCACACCGCGAGCTACGACACCGCGGTGCACGGCTACCTGTCGCGCGTCGATTCCGACGGCACGCTGCGCGAGAGCGACGGCATGCCCGCCAAGCTGCAGGTGGAGTACGGCAAGGCGCAGGACCTGCGCTACGGCGAGAACCCGCATCAGAAGGCCGCGTTCTACCGCGACCCGCTGTGCACCACGCCGTCGGTCTGCAGCGCGCAGCAGCTACAGGGCAAGGAGCTGTCGTTCAACAACATCCTCGACTTCGACGCCGCGCTGGGGCTGGCCGCCGAGCTGGACGCGCCGTCGTGCGTCATCATCAAGCACGGCAACCCGTGCGGCGCCGCACGGGCCCAGGACATCCTCTCCGCCTTCCAGCGCGCGCTCGAGTGCGATCCGCTCAGCGCATTCGGCGGGGTCGTCGCCTTCAACCGCGCCGTCGACCGGCCCACCGCCGAGGCGATGGCCGGACACTTCTTCGAGGGCATCATCGCCCCGGAGTTCGACGCCGGCGCGCGCGAGCGGCTGGCCAAGAAAAAGAAATGGCGCCTGCTCGAGACGGGCGATCTCGAGCGCTTCGCGCGGACCGGCTGGGACCTACGCCGCGTGTGCGGCGGGATGCTGGCCCAGGACTGGGACGCGATCGACGAAAACGTGCGCGAGTCGAAGGTCGTGTCGAAGCGGCAGCCCAGCGCGGAAGAGTGGTCCTCGCTCGAGTTCGCCTGGACGGTGTGCAAGAACGTAAAGTCGAACGCGATCGTCTACGTCAAGGACGACCGTACGCTGGGCGTCGGGGCGGGCCAGATGAGCCGCGTCGACTCGGCGCGCATCGCCGTGCAGAAGGCGCAGAGCCCGCTGGAGGGCTCGGTCATGGCCTCGGACGCGTTCTTCCCCTTCCGCGACGGGATCGACGCGGCCGCCGAGGCGGGGATCAAGGCGGTCGTTCAGCCGGGCGGGTCGATCCGCGACGAAGAGGTGATCGCCGCCGCGGACGAGCACGACATCGCGATGGTGTTCACCGGCAGGCGGCACTTCCGCCACTAGCGGACGGCTAGTCGGTCAGTGTGCGGTAGGCCAGCTCGGTCGGGACGCCCTCGCAACTGCGCGCCGCCTGGATCCCGTACGCCGAGCCGGCGTCGTCGGGGTCCAGCGTCATCGCCTCCTTGAAGTGCTCGCGAGCGGTCTTGCAGTCCGAGCGCTCCAGCGACTGGATGCCCAGGTTGAACCAGCCGTTGCGCTTGTAGCGTTCGAGCTCCGCGGCGTCGCGGGTGGCGGGCAGCCGGTACAGGCCGCTCAGCGCGGCGCGGTAGTTGCCGTGCTCGAAGTCCTCGCGCGCCTGTCCCCACTTCTGCTCGATTCGCTGCTGCTCGCGATAGCGCTCGCCGGCGTCGACCAGGCCGCGCTTCGCGTCGGCGTCGTCCGGCGCGATGTCCAGGATCGCCTTGAAGTCGACCACGGCCGCCGCGTACTCGCCGTTTTCGTAGGCCTCTCCCGCGCTCGCCATCAGGACGCCGACCTGCTGCTCGTTGGCCGCCTGAACGGCCTCGGGCGTCTGCGGGTTCTGCCCGATCAGCTCGTCGACCTTCTGCGACAGGTCGGCGGTCGTCGGCACCGGGGCCGCGGGCCCGGGGGCGTTGATCTGCACCGGCTCGTCGGCCAACAGGCGCATCAGGAGGAACACCACGCCCGTCACGACGACCAGCGAACAGGCCGCGATCACGGCCCACTTCGGAATCTTCCTGCTCGCCGTGGCCGCCCGGGGCGCGCTCTCGCCGCCCTCGGCGTCCAGCTCGGCCTCGCTCCACTCCTCGCCCGGCTCGGAAGCGGACCCCGAGGGGTCGACGTCGTTCAGCGGGTCGAAGCCACCCGTGTCGTCGAACTCGGGCGCGGGCTCGTAGTCCGCCGTGGCCGTCGCTTCCGCGGACTCGGCAGGTCGGCCGAGCGCCAGGGCGTCCAGCCCGTCCCCCTCCATGGCGGTCGGATCGTGCACCTCGTCGAACGGCTCGTCCTCGACCGGCTCCGGCGACGCCTCCGCTGCGGGGTCGGACTCCACGTCGGCGCGGATCATCCGGCGCAGCTCGGCGGCGTCGGCGTTGTCCTCGTCGAGGATGAACAGGCGCGAGAGCGACGTCATCGCGTTGTCGCGGTCGCCGCGCTCGTAGAAGCCGCGCGCATCGGCCAGCAGCTCCTTGACCCGCTGCAGAATGTCGTCTTCGGCTTCGGCGGCATGATCGACGTCGCGGAAGGCGCTGAGATTCAACGGCGTGGGGCCCGGCCCCACTTCTTCCTCCGCGGCGGGAGCCGGCGGCTGCGGCTGCGGCTCCTGGATGTCGACGTTCTCCAGCTCGGACAGATCGAAGTCGAAGCCCGCCGCGGTGTCCAGCGGCGTCTCGGGGACCGCCTCGGCCGCTGCAGCGCCCGCTGCGGCGGCCGCGGGCGGCGCCGCGCCGGGACCCTCACCGAGGATCTGGTCCAGCATGGTCAGGCTCTCTTCGAGCGACTCCGGCTGCCCGGCGGCCGCCGGCGCCGGCGGCCCGGCCGGCGCGCAGTCAGGCTCGTAGGCCTCGCACAGGCGAACGCCCTCCAGGGCCCGTTCGTCGGCCGGATCCAGCAGCAGGATCTGCTGCCAGGCCTCCAGGGCGCTCTGGACCTGCCCCTGGTAGTACAGGCCGGACGCGCGCTGATGCAACTCGGTGATGATCTTTTCGTTGGCTGATGTCATGGGCCCCACGCTCGCGGAGAGATGCCTCCGCGGCGAATATAGGTCCCGGTCCGGACCCGGGCAATTTGGGGCTTCGGGGAGCGATTCAGGCGTGCTGGGCGGGCTGGTGGCCTTCCAGGAAGGACCGGCGACAGCCCTCCGAGCAGAAGAAGTGCTCGGTGCCGTCGATATGGGCCGTCAGGGCCCGGGAGCGCGGGAGAAACGTGTTGCAAACCCGGTCTCGGACCATGGGCCCGACGTCGACGGCGCGATCCGCGCGGGGTTGCTCGGGGCCGCGGCCGGCCCGGGAGTCCGATCCACGCTGGGCGTTGCGCAGGCCGCGCAGCCAGTACGCGAATCCCAGCGCGGCGATCACCGCGAAGATCAGCCTGCGGATCACGACGACCCGCCGCTCGCCGGCGCGCTCAGTCGGTCGGCGAGCGCCTGCCGTAGCTGCGGCAGGTTCTGGGCCGGAGCGTTCATCGCCTCCAGCGCCGCGACCGCGTCCTGGGCGCGCTCGTAGTCTTCGGTGTTGAACACGGCAACGACCGCCAGGTTGAACAGCGACTGCCAGTGCTGCGGGTCGATCTCGTGCGCCTGCTCGAACAACTCGACGGCCTTGTCGTACTGACGGATCCCGCGGTAGCACGTGCCGAGGTCGGTCATCAGGTCCGGATCGGCCGGTGCGATCTCGATCGCCCTCTCGTAGTAGCCGCGCGCCTGCTCCCACATCGACACGTCGAAGTAGATCCCGGCCAGACGCGTCAGCAGCGCCAGGTCGTCCGGGTCCTGCTGCAGCCGACGCTTGAGCTCGTTGATCTCTCGCACCATCGGCGCACCGCCGTCGGCGCCCGAGGGTCCGACCTGGGTCCGCGGCACCTGCCCCGCGGGAGCTGCGACGGGCGCATTCTGCGGCGTCGCGTCCAGTGCCGGCTCGGCCGAGATCGCGTTGAACAGCCCGACCCCGATCAGGATGCCGAAGGTGAGTCCGCCCAAAAGGAACGCAAGCTGGTCTTTCTTCAAGGGTTAGTCGTCTCCTCGCTTCAGTCTAGCAGGCTGCGGGGCCACCGGACAGTCGAGGCGCAGCGCGGTAGAATCGCCGGATGACCAACCTCTACGGGTGCGATGTCGAGGCGTTGCGGGGATTCCTGGCGCGCTACGATCTCCCCGCGTTCCACGCCTCGCAGATCTACGCCTGGCTCTATGCGCGGCGGCGTTTCGATCCCGCGGACTGGAGCGATCTGCCGGCCTCGCTGCGCGAGAGGCTGCAGTGCGACGCCGTGTTCGATCCCGGGAAGATCGTGGCGCGAACGACCGCGACGGACGGGACGATCAAGTACGGCATCTCTCCCGACGGAGGCGGCACGATCGAGGCCGTCTACATGCACTACGACGACCGCGTGACGCTCTGCGTCTCCAGCCAGGTCGGCTGCGCGCTCGACTGCGACTTCTGCCTGACCGGCAAGATGGGCTTCGTGCGTCATCTCTCGCCCGGCGAGATCCTGGGGCAGGTTGCGCAGATCCAGAACGATCGCGGGCTCGGCGAACGACCGTTCAACCTGGTGTTCATGGGCATGGGCGAGCCGCTGCACAACTACGACGCGGTGCTGGCCGCGTTCCGCGTCCTGGTCGACCCGCGCGGCTTCGGTCTGTCGCGCAAGCGCATCACCGTCTCGACCTCGGGCCTGGTGCCGGCGATCGAGCAGTTGGCCGCCGAACCGCGCCGGCCGCGCCTCGCGGTCTCGCTCAACGCGACGACGGACGAGACGCGCGAGCGGATCATGCCCATCAACCGTAAGTATCCGCTCGCGCGCCTGCTCGAGGCTTGCCGCGAGTACACGACGACCACCGGCGAGCGGATCACCTTCGAGTACGTGTTGCTCGACGGCGTCAACGTCGCCGACGACGACCTCGAGCGGCTGGCGGAGATGACGCGCTCACTCGCGGTGAAGGTCAATTTGATTCCGTTCAACCCGGTCCCGGACCGGCTGCCCTACCGGCCGCCGTCGCGTCAACGAGTGCTGCAGATTCGCGACGAGTTACTGCGACGCGACGTCCCGGCGAGCATCCGCTGGAGCCGCGGAACCGAGGCGCGTGCCGCGTGCGGCCAGTTGGCCACGGAGGCGACCCGATGATCGATCTGCAGGGAAGAACCGCTCTGGTCACCGGCGGCTCGCGTGGGATCGGCCGCGCGTGCTGCGAGATGCTGGCTGCCGCCGGAGCCCGCGTAACGCTGGGCTACCGCGTCGAGCAGCACGCGGCCGAGGAGACCGTACGCAGGATCGCCGCGGCGGGCGGCGCGGCGATCGCCGTCTCGGCGGACGTGTCGCGCGTCGACGAGGCCGAGTTGCTGCTCGAGGAGACGGTCGATCGCTTCGGCGGCGTCGACATCCTCGTCAACAACGCCGGGCTGTGGAGCCGTTCGCCGGTGGACGAGATGACCGACGAGGAGTGGCGCACCATCCTCGACGTCAACCTCACCGGGACGTTCAACATGATCCGCTGCTGCGTGCCGGGGATGAAGCGAGCCGGTCGCGGCCGCATCGTCAACATCTCCAGCACGGCGGGCCAGCGCGGGGAGGCGTTTCACGCGCACTACGCGTCGAGCAAGGGAGCGGTCATCGCGCTGACCAAGTCGCTGGCGGCCGAGCTGTGTCCGCACGGCATCCTCACGAACTGCGTGGCGCCCGGCTGGGTCGACACCGACATGTCCCACGACGCGCTGATCGGGCCGGACGCGCAGCAGATCCTGAGCAAGATCCCGCTCGGCCGCGCGGGTACGGCGGCGGAGATTGCGGGCGCGGTGCTGTTCCTGGCGTCGGACCTGGCCACATTCGTCAACGGAGAGATCCTCAACGTCAACGGCGGCGCGGTGCTCTGCGGCTGAGATTCAGTTGTTGGCGCGGCGGACGGCCATGCACAGCAGACGCTCCGCGCCCGTGCCCTTGCCGTCGAGCCGCCGCAGGCGCAGCCCCTGGAAGCCCGAGCAACGCAGGCGGTACTGCAGCTCGACCTCGTGCAGCGGACCGGGCTCGGCCGATTGCCGCTTCGACCCGAGGATCGTGTAGGGCGAGCCGTCGCGACTCGAGGCGTCGAACGTCGCGAGGAAGATGCCGCCCTCGACCAGGGTTCCGTGAATCTGTTGCAGGATGCGCGTCAGGGTCGTGGAGCGGCATACGGGGATCGTGTCCACGGCCAGCACCACGTCGAACGACGAGGTCCAGGCGCGCAGGTCGTCCAACCGCTCGCCGGCCACGCGCGCGGTGGTCCCGTCGGCGCGCAGTCTCGCCTCGCCCAGCCGCCGGGCGCAGTCGCCGAGCACGACGACCGATTCGAACTGCTCGACCAGATCGGGCAACGCGTCGAGCCAGCCGCAGCCCAGGTCGGCAACGGTCTTATCCGATCGCGCCGGGATGCGATCGAGGATGTTGAACAGCGTGCGGTTGATGGACGGCGACTCGACGGCGTTACGATTCGGAACGTCGAGCCAGTCGTGCCAATCGTCGGGTGTCCAGGGCAAGACGGGCGTCTCCAGATCGAGGCAGGAGTGTCTGGGACTGAATGTAGATTCGATGTCGCGCGGCGGTCAACACATCGAGATACATTCCTCGCACATCGCGCGATCAGGACTGCATCGTCTCCAGAAACTCGCGGTTGGAGGTCGACTGCGTCAACCGCCCGGTCAGCAAGCGCATCGCCTCGGCCGCGCGCAGCGGCGCAAGAGCGCGACGAAGCAGAGTGACTTTTTTGTACTCGTCCGGTTCCATCAGCTTCTCTTCCTTGCGCGTACCGCTCTTGGCGATGTCGATCGCGGGGAAGATGCGCTGCTCGAACAACCCGCGATCCATGATGATCTCGGTATTGCCCGTACCTTTGAATTCTTGAAAGATCACCTCGTCCATACGGGATCCGGTATCGACCAGCGCCGTTCCGATGACCGTCAACGAGCCGCCGTCGCTCGCCTTGCGCGCGGCGCCGAAGAAGCGCCGCGGCTTCTCCATCGTGCGGGCGTCGATCCCGCCGCTGAGCACACGCCCCGACCCGCGCTGCTCGTTGTTGTACGCGCGTGACAACCGTGTAATCGAGTCCAGCAACACGACCACGTCGCGCCCGACCTCGACCAACCGCTTGGCACGCTCGAGCACGATCTCCGCGCACTGGACATGGTTGCGCGACATCTCGTCCGACGACGACGCGATGACCTCACCGCGCACGTTGCGCCGCATGTCGGTCACCTCTTCCGGCCGCTCGTCGACCAGCAAGACGATGAGGTGAATCTCGGGATGGTTCTCGGAGATGGAATGCGCGACCTTCTGCAGCAGGACGGTCTTGCCGGCCTTGGGCGGAGCGACCACGAGGCAACGTTGCCCCTTGCCGATCGGCGCAATCAGGTCGACGACGCGCGTCGACAGCTCGTCGGACTCGACTTCCATGCGGATGCGTTCGGTGGGATCCTCGGCGACCAGGTCCTTGAACGGCGTGCGCTCGGACCACTCGGCGGGGTCGGCGTCGTTGATCTTCCCGATCTCGCGCAGCCACGCCGGCCGCCCCGGGTTGCGATCGGGGACCCCAAGGCCGGTCAACTTCAGCCCGGTCTCGAGCCCCGCGGCCTGCACGACCTCGGCGGCGACGATCGGATCCGACGGATCCTGGTTGTAATCGTTCTGCGACGAGCGGAGGAAACCGTGGCCCTGCTCGACCACCTGCAACACACCGTCGACCTCGACGGTGGCCTCCCCCTCGGGGACCGCCTTGTAGCTGCGCGAGGAGCGCCCGTCGTTGTGCGGCCTGCCGCCCGGTCCACGTCCTTGCTGACCACCGCGGCCGCGTCTCTTGCCCCTTCGCCGTCGCGACGAGGGTGCGCGCTTGCGCTCGTGTTCCGTCATATCCGGCCCTTGCCTCCTGCGCTACGCGCCTACCGCCCCGCGCTCGAGTCGCTCTTCCGAATCGAGCAACTCCGCGGCGAACAGAATGGACAGAGTGCGAACTCCCGACATGCCGCCTGCGGCAGGCGTGGACTCGATGGCCCAACCGTCGGACGTGGGGACCGCCTGGAGATAGGCGCCGGGAGTCTCCCAACCTCGGATCTCGAATCCGCCGGTTCGGGCATCACGAAGGGCGATACGAAACAGCCGCCCGTCCCCCAGTAACAAATAGTACAGATTCGCTTCCGTTGCACCCCGCACCAGCGACGAGGTCCTGGCGACCCGATCGGAGCCCCGTCTCAGCACGAAACCCGGCCCCTCGTCGGGTCGGCCCAGTTCCAGCGGGCCGGCGTCCCCGAGCCCGGAGACCCTCCAGCCCGGCCCGTCGGGCACGACCTCGATCGGCGCCTCCTCGTCGGCCCGCATGACGAAGCCGCCGGGGCCGGTGCGCTTCACGGTCCACGCCGCGCTCATCCCTCGGGGTCGTCCTCGGGGTCGTCCTCGGGGGAGTCTCGCACGTCCTTCAGCCCCTCGGCCGCCGCGGTGCGGACGAACTCGTTGGAATCGGACAGGGCCGCCTCCAGCACGGGAATCACGGAACGGTCGCCCGAGGCCCCCAGCGCACGCGCCGCCTGGACCCGAATCTCCCACACGGCGTCCTCCAGCACCAGACGCGCCAACCGCGGAACGTCGGCCGCGGGATCCAGCGAGCGCACGCCGCGCACCGCTGCGAGACGCACGTTCTGCATCGGGTCGTCGAGCCCATCGGCCAGCGCAGCGACGGCGACCTCGCCCTCGAGCCGCAGCAGCGTCTCCGCGGCGCGCTGGCGCACGATCGGGTCGCTGTCGGTGCGCAGTAGCTCGGCCAGCGTTCCGGCGCTGCCGACGCTGTCGAGATCGCCGAGCAGCTTGGCCGCAGTGGCGCGCACGAAACCGTCCTCGTCCGCCGCGGCACGCAGAGCCAGGTCTTCGGCGTCGGGCACCTCGAGCTGAACGAGGGCGTTCAGCGCGGTCGCGCGAATGTCGCGGTCGGCATCGTCGAACTGCTTGCGGATCTTCTCGATATTCCGGGATGTCGGATCCGCCTTGAGTTCGTAGATCGCTTCGATGCGTTCGTCGACCGGCGCCTGACAAGCGCAAACCGCGCAGATCCAGAAAACGACGAGCGACGCTGAAAACGCGCGACCGTCGAGTGCGTGCGAAGTTGGACGTCGACCCCAGTTTCTCATTGCAATCGCCGAGGTTCATCCGTAACGGATGAATAGCCTACTATGGATCGAGTTTCTCGACGCCGCGAAGGTTCGAACGTGACGATCGACAGGATTGCCCCTCTCGTCGTTCGCCCACCCAGAGCCTCTCGGAATTCCGGTCGAACTCCCGGACTTCCGGCGCGCGAAGCCTGATCCATACTGCCTCCTCTCTCTCCTCTCTATGCGGGTAGTGCATTCGTTGATCCCGCCGGCGGCAACACCAGTTGCCGCCCTTTTTTTATCTCCGGGATCGCGGAGTCGGATCGACGCGCGTCTGGTTCCACAACTCGCCCGCGACCTGCAGCGCAACGAACAGATCGAGTCCACCGATGCCGCTGACCATGCCCCGGACCCACCCGGTCTGAGACAGCTGGGCCAGTTGCGCGGGCAGCAGTCCCATCGTGGCCTGGCGCCACACGGGCGTCCACGGGGCGACGAGCAGGAACACGCCGAGCACGGCGAACGCGTAGAGCAGCAGCGCCGTACGGATCCGCGTTCCCAGCGGTGCGTGCCCCGGATCTCGTTCCACGCGTGCATGTTAGCATCGGGGAGTCTCGCCCGCGGCCGATCCGAGATAGAATCCCCGGCCACGAACTTCGGAGGATCGCCGTGAAACCCGTCCCGTTGCTCGACCTCAAGGCCCAGTTCGCCCCCCTCCGCGAGGAGATCCGCGACGCGATCGACCGGATCGTCGATTCCCAGCGCTTCATCCTGGGCCAGGTCGTCGAGGACCTCGAGGCCGACGTCTGCCGCTACACCGGCTCGCCGCACGCGGTCGGCTGCGCCTCCGGAACCGACGCGCTGATCCTGGCGCTGGCCGGCCTCGGCGTCGGCGACGGCGACGAGGTCGTCACCAGCCCGTTCTCGTTCTTCTCGACGGCGTCGTGCGCCTACAAGGTCGGCGCCCGTCCGGTCTTCGCCGACATCGACCCGCAGACGTTCAACCTGGATCCCGAATCGGTCGCCACGAAGATCGGCCCCAAGACGCGCGCGCTGATCCCCGTGCATCTGTTCGGGCAGTGCGCCGACATGGACGCGGTGGCCGGGCTGGCTCGCGATCGTTCGCTGCCGGTCGTCGAGGATGCGGCCCAGGCCCTCGGCGCGGCATGGAGCTCGGCCGAGTCGGGCCACGCGGGGACGATCGGCGATCTGGGCTGCTACTCGTTCTTCCCGACGAAGAACCTCGGCGCGTTCGGAGACGCCGGGATGATCGTCGCGCGCGACGCCGAGGTCGCCGAGCGGCTGATGCAACTGCGAGTGCACGGCGGACGCCAGATGTACGAGCACAAATGGGTCGGCTGGAACAGTCGCCTCGACGCGCTGCAGGCCGCGGTGCTGCGCGTCAAGCTACCGCGTCTCGACTCGTGGTCCGCCGGACGAAAGGCCAACGCCGAGCGCTACGACCTGTGGTTCGCCGAGAGCGGCCTGATCGAGTCCGGCGACGTGAAGACGCCGTGGCGCGACGAGAGGTCCTCGCACATCTACAACCAGTACACGCTGCGCGTGACCCGGCGCGACGCGCTGCGCGAGCACCTGGCCAAACGCGAGATCGGGCACTCGGTCTACTACCCGGTGCCGCTGCACCTGCAGCCGTGCTTCGGCGAACTGGGTTACTCCGCCGGGGACTTCCCCAACGCGGAGGCGGCAGCGCAGGAGGTGGTGTCGCTGCCGATCTATCCGGAGCTCGACGAGTCGATGCAACGCCGCGTCGTGGACGCGCTGGTCGAGTTCTATCGGCCCCTCGCCGGCCGCTAGTTCTCCGGTTCGTACGCGCTGGCGACCGGCTCGTCGCTGTCGTCGTCGTCGGTCGCGGCGACGGTGATCCCGATCACGGTCACGACGCCGATGATCGTCCAAGTCTTGGCCGCAGTCGTCAAGCTGGCCCACCACTGCCCCAGGCCGTGGTTGCCCTGGAACGCCTCGTCGCGAAACTCTCCGTTGCCGCGCATCAGCTTGACGTCGCGCCGCGCGAGCTGCCGGCCCTCCAGCTTGATCGCCGGGCCGGTCACCGGCGCCATCTGCCCCGTGGCGTTCTCGACGCCCAGCGCGTACTTGCCCGCCTCGAGGTCGCCGAAGGAGTACATCCCCTCGCCGTCGACGCCGGCCGTTCCGAGGGCCTCGCCCTGGTCGCCGATCAGGTGCACGCGGTAGCCGGCCGCCGGCCGGCCGTCGAGATCCTGGACCAGCCCCTCGAGGGTGGCGCCGCCGGGCGCCGCCACGGCGGGGGCGGCGGACAGAAAGAAGACGGACATCGTCGCGGTCAGCGCCACGATCTTGCGGATGAACTGCGTCATGGTCGTTCTCCTGCCGCCCCGGTCTCCGGGGCCGAAAGGTCATTACTATCGAGACCCGTCCGGACCGTCAAGCCTTTTCCGCCGATCGCGGGTTCTCCGACCGCACCCCGGGATCAGGCGGCGTCGCCGAAGATCTCGGATTTCGCGAACAGGCGGTAGAACGGCCAGCGCGCCAGGTTCTCGGCTCCGCCCTCTTCCCTGTCGACGATGCAGAAGACCGCGACCACCTCGTGCCCCGCCTGCTCGGCGGCCTCGATCGCGCGCAGCGTCGATCCCCCTGTCGTGACGACGTCGTCGACGATCACGACCCGAGAGGCCTCCTCGAGGTTGCCCTCGATCTGGCGTCCGGTACCGTGGCCCTTGCTCTCCTTGCGGACGATGAACGCCCGCAGCGGCCGCTTCTCGAGGTGGCTCAGCGCGGCGACGGGGCCGACGATCGGGTCGGCGCCCAACGTCATCCCGCCGATCGCCGCTGCCTCGATGCCCTCGTCGGCGAGCCGCTTCAGAATCTCGGCCGCGACCAGGTACGAGCCCTCCGGCAACAGCGTCGTCTTCTTCGAGTCGAAGTAGAACTTGCTCTTCTTCCCCGAGACCAGCGTGAAGTCGCCGAACATCAGCGATTGCTCACGCAACAGGTCCTTCAAGCGCTCACGATCGGTTTGTAACATGAATCCCTTCGTTTCTGGTAGAATCCGCCTTCGCTCGGGCGGTCGGTACACTATGTGCGACGCTGCATGTTCCCGCAAGGTCCGGGCACTGAGCTGAGGAGATGCGAAAGATGATCAAGTTCCGTCGGGCTTTCTTGTCGTGTGCGCTCATCTTCTGCCTCACCGGCGTCTCGTTCGCCGCCGGTGTCGAGGCCGGGATGGGTTCGTTGACCGGCTCCGTCGTGTGGTCGGACAGCAAAGAGCCGCTGTCGGACGCGACGGTCTACGTCGGCGACCGCGCCACGGGCGAGGTCCTCACCTCGACGCGCACCACCGACGAGGGATCGTTCGACGTTTCGGGACTGCCCGCATCTTCCTACCGGCTCGCCGTCGAGACCGGGGGCGGCCTGTACCCCATCTCGACCGCGGTCCAGATTTCTCCGGGCCAGAGCCGACGCCTGCACGTCGCCGTCCTGCGCAACCAGGACCTCCCGAACGCTCAGCCGAGCGGCAACGAGCCGGGCGGCGCCGGCTTCACGATCTGGAACAACCCGTTGACCGCGTCGTTCGTCGTCATCGGCTCCGCCGTCGTCGTGGGCCTGCTGGTCGACGAGCTGACCGACGACGAGGACAGCGTGTCGGGAAGCGCCTCCCTGCCCTGATCCGGCTCGCGGCTCCCGACAGCGGGCAGCGCGGGTCGCGAGCGGCAGCGCAATCGCACGAATCAGACGCGATTCTGCTTCACACGCCGCGCGAATCCACCTTCAACGCAAGCAGCCGACCGCCCTGTCTTCCTCGCACACCCGACAACGGACCGCCCCGGTCTTGGGCACGGCCGACGCCAGGAACAGGCGCTGCAGACGCTGCGGCATCGCGGAGCAGAGGCACAATGCGCCGGGCTCCTCGCGGACGACCCGCACGACAGCTCTCGGCGTGACGCACTCGAGCTTCCACAGCGGGTCGGGACTCCCCTCGCAGGGTCGCGACGTCAGCGTATCCACCGCAACGGCGACGATCATCTGATCGACGAAGAACGCCTCGTCCAGCACCGGACACTCGGGCACGACGTTGTCGTCACAGTATGCGGCCCATTCGTCGGCGCCATGGATCAGTGTGCATTGCTGCACACCGTGGCCTTCCTCGCCGGGCAGCGGCGGACGGCCTACGTCGAGAATCGGCGCCCGCTCCACACAGTGGGCGCACGTCGCGCGGGCCCCGCATCTTCCCGCGCGGGAACCGCGGTCGAGCGTGCCCGACTCTGCGGGCGAGAGATCCGCGGATGCGGCGGTCGGGGCGAGCAGCAGGGCGAGGGAGACGAGTGCGACGAGTCGGTGCCTCATGGCAAGACCTCCTTGTTCGCCCCTCGCGGACCGGATGCAACCAGTCTACTCCTGCCGCGGCTTCGGCGCACGAGCCGGCGGACTAGCCGAGCAGCTCCGCCATCAGCGTCTGGAACTGCGGGAAACGCAGCGCCTGCGGTCCGTCGCTGAGCGCGACCTCGGGCTCGGGGTGGATCTCCACCATGATGCCGTGGGCGCCGACCGCCTTGGCCGCGCGCGCCAGCGGCGCGACCAGCTCGCGGTCCCCGGCCGCGTGCGACGGGTCGACGACGATCGGGAGGTGCGTACGCGCCTTCAGGATCGGCACCGCGCTGAGGTCCAGCGTGTTGCGCGTCGCGGTCTCGAACGTGCGGATGCCACGTTCGCAGAGGAACACCTGCTGGTTTCCCTGGGCCAGGATGTACTCGGACGCATGCAGTAGCTCGTCGATCGAGGCCATCAGCCCTCGCTTGAGCATCACGGGGCGCTGGAACCGCCCGACCTCGCGCAACAGCGTGAAGTTCTGCATGTTGCGCGCGCCGATCTGCAGCATGTCCGCCCGCTCGGCGACGGCCTCGACGTCGCCGGGAGAGAGCACCTCGGTGATGATCGGCAGCCCGTAACGCGAGCCCGACTCGGCCATGTAGCCCAGCCCCTCGAGTCCCATGCCCTGGAAGCTGTAGGTCGAGGTGCGAGGCTTGAAACAGCCGCCGCGAAGCACGACGCCGCCGCACTCCTTGACGTGGCGCGCGCACTCCTCGATCTGCTCGCGCGATTCGACCGAGCACGGTCCGGCGATGACGACGAACTCCGACCCGCCCAGGCGGACCGGTCCGACCTCGATGACGGTGTCCTCGCTCTTGTACTCGCGGCTGGCCAGCCGGTAGCCGCTGGGGATCTTCTTCTTCGCCGGAGCGGGAGCGTCGGACGACGCATCGGCCGGCTCGACCTGCGGCGCCGCCCCCGCGGTGGCCTGCAGCGGAATCGTGGTTCGTGGCAGGTCGCGCGACGGGTAGCTGCCGAGCACCTTGATGAACCGCGTCACCCGAGTCAACTCGTCGATCGCCTCGATGACGGCCGGGTCGGTCAGGTTGCCGCCGAAGTCGATGTAGAACATCTCCTCCCACGGATTGCCCTGGACCGGACGCGATTCGAGCTTGGTCATGTTCAGGCCGCAGTCGCGGAAGACGACCAACGCCTCGACCAGCGAACCGGCCTTCTGCCCGGTCGCCATCACGAGCGACGTCTTGCACGGGATGCGGCGGTCGACCTCGATCGGCTTGGGCGCCGCGACGAGGAAGCGCGTGAAGTTCTCGCTCTGATTCGCCAGGTCGCGCTCGAGCACGTGCAGGTCGTAGCGCCGCGCAGCCTCTTCGCTGGCGATAGCCGCCTGCGTGGGGTCGCCGTCCTGGTGGATCTTGGCCGCCGCCATCGCGGTGTCGTGGTAGTACTCGATCTTGCAGTCGGCCTGCTTGCGCAGAAACTCGCTGCACTGCGCGACGGCCTGCGGGTGCGAGAAGATCGTGCGCACGCGATTCAGCGGCACCGCCTCGGACGCGGCCAGGCAGTGCTTCACGCGGTACTTCTCCTCGCCGACGATGGCGAGACGCGTGTGCAGCAACAGGTCGTAGACCTCGTTGATCCCACCCGACGTCGTGTTCTCGATCGGCAGCATGGCGTAGTCCGCCTGCCCCTGCTCGACCGCCTGCACGACCTCGGCGAATGTCGTGAATCCGACGTAGGCCAGACGATCGACCTCTTCGCGGAAGAACGTCTCGGCGGCGAGTTGACTGTAGGCGCCCTCGATGCCCTGGAAGGCGACACGGATGGGGCCGGTGCCCTCCTCGGCCGAACGCTGCAGGTGCGACTGCTGCAGCCGCAGCGAGTCCTCGAGCACCTCGTGAAACACGCGTGTCACGTAGTGCGCGTCGAGCCCGCTCTCGCGTCCGTGACGGATCAGCTCCAGCAGCAGCT
Organism: bacterium; assembly: GCA_024226515.1. Classification (GTDB taxonomy): domain Bacteria; phylum Acidobacteriota; class Polarisedimenticolia; order Polarisedimenticolales; family Polarisedimenticolaceae; genus JAAELQ01. The sequence goes on from JAAELQ010000060.1 coordinate 21,850, forward strand.
CCTGCTCGCGCTGCTCGTCGCGGATGGGAAAGGTCGTCGGTTGCTTCGTCCGGGCCATGTCGCGGCTCAGGTCGCGGCGTTCGACGAGCAGCCCGAGGATCCGCTTGTCGACGTCGCCGATCGAGTTGCGTAGATCACCGATGCGATCGCGGTCGATCCGGCTCTGCTCGTCGGAATCCCCGAGCTTGCCCACCTTGGACGACTGCCGCTTGCTCATGACGCACCCTCCGCACGTTTTGCCGTGCCCGGATTCCGGACACGGATCCGGGCCGCACTGCTCCGAATGTAGATGCTCTCCGGCGCCGCGCCAACCGTGTTTCTGCAATAATCGACGATTCGGGGCTCCCCGGTGGGCCGGTGCGGCATTACGTTTCCGAATTTCCGCCCGCGGGGGCTGACGCGCGGGCTCCCGCGACCGCATATTGCCTACCGGGGCCGGTGACGGGGCGCTGCCCGCCGTGCCCAGCGTGAGTGCTCGTGGATTGACGCAATCGAGTCCAACCGAAGCCGGCGAATCGTCGACGTGGATCGACGCGCACGTGCATTTCCACCGCGGGTACTCCGCCGAGCGCTTCCTCGACCGTGCACGGGAGAACTTCTCCGCCGCGGCCGCGGCGGCCGGCGAGACCCTCTCGACTCCGGGTGTTCTGTTGTTCGCGACGATCCCCGGGGCGCCCGGCGTCCTCGAGCTCTCACGCCTGGCGTCGGGCACGGCCTGGCGCTTCGAGCCGACCGACGAGGCGCTCTCGTTCCGCGCGCGGCGTGACGACGGAGCACGGTTGATCGTGGTCGAGGGCCGCCAGATCGTCACCCACGAGAAGCTCGAGGTGCTGATCCTGGCCTGCCGCTCGGAGATCGAGCCCGGCTTGCCGCTCGACGACACGCTGGACCGCGCGCTCGGCGGCGGTGGCCTGACCGTCCTGCCGTGGGGCTTCGGCAAGTGGACGTTCGGGCGGCGCCGGCTCGTCGATGCCGCACTGGAGCGGCACGCGGGGCCACGGTTCTTTCTGGGGGACAACGGAGGTCGCCCACGTCTCTCCTCGACGCCCGAGGCGTTCCGGCGCGCCCGCGCGCTCGGCGTGCGCGTTCTGCCGGGAAGCGACCCGCTGCCGCTGCCGCACCACGCGGACCGCGCCGGCAGCTTCGGTCTCCGCCTGCGCGGCGAGCTCGAGTCCGAGCGCCCCGCCGCCTCGCTGTGCGAGCGACTGGCGGACCCGGCGACGCAGCTCGACGCCTTCGGCAACGGCGTCCCGCTGTGGCGTTTCCTGCGCGATCAGTTCTCGCTGCGCGCCGTCGCCGGCCCGGGAGCGGCCGCATGATCCGCCGCGACCCTGCGGCGGCGGCGGAGGCGACCTACGACCTCGCGATCGTCGGCGGAGGGGCCCACGGCGTCGCGCTGTGCCTCGAGGCCGCGCGACGCGGGATGAAGACGCTGCTCGTCGAGCGAAGCGACTTCGGCGCGGAGACCAGCTGGAACAGCCTGCGCATCGTCCACGGGGGTCTGCGCTACCTGCAGAACCTCGACCTCGGCCGTTTTCGCGAGTCCGTCACCGAGCGCAGCCATCTGCTGCGCCAGTACCCCGATCTCGTACGTCCGCTGTCGTGCGTCATGCCGCTCTACGGTCGGGGCCTGCGCCGCCCCTTCGTGCTGCGCGCCGCGCTGGCCCTGAACGACCGGCTGTCGGCGGGTCGCAATCGCGGCCTGCCACCGGGGCACAGGATCGGACGCGGACGCGTGCTGACGGCGCGAGAGACGCGGGAGCTCTGCCCGGGAGTGCGCTCGGAGGGTCTGACGGGGGGCGTGCAGTGGTTCGACGCCGCGTCACCCGACTCGCAGCGCCTGCTGATCGAGATGCTGCACTGGGCCGCGGCGTGCGGCGCAGAGGCGCTGAACTACGTCGAGGCCGAAGAACCCGTCTCGCGGCAGGGCAAGATCGTCGGCCTCGTCACGCGGGATCTGACGAACGGCGAGCGCATCGAGTTCGCGGCGCGCAGCGTCGTCAACTGCGCCGGCCCCTGGTGTCGCGACGTCGCTCGCGCGTTCGACCGCGATGTACCCCACCTGTTCCGTCGCGCGGTCGGGCTGAACGTGCTGCTCGACGTCGCGCCCCCGTCCGAACATGCAATCGCGCTCGACACGCGGGATGCGGGGACGTTGTTCCTGCATCCCTGGAAGGGACGCATCCTCGCCGGCACGTACCACGCGGCCTGCCCCGACGACGCCGGCGCCGGCCTCGAGCGGCCGGCCCACGAGCTGATCGAGCGTCTGGCCGAGGTCGCGCCGCAGCTCGGCGTGACGCCGGAGGCGATCCTGCGCGTGCACTGGGGCTATCTGCCCGCACAGCGGTCCGGCGCGGCCCACCCCGCCCGTCACGACGTCGTGCACGACCACGGAGCGCAGGGCGGACTCGGCGGGCTCTACAGCGTATCGGGCGTGAAGTTCACGACCGCACGCTCCGTGGCGCGCAAGGTCCTCGTCGCCGCCTCGCGCGGCGCGCGCCTGCCCGCCTATCTGCCGGTCGAGCGCCCGCCCTCGATCGAGTGGTGGTCCGCCGCGACGCTGGATCCTCACCTGGCCCGGGACGTGAATCCGCTCGCGGCCGCAGCGCGGCGCCTGATCGAGAACGAGGCCGTCGTGCACCTGGACGACCTCCTGTTGCGCCGCACGGACTGGGGCGTGGACCCTCAGCTGGGCACGCGCGTCGGCGAGCGTCTCGCTCCCCTGCTGGGCTGGGACGCGGCGCGCACGCGGAACGAGGTCGATCAGCTGGAGCGCAAGTTGGTCCGTGCCTGAGCCGCGGCGGCGTGCTCGACGACCTCCGGGCGCTCCCGGTTGGACGAGAGGAAGATGATGATCTCGCCCAGCAGCCCGATCGACGTGACCTGAACGCCGAGCACGATCAGCAGCACGCCGAGCAGCAACAGCGGTCGCTCGGCCAGACCCACCGAGCCGATCAGCTTCTGCAGCGCCAGCACGAGACAGATCGCGAAACCGGTGAAACCGATCACCGAGCCCACCACGCCGAAGAAGCGCAGCGGTTTTCGCGTGAAACGCGTCAGGAAGTAGATGTTGAGCAGCTCCAGCAGGCGGCGCACGTAGACCACGGGTCCGCGCAGGCGCAGCCCGCGGTTGTGCTCGTGATGCCGACCCGGGATCTCCTGCACGTCGTACCCGCAACGCAGGGCGACGACCGGCACGAAGCGGTGCTGCGCTCCGTAGAGATCGAGCTTGCGCGCGGCGTCCGCGCTGAACCCGCGCAGCCCGCAGCTGACGTCGTGGAACCGGCGCTTGACGATGCCGCCGATCAGGGCATGGAACACCCTGGACTGCAGCCGATTGATCCAGCCGTCCTGCCGCGGCTCGCGCCGGGTCACCACGGCCTTGTGCCCCGCGTCGAGACAACGCAGTACGTCGTGCAGCGTCGTCGCCACGATCTGCGGCCTGTCGGGCATCGTCAGCACGACGCTGCCCCGCGCGCGCTCGAAGCCCACGCCGAGGGCGGTCGACTCGCCGAAGCCCCGCGCCATGCGCAGGATCCGCACCGGCAGCTCTCCCTCGCACAGTCGATCGTAGGTCGATTCCTTGACTTCCCTCTGGCCCTCGAAGACGTAGATCAGCTCCGCGCTGCGGCCCGTGGCGACGAGCGCGTCGTGAAACTCGCGATGCACCTCCGTGAGCTCGCGTGCGTGGCGCGTCACCGGGCAGATCATGCTGATCTCGACCGGCTCGCCGACCTCTCTCGGGCGCTCGATGCTCATCGCGGCGACTCCGGCGCTCTCGTGTCGCGCAACGTCGCCGTGAGCACGCGGGCCAGGCGGCCGAGATAACTGCGGTCGGCGTGCTCCATCAGCATGTGCGCCAGCACGGCCAGCGACAACATGTGACCGACGAGAAAGAAGAACATGACGCTGAGCGACGAGAAGACGATCGAGCTCTCGCGCTCGAACACGCGCAGGCCGAGCAGCCACGTCGCGGCCGCGAGCAGGCCCAGCACGGCCCACGGCACGGCGAGAAGCCCGAACCAGGCGCCGGGGCGCCGGCCGAACTGCGTGATCATCTTGATCGTCAGCATGTCCGCCAGGACCTTGAACGTCCGACTCAACCCGTACTTGCTCACGCCGCGGGTCCGCGGGTGGTGACGCACGACGACCTCGGTGATTCGCGCTCCGGTCATCGACGTCAGCGCCGGCAGGAAACGGTGCATCTCGGCGTACAGGTCGACGCTGCGGATCACCGAGGCGCGGTAGGCCTTGAGCGAGCACCCGTTGTCGTGAATCGGAATCCCCGTCATCCACGCGATCATCCGGTTGGCGATCCGCGACGGCAACGTCCGAGACAGGAACGCATCCTGCCGCGCCCTGCGCCAGCCGCTGACCACGTCGTAGCCCTGATCGAGCCTCGAGATCACGAACGGGATGTCCCGCGGGTCGTTCTGCAGGTCTCCGTCCATGCTGACGATCGCCCGACCGCGCGCGCTGCGGAAACCCGTAGCCATCGCAGCCGTCTGTCCGGAGTTGGCCCCCAGCGCCAGGACGCGCAGGCGCTCGTCCCGCGACGCCTCCTCGCGCAACCGCTTCAGCGTGTCGTCGGCGCTTCCGTCGTCGACCAGCACGACCTCGTAGGACAGGAACCAGCCGGCCAGCGCCTCACGGACGGCCGCGCACAGCGGGGCGACGTTGTCCGCCTCGTCGTACAACGGAATGACCAGCGACACGTCAGGAGTGTTCATGCCCCCTCACGGCTCCGTTCAGCGGACCGCCTCGGCCCGCTCCTCGTACCACATCGCCATCGACTCGTCCTCCAGCCCGTGGCGATAAATCTGGGCCAGGTTCAGCAGCGCCGTATAGAACGACGGATCGAGTTCGATCGCCTTCTCGTACATCTGGATCGCGGTGTCGAGGTCGTTCTCCTCGGCATAGATCTGGGCCAGGTTGTTGTAGCCCCGCACGAACTTCGGGTCGGCCTCGACGGCCGCCTCGTACAGCGCCTTGGCGGCATCCACGTCGCCCAGAGTGTACTTGACGTAGCCCTTGAGATTCAGCGCCTTGGGCTCATCGGGCCACATCTCCAGCGTCTTGTCGAGGCTGTCCAGCGCGTCGCCGAACTTGTTGCGCGCGACCAGCACCATCGCCCGACCGATGTAGGCATCACGGTAGATCGGCAGGATCGCGATCGCCTCGTCGTAGTGTCGGGTCGCGAGGTCCGTGCGCTGCTCGTGGTTGACGTAGAAGTCGGCCAGCGCCTTGTGCGCCTTGGCTGCCCGCGGATAGGCCTCGACCGCGCTACTCCACAGCGCCTTGTCGCTCTTCCACACGCCATTGCGCAGGAAGGTCCCGGTCCCCAGCAGCAGCAGAACGACCACACCGGCGATCTTGGCGAACTGCGCCGTCGATTCCGATCGGATCAGGCGTACCAGGATCGAGGCGACACCCACGCAGACACCGATGGACGCCATGTAGAGGAAACGTTCGGCGAAGATCTCGTGCCACGGGATGATGCCCATGTGCGGCAGGAAGAAGATGCAGAACCACAGTCCGGCGAAGCCGATCCAGTTCTTGGCGCGGAGCCCGAAGAACGTCGCCACGCCGGCTGCCGCCAGCACGAGAATATCGACCCAGTACATCGCGTTGAAGCCGCCGGAGACGAAGCCGAACGCATCGTACGAGTAGTCATGGGTCTGGCTCAGCGGCAGGATCAGCATGCGCAGCCCGAAGCCCGCCAGCCTGAGGTGATCGAGCAGACCGAGGCTGTTGTCGGTGATGTCGTAGAAGCTGGGCGACCCGGCGAGCCCGCCGCCCATCCCGCGTCCGAAACGCAGGATCGCGAAGGCGAACCCGGCCGTCAGCGCGGCAAGCCCGCCGACGAGAATCTTCCGCTCGACGAGGAATCCCTTGATCGCATCGACCCAGCCGCTTGACGCGCGGCTCGCGTCGGCATCACCTTGGGTGCTGTAGAACCGCGCATAGACGGCCGCCAGAACGAAGGCGATCGGGGCCAGCAGGGCCAGTTCCTTGGAGAACACGCCGAGATAGAGGCAAACGACGCCCAGGGCGACCCGCCACCATCCACCGCTACGAACGTAACGCATGAGCAACCAGAGAGCCCCGATCGAGAACAGTGCGGCGAGCAATCCGCGTCGCCCCGACACGTGCGCCACCACCTCGGTGTTGATCGGGTGCACGGCGAACAGCGCCGCGGACCACCAGCCAAGCAGGCGGTCCCGGGAGAGAGACGTGACGAACGCGAACACGAAAAGCGCCGCGAGCGCGTGGAGAATGATGTTGTCCAGGTGGTACAGCGGCGCCCACAGGCCCACGGCCTTGTATTCGAGGGCATGCGTGACCAGGCGCGTCCAGCGCGTGCGCAGCGTGAAGCCTTCCTCGTCGAATCCGAGATACTGGGGGAAATTGTCCAGCGAACGGATTTCCGGGTTCTTCACGACCAGCATGCTGTCGTCGTACAGAAACGGATGGTTGACGGCGTTGGCGTATACCAGGCCGACGAGGACGACGAGGCCCAGAGCCATCCATACGCCGCGACCGGCCGAGGACTTCGCTCGCTCGTCCGGGAACGGTTTGCTAGCATTCGACTCTGTTGGAGGTCTATCGAACATGCTTCAGTTTCTCCATGGCCGTCGTCCCTTGGCCGGTTCTCGTAGAATCGCTTGTGCTGCGCTTGTCATGATTTGCGTGGCTGCTCTCGGCTGCTCGCAGACCGAGCCTCCCGTCGCGGAGACCGGGCCGACGTGCCCCGTCTACGAGGATGCGTCGGCCGGGCTGCCGGACACCGGCGAGTGGCGCACCCATCCGTCGATCGGTGACGTCAACGGCGACGGGCTGGGCGACATCTCGGGCATCGCCCGCAAGGGCAACGGTCCCCATGTGTTCCTGAGCAACGGCCTGGGCGAGTGGACGGACTCGTCCGAGGGTCTCGACTACGGCACGGGCTTTTCCTGCGGCATCGGAACCACGCTCGCCGACTGGAGCGGCGACGGGCACCTCGATCTGGTCTCGGCCGATCACTGTGTGGGCGTTCGCGTGTTCAAGGGTGACGGCACCGGCAAGTGGCAGCGCGTCACTCGCGGGATCCCGACCAATCTCGAGGGCTTCAACGACGCCGACGTCGGCGACATCGACGGCGACGGCCGGATGGACATCGTCGCGGTCTCGGCATTCCACCGTGGGTTCCTCGTCATGGTCGGGCGTCCCGACGATTCGTGGCGAGTGGTCGAGAACAGCGGACTGCCGATCAACGGCAGCGGCTGGGAGCTCAAGCTCGTCGACATGAACACGGATGGACGCCTGGATATCGTCACGACGTTCAATAATTCCGTTACCGAGCGCAGGCATGCGGTCCCTCCACCGGCAAAGGTGTGGATTCAGACCGCTGAAGGCAAGTTCGCCCCCACGGACGGCTTTCCCGAGAAGGGGCGCTACTTCGGCGTGGCGCTTCGGCCGCGCAACGACGGCTTCAGCCCGGACCTGTTCTTCGCCCTCACCGGCTACCGCGCCGGCCTGCACGTCTTCGAATCGGAGACGGGCCAGGACTGGTCTCACATCGGCCTGCTCGACGAGACGTGGTACGAACCGGGAATCCCACGGGACTTCATCGGACTCGACGTCGCGGATCTCAACGATGACGGCTGTCTCGACATCGTGACGACCGAGGGCGGCAGCCGCTCCGTGCGCATCGCTGTCGGCGACTGCAAGGGTTCCTGGGCGCTGTGTCCGCTCGAGTCCGTGCCTCACTCGGGCGATCAGCCCAGTGGCTGGGGCGTGACGATCGGCGACCTCAACGGCGACGGACGCCCCGACCTCGTTTCCGGGTTCGGCGACAAGAGCCGGGGCGGTTTGAAAGCATGGTTCCATACCAATGCGACCTTGGAGAGTCTGCCTCCGATTCAGGGACAGACGGGCGAGGTGTCGAGCGTGGCCCTGGGATCGGGGACGCCGTCGCCGGAACCGTAGGTCGACGAGCCGCAGGCGTTCTCCGCCCGCACTAGGTAGAGGTATCCGTCGCCGGACGGTGGCGTGCGCGAGTCGAACGTCACCGGCGAGGGCCCCACGTCCCCGCTCAGACACTGCGCGCCTGCCAGGGACTGCGTGGTCCGCAGCTCGTCGGTCGACATCCACACGACGTCGTACACCGTTCCGTTGCCGGCGCTCGCGTTCTGCGCGTCCCAACTGAGAGCGGTGAGCGGCAGCGTGATCTTGAAGTTGGTCACGACCTCGGGGACGGCGTAGGCCGACCCGTCCTCCGGCGCGCAGTCGCAGAGATCCCCGCGGTTGTCCGAGTCCATATTGCCCTGGGACCCGTTCGGGATCGACGGGCAATTGTCGAGGGCGTCGGCCCACTCGTCGCCGTCGGCGTCCTCGTGATCGTTGCACGCATCGCCGACACCGTTTCCGTCCGTATCTTCCTGACCCGGATCGGGGATGCGGTAACACACATCGTCCAGGTTCGTGAACCCGTCGCCGTCCAGATCGCGCGCCGAGGCGGCGATGCCGACGTGGTTCAGCACGGTCGATCCGCCGGGCTCCCCGATCTCGATCGTCAACGACTCGTCGAGCACGCGCACCGCGCCACGCAGCGTCAGCGACTCTCCTGCCGCGGTGAACGCGCCCGAGATCCACAACTCGCCCTCGACGATCACCGTCTGCGGACCTTGCCCGAAGTTCGGGTCGCCGAGCCCGACCTCGACGTCGTAGACGTCCGCCGGAACCGCGATGTCCCACGTTCGGGGCGTCGACGTCGTGAACGCAATCGTGTCGAGCACCTGGTCGTCCGTAGCGTTACGGTCGCGCGTCAACACGGGCGTCACGCCGTCCCAGCCGAAGCCGACCAGCTCGTCGTAGGGCTCGCCGAGATCGGCCTCGAACCCGTCGGGGATCGGCGTGCTCGGCGGCTGGAAATTGAAGTAGCGTTCGTAGAACGGCTGAATCGGAGCCTCGGTGGCCCGCAGGTAGTTCATTCCCGTGAAGCCGCCGGCACCGCCGACCTCGATCGTCAGGCGGCCGTCGGCGATCCAGCGGTCCATCTGCAACGCGCTCAGGTGCTCGCCGACCAGGGTGGTCTCACCGTCGAACGCGGTCTCGCCCTCGGCGATCGCGCGATGCGGACCGAGATTGAATTTCGAGTCACCGACCACGATCTCGACGTCGAACCAGCCACCGCGAATCTCACCCTCCCAGAAGCGGATGGGGTCCGCCAGGACCAGCGTGTCGAGCAACTGATCGGCATCCTCCTCGCGGTCGCGCACCTGAAGCACGTTGTTCCCGAGCCAGCCGTACCCGCTGGCGAGCGAGAACAACCCGCCGGCATCCACGTCGTAGTCGGGCACCACCGGGGCGGCCGCGGGCTGAAAATTGACCATCCGCGGCTCGCAGGCGTTGCCCGCTCCGTCGCCGTCGTCGTCGGCCTGGTTGCGGTTGGACGTCGAGGGGCAGTTGTCGCACCCGTCGCCGACCCCGTCGCCATCGACGTCCGTCTGTCCGGTCGTCGCGTCGTCGGGGCAGCGGTCGATCGCGTCCTCGACCATGTCGCCGTCCGCGTCACCGGGCAGGATACGCGCGTTCACGACCCACTTGACCGAATCGCAGGGAAGGAAGATCCCGGAGTCCGGCGGGATCAGCGTCACACCGACATACGTGAGCTCGCCGGTCTGGGGGTTCCACGGCATTCCCTTGCAGTGGTCCGGCTCGCCCGGAAGGCCGAGGCAGAACGGGCCGCCCTGACACGTCATCGAATCGGGTACGCCCGTGGTGAGCTCCGCGGTCAGCTCGACCAGGTCGCCGTCGGAGTCCAGGACCCACAGCGGGAAGCTCAGGCTCGACTCCTCCAAATCCGGATCGAGCATTCCGACGAGCTCTTGATTCTGGAAGATGTCGACGAACTCGCCGACGAAGTAGGAGAACTGAGGCAGGGTCATGACATCCAGCGAGCGGAACGACATCGTCGTCTGCGGGGAGTTCGCGAGCGGGCGAACCTGCTCGACGATCGTCCGCTGAGCGCCGCCCAGAGTGGCGCGGCTGCCCGCCAGGATCTCGAGGTCGGAGGCCGAGCAGGGTGACGCGAGCGCCACGAGGAGGCTCAGGGCCAGCAGCGCGCATTCCGCCAGGCCGGCCCACGAATTCGATGCGACACGGCGGATGCGCCGCCGCCCTTGGCAGACGGATGACTGTTCCAAAACCACAACCCCTGTCCCGTCAATTATTTAGGGCATCGCTCGTCGGAGCGGCCCCCAGGTCCTCGTAACAAAGCTAGCGCTGCCGGGCCCGAGTGGCAACGCTTGACCCGACCCTCACGGGGTCGGGTCGATGTCGTCGCAGATTCCGTCGCCGTCCGTGTCGCCCGAGGCGTCGTCGCCGTCGCACAGATCGCAGCCGTCCGCCACGCCGTCACCGTCCGCGTCCACGTTGTCGTCGAAGCCGGGGCACGCGTCTACGGAGTCGCACACGCCGTCGGCATCGCTGTCGTCAGGGTTGTCCGCCGGGCAGGCGTCGCAGCCGTC
>JAAELQ010000061.1 GCA_024226515.1 bacterium
ACCTTCCCCTGGTAGGGATCGTGCTTCCATTCCGACCGGTCACCGATGCCGACCGTGTCGACATGGGCGTCGATGGCGATGAGCTTGCGTTTCCGATCGCGCGGCCCTCGCCCGGGCATGGGGCCGATGCAGCCCATGAGGTTGCCCATGGGGTCCGTCCAGATGTGATCGAACGCCCGTGTCTTCTGCATCTCCCGGCGTATCCGCGCGATCACCCGGCCTTCCTCCGCCGACTCGGACGGAATCGCCACCAGGTCCCGCACGAACCGCACCATCTTCTGCTCGTGCTTCCGAGCCCGCCTCAGATACGGATGCTCGCCGCCGCTTCGTCTCGACATGGACGACTGTTCTAGCCACCCATCGCGGCATCGGCAAGCCGGATCGAGGTGGATCAAGCCGCGCCAGCAATTGGCCGCTCCGCCCGAGGATGCGTGACCTACCGGTCCGCGAGTGCGCCGTGTCGAGCGTTTTACGGCGACCCGCTTCTCCCCTCGTCGCGCAGGCGCCTCCACGCGGCCGTGAGTCCCCTCGCGTCGAGTTCACCTTCGAGCCAGCCAAGGTCGAGCGTGCTCCCGCTCGCGAGCATGGACGCGATGTCGCGCAGGTGCTTGTCCGAGCCACCTTCGCGATGGAACTCGAGCTTCCGCACGATGACGTACTCGGGCGGCGCCAGCAGGATCGTCGTTCCACCAATGTCCAGCCGCTGACTGCGTTCGAGCCCCGTCGTCATCAGCCGGTCTCGGCCGGCAGGATAGAAGTCAGCCTTCATCCCGGTTGCGTGCTGGATCACGTTGAAGTGGCCCCGTGCAGCGCGCTCGACCTCGTGCCGTACGACCTCCTCCGGTGGGTGATAGAACTCGGTCTCCGGGAAGCAGTCGAGCAGCGGCCGCACTCCGTCGGGGGCTAGCCTGAGGACGATATCCACATCCGTCGTCATCCGAGGCTCGCCATACGCCATGGCGCCGACGGAGCCGGTGATCATGTAGACGATACCGAGTCGATCCAGCGGCTCGACGAAGGTCGCGATCCAGTCAGGCAGCGCCATGCAGAAGGTACTCGCGCAGACGCACGCGGATCATCTCGTCCGACAACTCGGGCTCCTGCTTCCGCAGCCACGCCTCGTGCACCCGGAGTGCGCTCGTGCGCAGCTGGTCGGCAAGCTCGAACTTCTGCTCGACGCTCATGCGTTTCCACGCCGCGATCTGCTGCGGGCTCGGACGATCTGGCTTGATGAACGGGAGGTCGGGCATGCGCCCGGCATTCTACCCCAGCGCGACCGCGTCAGGGCGTCGCTCGCTCGAGCTCGAGTCTCAAAGTAGCCAGGACCGCTCCGTGATCACTCGGCCAACCGTCGACGTGTTCGGACAGAACGGCTGCATCCTCGACCTTCCACTGATGCCCACGGACGTAGACATAGTCGATACGGTCCTGATGACTGTCTCGAAACTCCGGTGACCACGTCAGGCCCGGATCCGCAACCGGGTCTGGATGTGCAACGCGAAATGCGTCGGCAAAGCCGGCATCGTGCATCATCTTGCTGACCGGCCATGTCACCACCCGCCCGTGGTGATTCGGCAGCCCACGGGCAGCGTGCGTCCAATCGAGGTGCGAACCGCTGTTGAAGTCTCCCCCGACGATCACCGGCGTGTTCGGTGCCCGTGCAAGGTGTGGGAGCAGCACTTCCAGGATGCCCTGCATGTCGCGGCCGCGCGTCCTGGCGTCGGCAGCCTCGGGTTGCCCGGTCGTCGCCTCTTCGGTGAGTTGCTTGCCGACACTGGGCCGGTAGTCGATCCACAGCGAGTACGCCTGCACCCGAACGCCCGCACGCAACTCGACGGTCACGCCGCCGAAACGAAACGCCGGCCCGAGTCGGTGCACGTCGACGATGGGGTAGCGGCTCATGACGGACAGGTTGGATGAACGAAGGAAGTACTCGAACCCGAGACGCCCACTGATTCGCGGTCCGCTGCCGTACGTCTCCTGCATCAGGACGATGTCGGCATCGCACTGCCTGATGACGTCGACCACGCGTTGCACGCCTTCATCACGCCCCTTGCGCCGACCACCGTGCCAGATGTTCCACGCAAGGACACGAAGTGGCTCCCCGTCCCACGTGGGTGGAGTGATCGGTCGGCGGTGTTCGCCGAAGCGGCGGGCGAACTGCCTGGCGGCGTCCTCTCTCGACAGCACGCCCGGCTCGAGGCGAACCTCGCCGATCTCGAGATCGGCGCCGTCGGATCCGAGTTGAACGGCGGCTTCGGCGCCCAGGTCGCGCACTTGGCGCAGGTCGTGAATCGCGACGCGCCGGCCGTCATGGAACAGGTGGGCAACGCCGTGCTCCTGATCACATGCGAAGCCGATCTCATGCCATCGTCCATCAGCGATGCCCTGGTCTGCCGCTTCCGGCCGATGGTCGACGCGCGATTTGCCATCACCGGCATTCCAGGTCCAGGCGCCATCCGGCAAGACACTGATTGCGAAGCCCCGAGTGGTTCCCGACTCGCGTCCGATTCCGAACTCGTTGTTCGTCGTGTAGTCGCGAATCTCGCCGTCACTCCACGCCTTGTTGGCGGCGAGCGTGGGGAGATCACCGGGGGCGGCGTCCATTCTCACGCACATCCGGAACGTGAAGCTGCCTGAACAGTCGACGGTCTCCGGAATCGCATGCTCCGCGGGAAGATCGATCGTCCGGATGTGCTCGGTCGGGCGCCACTCCAGCACGACGAGCACGGGGTCGTGGTCGGACGCCACCGGCTCATCCACGATCCGCACTTCGGCGACATGCCACGGGTCCCGCTCCCGGTGGAGCACGTAGTCGATGCGCGAGCGCGGCGCGACGGCATCGACCCAGCCGTCTTCGAGCAGGACGTTCATGGGATCGCTGCCCGGTCGCGCGTTGAAGTCGCCGGCCATGATGACGGGCGTATCGCCGGACGAGAACAGCGCGTGCAGACGCTTGGTCTGCTCGGTGCGCGTGTCCTGCTGCTGGTGACACAGGTGCGTGCCGACGAAGACCAGGTCGGGGAGGCCGGGCCCGGGATCGACGCGGGCGGCAAGCGCCGTGCGTGGCTCCAGGTCGGCGCGGAAGGGCAGGTGATGCGCGCGGATGCGATGCAGCGGAAACCGGGACAGTATCGCCTCGCCGTATTCGCCGCCCTGGTGGTAGAGCGCGTTGCCGAACGCAGAGTGCATGCCCGTCAACTCGGCGAGGATCGGAGCCTGATCGACACCGCCGGATCGTCGAACACCCCGATCGACTTCCTGCAACGCAACGAGATCCGGCTCGAGATCATTGATGATCCGAGCCAGTCGTTCGTAGTCGAACACACCATCCGTGCCACGCCCGTGGTGGATGTTGTAGGACAGCACGCGCAGCCGCGGAGGGTGGTCAGTTGCCTGGCCGAATCCGGGCGCGGCCAACATCCCCAGAACAGCGAGCAGGATGAGACGGAGCGAGATGCACGCCATGTCCGGAGCGTCCTCCTCGTCGCTGGGCCCCGAGCGGGAAGAAGGGAAAGAAGGGGAGAGAAGGGGCTGGCACTTGAAGTATAGTCAAATATGACTATACTGCTCTAGTCAAATCTGACTATCAGAAACGGAGGTCCCCATGTTCGCCGTCATCGCCCGATTCCCCGCCGCCCCCGCCCACCGGGAGGACCTCTTCGCCCGGCTCGACCGGAGCCTCGTCACCACCCAGGAACAGCCGGGCTTCCTCGCCTATCAGGTGATGGCCCCGACCGACGACGGCGGCGCCGACACGCGTGTCTGCCTCATGCTCTGGGAGTCGCAGGACGACTTCAAGACGTTCGTGAAGACCGACGCGAGCAAGCAGGTCCACGCCGGCATCCGGCCGGAGTTCTTCGCGGGCGAGCCGACCGTCGAGGAGTTCGATGTGCTCTCGACCGTCCACGCGCCGACGGCGCTGGCGGAGACGACGTGAGCCTCGCCCGCCACCGCGAGCTCCTCATCCTCGGTGCGGTGTGCAAGCACGAAGTACACGGCTACGCCCTCGCGGAAGCGCTGGCGGCGGGCTCCGGCTTCGGGCTCGGCCTCAAGCGACCCACCATCTACGCCCTGCTGAACCGGCTGCAGGAGCGTGGGCTCGTGACATGTCGAACGGAAAGGGACTCCGCGCATCCGGAGCGCCACGTCTACCGCGCGACGAAGAGCGGGAAGAGGGCGCTTGCCGACCTGGTCCGCGCCAGCGCGGAGGCGTCGGTGAGCACGATGGTGCCGCTGGCCGTCATCGTTGCGCATCTCGATGAGCTGCCGGCCGACGACGCCGTGGCCGTGCTCGAGGCGTGCCGCGAGGAACTGCGCGAGGGGCTCGACGGTCTCGCTGCGATACCGGGCCACGCGGATCTGGCGGGGGCAGCGCTCGAACTCGTTCGGCGTCACCTCGAACTGGATCTGGAAGTGGTCGAGGGCTTGATCGCCGGGGGCCAGCCTCGATGAGCCTCTCCCCTCAGCCCCAAGGAAAACGCCCGACCTCAGGGCCGGGCGTCTTCTCTGAAGTCGGGGTGACAGGATTTGAACCTGCGGCCTCTTCGTCCCGAAGGAAGGTGACCGATTCGTATAATCATCTGTCAAGCAATCAGTTGCAGATCTCACGCGCAGCCGCGTATGCAGCATGTATGCACAAGGGGGAGCACTGGGGACCGATCTCGCGCCGGCGTGCTCGGCGATCTCGGCAGATCGGCGCGGCGATGACCCTGCGAAGGAACCTGACAAGTTCAAGCTGAGGGTTGACCCCACGATCCTCGTCGACGAGGCCTTCCTCGCCAGTCACTCCTATCGACGACGACCGCGTTTCATGGTCACTGAGGGAAGCTCGCCGAATTGCCGACGGTAGTCGGCAGCAAGCTGCCCCATGTGCCAGAAGCCCTGTCTGTTGGCCACGTGTGCAACGGTCGTTGACGGATCCGGCCGCAGGAGATGCGTCCGGACTCGATGCAGCCTGATCGCCGTCAGGTAGGTCTTTGGGCTGATGCCGAAGTACTCGCGGAAGGCGTAGTTCAGAGTGCGCCAGCTCATTCCTGTCGCCTGACAGACTTCGCGAATCGTGAGCGGTTCGTCCGTGATGTCTTCC
>JAAELQ010000062.1 GCA_024226515.1 bacterium
CCCGATTGCGCCCGGGTCAGCCGATCGAGGCCGTCGTAGGCGTAGGTCTCTTCGTCCGGGGTCTCGCCGCCGGCAACCGCACTCGCCGAGCGGCTGATCATCCGATTGGCCAGATCGAACTCCTGCGTGATCGTCTGGCCGTTCTGGTCCACCCGACGGCGCAGGTTATGGGCGGCGTCGTATTCGTAGCGCTCGACGTGGGAGTCGGGATAGGTCACCAGGGTCCGGCGATTCACCCCGTCGTAGGCCCAGCGCGTGGCGTTGTCCCGGGCGTCCAGGTATTCGGTCAGGCGCGAGCTCTTGTCGTACTCATACTCGACCTTGATCTCGTTCGGCTTGAGCTCCTGCGTGCGGCGATCGAGCCCGTCGTAGGCATAGGACGTCTCGTAGCCCTCGGGATCGGTGACCAGAGTCGGCTGGTTGCGCGCGTCGTAGCGGAACTCGTAGGTGTTCTCGAAAGCGTCGCTGGTCGTCGACCGGCGGCCGAGGGCGTCGAACGTCGCCGTGTGCACCACCAGGGTCTCCCCGCCCAACGGATCCAGCTCGTGGACTTGCTGCCGGGTGGCGTTGCCGGCG